>NZ_JBFAHM010000001.1:0-464015 GCF_040654195.1 Hamadaea sp. NPDC050747
AGCCGACCGTCCTCCAGGATCTGCAGCAACGTGTTGAACACATCCGGATGCGCCTTCTCGATCTCGTCGAACAGCACCACCGAGAACGGCCGCCGGCGCACCTTCTCCGTCAGCTGACCACCCTCGTCGTAACCGACGTATCCAGGCGGGGCACCGACCAGACGCGACACCGTGTACCGATCATGGAACTCCGACATGTCCAGCTGGATCAACGCATCCTCGGACCCGAACAGGAACTCGGCCAGGGCCTTGCTCAGCTCGGTCTTACCGATACCCGACGGGCCGGCGAAGATGAACGATCCGGACGGACGCTTCGGGTCCTTCAACCCCGCCCGCGTACGCCGGATCGCCTTGGACACCGCCTTGACCGCGTCGATCTGGCCGACGACCCGCTTGTGCAGCTCGTCTTCCATCCGCAGCAGCCGCGAGGTCTCCTCCTCGGTCAGCTTGTACACCGGAATACCGGTCCAGTTCGCCAGCACCTCAGCGATCTGCTCGTCGTCGACCTCGCTCACGACGTCGAGATCGCCGGCCTTCCACTCCTTCTCCCGCTGCGCCTTCTGCTGCAGCAGCTGCTTCTCCTTGTCCCGCAGCTGCGCGGCCCGCTCGAAGTCCTGCGCGTCGATCGCGGACTCCTTGTCCCGGCGCACCTGAGCGATCTTCTCATCGAAGTCACGCAGGTCCGGCGGAGCAGTCATCCGGCGGATCCGCATCCGCGCCCCGGCCTCGTCGATCAGGTCGATCGCCTTGTCCGGCAGATACCGATCAGAGATGTACCGGTCAGCCAGATTCGCCGCCGCCACCAGCGCCGCATCCGTGATCGTCACCCGGTGGTGCGCCTCGTAACGATCCCGTAGACCCTTCAGCATCTCGATGGTGTGGGCCACCGAGGGCTCGCCGACCTGGATCGGCTGGAAGCGCCGCTCCAGCGCCGCGTCCTTCTCCAGGTGCTTGCGGTACTCGTCCAGCGTGGTCGCGCCGATGGTCTGCAGCTCGCCACGGGCCAGCATCGGCTTGAGGATGCTCGCCGCGTCGATCGCGCCCTCGGCTGCGCCCGCCCCGACCAGAGTGTGGATCTCGTCGATGAACAGGATGATGTCGCCGCGCGTGCGGATCTCCTTGAGGACCTTCTTCAGGCGCTCCTCGAAGTCACCGCGGTAGCGGGAACCGGCGACCAGAGCACCCAGGTCCAGCGTGTAGAGCTGCTTGTCCTTGAGCGTCTCCGGCACCTCGCCCTTGACGATCTTCTGCGCCAGGCCCTCGACCACGGTCGTCTTGCCGACGCCCGGCTCACCGATCAGCACCGGGTTGTTCTTCGTCCGGCGGGACAGCACCTGCATGACCCGCTCGATCTCCTTCTCCCGGCCGATCACGGGGTCGAGCTTGCCCTCCCGCGCCGACTGGGTCAGGTTGCGACCGAACTGGTCGAGCACCAGGCTCGTCGACGGCGCGGTCTCGCCCGTCGCACTGGTTCCGGCCGCCGCCGGCTCCTTGCCCTGGTAGCCCGAGAGCAGCTGGATGACCTGCTGCCGGACCCGGTTGAGGTCGGCGCCGAGCTTGACGAGGACCTGGGCGGCGACGCCCTCACCCTCGCGGATCAGCCCGAGCAGGATGTGCTCCGTGCCGATGTAGTTGTGGCCGAGCTGCAGCGCCTCCCGCAGGCTCAGCTCCAGCACCTTCTTGGCGCGGGGGGTGAAGGGGATGTGGCCGCTCGGGGCCTGCTGGCCCTGACCGATGATCTCCTCCACCTGCTGGCGGACACCCTCCAGCGAGATGCCGAGACTCTCCAGCGCCTTCGCCGCGACGCCCTCGCCCTCGTGGATCAGGCCGAGCAGGATGTGCTCGGTTCCGATGTAGTTGTGGTTGAGCATCCTGGCCTCTTCCTGGGCCAGAACCACCACCCGACGCGCTCGGTCGGTGAACCGCTCAAACATCTCCGAGCTCCTCACGTTTACCGCGCTTCGCGGCTTTCTCATCACTCTATCGCTGACCGCCGACACTGCTGGGGTCCGCGTGCCGTCGGTCCGGTCACCGTTGTGTATCCGGTTGGTCACTTTCCGTCTATGACAAAGCGGCCTGGACAGGGGTATTGCCCCCGCCGGCCGCCGTTGCCACCGACGTATGAGCCAACCTCACTCAACACTGCGGTGTTCCATGCCCGCACCCTTGTACGCGGACAGCGAAATTCGCAGGTGAGTTCCCGCGCGTCGCCCGCCCCGCCAGGCGGTCTACTTGCCGCCCGCCTGGTGGTACGCGTCGATGATCTTCTCCGGAACCCGCCCGCGCGGCTTGACCTTGTGGCCGTTCTTGGCCGCCCAGTCCCGCACCCGAGCGTTGAACTCCTTCTGCTCGGCCGCTGCCGCCGCCCGGCGCGCCGGAGCCACCCGCCCGGCCGGGGCGCGTCCGCTGACCTTCGTCCCCGCCTCGATGTACGGCTCGAGGATCTCCTTCAGCTTCGCGTAGTTGGAGGGCCCGAGGTCGATCTCGTAGTTCGCGCCGTCCAGCCCGAACTTCACCGGACGCACGCCCTCTTCGGTCCCGTCCAGATCATCCTTGTAGACGACGATCTGCTGCCTCGCCATTACTTGCCTCCATCACCGGGATTCCCGTGTCCAATGTACGTTGGAAGCAGCATAGCGATAATAGGTCGCATACGGCCAAGGCCCGCTGTCGTTTCGTGATTTTCGCGTACGGCGAGAAATGCGATCCGGATCGAAAGATTCGACGATCGCCGTCGCCCTTGGTATTCAGCCGCTCGCTCGTAGTTCGCTGACCTGGTCAACCCGGACCTGGCTGCCGATCCAGCGCTCACAGGCGTACGCGGCCCGCCCAATCGCGCGCCGGAAAGCCGTTCGGCGACGGTTGGACACTCGCCATTCACCGAACCCGACGCGGTTCCGCTCATTCGAATCGGACGGCCGCGTACGCCCACCGCCGCGCCGATCGCCGCTTCGGCCCGGTGAATTTCAGTCGGCGAGCATCGGCGACGCCCCTCGGGAAAGGGGAACCAATAAGGCAGTACGCACGACGGCGAATGCCCAGGCCAAGCAATTGACGTGGCTTTGGGAGCGCGTACGCCCGGAGCGAGGCCGATCACCTGCTCAGGGGAATGATCAGGGCGCCCGGGACACGACACGCCGGTCGAGCACGACCATAGGTTCATGATCGCGCAGAAAATCCCAGAGAAGGGAATGGCTAAAGGTTGCGGTCGAAGATCATGCGGAGGCCGATCAGCGTGATCATCGGCTCGTGATGGGTGATCGTGCGGCATTCGCCCACCACCACCGGCGCCAGTCCGCCGGTAGCTATGACGGCGGTCACCGGGCCGAGTTCGCCGATCATCCGCTCGACGATGCCGTCCACCTGGCCGGCGAAGCCGTAGACGACCCCGGATTGGAGGCAGTCGACGGTGTTCTTCCCGATGACCTTGGGCGGCTTGATCAGCTCCACCTTGCGCAGCTGGGCCGCGCGGGCGGCCAGCGCCTCGACCGAGATCTCGATCCCCGGGGCCAGGACGCCGCCCAGGAATTCCCCGCGCTCGCTCACCGCGTCGAAGTTGGTCGAGGTGCCGAAGTCGACGACGATGGCCGGCCCGCCGAAGAGGGTGTGGGCGGCCAGCGTGTTGACGACCCGGTCGCTGCCCACTTCCTTGGGGTTGTCGATGGCCAGCTGAACGCCGGTCTTGACGCCGGGTTCGACGATCACGGTCGGGATGCCGCCGTAGTACCGCGACAGCATCGTCCGCAGCGAGCGCAGCGCCGCCGGGACGGTCGAGCAGGCGGCCACCCCGGTGATCTCGACGTTGTCCCCGGCCAGCAGCCCGCGGAACATCAGGCCGAGTTCGTCGGCGGTGTTGCGGGCGTCGGTCTTCACCCGCCAGGAGTGCACGATCTTGTCGCCCTCGAAGGTGGCGAGCACCGTATTCGTGTTACCGATGTCGATACACAGCAGCAAGGTCAGCCCCGGGGTCGCAGATCCAACGCGATGTCCACGATAGGGGACGAGTGGGTCAGGCCACCCACGCTGAGGTAGTCGACGCCGGTTTCGGCGTACTTCCGGGCCACCTCCAGCGTCAGGCCGCCGGTCGCCTCCAGCTCCACCCGCTCGCCCACCTCGGCGACGACCTGTCGCAGCAGGTCCGGCGCCATGTTGTCGAGCAGCAAGAAGTCGGCTCCGGCGTCGGCCGCCTCGACGGCCTCGGCCAGCGTCGTGACCTCCACCTGCACCGGCACGTCCGGGAAGGTCTCGCGTACCCGCTGGTAGGCAGCGGTGATCGAGCCCGCCGCGAGCTTGTGGTTGTCCTTGATCATCGCGACGTCGTAGAGGCCCATGCGCTTGTTCGTGCCGCCGCCCGCGCGGACCGCGTACTTCTCCAGCACGCGCAGCCCCGGCGTGGTCTTGCGGGTGTCGAGCACGGTCGCGGTGGTCCCGGTCAGCTCGTCGGCCCAGGCCCGCGTGTGGGTCGCCACCCCGGACATCCGGCACAACAGGTTGAGCGCGGTCCGCTCGGCCATCAACAGCACGCGGGTGGGGCCGCTCACCGTGGCCAGCACGTCGTCGCGGGTCACTCGCGCACCGTCTCGCGCGATCAAGTCCACGCTTGTACGCACACCGCCCGAATCCTCGATCACCAGCAGTTCGACCTCTTCGAAGACGGCCGCAGCCACGTGCAGTCCGGCGACCACGCCGGAGGCCCGGGCGACGATGTCCCCGACGTCGGTCTGCCCGGCCGGGATGGTGGCGAAGCTGGTGACGTCCGTCCAGGTCGGGCCGAGATCTTCCAGGAGCGCGGTCTGGACGATGCGCTGGACCTCGCCGGGGTCCATGCCCTCGGCGCGGAGCGCTCGCGCGGTCTGTTCTCTCATGCCATGGGCTCCCATTCGTCGGTGACGCCGCCGTCGGCGAGCCGGGCGAGGAGGTGCCCCCGCCAGCTCTCCTCGGCCTGGGGGTGATCTTCGCGCCAGTGGCAGCCGCGCGTCTCCTCCCGGAGCGACGCCGCCCGGACCAGGGCGGACGCCACGGTGAGGAGGTTGGTCAGCTCCCAGCCGTCGGTGCCGCGTCGCGGCGTACGGGTGGCGAGTTCGGCGAGCACGGCCTGGGTCTCGGCCAGCCCCGCCGCCGTACGCAGGACGCCGGCGCCCCGGCTCATGGCGGTCTGGAGGTTGGCTCGCCAGGTCGCCTCGCCCTCGGGGGACGGCGGTTCGCCGCCGGGAACCTCGTACGCGTCGACCGGGTCGGCGAAGCCGGGCTTCTCGGCGGCGATGTCGGCGGCGATCCGGCGACTGAAGACCAGTCCTTCCAGCAGCGAGTTCGAGGCGAGCCGGTTCGCGCCGTGCACACCGGTGCAGGCGACCTCGCCGCAGGCGTACAGGCCCGGGATGGAGGTGCGCCCGTGCAGGTCGGTGCGGACCCCGCCGCTGGCGTAGTGGGCGGCCGGCGCGACCGGGATCAGGTCCTGTGCGGGGTCGATGCCCGCCGCGCGGCAGTACGCCGTGATCGTCGGGAACCGCTCGGTCACCCGCTCGACGTGCCGGGCGTCGAGGTAGACGTGCTCCGCCCCGCTGGCGAGCAACTGCCGATGGATGCCCTTGGCGACGATGTCGCGGGGCGCCAGTTCGGCCAGGTCGTGCTGGCCGACCATGAAACGCTTGCCGTCCCCGTCGACCAGGTACGCCCCCTCGCCGCGCAGCGCCTCGGAGACCAGCGGCTGCTGGGCCGAACCGCTGCTGCGCAGGTAGAGCGCGGTCGGGTGGAACTGGACGAACTCAAGGTCGGTCACGGTCGCCCCGGCTCGCAGCGCGAGCGCGACACCGTCTCCGGTGGACACGATCGGATTGGTCGTGGCGGCGAAGATCTGGCCCATGCCGCCGGTGGCCAGGACGACCGCGCGCGCATGGATCGCGCCCACGCCGTCGGGCCGGCCCTCGCCGAGCACGTGCAGCGTGATGCCGCAGGCCCGGCCGCTCGCGTCACGCAGGAGGTCGAGCACGAGCGCGTGCTCCACGAGGCGGATCCACGGATCGCGGTGCACCGCCGTGTGCAGCGCCCGCTGGACCTCCGCGCCGGTGGCGTCGCCGCCCGCGTGGACGATGCGATTCGCGTGGTGGCCGCCTTCGCGGGTCAGCATCAGCGAGCCGTCCGGATTGCGGTCGAACTGCGTACCCCAGCGGATCAACTCGCGTACGCGGTCGGGGCCTTCGCTGACCAGCACGTCGACGGCGGCTCGATCGCACAGGCCCACCCCGGCGACCATGGTGTCCTCGGCGTGGGCGGCCGGGGTGTCGAACGGGTCGAGCACCGCCGCGATCCCGCCCTGGGCCCAGCGGGTCGACCCGTCGTCGATGTTGACCTTGGTGACGACCGTGACGTGCAGCCCGGCCTCCCGCAGGTGCAGGGCGGTGGTGAGCCCGGCGACGCCCGATCCGATCACGACGACGTCGGTCGACTCGGCCCAACCGGGCTCGGGAGCGGGCAACCTCGTGGGCAGCCACGCCCGCGCTGACCCAACGGTGTCTGGCATAAGGACAGTCAACCGTTCCCCGGGCGTTTGCACTACGGAAACGTAAGCGCGGTCACTGACGTCACGCGTAGTGAATGGGGAGGGCCTTGGCTCCGGCGCCCTTGATCGACTTCGTCTTCGTGTCCGGCGAGAACCAGGCGTAGCAGCGCACCCGGTGGTCACCGTTGGCGAACTCCGTCTGCGTCAGGGAGTCCCAGAACACGCCGGTGCGGTACTTCATGTCGCTGCTGTACTTCATCCCGACGTACGCGGCGATCCGCTGGTGGCAGGCCTTGATCATCTTTGTGCGGTCCTTGGCGGCCGCGTAGCTCGCCACGGGGACCGTGCCCACGTACTCCGCGTTGTGCTTCTTCGTGCAGGCGACGGGAGCGATGCTCCGGCCGCTGGCGTAGCTGAAGCAGCCGAGGCGGATCGGCGAGCCCGGCTTGGTCAGCTCGCCCTTCAGCGAGCCGGTGTGCTGGCCCTCTTCGCCGAAGATCTGGTCCAGCGTCACCAGTTCGCAGCGGTACCAGTGCGCACCGCCGGCCCAGGCCTCGACGCCCGGAAGGGTCAATCCGAACCACAGCAGGCCGTCGTGCCAGTCTCCGCCGACGAACTCGTTGACCTTGGTCTCGCAAGTCTGGAGCAGCTTGACGTAGTCGGCCGTCCCGGCCTTCGGCGGGGCGCTGAGGACGTCGGTCGTGCCGACGTAGACGGTCTCCGTCATATGCGCGACGTCGCACTTCATCGGGAAGTAACTGCGCCGGTACGCCGTGGTGGCGTACGCCAGGTGACAAGTGCCCGCCTCGGGCGTGAAGCCCTCCGGGGCAGGCAACGCCGACCACTGGTCGGTCAGGTTCCCGTCGACACCGTCCGGCAGGCCGCATCCGGTCAGCCCCAAGACAGCGGCGCCCGCCAGCGCCACGGTCGCGATCCAGCGACGCATCTCGTCACTCCCCAAGTCCCCATGTATGCCGACGTCAAGGTCGGAGAGCGGAGCTTACGACATGATCGCCGTTCGTGTTGACTTGACAGTTGCTCGCTTTTGAGAGTTACTCTCAAAACATGGCTACCCTCACTTCAGTACGCCGCTCGCGCTGGTGGATTCTGGCGGTCCTGGCGTTGTCCGTCCTGGTCATCGGCCTGGACGGGACGGTGCTCAACGTGGCGCTGCCGACGCTGGCCGGCGACCTCGACGCCGGAACCGACGACCTGCAGTGGATCGTCGACTCCTACATCGTGGTGTTCGCGGTGGCGCTGCTCCCGGCCGGTCTGCTCGGCGATCGGCTCGGCCGCAAACGGTGGCTCGTCGCCGGGCTGCTGCTGTTCGGGGCGGCCTCCGCCGTCGCCGCGTACGCCGACGCCGTGCCCCAGCTCGTCGTGGCGCGGGCGGTCATGGGCCTCGGGGCGGCGCTGATCATGCCGTTGACCATGTCGGTGCTGCCGGTCGTCTTCGACCGAGCCGAACAGCCCCGGGCCATCGCCACCTGGTCCATCGCCGTGGCCCTCGGGGTGCCGATCGGCCCGGTGCTCGGCGGCTACCTCCTCGATCACTTCCACTGGGGATCGATCTTCCTGATCAATCTGCCCATCGTGGCGCTGGCCGTGATCGCGGCGATCGTCCTCCTCCCGGAGTCCCGGGACCCCCAGGCGCAGCGGGTCGACCTGATCGGAGCGGTGCTCTCGGTGGCCGGCCTCGGCGCCTTCGTCTACGGCGTCATCCTCGCCCCCGTCGACGGGTGGACGCGGGCGCTCCCGTGGATCGCCGCCGGCGTGGTGGTCCTCGGGCTCTTCTGGATCCGGCTCGGGCGTTCGGCGTACCCCTTGATCGACCGCAAGCTGTTCGCGAACCGCGACTTCCTGTGGGGTTCATTGGCCGCGACGGCCGCGAGCTTCGCGATGATGGGCGTGCTGTTCGTCCTGCCGCAGTATCTCGCCGCCGCGATGAGCTATGACGCCCTGGGCGTGGGCGTGCGGTTGCTGCCGATGATCGCGGGCCTGATCGTGGCGGCGCGGATCGGGACCCGGGTGGCGGCCCGGCTCGGCGCGCGGGTGGTGGTGTCGGCGGGCCTCGCGGTGTCGGCCGTCGCGCTCGGTCTCGGCGCCCTGACCAGCCACGACGACGGGTACGCCTGGACCGCCACCTGGCTGACCGCGCTCGGCTTCGGCCTCGGCCTGTGCATGCCCTCGGCGATGGACGCCGTGCTGGCCAGCCTGCCCGAAGGCAAGAGCGGGGTCGGCTCGGGCGCGGTCCAGGCGATGCGGCAGGTGGGCGGGGCGCTCGGGGTGGCCGCCCTGGGCAGCCTGCTCTCGGCGGTCTACACGGCGCGGCTGGACACCACGCGGCTGCCCGCGGAGATCGCCTCCGCCGCGACCGAGTCCGTGCTGGCGGCGGTACGCGTCCCGACCCTCGACCCGGTGCCGGCCTTCGTGGCCGGGATGGACGCGGTGCTCGCCGTCAGCGGGGCGGTCGTCCTGCTCGGAGCAGTGCTCTCGGCGGTCTTCCTCCCCGGGCGATCCACCGCGAGCGCCGACCCTGTCGCAGAATCAGCACATGCCCGACTCGAGGTCTGACTCGCCCACATCGCCGAGTCTCCGCGAACGGAAGAAGGCGAAGACGCGCAAGGCGCTGCAGGAGGCCGCCATGCGACTGATCCGCGAACAGGGCTACGACGCCACCACCGTGGATCAGATCGCGGCCGCCGCCGAAGTCTCGCCGGCCACCTTCTTCCGGTACTTCCCGACCAAGGAAGACGTGATCATCCAGGACGAGTACGACCCGATGTTCGTCGAGCGGTGGCATGAACTGCCCCCGACCGGCACCCCGATCCGGCGTATCCGGGAGGTCATCCGGAGCACCTTCAGCGGCCTGCCGCAGCAGGAGATCGACGCCATCCGGGAACGCACCACGCTCATGTACTCGACGCCGCAGGTCAAGGCGCGAGTCTGGGACAACTGGCTCAACACGCAGCACCTGTTCGACGACCTCATCGGCCGGCACCTGGGGCTGCCCGCCGAGCATCCACGCGTACGCGCGACGACCGGCGCGATGATGGGGGCGATCCTCGCCGTCTTCGAGACCTGGATCGCCGATCCGGCGAAGGACCTCGCCGAACTCGTCGACGAGGCCTTGTCCTACCTCGAAGCCGGCCTGTGACCAGCCACGCCGTTCCCGCGGCGAAGTGATCATTGCGCCAGCCACGTCGTTTCACGCGGCGAATTGTCCGCTGAAACAGCATGGCTGACGCAATGATCACGCACGCCGCCCGCGAGGGGAGCGTCAGGCGCGGCCGCTGACCAGGTCGCCGACCATCCCGGGGACGGCTTCAGCCGGGTCCGCCCCCAGCTCGATGATCTTGTTGTCCGCGTCGACGTGGACCACCCGGGGCTGATACGCCCGCGCCTCGGCGTCGTCCATCTGCGCGTACGCGATCATGATGACCAGGTCGCCGGGGTGGACGAGATGCGCCGCCGCGCCGTTGATGCCGATCACGCCGGAGCCGGGCGCCCCCTCGATCACGTACGTCTCGAGCCGGGCACCGTTGGTGACGTCGACGATGGCGACCTTCTCCCCCGGCAGGAGGTCGGCCGCGGCCATCAGCTCGGAGTCGACCGTGACCGAGCCGACGTAGTGGAGGTCGGCCTGAGTCACCGTCGCCCGGTGGATCTTGGATTTGAGCATCGTGCGGATCATCGGTCGCTCCCCAGGTGGATGTGCGTGTTGTCGATCAGGCGAGTGGTCCCTACGCGGGCCGCCACAAGCAGCCGCGCCTCGCCGGTCCGCGGAGCCGGGCCGAGATCGGGGGCTCGCAGTTCCAGGTAGTCGGCGTCCACCGCCGTCAGCTCTGCTCCCGCGGCGGCGAGCACGTCCGCACCGGAGAGCGCGGCCTGAGCCCCGGCCCGCAGCGCCCGGGACAGCGCCAGGGCCAGCGTCCGTTCGTCGGCGGAGAGGTAACGGTTCCGGCTGGACAGCGCCAGGCCGTCCGGCTCGCGTACGGTCGGCACCCCGATGATCTCGACGTCGAGGTCCAGCGTCCGGGCCATCGCCTTAATCAAGGTGAGCTGCTGGTAGTCCTTCTCCCCGAAGAACGCGGCGTCCGCCGCCGTCAGGTGCAGGAGCTTGCAGACGACCGTCAGGACACCGGCGAAGTGGCCGGGGCGTACCGCGCCTTCGAGCTCGGTGCCGAGCGGGCCGGGATCGATCAGGATCGCGGGATCGCCGTCGGGGTACATGACGTCGGGCGTCGGGGCGAAGACCAGGTCGACGCCCTCGGCTCGGCAGATCTCCAGGTCGGCGTCCAGCGTCCGGGGATAGCGCTGGAAATCCTCGTTCGGGCCGAACTGGAGCGGGTTGACGAAGATCGTCGCGATGACGAAATCCGCCTGCTTACGGGCCTCCCGCAGTAGGGCGGCGTGCCCGTCGTGGAGGGCGCCCATGGTCATCACGACCGCGACCCGGCCGCCAGCTCGCCCGCGCGCGGCCTTCAGCTCCGCCCGCGTGGTCACCACATCGGTCATGCGATCACCGACCTACGGCCGGCGCTCGCATGACGACAACCGTGCTGGCCGATGACCGGCCGAAGGCCGCTCATGAATGCACCGTCTCAGGCTTCCCGGCCAGTACGCCGAGCAGCGGTTCGGCATCGGTCGGGCGCAGCCGCCCGACGGCGATCGCCCGGTCGGCGGTACGCCGAGCCAGCGCGAGGTACGCGGGAACCGAGTCGGGTGCGACGGTGCCCATCGCGGCGACGTGCTTGGCGACCGTCCCCGCGTCGCCCCGCGAAACCGGGCCGGTCAGGGCGGCATCCCCGCTGGCCAGGGCGTTCTCCAGGGCAGCGCGCAGCAACGGGCCGAGCACCTTCTCCGGGTGGGTCACGCCCGCGTCCCGCAGCCGGTCGGCCGCCTCGTTGACGAGCGTCACGAGGTGGTTGGCCCCGTGCGCGAGGGCGGCGTGGTAGAGCGGACGATCCTGCTCGTCGATCCATTCGAGCTGACCCTGCAGGTCGTCGACGAGGTCATGGGCGATGACGGCCAGCTCCGGCGGAGCGGTCACGCCGAAGGAGACGCCGTCTTCGAGCCTTGCCAGGTCGGCGGCCGTACCGGTGAAGGTCATCGCGGGGTGCAGGGCGAGTGGCCGGGCGCCGACGGCTCGCGCCGGCTCCAGTACGCCCAGCCCGTGCGCGCCGGAGGTGTGGACCACGACCTGCCCGGGGTGCAGCGCGCCGATTCCGGCGAGCCCAGCCACCACCGCGGCCAGCGCGTCGTCCGGTACGGCGATGATGAGCAGGTCATGAGCCTCGCGCGCGACCTGATCGGCCGGGAGGTTGCGAGCCTGCGGGAGGAGGGTGGCGATCCGGTGCTTGGCGGCGGCGGATACGCCCGAGGCGGCCACCACGTGGTGACCTGCGGCGGCCAGCGCCGCGCCCAGGATGGCGCCGACCCGCCCGGCGCCGATGACGCCGACGGTCAAACTGCGCGACTGTGCGCTCATAGACGATCCAGTCCTCGAAGGTGGGGTACCGGTCGTCACCAGTATCACCGCTCGTCCCGGATGCTGGACAAGAGCTTGTGAACACTTTCACGGCCGGGTGCTACACCGATTGAAACGCCCGATATGCCGTACTCGTATCCCGGTTGAGATCGAGACCACCTGATCGCCGTTTCCCTGCGGATCAGGGTTACGCATGCTTCAGCGGCCCAGGAGGCACGCATAAGCCGTGATCCGCAGGGATGAAGCGGCTGCAGGCGGTCAGGCGTCGTAGTCGACGACGAGCTGCTCCGAGGTCGGATGCGACTGGCAGGTCAGCACGTATCCGGCCGCCGTTTCGGCGGGATCCAGCGCCCAGTTCGCCGCCATCTCGACGGTCCCGGAGACCACCCGGGCACGGCAGGTCGAGCAGACTCCGCCGCGGCAGGCGTACGGGAGTTCGGAGCGGTGGCGGAGGGCCGCGTCGAGGACGCGTTCGCCGCTGCCCATGGTGAACGACGTGGCCCGCCCGTCCAGCCGGATCTCCACGTGCACGTCCCCCGCCGAGGACGAAGACGGCGGCGGGGCCGGCACCGGTCCGACGTGGAACAGCTCCACGTGCACTTGCGCCCCGGTCGCGGCCACCACCGACCGGGCGCTCTCGACCAGGCCCAGCGGCCCGCACAGGAACCACTCGTCGACCGGGCCGACGACCGGGAGCAGTTCGCTCACCAGCTCGGAGGTGAGCCGGCCGTGCAGCGGCGCGCCCGGTTCGCGGGACAACACGTGCAGGACTTGCAGCCGATCCGGGTAGCGGTCCTTGAGGTCGGCCAGCTCGTCGACGGCGAAGGCGCTGGCCGAGGTGCGGTTCGCGCAGATCACCGCGAAGGTGCTGTGTGGTTCGAGGGCGAGCGCGGTGCCCACCAGTGACAGCACGGGGGTGATCCCGGAGCCGCCGACGATCGCTCCGTAACGCCGCTGCCGAGCCGCCTCGAACGGGCTGGTGAACCGGCCCAACGGCGACGACACCGCCACCTCGCTGCCCGGGGCCAGGGACGCAGCGATCGCCGAGAACTCGCCGTCGGGCAGCAGGCGTACGCCGACCGACAGCGAGCCCCGCGAAACCAGCTGAGCCGGGGTCGAGCAGATCGAGTAGGACCGCCGCAGCTTCTCGTCCAGCGTCACGTGCTGCCCGGCCTGGAACGCGAAGGCCGCCCGCAGGTCCGCCGGGACGGCGAAGGTGATGACCACCCCGTCCGCGCTGGCCGGTTCGACGGCGCCGACGGTCAGCGTCTCGAATCTCACCTAAAACCGCCTCACATGGTCGAACGGCTCCAGACACGACGTGCATCGCCAGATCGACTGGCAGGCCGTCGGCCCGAATCGGCTGATCTCCTCGGTCCGCCCGGAACCACACCGCGGGCACACTGGCGACAGGGTCAGCGCCACCGGCCCGGCGGTCGGCGGCGCGATGCCCGCGCGAGCGAGCGCGTCCCGGCCCGACGGCGTGATCATGTCGGTGCTCCAGGGCGGGCTCAGCACCGTCACGACCTCCACCTCCGGGTGGCCTGCGCTGGTCAGAGCGCTGCGGATGTCCTCCCGGATGGCGTCCATCGCCGGGCAACCGGCGTACGTCGGGGTGATCTCCACGCGTACCGTTTGATCGGGCAGGACCCGCGCGGACCGCAAGATGCCCAGCTCGGCGATGGTGACCACGCGCAGCTCGGGGTCGAGGACCGCGCCCGCGACGGCCTGGACGTCTACCATCGCGCGCCGGGATGTGCGCGATGCAGGACCTGCATCTCGGCCAGCAGGTAGCTCAGGTGCTCGGTGTGCTGCCCCGAGCGGCCGCCGATCTTGGGCTCGCGGTCCGCGGGCCGGTCGAGCCCGGCCTCCGCGAGCACCGGCTCGATCACGGCCAGCCAGGCCGCGCGATCCTGGGTCAGATCGAAGGTGTACGCCCAAAGCCGCTGGACGGCGTCGGTCATCCGGCGATGGGACTCCGGGGTTCCGTCACCGAGCCGCCGCGTCCACAGACTCGCGTGGTCGAAGTGGTAGGCGGACTCCTTGACCGTCTTCGCGGCGATCTCGCCCAGTGGCCCGCCTTCGGCCGCCAGCCCGGCATAGGTCTGGCTTTGCGCCGCCGACAGGAACAGCAGCTTGGCGATGGTCCAGCCGAAGTCGAGGTCGCCCCTGGCCGGCCCGTTGGGCAGCTCGACGAGCAGGCAGTTGCGGAACTCCCGATCGTCGCGCCGGTACGCCAGCTCGTCCTCGTCGCCGGCGAGCGACAGGAACAGCCGGGCCGCCCCGAGCTGGTCGAGGGCGATGTTGGCCAGCGCGACGTCTTCTTCCATGGTGGGCGCGCGCGAGGCCCACTCGGCGAGCCGCTGCGCCGCGAGCAACGCGTCGTCGCCCAGCGTGATCGGATCGTGCACCACGGCGGTCACAGGTGCGGCGCTCCCTCGGGGACCTCGTAGAACGTGGGATAGCGGTAGATCTTGTCGGCGGCCGGGGCGAAGAACGGGTCCTTCTCCTCCGGGCTGCTCGCCGCGATGTCGGACGCCCGGACGACCCAGATGGACACGCCCTCCTGACGGCGGGTGTAGACGTCGCGCGCGTTGCGCAGCGCGGTCTCCGCGTCCTCGGCGTGCACGCTGCCGGCGTGGGTGTGCGACAACCCTCGCCGGGGGCGGATGAAGACCTCCCAGAGGGTCATCGGTCCCCTTCTCTCTTCCGGGCGTATGCGGCGGCCGCCTCGCGGACCCAGGCGCCCTCGTCGTGGGCCCGGCGACGGTGGGCCATCCGTTCGGCGTTGCACGGGCCGTCTCCGGCGACCACCCGCATGAGCTCGGCGTAGTCGGGCTCGGTGAAGTCGTGGTGCCCGCGTTCGTCGTTCCAGCGCAGCTCCGGGTCCGGGAGCGTCAACCCGAGCACCTCCGCCTGCGGTACGCACATGTCGACGAACCGCTGCCGCAGCTCGTCGTTGGAGTGGCGCTTGATCTTCCAGCCCATCGACTTGGCACTGTGCGTCGACTCGGTGTCCGGCGGGCCGAACATCGCCAGCGACGGATACCACCAGCGGTCCACCGAGTCCTGCGCCATCGCCTTCTGCTCAGGGGTGCCGTGGCTGAGAGTGTGCAGGATCTCATAGCCCTGCCGCTGGTGGAAGGATTCCTCCTTGCAGATGCGGATCATCGCGCGGGCGTAGGGCCCGTAGGAGCACCGGCACAGCGGCACCTGGTTGACGATCGCCGCGCCGTCCACGAGCCAGCCGATCGCGCCCACGTCGGCCCAGGTCAACGTCGGATAGTTGAAGATCGAGCTGTACTTCTGACGGCCTTCGATGAGGGCGTCGACGAGTTCCTCGCGGGTGACGCCGAGGGTCTCCGCCGCCGCGTACAGGTAGAGCCCGTGCCCGGCCTCGTCCTGCACCTTCGCGAGCAGGATCGCCTTGCGTTTCAACGTCGGCGCCCGGCTGATCCAGTTGCCCTCGGGCTGCATCCCGATGATCTCGGAGTGCGCGTGCTGCGCGATCTGCCGGACGAGTCCCTTGCGGTAGTCGTCGGGCATCCAGTCGCGGGGCTCGACCTTCTGGTCGGCCTCGATCACGGCATCGAACCATGCCCGCACGTCATCGCCGCGAGCGAGCCGCCGATCGCCCGCCGCGAGCAGCTCGGCCTCGGCCTCCGCGACCTGGTCCAGCAGTCCCTCACCCATCCGTCCAGTGTTACAGCTCTCGCCGGTTTCGGGCAAGCTCTGTCACACCTCCCCGGCCGTCGCCCAGCCTCGGCGTAGCCGCTTCCGACGCTGATGGCCTAGGGTGGGGTGCTCCAGAAGGACCCCCCGACCACCCCCGATACATCACCCCCGGAGTAACCCCCTCATGCTCACGCGCCGAGCCCTGCTCGTCGTGGCCTGTCTGAGCGTCGTCGCAGGCCTCGGCCTGTTGCTGGGCACCACCCTGACCCCCTCGCGGGCGGCCGGACTGCCGTTCGCGCCCGCTTCGCCGTCGATCTCCAAGTCGCCGGAGCCGCCGCCACCGCCGACGTTGCGTGAGACCACCCCGGTTCAGGTGCAGCTGGCCTCCGGCGCCGCGTACGCCTGGTCGCTGCTGGACCGGACGACCGGTGAGACGACCGGGTCGGCGAACTCGACGACCTACCACAACACCACCGAGTCGATGGTGAAGGCCTGGCTCGTCGCCGACTTCCTCCGGCGGCTGGGCGACCGGGATCCGACCACGGCCGAGAAGCAGAAGATGTCGACGGCCATCCGCGACAGCAACGACGACTCCGCCCAGTGGCTGTACCTCAAGGACGGCGGCAACGCGTCGATCAAGCGGCTGTTCAGCACGTGCGACCTCGTCGACCGGCCGGTGCTCCGGAGCGGCTGGTGGAGCATGACGCAGCTGACCGCCCGCGACGCGGCCCGGATGGGCGCCTGCATCGCCGACGGCACGGCGGCCGGTGACAAGTGGACGTCGTATCTGCTGAACGAGATGGAGCACGTACGCGGGACCGCCGCCACCGCCGACCAGCACGCGACCTGGGGTGGCGGCCGCTGGGGCATCATCGACGGCCTGCCCGCGCAGCTTCAATCCGACACCGCGATCAAGAACGGCTGGACGTTGATCAACGCGGACGGCAAGTGGCACGTCAACTGCCTCGCCGTCCACAGTGATTGGACGCTCGCCGTGCAGGTGAAGTACCCCGGCAAGCTGGGTCTGGCGTACGGGGCGAACGTCTGCGAGTCCGTGACCCGGCAACTCGTCTACCAACCGGCCTCCGCGGAGGGTTGATGTCCAAGGCATCCGGCTGGCTCCTGGCCTTCGCAGTCGCCGCCATCCTGCTCGGCGGCGCCGCCGTGTACGCCGCCTTCCCTCATTCGACGGCACGTCCGGCGGCGGCCCAATCGACCGGCAGCCCGTCGGCGGAGGCCACCGGCGAACCGTCGGCGGCGCCGTCCCCGACCGGCCAGACCGTGCCGGCGAACATGTCGGACCTATTGGTGGGGCCGCATCCGGTGAAGGTCAAGATGACCGGGAAGTACTCCTGGGCGCTGATGGACCTGCGGACGGGCAAGATCTACGGCTCGGACAACATGCACGACACCCAGAAGACGGCGTCGATGATCAAGGCCTGGATCGCCGCGGACTACCTGCGCCGCCAGGCGGAGAACGGCAAGACGCCGAGCTCCACTTACCTCGACCTCGCCGCCAAAGCCGTGCAGCGCAGTGACAACAACGCCGCCAGCACGCTGTTCAGCGCGGTCGGCAACTCGGCCTCGACCAAACGCATGATCTCCATGTGCAACCTTGAGGATTCGAAGGCCGACGACAACTGGAGCAACACTCTGCTGTCGGCGTACGACACCGCGAAGCTGGGCGCGTGCATCGCGTCCGGCAAGGCCGCCGGGGAGAAGTGGACGCCCTGGTTGCTGACGAAGATGCGGACAACCATCCTCGGCACCTGGGGCATCAAGAAGGCGTTCCCGGACGACATCGCGAAGACCATTGCCATCAAGAACGGCTGGGTCGATCGGCAAGCCACGCAGACCTATACCGTGAACTGTCTCGCCATCGGCGACAAATGGTCGATGGGCGTGATGACCTCTTACCCGTTGAGCTTCTCCACCGGGGAGGCCTACGGTGCAGGCATCTGCAAGCAGGTCGCGGCGGCCCTGAAGAACTGACCCCTTACCCCTCTCACCCCGTCACCCCTCGGAGTCTTTCTTGGCGCGCAGGAACTTTCCCCTGGTCCTCGCCACGTGCGCGGTGATCGTCGGCGTCGGCCTCGTCGGCACGGCGGTGTACGCCAAGCTCGACCCGACCGCCAAGCACGCCGGCGGTTCGGGCGGCGGGGTGTCGGTGTCGCCGTCGCCGACCAAGTCGCCGGAGCCGCCTCCGCCGCCGACCCTCAACGGGGACCAGCCGGTCACTGTGACGACGCCGCCCGGCGGGTTCTTCGCCTGGGCGTTCTACGACCGGCGGACCGGCAAGATGACGGGGTCGGCCAACAGCGCGACCAAGACGAACTCGACCGAGTCGATGATCAAGACGTGGCTGGTCTCCGACTATCTACGCCGCCTGGGCGCGAAGGAACCGACCACGTCCGCCCTCAACTACGTCAAGACGGCGATCATCAACAGCAACGACAATTCGGCGACCTGGCTGTACAAACAGGACGGCGGCTCGGCGACGATCGGCCGGATGATCAAGACCTGTGGGCTCAAGAACACCAAGGCGAACAGCATGGGCTGGGCGTACACGACGATGACGGCGCAGGACGCCGTCCGGCTCGGGTTGTGCGTCGGCGACGGGCGGGCCGCCGGCGAGAAGTGGACCGACCACGTCCTGTCGCTGATGAAGCAGGTGCAGGGCACCACCGCCGCCAAGGACCAGCAGAAGACCACCGGCGGCGGCCACTGGGGCATCATCGACGGGCTGCCGAAGAACCTCGTCCCCGAGACGAGCATCAAGAACGGCTGGACGATGCTCTACAAGGACGTGCTCTGGCACGTCAACTGTCTCGCCGTCCACGACGACTGGGTGCTGGCCGTCCAGGTCCGGATCAAGCCGGTGAAGTCCTCGCTGGGCCAGAAGGACTCGGCCGGGCTGGCCGCGGCGGCGAAGGTCTGCGCGACGGTGGCCAAGCAGCTCACCTACCAGCCGCCGGCACCAGCAGCCTGACCCACCCACCGTCCTCCCGGCCCACCTCCGCGCCGGTCTTCTCCCGCGCTGGATCAGGGTTCTCGGTCGAATCTTGGTCCAAGATTCGACCCGGATCCCTGATCCAGCGCGAAACGGAAGCGCAGCAGAAGCTGCGAGCGCGCGGTCAGGCCGCGAAAAAGGCCGGTCCGTCCGGGCCCAGCGCAGGCGCCGCTCCGACGTCGGCCGCCCGCCGGGCGAACTCGCGTGCCCCGGCGACCTGCCGCTCCCCGAGGGAGAAGTCGAGCGTACGAAAGTAGCCGGCGAGGGTGGCCGCGTCGAAGGGCTCCCAGCGCGCCGCCGCCTCGGCGACCTCGTCGATCTCGGCGAGCGAGAGGTCCCGCGAGCGCAGGAACGCCTCGTGCACGTCCTTCACCAGGCCCGGATGGGCGGCCGCGAACTCCCGGCGTACCGCCCAGACGGCGAACACCATCGGCAGCCCGGTCCACTCTCGCCAGGCGGCGCCGAGGTCGGTGACGGTCAGTCCCCGCTGGGGTGCCTCGTAGAGCGCACGGAGGGCCACATCGCCGATGAGCACACCGGCCGGCGCCTCCAGCATCATCTGACCGAGGTCGGGCGGGCACCGGAAGTACGTCGGCTTCACCTCGTGCCGCTGCTCCAGGAGCAGCTGAGCCAGCAACACCCCGGTACGCGACGTCGACCCGAGCGCCACCCGGGCGCCGTCGAGCCGGTCGAGCGGCACCGTCGAGACGAGGTTGACGCTGAGCACCGGCCCGTCCGAGCCGACCGCGATGTCCGGCAGGATGAGCAGCTCGTCGGCGTGCCGGAGGTACTCCACCAGCGAGATCGGACCGATGTCCAGATCGCCCGCCACCAGCGCGGAGTTCAGCCGGTCGGGGGAGTCCTTGACGAGGTCGACGTCGATCAGCGAGCCCGTACGCATCAGGCCCCAGTAGAGGGGCAGGCAGTTCAGGAACTGGATGTGCCCCACCCGGGGCCGGCGTACGGCTGCTTCGCTCACGTGACCGAAGGCTACTCCTGCGGCTGGGGCACCCGATCGGCGAGGACCGGCGTCGTGACCAGTTCCGACGACCGCGCCGCCGCGCGTACCCAGGGGGAGATGATCGCGACGGTGACCACCGCGAGGATCCCGCACGCCAGGATGATCGTGCGGGGGGTGAGGTGCGCGGTCAGCGCGAGACCGGCGACGAGGTAGCCCGCGAGCAGCGACGCCTGGACCGCGGCCTGCATGATCGCGGCGACGTGGCCGCGGTTTGCGACCGGCGAACGCCGCGCGACCAGTGTCGTGACCAGCACATTGGCCGCGCCGTTGAGGAGGCCGCCGGCCAGCCAGATCGGCACCATCCACGGTGCCGACCCGACCGCCGCGAGCAGCACGACTCCCGCCGCGGTGATCGCGAGCGAGCCGAACAGCCAGCCGCTGAGGCGCGCGTCGGGCGCCTTCTCCGCGAGTTTCGCCTGGCCCCAGGCGCCCGCGATCATGCCGATCGGCCAGGTCGCCATGATGAGGCCATAGGTCTGCGCCGACGATTCCAGCGTCTCGCGCACGAAGAACACCGCCACCACGTCGACCGCGCTGATCGCGCCCACGACGGCGGCGAGTCCGATGAAGACCACCTTCAGCATGCGGTCGATGGGCGGTCGCGGTGCGCGGGCTGCCGCCGGGTGGTCGTCGCCCATCCGCTTCCCCCGGCGGGTACGCACGACGAGCCCGCCGACGACAGTGGCGAGGAATCCCACCGCCGCCCAGCGCAGCGTGCCCGGGGCCGACCCGACCGCGTGGTATGCGAACCCGGCGATCGGCGGGCCGAACATGGACCCGATGACGGTGGCGGACTGGTTGATCGCGCCCGCCCGGGGCAGGTCCTCCTCGGTGACCATCACTGGCAGAAGCGCCGCCCGGACGGGCAGCCCGAGCGCGGTCCCCGCATAGATCAGCAGTACGCACGCGATCCGGGCGACGGTGTTCCCGGCGAACGACAGCAGCAGGCAGCCGACGATCTGGACGACACCGGCGACGACCATCAGCATCCGCGAGTCGAACCGGTCGGCGAGCCGCCCGGTGATCGGCGCGAGCGCCACGACCGGCAGCGACGCCGCCACCGTCACGCCCGCCACCGCCAGACCGGTCGCGCCGGTGTCCTGCAAGGTCAGGATGAGCGTGGTGAGCGCGAGGTACGCCCCCGACCCCGAGACGATCTGCGAAACGGCGATGACCCAGACGTCGAGCCAGGCGGACTTACGCATCCGGTGACCCTAGCTTTCCGGGGGTTACGCTCGCTGTCCGCTATTTGGCTGACGCCGCTTGCTGCTTGTCTTCCGAGCCCGCACCGTTGAGCGCCGGATCAGCCCCGTCGAGCGCCGGACGAGCCCCCATCGAGCACTGGATCAGGGTTCTCGGTCGAATCTTGGGGCAAGATTCGACCCGGATCCGTGATCTGCAGCTCACGGTCCTGAGTCTGCTGTCGACGCTCACGCCGGACGGACGCGCGGATCCACGGCGCGATGGCGACGACCGCCGCCACCCCGAGCACTCCGCCGACGAGCAGCACGGTCCGGGGCTGCCACCACTCGAGGACGAGCCCGCCCATGGCGTACCCGAACAGGGCGGCGCCTTGGACGGCGGCGTTGAGCCGGGCGGACAACCGGCCGCGGGCGTGCTCCGGGGCGCGACGGCCGAAGACCGTGAAGACCTGCACGTTCTCCGCCCCATTGAGGCCGCCGCCGAGCAGCCACAACGGCACGATCCAGGCGACCGCGGGAGCCTGCGACGCCATCGCCAGGACCGCGCAGGTCAACGCGAGCGCGCCGAAGGCGCCGACCACGATCGCGGTGTCCCCCGCCCGCCGGATCAGCCGTGCGGTGATCCAGGTGCCGGCGATCATCCCGACCGTCCACATGCTGTTGATCAACCCGTACGCACTGCTCGAAGCGCCCAGCGTCGCCTTGACGTAGAAGACCTCGACGACGTTGGCGGCGGCGATGCAGCCGACCACGATGGCGAACCCGATCGTGACCACCCGCAGCAGGCTGTCCATCCGCACCGGGCCGGTCTGGGTACGCGCCTCGGCGGGCAGCCGGTCGCCACCCCGGCGGGTCCGGAACAGCAGCCCCGCGATGATCGTCGCGGAGAAGGCAGCCGCCGCCACTCGGAGCGTGGTCTGCGTACCGAGTCCGTCCTGGGCGAACCCGGCGACGGCCGGCCCGGCGATCGCGCCGATGGAGGCGGCGGTCTGGGCGATGCCGCTGACCTTGGGCAGGTCCGCCCGGCTCGCCATGGTCATCATCAGCGCCTGCCGCACCGGCTGGGCGATCGCCGTCCCGACGAAGACCAGGGTCAGCAGCGCGACCCGAGGGGCCATGCCGTCCACAGCCGACAAGGCGAGACACGCCCCGACCTGGACGCCGCCCGCCACGAGCAGCAGCAGACGGGAGTCGACGCGGTCGGCGAGCCGCCCGGTGATCGCCGCGAGCAGCACGATCGGCAGCGATTCGGCGATGATCACCGCCGCGACGGCGGGGCCGCCCTGACCCTCTTCCTGCAGCGTGAGCATCAGGGTGGTCAGCACGAGGAAGGAGCCCAGGTTCGTCACGGCGTTGGAGGCCGCCGCGATCCACACGTCGCGCCACCGCGTAGATGTGAAAGACATATTGCGAAAATACATTTTCACATCTGCGCACACAAGTCCCCTGGTACGAGGACAGCTGTCGGCTTACTGCGGAAGTGCGCGGACGAGCATCGACACGAGCCGGGCTCCCTCGGGGGCGTCGTCCTGCCGCGCGCTACGCCGGTACCGGCCGACGAGCTGGGCGATCTGCTCGGTCAGGTCGGTCAGCTCATCGGCGGTGACCATGATCATGGTCTCGTTGATCACCGTCGCCTCGCGCCAGGCCTCGGGCTCGGCCTCGTAGTGGTGGCGCCACTGGGTCAGCCGCTCCTGGCTCCGGGCGAGCAGGAGGTCGAGCAGCTGCTCCTTAAGCGCCTTCATCTCCGGCTCGTCGGCGGCGCCGGTGTCCACCTCGATGTGCGTCTCACCGGGTCCGCGGTAGACGCGTTCCCGGCCGTCCCCGCGGCTGGGCGCGTCGTGGATGATCCCGGCCTTGGCGAGGGCCCGGAGGTGGTAGCTGGTGGCGCTCGGGCTGAGCCCGACGACCTCGGCCGCCTCGGTCGCGGTGATCTCCCGCCCGGTCGACCCGAGATACTCCAGGATCGCCAGCCGGGCCGGGTGCGCCAGCGCCCGGATCACCGACGGATCGGTGATCTTGTGAGTGGTGTCCCCGGGCACGCTCGAATAATAGGTTGCCGACGGACGAATCCGCGCGAGTAGGATGGTCCGCTCATCCCGATGAATGGCACAGCCGACACCGCCCGGCGGGTCCCACGCGGCCCCGACCTCGCACGAACGGGCGGAGCGCCGGGCGGCCCGACCTGCCTTCAGGGAGTAGCAGTGACGCCCGAGCTCGACCACGACCTTTCCGCCGAGCGTACCCATCTGACCGTCAGCCGAGCCGCCTTGAAGGCGATGCGCGAACACGTCGAGGGCCTGTTCGCCACCGGTGACAAGGTCGCCGGCGACCCCTACTCCGCCGAGACCCTCGGCCGTGCCCTCGCCAAGCGGATCAAGGAGCTGGCCGACGATCCGACCACCCCGCTGTTCTTCGGCAAACTCACCTTCGGGGCGGACGCCGCCGACGCCGAGAGCGCCGGTCACGCCTTCCACATCGGCCGACGGCACGTCACCGACGCCGCCGGGGAGCCGCTGGTGCTGGACTGGCGCGCGCCCGTCTCCCGCTCGTTCTACCGGGCCAGCGCGTCCGATCCACAGGACATCGCGGTCCGCCGCCGCTTCGGCTTCAACGCCGGCGAACTGACCAGCTTCGAGGACGAGCACCTGACGCTGGGCGAGGAGCTCGGCACGAAGAGCGCCATCCTCACCGCCGAAATCGAGCGGCCCCGCGTCGGCCCGATGCGCGACATCGTCGCCACCATCCAGCCGGAGCAGGACGAACTCGTCCGAGCGGCGCTGGAGGAGTCGATCTGCGTACAGGGAGCGCCGGGCACCGGGAAGACCGCCGTCGGCCTGCACCGCGCGGCGTACCTGCTCTATCTGCACCGCGAGCGGCTCCGGCGCGCGGGGGTGCTCATCCTCGGGCCCAACCGTGCGTTCCTGCGCTACATCGCCGCCGTCCTCCCGGCCCTCGGCGAGATCGAGGTCAGCCAGTCCACGGTCGACGATCTGATCGCGACGGTCGAGGTCCGCGCGACGGACACGCCCGAGGCCGAGGCGCTCAAGCACGACCCGCGACTCGCGCAGGCGCTGCACGATCTGCTCTGGCGACGGGTACGCAAGCCGCACGAGTCGTTGACGGTGCCGGACGATTCCTACCGGTGGCGCGTCGACGCCGGTGTGCTCGCCCGGATCGTCGACGACGTGCGCCGCGGCACACCGCCGTACGCCTTGGGCCGGGAGCATGTCCGTTCCCGGGTCGTCGACCTGTTGCTGCGGCAGTCCGAGGCCCGCCGAGGCGACTCGCCCGGGGAGACCTGGCGGCGCCGGATGGCCAAGGCGAAACCGGTCGTGGAGCTGCTCGACCACGTCTGGCCCGCGATCACCCCCGCCGAGTTGGTCTTCGAGTTCCTCACCGCCCCCACGCACGACCTTCTGACCGAGTCCGAGTCGGACACCCTCCGCTGGACCAAGCCGCCGAAGACGGCGAAGTCGGCCAAGTGGACCGCCGCCGACCTGGTCCTCCTCGACGAGGCGGCCGGGCTGATCGAACGCCCGAGCGGGTTCGGCCACATCATCGTGGACGAGGCGCAGGATCTGTCCCCCATGCAGGCCCGCGCGATCGCGCGACGCAGTACGCACGGCTCCATCACGCTGCTCGGCGACCTGGCTCAGGGCACCGCGCCCTGGGCTGCCCGGCAATGGCAGGACACCCTCGACCACCTCGGTAAGCCGGACGCCCGGGTCACGCCGTTGACCACCGGTTTCCGCGTACCGGAGCAGGTGGTCGAGCTGGCGAACCGGCTGCTCCCGGCGCTGGACGTCGACGTGCCGCCGGCGCAGTCCCTACGGCCCGACGGCTGGCTCGCCATCCGCCCGACGGCCGACCCCGAGGCGCTGGCCGAGGCGGTGGAGGCCGCCCTGGCGCAGCCCGGCTCCGTCGGCGTGATCAGCGCCCACGACGCCGTCGACTCGGTCACCCGCGCGCTCGCGAAGTACGCCCCGACCTCGTTGGACGACGACGATCCGGACTCCCGGCTGACCGTGGTGCCCGCGACGCTGGCGAAGGGTCTGGAGTACGACCACGTGATCGTGGTGGAACCGGCCGCCATCGTCGAAGCCGAGGCCCGTGGGCTGCACCGGCTCTACGTCGTCCTGACCCGGGCCGTCACGACGCTGACCGTGCTCCACGACCGCCCCCTCCCCGCTGCTCTTGTCAGTTGATCATGCTCGCGTGGAGTTGATCAGGGTGCCCGGGACACGCCACGCCGGTCGATCACGACCGATAGTTCATGATCACGCGAAGGGGGTCGGAGGTGGAGGGGCGGCGCGGACGGGGACGACGAGGGGGCCGTGCTCGCCCGGGATGATGCGTACGCGGGCCCGATAGTGCTTGGCGAGCAGATCCTCGGTCAGCACATGGTCGGGCGGGCCGTCGGCGACGATCCGGCCGCCGTCCATGAGGACCAGGCGGTCGGCGTACTCCCCGGCGGCGGACAGGTCGTGCATCGTCGCCAGCACGGTCAGCCCGGCTTCCCGGCGCAGCGCGTCGATCAGCTCGAGGACCTCCTGCTGGTGGCCGATGTCGAGGGCACTGGTCGGCTCGTCCAGCAGCAGCAACGGCGCCTGCTGCGCCAGCGCGCGGGCGAGGAAAACCCGCTGACGCTCACCGCCGGACAGCGTCTGCAGCTCTCGACCCGCGAACCGGTCCAGATCCAGACGGGTCAGCACGTCCCGCACGACCGCCAGATCCGTAGCCGACTCACGGCCAAGGGTCGGGATGTGCGGCGTACGCCCCAGGAGGACGTAATCGAGCACGGTCATCCCGGCGGGGACGACGGGATACTGTGCCACTGCGGCGATCCGCCGAGCGCGTTCACGGCGGTTCATCCCCGCGATCGAGGTCTCCTGGAGCGCCGCCTCGCCGGCGTGGGCGTACTCGCCGAGGACCGCCCGGAGCAGGGTCGACTTCCCGGCGCCGTTCGGCCCGATGATCGTGACCCACTCACCGGCGGAGACGGCGAGGTCCACCTCGGCCACGATGGTGGCCTTGTCGAGGACGACGCCGAAGCCGCGGAGCTGGAGCATCACAGCCTCGCCGACCGGGTCGTCCGGAGCACGAGGATGAAGAAGGGTGCGCCCACGAAGGCGGTGACCACGCCGATCGGCAGCTCGGTCGGCGCCGCCACCGTCCGGGCGATCAGATCGGCGCCGACGAGGAACGCCCCGCCGTAGATCATCGACAGCGGCAGGATCGCCCGATACGACGAGCCGGTGAGCAGGCGCACGATGTGCGGGACGACGATCCCGACGAAACCGATGAGCCCCGAGACCGCCACCGCGGCGGCGGTCGCCAAGCTGGCCGCCGCGACCAGGATCAGCCGTGACCGTCCGGGATGCAGCCCGAGGCTCGCCGCCTCCGCGTCGCCGACGCTCAACACGTCCAGCTCCCGGCGCAGGGCCAGCACAACCAGTGCGCTGACTACCGCGTACGGGATGATGACCATCACGTCGTGCCAGCCGCCGGTCGCGAGACGGCCGAGCAACCACGAGTAGACCTCGCGGATGCTGTCGGCGTAGCGCTGCAGCACGTAGGTCTGGATGGCGGCGAGGAAGGCCGAGATCGCGACCCCGGCGAGGATCAGCGTGCTGCCGGAGCGGTCGCGGCCGCCCGCGATGCCGAGCAGATAGGTGAGGCCGACCGCGAGCAGCGCGCCGGCGAAGGCGAAGATCGGCACGCTGGTCCACATGCCGCCTCGCAGCGCGATCGCGAGCGTGGCGCCGAGACCCGCGCCGGCGGCCACCCCGAGCAGATACGGATCGGCGAGCGGGTTGCGGAAGACGCCCTGATAGCTCGCGCCGGCGAGGGCGAGCATCGAGCCGACCAGCAGCCCGAGCACCACGCGCGGCAGGCGCAGATCCGTGATGATGGCGATCTCGCGCTCGTTCAACCCCGAGTTCAGGTGTACGCCGGGAATCAGGTTCAGCAGCTCGATCGCGACCGAGCCGGGCGGCAGGCCGACCGGGCCCAGGGCGATACCGGCGAGGACCGCGACGACGAGGACGGCGATCGCGGCGAGCAGCCACACCGCCCGCAGCCCCGCCGGCCTTACCTCTTCCACCATCGCCACCCCTCCTCTCGTGATCATTGCGTCAGCCACGCTGTTTCGGGCTGTGATTTGCCCGGTTCGACAACCTGGCTGACGCAATGATCACTGTTGGCGCGTCAGGGGATTTGGTTTACCGAGGTGGCGACGGTCTGCGCGAGATCGACGATCCGCGGCCCCCACCGGGAGGCGATGTCGTCGTCGAGCGCGACGATCTGGCCCTTGCTGACGGCGGTGATGCCGGCCCAGCCCGCCCGTGCCTTGACCGTGCCGGCGGTCTGCTGGCAGCACTTCGCGTCGGCCAGGAAGATCAGGTCGGGGTTCGCCTTGACCAGCGCCTCCGCCGAGAGCTGCGGATATCCGAAGGCCTTGCCGTCGGCGTCCGCGGCGTCGGCCACGTTCTGCAGGCCGAGCAGCGTGAAGATCGAGCCGATGAAGGTCTTCGAGGTGGCCGAGTAGAGGTCGGGCGAGACCTCGTAGAAGTAGGTCAGCGGCTTGGAGCGCTGCTTGACCGACTTGACGATCGTGTCGAGCTTCGACTTCATGTCGCTGACGACCTTGGCGGCGTCGTCGGCGTGGCCGGTCAGCTTGCCCAGATCGGTGATCTCGGCGTACGCCTCGTCGAGGGTCGCCGCCGCCGGAACCAGGAAGGTCGGGATCTTCAGGGCCTTGAGCTGGTCGACGATCTTGTCGCTGTCGTTGGTGAGGACGACCAGATCCGGGTTCTTCGCGGCGATCGCCTCGGCGCTCGGCTTGTACGCGGAGAGGTCGGTCTTGGGCACACCGGCCGGGTAGTTGGACTGGTCGTCGACCGCGACGACCTGCGTACCGGCGTTGACGGCGTAGAGCATCTCGGTGGCCGTCGGCCCGAGCGAGACGATCTTGGCCGGCTGCTTATCGAGCGTCACACTGCCGACCGTCACCGGGTACGCCGCATTCGTGGGCGTCGGGGTGGACGTGGCCGATCCGCCGTTGCCGGTGGAGCAGGCGGCCAGACCGAAGGCGAGACCGGCGACGAGGCCGAGCGCGCGTCTTCTCAACATCGAATTCCTCCTGTCGGTCGAGGGGTGAGTCCGCCGACAGGGGTGAAAGGGTCGCCTGCCCGCGAGACGCCCTTCCTCGAGAGCGTTACTTCGCGACCGCGGCAAGGCGACCTGGCTCGACCGACCCGAGGCGACCGAGGGTCGCTTCGGGGAGGGATCACAGTTGCGGGACAGCGCCGGATTCGCACCGGCTTCGCTGACCGCGGTCAGCCAGAGGCTAACGCACCGGCGATGCTCGGCGAAATCAGCGCTGCTCGCTGTTGGTGGCCGACTGCTCGGCGTCGGTCGGGTGGTCCGGCTCGTCCTGGGCGGCCGGCCGCTCGGCAGCCGGCGCGTCGTCGCCCGCGTGCGGGGAGTCGTCGCCCGCGAGCGCGGAACGGAGCTTCTGCTTCTCCGTCTTGCGACGCTCGACCGCGTTCTGCAGCTGGAGGGAGTACTGCTCACGCCAGCCGCGCAGGACGAACCAGCTCAGCACCGCCGAAACCAGGATGGCGAGGACGAGCTTCAGGAAGATGCTCAGCGGGAACGGCAGCAGCACGAGGAACGCCGCGACGAACAGGCCGATGCGCCCGAGCGTGTACTTGACAGCAGGACTCACGCCCAGCAGCCTACGCGCTGCTGGGCGGGGGTGGACCAGTGGCCGGGCCCTACGCCCAGACCTGCTGGGGTTCGCGCCGCCGGTCGGCCAGCGACATCGGCGCGTCGAACTCGCGTACCACCTCGTAGCGGGTGTTGCGCTCGACGGGCCGGAACCCGGCGTCCTGGATCAGGGTGAGCAGGTCCTCACGGTGCATCGTGTCCGGCGTGCCGTACGAGTCCGCGTCGTGGGTGATCTTGTACTCGACCACCGAGCCGTCCAGGTCGTCCACGCCGAAGTTGAGCGAGAGCTGGGCCACCGACAGGCCGTGCATGACCCAGAAGCACTTGACGTGGTCGAAGTTGTCCAGCATCAGCCGCGACACGGCGAAGGTCTTCAGCGACTCGGCCGGAGAAGCCATCGTGGTCTTGGCCTGGATGCGGTTGCGGACGATGCCGTCGGCGCTGTCGTGGAAGTCGTGCTGGTAGCGCAGCGGGATGAAGACCACGAAGCCGCCGGTCTCGTCCTGCAGCTCCCGCAGTCGCATCACGTGGTCGACCCGGTGCCGGGGCTCCTCGATGTGCCCGTAGAGCATGGTCGCCGGGGTACGCAGCCCCTTCTCGTGGGCCAGCCGGTGAATCCGCGACCAGTCCTCCCAGTGGCAGTCGTGGTCGACGATCTGCTGACGGATCTCCCAGTCGAAGATCTCGGCGCCGCCGCCGGTCAGCGAGGCGAGGCCGGCGTCGATCAGCTCGTCGAGGATCTCGTCGGCGGGCAGGCCGGAGATCTTCTCGAACCACTGGACCTCGGTCGCGGTGAAGCACTTCAGCGACACGTCGGGCAGCGCTTCCTTCAGCGCGCGCAGCACCCGCGGGTAGTACTTCCACGGCAGCGTCGGGTGGAGACCGTTGACGATGTGCAGCTCGGTGAGCTGCTCGTCCTTCATCTCCAGCGCCTTCTCGACGGCCTGCTTGACCCGCATGGTGTACGCGGCCTTCTCCCCCGGCTTGCGCTGGAAGGAGCAGTACGCGCAACTGGCGGTGCAGACGTTGGTGAGGTTCAGGTGCCGGTTGACGTTGAACATCACCCGGTCGCCGTTCTTCTCGGTGCGCCGGTGGTGCGCCAACCGGCCCAGCCAGGCCAGATCGTCGCTGGCGTACAGCGCCTCACCGTCGGCGCGGGTGAGCCGCTCGCCGACGTAGACCTTCTCTTCCAGCTCCCGCTTCAGCCCCGCGTCCATCCGCTGCGCCTCCCAAGCTCGTCTCCGTCCTGCACATTACCCGGCGGTTCACCGGTCCTTACTCGCGCGGGTGTCGACTTTCACCGCCGGGTGCGCTATGAACGAAGGCGGCACACCGGACGCATCCGGCGGGACCTCGGGGAGAAGACACATGACGCGACGACGCGTTGGCGCGGCACGTTTGTCTGCGCTGCTCACGGCAGCGATCGTCACCGGTGTGGCGGCTCCGGCCGCCGCCGAGCCGACGACCACGACTGCTGCGGCGCAGAAGGTGCCCGACGGCGGCGTCCTTCCTGTCCCCAATGGTCCGTTGCAGTTGCCTTATGGCGTACCGGCGGCCGGTGGCACCATGGGCAACGACCTGGCCGCGCTCGCCGCTCAGCTCAACGCGATCCAGACCGAGGTCTCGGTCCTGGCCGAGCAGCTGAACGAGCTGAAGCAGGCGGTCTCCACCACGACCAACGCGTTGATCTACGCGCAGTACGAGTTCGCCGAGGCCGAGAACCGGTTGGCGAAGGCGAAGAAGGCCCTCGCCTCGGCCGCGTCCGACGCCTACGTGCAGTCCGGCGGCCTGCCCAACCTGGGGCTGGGCGGGCTCGCTCCGCGCGCCGACGACCCCGTGCACGACAGTTCCGGCGCGGCCCACGAACTGGCGCTGGCCAAGGCGGAGTACGAGCGGACCAAGACGGCGCTGGAGACGGCGCAGAAGAACGAGGCGGAGACGAAGCAGCGCTTCGCCACCACGGAGGTCAGCTACAACCAGCGCAGCACCGCCATGCTGGAGCTGAAGACCCGCAACGCCGCCAAGGTCGCGCAGATCCTGCGTCAACAGGAGGCGGCCGAACAGGCGCTCGGCCAGCAGTACCTCAACACCGACGCGCTCTCCGGCTTCAAGGCGAGCCCCAAGGCGCTCGCCGCGGTCAACTTCGCGCTCAAGCAGCTCGGCAAGTCCTATGTGTGGGGGGCTGAGGGCCCGGACCACTACGACTGCTCGGGTCTGATGTGGGCGGCGTACCGGTCGACCGGGCACACGCTGCCGCGCGTCTCGCGCGACCAGTACCAGGGCACCAAGGACACCTCGGTGTCCCGATACGCCCTGCTCCCCGGTGATCTGCTGTTCTTCGGCGAAGATCCGAACAACCCGGCCTCGATCCATCACGTCGGGATGTACCTCGGCAACGGCAAGATGATCCACTCCCCGACCACGGGTGACGTCGTGAAGATCTCGAACGTCTGGTGGTCGCACTTCTTCGGCGCGACCCGCGTCTACGCGGCGATCAAGGTCCCGACGACGAGCCCGACGCCGACCCGCACCACGACGCCGACGACCACGCCGTCCTCGTCCTCTCCGTCGGCCACGACCTCACCGACGACGACCTCTCCGTCGCCCACGCAGACCACGCCGTCGCCCGATCCCACGACGAACTCGCCGACGCCTGTCGAGACGAGCGACTCGCCGACGCCCAACGAGACGACGGCGGGCACCGAGGAGACCACGAGCCCGCCGAACACGCAGTCCGCCGTCAGCACCGAGCCGACTCCCACGCCGACCCCGTAGTCCCGCTGATCAGGCGGTGAGCGCGGCCACCATCCGCGCGACACCGTCGGCGATGGACTCCGTCGACGCCGCGATGGTGCCGCGGACGTGACCCGCGCCGCCGGTGCCGAACTTGCGGCCGGGCGCGAACGCGATGCGGCCCCGCTCCAGGAAGAAGTCTGCGGCCTCGCCCTCGATGGCGAGCGCTCGACAGTCCAACCAGGTCAGATAGGTGCCCTCGGGCGCGCGATAGCCGATCTCCGGCAGCTGCTGGGACAGCAGTTCGCCGAGCAGACGCCGGTTGTGGTCGAGCGCGACGAGCAGGTCGTCCAGCCACGCCTCGCCGTGGCGCAGCGCCGCCGTGTGCGCGATGGTGCCGAAGTGACTCGTCCCGTGCGCGACGTGCTCGGGCAGACGGCGTACGTCGTCCACGGCCTGCACGCCGCCGATCATCAGCGCCGCCTTCAGGCCGGCCAGATTCCAGGCCTTCGACGCCGACATCAGCGAGATGCCGCGATCGTCCACGCTCAGGTACGGCACGAACGACGCGCCGGCCGGCACGAGCGGCGCGTGGATCTCGTCCGCCACCACCCGAACGCCGTAACCGTGCGCGAGCTGCGCGATTCGCTCCAGCTCCGCGCGAGTGTGCACGGCGCCCGTGGGATTGTGCGGATTACACAAGAGGTACGCCGCCCGACTTCCCGCCGACGCCGCGTGACGGAACGCAGCCTCCAGGACGGCGAAGTCGATCCGCCCGTCCGGCCCGAGCGGCGCCTCCACGATCCGGCGGCCCGCGTGCTCGACGAAGCCGAAGAACGGGAAGTACACGGGCGGGTTGACGACCACGGCGTCGCCCCGGCCGGTGACGAGCCGAAGTGCTTCGACCACCCCGGTCATGACGTCGGCCACCGGCGACGTCTGCGCCGTCTCGAAAGCCCAGCCCCACCGGCGACCGGCGAACGCGCTCAGCGCTTCGGCGTATCCGTCTCCGGCGGGATAGCCGGTGTCGCTGAGGCGCAGGGCTTCCTCCAGCGCGGCGCGGACGGGCTCGGCGAGGTCGACATCCATCTCGGCCACGAACGCCGGCAAAACATCCTCGGGGTATGTGCGCCACTTCACACTGGTACGCCGGCGCAGCATCGCCGGCGTGACCGCGCTGAACGGGTCGGCCATGGTTCCGATCTTCCCACGTTCCGGGCGTCCTCCGGCGGGCCGATGGGTGAGCCCAGCCACTCTTTCCCCATTGCGTGCGCCTTTTCGGACAAGCAGGGCAGCCGAGCACGTACACTGGCTTCTGTTGCGTGCCCATCGGCACGCGTTTTCTATGTGTGTTCCTGCGAGAAGAATGCTGGCGGCATGCCCCCTGGGCGGCCGCGCGGACGCGGGGATACCTCCATGGAATACCCCACGTTCGAGTACCGAGGAGCACCTTGAGTTTCGCAGATCCCTCCACCTTCCCGTCCGTCTTCGACGTCGAGCCGGACACCGCCGGTTCCGAGTCGGCTGGGAAGGCGTCCTTCGCCGAGCTGGGCCTGCCGCAGAAGCTGGTCCGGGCCCTGGCCCGCGAAGGCATCACCCATCCGTTCGAGATCCAGGCCGCGACCGTGCCGGACGCCCTCGCGGGGCGAGACGTGCTGGGCCGGGGCCAGACCGGGTCGGGCAAGACGCTCGCCTTCGGCCTGCCGACTCTCGCCCGCATCGCCGACAGCGGCCGCGCCCGCCCGCGTCGTCCCAAGGGCCTGATCCTGGTTCCCACCCGGGAACTGGCCATGCAGGTCGCCGACGCGCTCCGGCCGCTGGGCCGGGAGGTCGGCCTGTTCCTGGCCACCGCCGTCGGCGGTGTTCCGTATGACCGCCAGATCTCCGGTCTCGAGCGCGGTCTCGACATCCTGATCGCGACGCCGGGCCGACTGGGCGACCTGATCAACCGCGGCGCGTGCTCGCTCGACGACGTCGAGGTCTCCATCCTCGACGAGGCCGACCAGATGGCCGACATGGGCTTCCTGCCCGAGGTCACCGAGCTGCTCGACAAGACACCGGCGGGCGCCCAGCGGCTGCTGTTCTCCGCCACCCTCGACGGCGACGTCGACACGCTCGTCAAGCGGTTCATGACCGACCCGGTCACCCACTCGACCGCGCCGCCGGCCGCTTCGGTCACCACCATGGATCACCTGATGCTGATGATCCCGCCGACCGACAAGTTCCGCGTGGTCGCCTCGATCGCCAACCGGTCGGGCCGCACGATGCTGTTCGCGCGTACGCAGGCGGCCGTCGACCGGCTCGTCGACCAGCTCCGGGAAGTCGGCGTACGCGCCGGCGGCCTGCACGGCGGCAAGAGCCAGGCGGTCCGGACGCGTACCCTCGCGGAGTTCAAGGAGGGCCGCACCAGCGTCCTCGTCGCGACCGACGTGGCCGCCCGCGGTATCCACGTCGACGGCGTCTCCCTGGTGGTGCACGTCGACCCGCCGCGCGACCCTAAGGACTACCTGCACCGGGCGGGCCGCACCGCTCGGGCCGGCGAGTCGGGCGCGGTCGCCACGCTCGTCCTGCCGAAGCAGCGTCGCAGCACGCAGGCCATGCTCCAGAAGGCCGGCGTCGAGGACGCAGCCGAGCACCGCGTACGCGCCGGTGACGCCCGCCTGACCGAGCTGACCGGCGCGCGTGAGCCCAGTGGCGTACCGGTCAAGGACGAGCCGCGCCCGGCCCCGGCCGCCGCGCACCGTCCGCGCCGTCACTTCTCCGACCGGCCCCGCCGGTTCCCCGAAGGCGGCGGCCGTGAGGGCGGTCGTCCCCGCTACCGCGAGGACCGCCCCAAGCGGTACGCCGACCGCTGACCCCGTCGGCGGGCCCCAGCTGTTTGATCTAGGCGAGTTTCGGTTGCTCTGGCAGCCGGAACTCGCCTAGATCGTTTCCACCTCGCAATGCACTGCGAATACGAAAGCGGCGGCCGTCTCCGGCCGCCGCGCTTCGCTTGTGGACACTGTCAGTCGTCGAGCCAGTCGAGACGGCGGTCGGCGCGCCGGGACGGGTCGTCGTAGCCGTTGGCCTGCTGGCCGTAGGAGTCCTGCCCGTAGCGCTGCGTCGCCTCGCCGTACGCACCCTGGTCGTAGCCGCCGCCACGCTGCTCGGGGACGTATCCGCTGCCCGAGCCGTAGGTGCCGGCACCCTGAGCGCCGGAGCCGTACGCACCCTGCGAACCGTAGCCACCGGCCGAGTCGCCGTAGCCACCCGACGGCTGCTGGCCGTAGCCGCCCTGAGCGCCGTAGCCCTGGTCATAGCTGCCACCGGCCTGACCACCGGCGCCGTAGCCACCGGCCGAGTCGCCGTAGGCACCCGACGGCTGCTGGCCGTAGCCGCCCTGAGCGCCGTAGCCCTGGTCGTAACCGCCGCCCTGGCCGTAACCACCACTCGCCGAGCCGTAGCTACCGCCCTGGTCGTAGCCACCGGCCTGCTGGCCGCTGCCGTACGCCGAACCGTTGGCGCCGTAGCCGCCCGCCGCACCGGAGCCGTACTCGGAACCAGGGGCCGCCGGGGAACCGTAGCCGCCACCAGCCTGCGGAGCCGCGCCGTAGCCGCCTGGCGTACCCGAGCCGTAGCCCGACGTCGGGGCAGCCGGCGAACCGTACGCACCGCCCGCGACGGGCGAGCCGTAGGCGCCGCCACCGGCCGGGGAGCCGTAGGCGCCACCGGCGGACGGGCCGGCCGGCGAACCGTATGCCCCACCGGCAGGAGCGCCGTAGGTCGATCCACCCGCCGAAGGACTCCCGTATGCCTGACCGCCGGCCGGCGAGCCGTAGGTGCCCGCACCGGCGCCGCCCCCGGCCGACGGCGAGTAGCCGCCGCTGCCATAGGTCTGCGTCGGCTGTGCGTCCTGGCCGTAGCCGGTCCAGCCGCCCTGCTGCGGGCGAGCGCCATACTCACCGGGGCGCTGCACGGTCGTCGGCGCGTCGTTCATCGGCGACCGGGCGACCATGGTCGGGTCGGCCGCCGCCGGACGGGCGCCGTAGTAACCGCCACCGGAACGCGGCGGGGTCGCGCGTCGTACCGGCGCGTCGTCCTCGTCGTCTTCGTCGTCCTCGTCGTCGTCCTTGTTGCGGCGCATCAGGATCAGCGCGATCGCGCCGATGCCGAGCAGCACGAGCAGGCCGCCGACGATGATCATCATCCAGGAGAGGCCGCTGCCGGAGTCGTCGCCCGTGGCGGTGGTGTCGACCGCACCGGCTCCGGCGCTCTCGGTCGCGTTCGGATCCTCGCTGGCGGTCGCGTTCGGATCCACGGTCGCCTCGTCGGTCGGCGACTCCTCGACGGACGGGGACGCGGTCGCGCCCTTGGGCGACATGCCGATGCTGATGCCGGTCTTCGACTGCCCGGCGGCGACCGAGTAGGACTTCGTCACCGTGGTGTAGCCGTCGAGGCTGACGCCGACGTAGATCGTGCCCGCCTGAATGGGATCAGCGGCGCTGCTGGTGAACGACCACGAGCCGCTGCTGTCGGTCGTGTCGTTGTGCGTCTTGCCGGACGGGTCCTTGATGATGACGAGCACACCGTCGAGTTTGTTGCCGGTGGTGACGTCCTTGACGCTCCCCGAGATCGTGTTGATCGTCGTGGCCGCCTTGGGCTTGACCGTGAAGTCGTTGGACCACTTCTCGTCCGGGCCGCCCGCCTGCTTGAACGTGATGTAGATGCGCGTCGAGCCCTCGGACTTGGCGTTGATCGTCGCGACGAACGACGAACTCGACGTGTTCGCCGGGATGTCCTTCTCGCAGTCGCCGCTGCAGCTTGCGACGCCGCCATCTGAGACGTTGACCTTGACGGCCAGGCTGGCCAACGCACTGTCGTTGCTGACGCTGAAACGAAGGCTGGTCGACTTGCCGACCTCGACGGACGTGGCGCCTAGCGACGGACCACTCACAAACGAGGGATCGGCTGATGCGGGAGCGCCGATCGCCAGGATGGAACCTAGCGCCAAACTTGCGACCACACCCGCACGCAGCAAGAAGGCCCGTCGTCGGTGTGTTGCCACGGTCACCCGCCCTTTCCTTCCACTCCCCCCGCGGACGCGCAACGGTCCGTTAGATGCGCACCGCTCGCCACTATGCCTTGTCCGACCAAGGTTCCGCGACCCAGGGGAGGGGCCAATCATGGTTGACCAGAGTCGTATCGTCCAGTCATGTCCGTACAGCGTGATAAATCCCAGGCGCTCGTGACCGCGCTTTCCTGCATCGACGCAGATCAGGAGCCAGAGCGGACGACCCTGCGTGACGCCGTTCGGTTCATTCTGGGCGTACTTTCAGATCGAGAACCGGGACGTTCGGTGGAGGTACGGGTTCCTCCGTTCGGCGCGGTGCAGTGCATCGAGGGACCTCGGCATACCCGGGGCACGCCGCCGAACGTTGTGGAGATGGATGGAGTCACCTTCGTCAAAGTAGCGACGGGACGGCTCGCCTGGGCCGACGGCGTGGCGGACGGACGCATTGCGGCTAGCGGCATTCGCGCAGATTTATCGCCGTTCCTCCCCATTGTCTGAGTCGTTCGCTCTTTCCCGGATCTGCAAACTCTGCCAGAATCAGCAGAGGCGCGCTTCACGTCGGACTATCACGGAAAGCACCCGGAAGGTGGCTTTCCGTGAAGGCCCTCGAGTCGCGTACACTGTCTCGCGACGGCAGACTGAGCTTCACCAGAGCTTCAGGCCCTTCAGACACTCACGAAGACCACCGATCAGCGACATCGAGCACTAGGTTGGGAGCAGCAGGGTGCCCCGAGGCGACGGCCGGTTGAGCCACGAACTCGACCCCTACCGGCCAGGCCCGCAGGACGCGTGTGGCGTCTTCGGAGTCTGGGCGCCGGGCGAGGAGGTGGCCAAGCTCACCTACTTCGGGCTCTACGCCCTGCAGCATCGTGGCCAGGAGGCGGCGGGCATCGCGGTCAGCGACGGCACCGGTGTCGTGGTCTACAAGGATCTCGGCCTGGTCGCCCAGGTCTTCGACGAGCCGACGTTGGCGAGCCTGCGCGGCCATCTGGCCATCGGGCACGCGCGCTACTCGACCACCGGTGGTTCCACCTGGGAGAACGCGCAGCCGACGATCAAGGCCACCAAGCTCGGCACCACGCTCGCGTTGGCGCACAACGGCAATCTCGTGAACTCGGCCGATCTCGCCGCGCAGATCCGCGACCTCGGGCTCGACGTCGACGGTTCCACCAGCGACACCGCCCTGGTCACCACGCTGCTCGCGGCCACGCCCGACCTCAGCGTCGAGGCCGCCGCGATGCAGGTGCTGCCCGGCGTCAAGGGCGCCTTCAGCTTCGTCTTCATGGACGAGAACACGTTGTACGCGGCCCGCGACCGCAACGGCGTACGCCCGCTCGTGCTCGGCCGCCTGGAGCGGGGCTGGGTCGTCGCGAGCGAGGCCGCCGCGCTGGACATCGTGGGCGCCAGCGTCGTCCGCGAGGTCGAGCCCGGTGAGTTGATCGCGATCGACGAGAACGGCCTGCGGTCCTCCCGGTTCGCCAACCCGGACCCCAAGGGCTGCCTGTTCGAATACGTCTACCTCGCCCGCCCCGACGCCACGATCTCCGGCCGCAACGTCTACGCGGCGCGGACCGAGATCGGCCGGCAGTTGGCCCGGGAGCACCCGGTCGAGGCGGATCTCGTCATCCCCAGCCCGGAGTCGGGCACGCCCGCCGCCATCGGATACGCCGAGGAGTCCGGCATTCCTTACGGCATGGGCCTCGTGAAGAACGCCTACGTCGGCCGGACCTTCATCCAGCCGTCGCAGACCATCCGTCAGCTGGGCATCCGGCTGAAGCTCAACCCGTTGCGCGAGGTCATCCGCGGCAAGCGGATCGTCGTCGTCGACGACTCGATCGTGCGGGGCAACACGCAGCGCGCCATCGTGCGGATGCTGCGTGAGGCCGGCGCCATCGAGGTGCACGTGCGTATCTCCTCCCCGCCGGTGAAGTGGCCTTGCTTCTACGGCATCGATTTCGCCGACCGGGCCGAACTGCTGGCCAACGGTCTGGACAACGAGGGCATCCGTCGCGCCATCGGCGCCGACTCCCTCGGCTACGTATCGCTGAACGGTCTCATCGCCGCCACCGAGCAGCCGGCCAACCGCTTGTGCCGGGCCTGCTTCGACGGCCAGTACCCGATTGATCTGCCCGCCGGTGATCTGATCGGAAAGCATGTGCTCGAGTCGGTGGGGCGTCGTGTCGACGAAGCCGGCCGCCCCGAGCAGCGGGACCAGTCCGATGACGGGCCGGCCCGGAACGAGGACCCGGCGGCCCTGGAACGCGCCGGAGCCTGAACACGCGGCCAGTTGCTGCAGCCGCGAGAGAACAAAGGGGAGAACCACCGTGACGCACGTAGCCGAGCGCCCAGCCACCGACGGCGCGGGCGGCCGTCAACTCTGGAACGCTGAGAACGGCAACGGCCGTACGCGCCAGGCGACCTACGCGGACGCCGGCGTCTCCATCCACGCCGGTGACCAGGCGGTGGAGCTGCTCAAGTCGAAGGTGCAGCGGACCCACCGGCCGGAGGTGCTGGGCGGGCTGGGCGGCTTCTCCGGCCTGTTCCGCCTCGACGTCACGAAGTACAAGAAGCCGGTGCTGGCGTCCTCGACCGACGGCGTGGGGACCAAGCTCGTGATCGCCCAGCAGATGGACATCCACGACACGGTCGGCATCGACCTCGTCGCCATGGTCGTGGACGACCTGGTGGCGTGCGGCGCCGAACCGCTCTTCCTGCTGGACTACATCGCCTGTGGCGAGGTCGTTCCCGACCGGGTCGCCGAGATCGGCGCGGGCATCGCCGACGGCTGCCGCACCGCGGGCTGTGCGCTGCTCGGTGGAGAGACGGCCGAGCACCCGGGCGTGATGAAGGCCCACGAGTACGACCTTTCCGCCAACGGCGTGGGCGTCGTGGAGGAGGACGAGATCCTCAGCCGCGAACGCGTACAGCTGGGCGACGTGGTCATCGCGATGCGGTCGTCAGGCCTGCACTCCAACGGCTACTCGCTCGTCCGTCACGTCCTGATGGGGCAGGGCCGGCTCCGGCTGAGCAGCGTCATCGAGGACCTCGGCGTGAACCACACGCTGGGCGAGGAACTGCTCACCCCCACCAAGATCTACGCCCAGGACTGCCTCACGCTGATCGCCGAGTGCGAGGTGCACGCGCTGGCGCACGTCACGGGCGGCGGCATCCCGGGCAACCTCAACCGGGTGCTGCCGGACACGATGGACGCCATCGTGGACCGCTCGACGTGGCGGCCGCAGCCGATCTTCGACCTCGTGCAGAGCCGGGGCCGGATCGAGCAGCCCGAGATGGAGTCGACCTTCAACATGGGCGTCGGCATGTTCGCCGTCGTCGCCGCGAACGACGCCGACCGGGCGATGGCGCTGCTCACCGCGCGCGGTGTCGAGGCCTGGTCGGTCGGCGAGGTCGTCGAGGGCGAGGGCAACGTCCGGATGCTCGGCTCGCACACGCGCGGCTGACGTAAAGCGGGCTCCCCAGTCTGGCGTCCATGCGCCAGACTGGGCGCAGCGGCAACCGCGGGGAGGTGGCGATGGCCTCCGTACACCGGTTCACCGGCATGCGGGGCATCGCCTCGGTGCCCTCATATGTGATCCTGCAGCCCACGACGCTGTGCAATTTGGACTGCGCCTACTGCTATCTGCCATGGCGCAAGGAAGACCGGCGGATGGCTCCGGCCGTCGCCGAGTCCGTGGCGCAGACGGTCAACGCGTGGGCGGCCGACGCCCGGCGGTTCTCCGTGGTGTGGCACGGCGGCGAGCCCACGGCGACCGGCCGCGAACGTCTCGTCGACCTCATGGCGCCGTTCCAGGGCGTCGAACACCATCTCCAAACCAACGCCACGCTCGTCGACGACGAGTGGTGTGAGTTCTTCCGGGCGTACGACATCCACATCGGACTCAGTGTCGACGGCCCGCGGCACCTCACCGCGCAGCGCGTCGACCGGGCCGGCCGAGAGGCGTACCAGCAGATCATGCGCGGAGCCGACGCCTTGCGACGGCACGGCCTGCCGTTCGCGGCCCTGTGCGTGGTCTCCGACCCGACCCCGGCGCTCGCGCGCGAGCTGTACCCGTTCTTCCGTGAGCTGGGCTGTTACGCCCTGGGCATCAACATCGAGGAGCGCGAGGGCGTCAACACCCGCAGCAACGCCCACGCCGAGGAGGACGTCCGCGGTTTCTGGGCGGAACTCACCGCGGCCTGGCGGGCCGACCCCGCCATCGAGCTGCGCGACATCGAGTTCGCCATCCGGTACGCCGGAGCGCTGCGCCGCGACGAGGCGGACGAAGTCCTCCCGCGCCAGGTGGATCCGATCCCGACGATCGCCTACGACGGCTCGGTCGTGCTGGTCTCCCCGGAGCTGGCCGGTTTCAGCAGCCCGCAGTACGGCGACTTCAGCAGCGGCAACGTGACGAGTACGCCGCTGGCCGAGATCGTCGCCCACGCCACGGAATCCCGCTGGATCAGCGAGTACCTGCGGGGCGTGGAAGCCTGCCGGGACAGCTGCGCCTATTTCGGGTTCTGTGGCGGCGGCCATGCCGCCAACCGATACTTCGAGCACGGCCGGTTCGACACGACCGTCACGGAGCACTGCCGCAACAGCAAGATCCGCCTGATGGAGGGAGTCCTGGACCATGCCGCACCCCACTGAGGCGCCCGACCTGGCCGACCGCGTACGCGCCGACGGCGTCGCCGCGCTGGTCGAGGCGGCCGAGGAGATCTGGTCGCGCCGAGTCGTCACTGACCGCACTCCTGGCGGCTCGCCCGAGAGGCTCCCCGGCGCCGACCCGGTGGCCGGGCCGCGCCCGTTCGAGGACGCGTTCCCGACGTTCTACCAGTTCTCCAACCGCCCGCAGAAGTAGCCGGGGGCATAGCTGAAGGGAGCCCACACCGTCCAGGTCGGACGGCCAGGCTCCCTCCAACAGCAGGGGTGTCAGCCGGGGGATGGGCGGGTTCAGTCGCCCTGGCGCTGCTGCGGGATCTGGCCCTGCAGGAGCGCCCGCACCTCCGACTCGCGGTAACGGCGGTGTCCACCCAGCGTGCGGATGGCGCTGAGCTTGCCCGCCTTCGCCCACCGGGTCACCGTCTTGGGGTCGACACGGAACATCGACGCCACCTCGGCGGGGGTCAGCAGCGGCTCGGGTTCGTGCGTACGCGACGCCATGGGTCACTCCTCCACAAGTACCTGTAAACGAGGGCCGGGGTCCCGCCGGCCGACGCGCCTCCCATAGTCCGGCTCGTCCACGATGTCCGACATGGGCCGAACGGGTGAAGGTCCGTAGATGGACGGATGATGAATCAATGATATTTCCGCAAAAAGGGGTACAAAATGCCCTCTTGGGATGACGGCATAGGCCGGAATTGTGCTTAGTTCGAGGCGTTTTTCAATGCCCGCAGAAAGCTTCAATTACGGACAAAATCCCTCGGTCGAGTAGCTTCCCGAGTACCGGCGAGTAACGCGACCGGATGATCAGTTGTACCGCTCCATGAGCTGGATCTCACGCCAGCGCTCGACCAGGCGCTCGTAATGGTCCGTCGCCGCCTCGCCGTCACCGGTGTTCAACGCGGCCAGCCCGGCGGCGACCAGCCCCGGCGAGTCGTCGTCGAACAGCGCCTGATCATTGAACAGATGCACGAGGCCGCCGTAGTCGAGCTCGACCATGGATCCCGGGTGGAACTCCTCCAGCCAGCGCGTACCCTCGGCGACCGATTCGGTGATCGCCGCGTCCCCCATCGTCCGGCGCAGAATGGCCAGGCCCTGATGGGCTCGCCGGCGTGCCTTGCCGATCTCGGTCCGATAGCGCAGCAGGCGCCGACCGGCGTCGACGCTGATCTCCCGCTCGGCGAAGTCCACGAAGAGGAACCACCGCAGCGGTACGCCCCACGTCGCGACGTGCTCGTGCACGCGCGGCAGACCGTGGTCGAGCACCCGGGCGCCGCCCCGGAAGTCGCTGACCACCGTCTGAGCGAGCCCGGCCAGGGCGGGCGGGACGAACGCGTCGGCGAGGACGGCGGGTACGCCGGCCCGCGCCGTGAGCGCCGCCTCCGCCACGCGTACGCGCAGATTCCAGGGGCAGATGAGCGCGCCGGACTCGGTCGTCAGCACGTACGCCTCGTCGGGCAGATCCGGCAGCCGCGACCAGCTCGCGCCGAGCGCCTCGAGCACGGTGACACGCTGACGACCGGGCCCCTCGGCCGGCCCGACGGCCCGTCCCTCGTCGAGGTAACGGCGCCAGAAGCGCTGACGATCCCGGTCGAACGCGGCCAACGGCTCATAGACGCGTAGGTACGCGGCGAACTGTGACGGCACGTGGCGATCCTCCCACGCTCCAGGGCCTTCCCGCACGTACACGAGGCACCCGCTGCCGCACCGGTCGCCGGTGTCTCGCCGTGTGGTCGCGGCCACCGTCTCGACCAGCGTCTCCAGTAGGCTCCGAAGAGAGACCTCGCGCCACCCCATGCGGGGTCCAGCGGCCCGCGCCCCACAACGGCGCGACAGACTCAACGAGGAGTTCTCATGGGCGTCTTCAGCGCCGACACCGGTCACGAACAGGTCGTCTTCTGCCAAGACCGGGCCACTGGCCTCAAAGCGATCATCGGCGTCTATTCCACCGCGCTCGGCCCCGCACTCGGCGGCACGCGCTTCTACCCGTACGCCTCCGAGGAGGAGGCGCTGCACGACGTGCTGGAGTTGTCTCGCGGGATGGCGTACAAGAACGCTCTCGCGGGACTGGACCTCGGCGGCGGCAAGGCCGTCATCTGGGGTGACCCGGTGCGGGACAAGACCGAGGGGCTGCTCCGGGCGTACGGCCGGTTCGTGCAGTCGCTCAACGGCCGCTACTGGACGGCCTGCGATGTCGGCACCTACGTCCAGGACATGGACGTGGTGGCCCGCGAAACCCGGTTCGTGACCGGCCGGAGCGTGGAGCACGGCGGCGCGGGCGACTCGTCCATCCTCACCGCGTGGGGCGTCTTCCAGGGCATGCGCGCCGCCGCCGAGCACCGCTGGGGCTCGCCGTCGCTGCGCGGCCGCCGGGTCGGCCTCGCGGGCCTGGGCAAGGTCGGCAAGTACCTCGCGGTCCACCTGCTCGAGGACGGCGCCGAGGTCGTGGCGACCGACCCCAGCGAGGCCGCGCTCGCCTGGGCGCGCCAGACCCACCCGCAGATCACGCTGGTGGGGGATGTGCAGGAACTGATCACCAGCGACATCGAGGTGTACGCGCCGTGCGCCCTCGGCGGGGCGCTCAACGACGACACCGTTCCCGTGCTGCGGGCGCAGATCGTCGCCGGGGCGGCCAACAACCAGCTGGCCCACCCGGGGGTGGAGAAGCTGCTCGCCGAGCGCGGGATCCTTTACGCGCCGGACTACGTCGTCAACGCCGGCGGCGTGATCCAGGTGGCCGACGAGATCGAGGGCTTCAACTTCGACCGCGCCAAGCTGCGGGCGACCAAGATCTACACGACCACGAAGCAGATCCTCGAACTCGCCGACGCCGAAGGTGTGTCGCCCGCCACCGCGGCCGATCGCCTCGCGGAGCGGCGGATGGCCGAGGTCGGCCGGCTGCAGACGATCCGCCTGCCGCGCTGAAATGCTCTGCAAGGGCCGGTCGCGACCCGCGTGAGCGCTCCGGGTGGTGCGTTCCGCGGGTCACGACCGAATCCGCAACGAACCCCTTACCGTCGCAAATCAGACAGTTTGCGCGCGGCACGGCAACATGGAGTGGAGCCCGAGGTGCCGAAGTCGGCAACGACTGTGTACCGTATGACCCACGAGAGATGCCTGACGTCATCGGGGCCCGCCTTCGGGCTGCCCCGACATTCATGTGCGAGGGGGTCGGTCCATGGGACGCGGCCGAGCTAAGGCCAAGCAGACTAAGGTGGCCAGGGAGTTGAAGTACCACTCCCCGAACACCGACCTCGCGGCGTTGCAGCGAGAACTCGGTGGAGCCGCCGCCGCGAAGTCTGATGAGCAGCTCGACGACGAGTACGACGAGTACGACGCCGACGATGATGACTCTGAAGACGCGGACGACGACCCCAACTGGGCGATACGGCGTTCCCGGTAACGCCGTCGAAGATCGCTATCCACCAGGCCCGCGCGACTTGAGCGCGCCTCCTGTGGGGTAGCGATCTTCACGTGCCGCCACAACGGCGTGGGGCTGCCTCAGCGGGATCCGTCGTGGGTGTGGTGCGTTTTGCGCCCAGCGCCTAGCCTGATGCCTCATGAGTGACATTGAGACTCGCGGCGACGAGGAAAACACGCTGGTCACCTTTGACACCGACGGCGACGGCAAGGCCGACGTCTGGGTCAAGGACACCGACGGCGACGGCGTTTCCGACCTGGTGGAACTCGATCACAACCATGACGGTGTGGTCGACGTGACGCTGGTCGACCTCGATCAGGACGGCAAGCCCGACAACGTCTGAACGTCGCCGGTCAGCCGCCGCCCAGCGCGCGGAACGCCGACATCAGCAACAGCACCACCAGCACCGCCGCCAGCGCCCACCAGAGCCAGCGGCGGTGTTTGTGCGTACCGGGCAGGGCCTCGTCGACGCCGAGCTGGGCCAGGCGGTGCCGGGCTTCCAGCACGCTCTGCCGAGCCCCGGCCACGACGGGGTCGGCGCCCGGTGCGCCATGGGCCGCGCGGGCTCGGGCCAGTTCGACGGCGTACCGGCACTGCGCACGCTGCAACGTGCGGACCGCGCGCTCGCCCTTGCCCCCGGCGACCTTCTTGGCGTGATGGCGAGCCCGGGCCCGCAGGTGGGCCTCGGCCAGCGTGCCCACCTCGCCCGGCGTCGCGACGTGCGGATCGCCGAGCTCGCCGAGCTCGGCCAGGTAGAAGCGCGCCTCGCGGGACCGGGCCAGCCAGGCCAGGCTGAGCACCAGCAGCAGCGCCGGGATGCCTTTGATCAGCAGGCCGAGCAGGATGCCGCCGACGCCGCCGCCCACGCCGTCAGCCAGCAGCGGCGAGTTCCAGAGGAAGTGCAGGAACCAGGCCCCGCCGAAGCCCACCGCGACGCCCGCGAGGCGGTTCAGCAGCGACCGCTGGGTGTGCACCAGGAAGTACGCGATCCCGCCGCCGACGAGCGCGGAGAAGATCGTGTGGCTCCACAGGCCGGACAGGAAACCCCGGAGGAAGACGGTGGAGATCACCGGGCCGATCTCGTCGCCCTGCCCGGCGACCGCAACCGCGTTGACCGCGTAGATGATGTCCTCGACGATCTGGAAGCCGAGTCCGACGAGCGCGCCGTAGACCATGCCGTCCAGCACGCTGTTGATCTGCGCGCGGGCGATCAGGACGAGGACGACGACGCCCAGCCCCTTGAGCAGCTCCTCGACGGTCGGCCCGGCGATGGCCGACCCCCAGGCGGCGGCGAACTCGGGCGAGATCAGCTTGGCCAGCAGGTCGTGCACGGCCCGATTGCCGGGGATGGCGACGATCGGGGCGACGGCGGCACCCCAGGCGAACGCGGTCGCCAGCAACAGCCACGGCTCCCGTTCGAGGAAGTCCAGCGAGGCGATGAAGAGCCAGAACGGCACGGCGTACAGCCCGAAGAGGACGATCGCCGTCAGCGTCGCCGTCGGCCATCTCCCGTACGCCGTCTGAAAGATCCCCAGCAGGTGGATCCCGCAGACCACCAGCAGTCCGCTGAGCAGCCAGAAGGCCGGCATCTGAAGCGAGCGTACGGCGCGGGCGGTCCGCGGAGTGGGCCGGACGGATTCGGTCGACATCGGCGGCCTACCTCTGCTGGATCGACGCGATGCTCGCCTCGATCCCCGTCATGAGGTTGGCCAACTCGGATTCGGCGCCGCTGACCGTCACCTCGATCGACCGCCCGCCGCTCAGGAAGACGGCGTACCGGCCGAGACGTCCGGGTGCGGTGTACGACCCCTGTACGCCCGTCAGCCCGCCCGTCGTGGTCATCGGGTCCTCCGCGCCGGTGACCTGGTAGCCGCGCGTACCGGTGATCTTCGCGCGCAACTTCGCCGCCGCGGCCGTCAGGTCGCCGCCGAAGGGCGCGACCACGATGACGTACCGGACCGGGCCGATCAGGAACAGCGCCGTGCCCCGGTCGGCACCCGGACGGGTGTTGGTGAGATCGAGTTCGGCCTGTTCCGGGGGGATCACAACGACACCCCCGCCAACGGCGTACGCCCGCCCGCCGACGGTCGAGGCACCGGCCGGCACCATCCGGTTGATCGCCGGCAGACCCCAGGCCACGAACAGGATGGCGCCCAGCACGGCGATGCTGCTGGCCAGATTGCGCAGCAGCCGGGTCCCCGCGGTCGCCATGATCCGAAGGTAGCTTGGGTGGCCCCCACGTGTCCGACTTATGCGTTCTTTCGGGCGACGCCCCGGCTCGCTTCTCCCGACGGCCTTCGCTCAGCCGGCGATACGCGGATCGACGCCGGCCGCGGCCAGCTCCAGAAGGGCGTAGGTGGACTCGGTGAGGCCGATGATGAGCACGCCTTCCGCGCCGAACTCCTTCACCTGCGCGGCCTGGTCCGGGATCTTCAGATCCTCGGCCTTGCCGCTGGCCGGGACGTCGTAGCCGACGACCTGGATGTCGATCTCGTCGACCCCCGCCTTGACCAGTTCGGCCTTGACGCCCTGCTGAAGCCCCTCGCCGTACGGGTCCTTGCGGTACAGAATGCTGATCTTGCGCAGCCCGTCACGCATGATGACGTCCGCCAACGCCCGGGACTGGAGTTCGTCCGACGGCGCGGCCCGGAAGAAGTAGCCGCCGTCGTCGATCGAGCTCAGCGCGGCCGAGGTCGCCGACGGCGCGAACAGGATGACCTTGCGCGCCGCCGCCTCGGGGATGAGCTTCGTCGCGACACCGGAGCTGGACGGCCCGAAGAACATCTGGGCGCCCTGGGTGATCTGCGCGTCCATCGCGGCCTTGCCCTTGTCGGCGTTGGTGCCGTCGTCGCCGTCCAGGAACTGCACCGGCTTGCCCAGTACGCCGCCCGCCGCGTTGATCTCCTCGATCGCCAGCCGGGCGCCGGCCCGCTTCGGCGGGTTGCTCCCCGAGTTCGTGCCCGTGATCGCGGTCAGTCCGCCGATGATCAGCGGAGCACCGCTCTCCTTCACCGACGTCTTCACCGGCGCGGGTCCGGGATCGGTGGAGGCGGCCGCCTCGGTGCCGGCCCCGACGTATTCCGTCAGCTGCTTGTTGATCTGGCTGTCCCCGCTGAAGTGCAGCGTCCCGTACGACGTGGTGGAGGGCTCACCCTTGTCCTTGAAGCCGGTCTTCACGGTGATGCCGACATACCGCAGGTCGGTGCCCTTGCGGGCCAGCGACAGGCAATCCTCCGGAGTGGAGCAGTCCTTGCCGCCGATCGTCACGCCGTTGATGTAGTTCTTCACCACGGTCGCGTCGGTCGTCCGGGCCAACTGGGTCGCCAGCGCCATGATGACCATCGCGTCGTAGGACTCACCGGCGTACGAATAGTCCTTGAGATTGGGGTCGATCGCCCGCAGGCGCGCCTTGAACTCCTCGGTGATCGGCGTGAGCGGGGTCGTGCCCTTCATGCCGTCGATGAGACCAGGCTGGGCCTTGCCCACCGGCTCGCCGATCGTGTTCTTCATGTTGCCGTCGGCGCCGTAGAACCGGATCGACTGATGACTGTTCGTAGGCGTGTCCTTCTCGCCGCAGGCGGCGACGCTCAGCGCCAGCGCGGCGCACAGAAACAGCCGGATCCCGGGCGTTGGGCGCATGAGGGGTCGCCTTCCTGAACGATCAACTCGTCCCGGAGACTAGCGCGCGACGGGTTCTGTCGGGAAGTGGTCATCAAAGTTGTCCCTGCCCGGTTGCGTTGACATCGCGTCGTACGCTCCCAACCGTGACCGCCGATCCCCACCGCGTCTTCGAAGACGCGGCACTGCTGCTCGACCAGGCCCTGGCGGGCGACCGGGCGGCAGCGGTCGAAACCGTCGGCACCGTCGTCGGCGACCAGGGTATTTCGGGCGCGCTCGGGGTGGCCTGGTGCCTCGCCGGAACGATCACCGGCGATGGCAACCCGTCCGGCCTGTGGTCCCTCGAGTTCCCCGAGATCGACGAGGCGCAGTACGACGCCCGGTGGGTCGCACGGTTCATCAGCGCGTACCTGAACGAGGACGAGCCGACGGCCCAGGCGCTGGTCGGGGCGGCCCAGGAAGACGGCCGGCTGGAGGACTGCCTGCTCACCCTGGCCGGGTCCACCGTGGCCACGCTGCACCATCGCGAGCGCTGAAACGGCGGACGTGTCATCATTTCGGGCATGGCGCAGGTAAACCTGATGACCTCGCTGCCCGAGCACGCGCTGGAGGTCCTGCGCGACCGGGCGCGCCACGACGGCGTACCGCTCGGGGAGTGGCTCGCCCGCGCGATCTACGACAAGGCGACCCGCGACAGCAGCGCCGACCCGGCCCGCAAGGACGCCGCCCGCCGCCGTCGCTTCATCGCCGACACCGAAGCCGAGCGCCTCCGCCACTTCCACCAGGTTGAATCCGCGTGAACCGGGGCGTGGTGTGGGACTACTCGCCCGCCTCCGGACCAGCCGTACGCGTCGTCGTGCTCTCCAACGAAGTCCACAACTCGGTCTCCTGGCCGGTGTGCGCGTACCTGACGAGGCGGGCGACGCCGCTGGTGCCCACGATGGTCCCGCTCGCCGACCCCGACCCGGTCGGCGGTGCGGTCGACCTCGCCACCCTCGGCACCATCAACCCCGACCGGCTCTCCGGCCCGGTGGGCATGCTCACGGGAGCGAGCCTGGCTCGCATCGGCGAAGCGGTCCGGGCCCTCTTCGGGCTGTGAGCGGGCGCAGAAACGCGAAATGACCAGGCCTTCGGCCTGGTCATGCGAGGGAGGTGGCCAGGGGCGGGGTCGAACCGCCGACCTTCCGATTTTCAGTCGGACGCTCGTACCAACTGAGCTACCTGGCCGTTCAACACGAACGCCGCGCAACTACGCGCGGCGTCAGCGCTGGCGGTCCTGACGGGACTTGAACCCGCGACCTCCGCCTTGACAGGGCGGCGAGCACTCCAACTGCTCCACAGGACCTTGCTTCGGGAGACTGTACCAGTCTCCCTTCCGTGCCCCCAACGGGATTCGAACCCGTGCTACCGCCTTGAAAGGGCGGCGTCCTGGGCCGCTAGACGATGAGGGCGGCCGAACCATCATCGCACATTGCGACTCAGGCTGCTTTAGCTCCCATCCGGCCCCGCCGGAGGCTTGCAAAGCATATGCGATGCCCTCCCGGCCCGCCAAATCGACCTCCCGCTACGCGTCGGCCCGGCGTATCGGGATGTTCGTGCAGGTCAAGCGGTACCTGTCGGGAGCGCTCGGAGAACGAACTTGGCCTTCAACGCCGGGAGGATCTGCCGGAGCGCCGCGTTCGTCTGGCTCCGATCCCCGCCGCCGTCGTGCATCAGCACGATCGCGCCCCGCGAAGTGTGGCCTAGAACACGGCTGACGATCTGGGATACGCCCGGATTCTTCCAATCCCACGGGTCGACCGCCCAGCCGAGCGCGACCTTGCCCATCTGCTTGAGGATCTTCACCTCACCAGCCGTCCACTCGCCGCCGGGCTGGCGGAAATAGCGGATGGGTACGCCGGGGACGACCGCGTGGATCGCCGCGTCCGTACGCAGAACGTCGGCCTTGATCTGGGCATCCGTGCGGTGGCCGAGGCGCAGGTCGTGCGACCAGCTGTGGTTGCACAGCGTGTGCCCCTCCGCGACCATTCGGCGTACGAGGGCGGCGTTCGCCTTCACCTGCCGCCCGATCAGGCAGAACGTCGCCTTGACCCCGGCTGCCTTCAATTGGTCGAGGATGCGGGGAGTCCACGTCGGCTGGGGGCCGTCGTCGAAGGTCAACGCAACCGAGGCATCCCCGGTATGCGTCATGACCGAGCCCTTCGGAGGCTTCGACTCGTCGACTTTCCTCGGCGGGGCGGGTGTCGCCGACGGGGACGGTGACGGCGATACCGAGGGGCTGGCCGATGACGAGGGGGGCGCACTCGCTGACACGTTCGTGTCCGGCTTCGGCGTACCCGACAGGCAGCTGCCGAGGGCCGCGACCCCGAGGATCGCGACGAACCCGGCGCTGGCGACGGATCGGCGCGCCCGCGATGAGAGCACGCTGGGGCTTTGCGCCCAGACCCGCAGTCGGCGCAGCTGGCTCAGCACCCACGGTACGAAGGCCGCCCCAGCCCGCGCCAGCACGTGGCCGAGCCTCTTGACCAGGCGCGATAAGCCCGCGCCGGTTCGACCGGCCAGCTCGCGGACACGGGGCACCGGCATGCTTCCTCCCCAGGACGGCTGCCGGCGTACCGGGGGTGGTGTCCCTCACGCGGTTCCCCGCAGACCACCGCGAGGGCCCGGCAGTCACAAGCGCCCAGCCTTCCACGGCCGGGGCGAGATCGCGAGTCCGACTCGCGAGATCGATCAGGGACTTGTGGGATCGATCAGGGAGCCCCGGACACGACACCACCACCCACCCGCCCACACGATTCCATCAAGATCACGACCGCTAGTTCATGATCGCGCGGAAACAGCCGGGGGGAGGGGTCACGGGAGGGGGAGGGCGAGGGAGGTCACGCCGGGCAGCCAAGGCGAGTACTGGGTGGGGTTGGCGGCCATCGCCGTACGCAGGTCGCCGGGGTCGACCCACCGGACGGCGGCGACTTCGGCCGGGTCGGGTCGCAGGGCGAGCCGGTCGGCGTCGACGATGCCGAGCAGCACGTGGTCGTACTCGTGCTCGACGAGCCCGGTGTCGGGGTCGCCGGCCCGGTAGAGGTGGACGCCCACCTCGGTCAGGGTGAGGTCGTCGACGACGCCGAGTTCTTCGGCGAGCCGGGTGAGGGCGGCGTCGACCACCGTGGTGCCGGGCGACGGGTGCCCGCAGCAGGCGTTGGCCCAGCGTAGCGGGAACCGGGTCTTCACCGCGGCCCGCTGTTGCAGCAGGAGCCGGCCGGAGGTGTCCAGGAGGTGCACGGAGAACGCCCGGTGCAGGCGGCCGGGCGCGGTGTGGGCGTCGGCGACGGTCGTCTCGCCGATCGGCTCGCCGGTCTCGGAGACGAGCTCCACCAGCAGCGACTCACGAACGGAAAGGGTCATGCGAGGTCTCCTGTGATCCGGCGGGCGGCGAGCTTGCCCGAGATGAGCACCATCGGTACGCCGACACCCGGCTGGGTGCCGCTGCCCGTGAAGACCACGTTGGACAGCCCGGGATGCAGGTTGCCGGGCCGGAACGGTCCGGTCTGCGCGAACGTGTGGGCGTACGAGAAGGGACTGCCGGCGACGTGCCCGTCGCGCGCCCAGTCGGCCGGGGTGACGACGTGCGAGACCTCCAGGTCCAGGCCGAGGTCGTAGTAGCCGCGTTCCTCGAGGGTCGCCATCAGCTCACCGGCGTACCGGCGGCTCATCGCGGTCGTCCAGGTCACGGGGGCCACGGTGAGGTTCGGCACCGGCGCCAGCACGTAGTAGGTCTGCCGGCCCGGTGGCGCGGCGGTGTCGTCGGTCTTCGTGGGGTTCGTGACCAGCAACGAGGGGTCGGTCATCAGTTCGCCGCGGTCGATGACCTCCGCGAAGGTACGCTCCCAGGCCCGCCCGAAGTGCAGGTTGTGGTGGGCGATCCCGGCGTACTGGGCACGTGCGCCGAGGTGCAGGACGACGCAGCTGGGACTGGGGCGCAGCCGCTCCAGCCGGCTCGGCGCGGGCGTCGGGAGCAGCGAGAACGCGGCGGCCAGATCCGGGTTCAACACCACGGCGTCGGCCGGTATGCGTTCCCCGTCGACGGTGTGCACCGCGACCGCCCGGTCGCCGCGCGTCTCCACTCCGGACACCGTGGTGTCGTAGCGGAAGGTCACCCCGTGCTTGACCGCGACGTCCGCCAGCGCCTGCGGTACGGCGTGCATACCGCCACGCGGGTGATACACCCCGGCCACCGTGTCGAGGTAGGAGATCACCGCGTACAGGGCGAGGGCGTGGTCGGGGGCGAGTCCGGCGTAGAGCGCCTGGAAGGAGAAGATCCGCCGGGTCCGGGGGTCGCTGAAGAACTGTGAGATCTTCGGGCCGAGCCGGCGGAACCCACCGGTCAGGGCGAGCTTGATCAGGTTGGCCGTGAGCAGGTCGCGCGGCCCGTCCAGGTTCCGGTCGATGAAGTCGCGCCGTTCGAGCCTCCACAGTCGCTCGGCCCAGGCCACGAACCGGCGGTAGCCGGCAGCCTCCCGGGCGCCGCACAGCTCGGCGACGGCCTGCTCCATCCGGTCCTGGTCTGCGGTGACGTCCAGGGTGCTGCCGTCCGGATAGTGCGCCCGGTACGCCGGGTCCAGCCGGATCAGGTCGAGCCAGTCCTCCAGGTTCTCCCCGACCGCCGCCATCGGCTCGGCGAGCAGGTCTGGCGCGGTCAGCACGGTCGGCCCGAGGTCGAACCGGTAGCCGTCCAGCTCCAACCGGCCCGCCCGGCCGCCGGGGATCCCGGCTCGTTCGATCACCGTGACGTCGCGGCCGGCCCCGGCCAGATGCAGCGCGCAGGCGAGCCCACCGAGGCCCGCCCCGACGACTATGACCCGATTTGTCTGACCGGAGATGGTTCGCACGTTTCGAATCGTCGCACGCGGCTCCCGGCGAACCCGCACCGGCAGGCCCCGTACCCTTGCGTACTGGTGATTATCCGACAGAGCTGGGAGACGGGTGAACGAGCAGGTCGCGGCGGCGTACCAGCGATGCCGGGAACTGCATCGCCGCCATGGTCGCAGCTATTACCTGGCGACTCGCCTGCTGCCCGCCGCGTCCAGGCGTCACGTGCACGCGCTCTACGGCTTTACGCGTACCGCTGACGACATGGTCGATACGCCTGGGCGGAAGGAACCCGCGCAGGCCCTGGCCCACCTGGGTGATCGCCTCCACGCGGGGCTCGCGGACCCGGCGGCGGTGGCGGACGACCCGATCCTGCCGGCCGTCGTGCGGACCGTGCGTGAGCTGGATCTCGACGTCGCGGACCTGGACCGGTTCCTCGGCAGCATGGCGATGGATCTCACGATCGCCCGCTATGAGACCTACGACGACCTGCTCGTCTACATGGATGGATCGGCCGCGGTGATCGGCACCATGCTGCTGCCGATCTTGGCGCCCGCCGACCGCGCGGCCGCGCGGGAGCCCGCGCGCCAGCTCGGCCTCGCCTTTCAGCTCACCAACTTCATCCGCGACATCGCGGAGGACCTGGGTCGCGGCCGGGTCTACCTCCCGCAGGCGGACCTGCGGAAGTTCGGCGTCCGCGGTGAAGATCTCCAGGCGGCCACCGCGGGCCGCTCGCTGCGTGCGGCCGGGCCCGCCGCGACGTCCATCAGCTCGCTCATCGGGTACGCCATGAGCCGCGCCCGGGTCCACTACGCGGCCGCGCAGCCGGGCGTCGACCTGCTGCCCCCGGCATCGGCCCGTTGTGTGCGGGTGGCGCACCGGGTCTACGGTGCGATCCTGGACGAGGTGGAAGCGCGGGGGCGGGACGTGTTCGCCGAGCGCGTCGTCGTGCCCCCGGCCCGCCGCATCCGGCTGGCGCTCAGCGCGTTACGGGCGTGACCGCACCGCTCGGACGAGCGCCACGAAGTCCTCGATCGTCCGCCGCATGCGTTTGGCCTGCTTCTCCTCGGCGATCCCGCCGTCCTCGGCGAACGCCGTGTCGGCCTGCGCCACCGAGACCATCTCGGGAAACATCCGCGCGCCGAGATGCTCCAGCGGTACGCGCAACGCCCACAAGCCGCGGTTGCCACCCGTCAGCCGGGGCGAAGCACTCATGAGCAGCCCGTGGTGGCCCCAGAACGGCTGAGGCTTCAGCCTGGACACCCAGTCGACGAGATTCTTCAGGGTTCCCGGAACGCTCGCGTTGTACTCCGGGCTCACGAGGACGAACGCGTCCGCCGCCCGCAGCCGGTCGGCGAATCGGCGCGCACCGTCGGGAACTCCCTGACCGTCCTCGGCACTCGCGTCGTATCCCGGCACCTGGAACTCGGCGTACCGGGCGAGATCGACCTCGACCTCCTGATCCCGGAGGACCGAGGCGGCCAGCTCGGCCAGCCGCACGTTGAACGAGCCGGGGCGCAGCGAAGCACCCATCACCAGGATCCGCACCGCCTGATCCTGTCATTCGGCGAGCCCGGATGATTCAGGTGGGACCGAATCAATACCGGGGTTCAGGCGCCCGGCCGAAGCTTGGCTCATGACTCACGCCGAACTCCTTCGTTCCCTGCACGTCCCCGGTCGCCCGCTCGTCCTGGCGAACGCCTGGGACGCCGCCAGCGCCGCCGTCGTCGCGGCGACCGGTGCGCCGGCCGTAGCCACCACCAGCGCCGGGGTCGCCTGGAGCCTCGGCGCGCCCGACGGCGACATGCTGGCCCGCGACCAGGCCGTCGACCTGATCGCCCGCGTCGTCCGGGCGGTCGGCGTACCGGTCTCCGCAGACATCGAGTCCGGCTTCGGCGCGACCGCGGACGAGGTCGCCGAGACGGCACGCGCGGTGATCGCGGCCGGGGCGGCCGGCATCAACATCGAGGACAACTCCCACGGCGGGCCGACCGTGCTGCGTACCGTCGCCGAGCAGGCCGAGCGTCTCGCGGCGATCCGCTCCGCAGCCGCCGATTCAGGGCTGTTCGTCAACGCCCGGATCGACACCTTCCTCGCCGGTGCCGGCGGACTGGACGAGACCGTGGAACGTGCGACGGCGTACGTGGCGGCGGGTGCGGACGGCGTCTTCGTGCCGGGCGTCACGGATCCGGCGACCATCAAGGAACTGGTGGCCGCCATTCCAGCCCCGCTGAACATCCTCGTCGGCCCGGGTTCGCCCACCATCGGCGAACTCGCGGAACTGGGCGTGGCCCGGGCCAGCCTCGGCTCGTCGATCGCGCAAGCGGCGTACGCATTGGTGCGCCGGGCGGCCGAAGAGGCGTACGCCCACGGCACATACGAGACGGTCGCGGACGGCGTCGACTATGGAACGTTGAACGCCCTTCTCCGCCGCTGATCGGCATCCCGGTGAGCGGAAGATCGGCTCGGGCCTGTCGGGCCACAGTGGAGGCCCCGCTGTGATATGACAAACCGGACATCCGCCCAGGATCTACATCTCACCCAGGGAGCCCGAATTGCTCACCGAGCAGTGGCACACCAGCACGCGTAGCAACGACACCAACTGCGTCGAAGTCCGCGCCCGCCGCGGGCAGGTCGAAGTCCGCGACTCCAAGGACCGCGCCGGCGAACTGCTGGTGTTCTCGGCCATCGCGTGGGAGTCCTTCGTCACCGGCGTGAAGGCCGGCGAATTCGACTCCTGAGTACGCCGTCGGCCCCCACCCTCGCCGGGGTGGGGGCCGTCGCATGCGTGGGGCATGTAGGACTCGAACCTACAACCTACGGATTAAAAGTCCGCAGCTCTGCCATTGAGCTAATGCCCCGCCGCGAGAAGGGTACCGGAAACGACCGGGTCAGCGCTTCGCGGAGAGCAAGATCGCTTTATCCGGTGGCGTCCGGTCACCGCATCCATGACAGACATGTCCGTTATGCTGACCGACGTGCATTTGACCTTCATCCGCAAGACCGCACTTTCTAGCGACAACAACTGTCCTTCCCTGTACAAGACCGACCGCGACACCTACCTCGTCCAGGGCTGGCGGGTCACCGACCCGGAAACCCTGCGGCAGCTGGACATTCCGGGTCACGAGACGGTCGTCGAGGTACCCAGCGACGTCCTCGCCGAGATCGCCCGGTCGATCTGAACGCCGTCGCCGACGCGCCGCCCTCGCCGGGGCGGCGCGTTTCGCGTCTTCACCGCTCGGACGGCACCTCCCTCTTGGGCGCTGGATCAGGGACCTGCGTCGAATCTTGAGCCAAGATTCGACCCAGATCCCTGATCCAGCGCTGCCAGGAGAGCACCGCTAGCGGGACAGTGGGGCCAGGGCGCGTACGGCGCTGACGAATTGCGCGCCGGTCAGCGCACCCTCCGGGTTGACGAGCCATTGTGTGGCCACGCCGCCGAGTAGCGCTTGATAGAACGTGCCGAGCGCGAGTGCCTGATCTTCAGTGAGCGTTCCGCCCGCGAAGTCCCCGAAAAGTTCGGCCAAGGCAAGCCGGGCACCGCGGTTGGCCGCCGCGAAGGTCTGCTGCATCTCGGGATCGAGCCGGCCCAGCACTTCGAACTGGACACTCCACAGCGCACGGTGGTCGGCGAACGACTGCAGAACGTTCGTCCAGACCGATTCCAGGCGCTGCGCCGGGGTGGCCGCCGGGTCGGTTTCGACCGCCATCGTGCGGGCCAGATCTTCGCCCCATTCCTCCAGCGCCTGGAGCAGCGCCGTGTTCATCAGCGCTTCCTTGGTCCCGTAGTGGTAGCCGATCGCCGCGAGGCTCACGCCGGCGGCGGTGGCGACGTCCCGCGCGGTCGTGCGCGCGTACCCCTTCTCGTAGAGGCAGCGCTTCGCGCCCTCCAGCAGATCCTCTCGGTTTCCCATGCCCAAGAAGGTAGCACAACCGTCTTGCACATTTGTCTGAGACGGTTGTACAGTAATCGCCGAGCCCCTCAGAACATCCCTCCGGAAGGAAACCGAAATGATCGAGACCGTCGCCGCCGCCACCGCCGCCGTCGTCGCGCTGCCCGTCGTGGGCGCTCTTGGTTATCGAGCGGTACGCCGCTCGGCGACCGCGAAGCAGCTGGCGATCACCACCCCGAACGGCATCGCCGAGGAGCACTACCTGCGCGTCGGCGGCGTGGAGCAGTGGGTGCAGATCCGGGGCGAGGACCGGGCCAACCCGGTGTTGTTCGTCCTGCACGGGGGCCCCGGCTCGCCGTACGCGGTCTTCACGCCGCTGATCCGGTCGTGGGAGAAGCACTTCACCGTGGTCCAGTGGGATCGCCGTGGCGTGGGCAAGACCCGCGCCCGCAGCGGCCCGGCCGACCCGGCCGCCAACACGTTCGCCCAGCTGGCCGACGACGCCGTCGAGGTCATCGACTTCGTCCGCGCACACCTCGACCAGAACAAGGTCGTCCTGCTCGCCGGGTCGATGGGGACGATGCTCGGCCTGCCGCTGGCCCGTCGCCGGCCCGACCTCTTCTCCGCGCTGGTCTGCACCGACCTGTACGCCGACATGTACCGCAACGAGCAGGACGGCTACCGCCAGGCGCTGGAGCGCGTACGCGCGGCCGGCAACACCAAGGCGATCGCGGCGCTGGAGAAGATCGGCGACGACCCGAACCAGTGGGACCTGCGCGCCTGGCAGGTGAAGATGGACGTGACGATGAAGACGGACCCGGTGACCCCGAACGGCGTCGCGAAGCTGCTGTTCCCGCTGGCCATGACGTCACCGCTGTATTCGCTCGCCGGCGTGAAGCACCTGCTGGCCGGGTTCATGGACACGCAGAAGCAGATGCACGACGAGGTGATGCGCTACGACGCGTACGCCGGCGGCACCCGTTTCGAGGTCCCGTTCTTCCTGCTGCAGGGCGCTTCGGACGTGCTGACCCTGACCGAGCCGGCGGTCGAGTTCTTCGAGCGGGTGGAGGCCCCCGTGAAGGCGATGGCCCTGATCGAGGACGCCAGCCACTTCGCCGCATTCACCCAGCCCGACCGGTTCCTGACTCAGCTCCTCAAGCACGTCCGTCCGATGGTGACGGTCAGCTGATCGGACATCGGCCGTTCGGCCACCTCGCGCCTGGCTTCCGCGTGTCGAGTACGCGGAACCGGGCGCGAGGCCGTAGGGTGCGCACCGCTCTGCCACACCCCTCTTAGCTGGGAGCACAAACCGATATGAGTGACGGATACGTCCCTCGCGTCAACGTGATCAGCCGGCTCGGCGCCGGCGTCATCGGTGGCGTGCTCGGCGGCGTGGTGCTCGCCGCCGTCCTCTACTTCCTGGACGAACTCCAGGCGTACGGCCGTCTCGTCGGGCAGGAGTCGACCCAGAACGACTTCGTGGTCGCCCTGTTCGTCTGCGGCTTCGCCGGCGCGGTCTTCGGCATCTTCATCGGCCGGTTCGTCACCGGGCAGCTCATCCCCGCCGCCGGCGTCGGGCTCGTCTTCGGCACCGTCTGGTACCTCGTCCTGCAGCTGATCGTGCTCCAGATCCGCGGCGGATCGCTGCTGGACATGGGCAAGAACGGGCTGATCGTGCTCGGGGCGTACGTCATCTTCGGCGCGGCCACCGCGATCATGTACTCGGAGTTCGGCCCGCGGCGGCAGTACCGCCGGTACCGCCGCCGGACCGGCGACTACGAGCTGGAGTACGTGCCCCGGTTCCGTCGCAGCGGGTCGCGCAGCAGCTCGCGCCGCCGTCGTCGCCGCCGGGACGACGACGACTGAGCGCAGCAGACCAATCAGATCAGGGATATGGGTCGAATCTTGGGTCAAGATTCGACCCATATCCCTGATCCAGTGCCGAGAAAGGCGCTACCGGGAGCCGACGAGGGTGAGGATCCAGGCGACTACGAAGGCCTCTTCCTTCCAGGCGTCGTACCGCCCGGACGGCCCGCCGTGCCCGGCCCCCATCTCCGTCTTGAGCAGGTAGTCCCCGTCGGGTGCGGTCGCGCGAAGCCGAGCGATCCACTTCGCCGGCTCGTGGTACAGGACCCGGGTGTCGTTGAGCCCGCCCATCGCGAGGATCGCCGGATAACGCTGAGCCCGGACGTTCTCGTAGGGCGAGTAGCTCTTCATGTACGCGTACACCTCGGGGGACTCGAGCGGGTTGCCCCACTCCTCCCATTCGGTGACGGTCAGCGGCAGGTCCGGCCGAAGGATCGTGTTGAGCGCGTCGACGAACGGCACCTGGGCGACGATGCCGGCGAACAGCTCGGGCGCGAGGTTGGCGACCGCGCCGACGAGCAGGCCGCCGGCCGAGCCACCCCGGGCCACCGTCCGATCCGGACTGGTCCAGCCGCTCTTCTGCAGGTGCCGGGCGGCCGCCGCGAAATCGGTGAAGGTGTTCTTCTTCGCGGTGAGCTTGCCCTCCTCGTACCAACGGCGGCCCAATTCCCCGCCGCCCCGGATGTGCGCGACGGCGAATACGACCCCGCGATCCACCAAGGACAGTCGCGGAATGGAGAACCAAGGGTCCATGCTCGTCTCGTACGATCCGTAGCCGTAGAGCACACAGGGCGCCGAGCCGTCGCGGGGCGTACCGGCGAGGCAGATCAGTGAGATCGGGACGCGGGTGCCGTCGTCGGCCACCGCCCACTCCCGATGCTGCTCATACCGCTCGGGGTCGAACCCGTCCAGCACCGGCTTGCGCTTACGCAGGACCAAGTGCTCGTCGGCCGGGGCGTCCAGCAGGTAGTCGAAGACCGAGTCCGGCGTGACCAGCGACGCGTACCCGAGTCGGATCGCCCGCGTCAGGTAGTCCGGGTTGTCACCGAGGCCGACGGTGTAGATCGGCTCCGGGAACGCGATGTCGAACGGCTCGCCGTCCTTCGGCAGCACCCGCAGCCCGGTCAGACCGTTGCGGCGCAGGGACACCACGACGTGCGTCGCGAACGCGTCCACCGCCTCCAGGCGTACCCCTCGGTGATGCGCGATGAGCGGCGTCCACTCGGCGGGAGCGCCGACCGGCGCGGTGGCCAGTTCGAAGTCCTCCGCGCCGTCGTTGTGGAGCACGAGCAGCCGGTCGCCGTCGGGCTCTACTGTGTATTCCACGCCCTGGCGCCGCGCGCGGACCGTGCGCGGCGCGGCAGCCGGGTCCGTGGCCGGGATGAGCCAGGCCTCGCTCGTGACCTTGCTGTGCGCCTCGATGACCAGGTACTCCTCGGAACGCGACAGCTCGGCGCCGAGCCAGAACCGCTCGTCGGCCTCCTCCAGGACCAGCGCGTCGTCAGCCCGGTCGGTGCCCAGCCGATGCCGCCACACGCGATTCGGCCGCCAGGCCTCATCCACGGTGAGGTAGAGCAGGGTGCCCGCGTCCGCGGACCAGGCCGCGCCGTAGAAGACGTCGTCGATCACGTCGGGCAGGTCCGCCCCGGTCGCCAGGTCCTTGACGCGCAGGGTGAAGCGCTCGTCGCCGGTGAAATCCGTCGAGTACGCGAGCAGCCGCCCACCCGGGGCGACGTCGAACGCGCCGAGCTGGAAGAACTCGTGTCCCTCGGCGAGCTGGTTCCCGTCGAGCAGGATCTCCTCGCCGGGCAGCGGGCCGCCGTCGCTCTGCGGCGGGGTCGGATCGTCGGCGGCGGGCACACGGCACTGGATGCCGTACTGCTTGCCCTCCTCCTGACGCGTGTAGTACCAGTAGCCGCCCTTGCGGACCGGCACCGACAGGTCGGTCTCCTGGGTCCGGCGTTTGATCTCCGCGAACACCGTCTCCTGGAGCGCCTTCTGCGCGGCGGTCCGCTGCTCGGTGTAGGCGTTCTCCGCCTCCAGGTACGCGACCGTGTCCGGGTCTTCCTTGTCCAGCAGCCACGCGTACTCGTCGATCACCTCGTCGTCGTGATGCCGGCGAATGTGCGCCGCTCGCTTCGCCACCGGAGGCTTGATCGAGAGAGTAGAGATCTGAGTAGGAGCGTTGGTCACACGGTGAGGTTACCGACCCACTGGCTGTATTGCGCCCGGTCGAGTGAAGGTCTAAAATATCGAACGGTTGTTCTAATGCGGTACGAAATGCGGTAACGAGGGAAAACCCTTGCCGACACCGCCGTTTCGCGTCCATCGGCTCCCAGTGAGGCGGGCAGATGATACCCATTCCGCGTACGCTCGCGGCAGCTCGCGCTCTGGAGGGCACTGTGCCGATCCGGGCTCCGATCGGCACCGGCCGCTGGACTGCCCGTCCGCAGCATCTCGACGAGGTCGCGACCGTCCTCCGGTTCGCCGCCGAGAAGGGCCGGGAGATCCGGCCGCGTGGCGCCGGCAGCAAGGCCGCCTGGTTCACCGAGCCGTCTGATGTAGACATCACCCTGAGCACGGGCGATCTGAGCGCCTGGCACTACGAGCCGGGCAGCCCGGTCGTCACCGTCGGGGCCGGGGTGCCGCTGCAAGTGGCGCAGATTCGGCTGGCCACATACGGATTGCGGTTAGCGCTCGATCCCCGGTCACCCGGTGCGACGGTTGGCGGCATTCTGGCCACCGACGAGTTCGGTCCGCTCGCGATGAAGTTCGGCCGTCCGAGTGAACAGCTGCGCGGGGCCTGGGGCGTCCGCGCCGGCGGCACGTTGATCGCGCTCGGCGACCCCGACATGGCATGCGGCCCCGTCCGCCCGGAGTCGGCCGAACGGCACCCGGACCCGGCCGATCGCCGCTGGCTGCCGACCGGCGTCCTGGTGAGCGCGACGCTGCCGGTCCAGCCGATGCCTCCGGCCAGCCGCTTCGTCTCGCACGACGTCGCCTCCCCGCTGGAGGTCGGCGAGCTGATCGCCCGCATGGAGGCCTGCTGCTCCGCGCCGACCGCGATCGAACTCGACCTGCCGGCCCGGTCGCAGTCGCGGATCGGGCACGTCGGCACGCTGACCGTGCTGGTCGAGGGGTCCGTCTCGAGCGCCACCGACCGTGCCGGGGAACTCGCCGACGCGTTCGGCCCGAAGACGGGCTTCCACGACGTCGCCCCCGAAGGCTGGGCGCGCTACCCATGGCGCGGCGACGACGTCTCCGTCCGGATGGACGCACCGGCAGACGCGCTCGCGTCCGTGGCATACGCCATGCGCGACGCGGCCAACGCACCCGTCGCCTTCCGCGCCAGCCTCGGCGCCGGGGTCGGCTACGCGGCGATCCCCGCCCGGCTGCCCGCCGAGGTCGTCCGGGCCGTCCTCGAAACGTGCCGCGACGTGCTCATGGGTCGCGGCGGTGAGGTCACCGTCCTGTCCGCGCCGGCTGAACTCCGCCGAATCATCGGCCTGGAGCGCCTGTACGCCTGACCGAGCCCGCCGCGCCGCCCGCCAAACCCCCTCGGCTGGGCGGCGCGGCTCTTTCGTGCGCGCCCTCGCCCTCACGCCGGCCCCGCCCGCCCTCGCGGCGACCCCGCCTACCCTCGCGCCCAGCCCCGCCCGCGCGCCGCCCTCGCCCGGCCGGACGCCCCGGGGCCGGGCCGCGTCGTAGGCACCAGATCAGGGTTCTCGGTCGAATCTTGGGCCAAGATTCGACCGAGAACCCTGATCCCGCGCAAACGCGGGAGCGAGGGATTCGGGCGTAACCGTGATCTGCGGCTCACCACGGGGCGGATGTCGGCAGCGCGCGGCGGCAGTGCGAGAATAGGCGCGCTGTGATCGACGTACCCGCTTCCCAGGCCCTTTTCGACCGCGCCTCGGCCATCGTGCCCGGCGGGGTCAACTCCCCCGTTCGCGCCTTCCGGGCGGTCGGCGGGACTCCGCGCTTCATGGTCGAGGGCCGGGGGCCGTGGCTCACCGACGCCGACGGCAACCGCTATGTCGACCTCGTGTGCTCGTGGGGTCCGCTGATTCACGGGCACGCCCACCCTGAGGTGATCGCCGCGGTGCAGGCCGCAGCCGCCAGGGGGACGAGTTTCGGCACGCCGACCCCGGGTGAGGTCGAGCTGGCCGAGGAGCTGGTCGGGCGTACGGCGGTGGAGCAGATTCGGCTGGTCAACTCGGGCACCGAGGCGACGATGTCGGCGATCCGGCTGGCCCGTGGGTTCACCGGGCGGACGAAGATCGTGAAGTTCGCCGGGTGCTATCACGGGCACGTCGACGCGCTGCTGGCCGCGGCGGGCTCCGGGGTCGCGACCCTGGCCCACACCGAGCGGCACGCGGGTGACGCGGCGGTCCCGGACTCGCCCGGCGTCACCGGGGCATCCGCCGCCGAGACGATCGTCCTGCCCTACAACGACCTGCCCGCCGTCGAGGCCGCCTTCGCCGCCCATGGTGACGAGATCGCCGCGATCATCACGGAGGCAGCGGCCGGGAACATGGGCGTGGTCGCCCCGCTGCCCGGGTTCAACCAGGGACTGGCCGACATCGCCCACCGGTACGGCGCGCTGCTCATCGTCGACGAGGTGATGACCGGCTTCCGGGTGTCCCGGAGCGGCTGGCAGGGACTCGATCCGGTGGACGCCGACCTCTGGACCTTCGGCAAGGTCATGGGCGGCGGGCTGCCCGCGGCGGCGTTCGGCGGGCGTACGGAGATCATGGGCCGGCTGGCCCCGGCCGGTCCGGTCTACCAGGCCGGCACCCTCTCCGGTAACCCGTTGGCCTGCGCGGCCGGGCTGACCAGCCTGCGGCTGGCGACCGACGAGGCGTACGCGAAACTCGACGCGACGGCGGCGAAGATCAGCACGCTGGCGACCGAGGCGCTCGGCAAGGCCGGCGTGCCGCACACCCTGGCCACGGCTGGCAGCATGTTCTCAGTCTTCTTCACCGACACTCCAGTGGTGAACTACGACCAGGCGAAGACGCAAAACGTCGCCGCCTTCCGCGCGTTCTTCCACGCCATGCTCGACAACGGCGTCTACCTGCCGCCGAGCGCGTTCGAGGCGTGGTTCGTCTCGACGGCGATCGACGACGACGCGTTCGAGGTGATCGACAAAGCGCTGCCGGTCGCGGCAGCGGCAGCCGCGAGCGCCCGATGACCGAGCGCTCGCCCACCCGCCCCCGAAGCGGACCCACGGACCGGACAACGGTCCACTTCCTTCGCCACGGTGAGGTGCACAACCCGACGGGCGTCCTCTACGGACGACTCCCGGGGTTCAAGCTCAGCACGCTCGGCGAGCAGATGGCCGAGGCGGTCGCCAAGTCGCTGGCCGAACGCGACATCACGCACATCTTCAGCAGTCCGCTCGACCGGGCCGTCCAGACCGCGCAGCCCAGCGCGGCCGTTCTGGGCCTCCCCGTCGAGACCGACCTGCGCCTGATCGAGAGCGAGAACTGGTTCGAAGGCCGGTCGGTCGGCTTCAGCCCCCGCGTGTGGCCCAAGCTGATCAACCCGTTCCGGCCCAGCTGGGGCGAACCGTACCTGCACATCGCCCAGCGCATGCGCGACGCGCTGCACGACATCCGCGACGCGGCCCGTGGGCACGAGGCCCTGGCCGTCTCGCACCAATTGCCGATCTGGGAGCTGCGGCTCTTCCTGACCGGGCGCCGGCTCTGGCACGATCCGCGCAATCGCCAGTGCGCCCTGGCCAGCCTCACCTCGTTCCGCTATGAGGGCACCAGCCTGGTCGGCATCGACTATTCCGAGCCCGCGGCGCATCTCGGGCCCGGCAAGGGATTGGGGGCCTGATGGGTCTCACGCGCAGGTCCGCGGTGCTCGGCGTGCTCGCCGCGGTCACCCTCGCCGCCTGCTCCGACAATCAAGATCAGAAGGGTACGCAGAGCGGCCTGATCGAGGCGGCGAAGCGGAAGAAGGCGCCCACCGTCACGGGTGACCTCCTCGACGGCGGCAGTTTCGACCTGTCCGCGTACCAGGGGAAGGTCGTCGTCGTGAACTTCTGGGCGAGCTGGTGCGCGCCCTGCCGAGCCGAGGCGACCGATCTGGAAGAGGTCTGGCAGTCCGCCAAGTCCTCCGGCGTGCAGTTCGTCGGGATCAACATCCGCGACGAGAAGGACAAGGCGATCGCGTTCCACTCCGGCCGCGCCACCTATCCCAGCATCTTCGACCCGGCCGGCAAGATCGCGCTGGGCTTCTCCGACGTCCCCCCGTCGGCGATCCCGTCCACCCTGGTCATCGACCAGCAGGGCCGGATCGCTTCGATCACGCGGCGAGACATTCGCGCGGCCGAACTGCGGGAGGTTGTCGAGGCGGTGGTGGCCGAGAAGGCGGGTTCCAGTGGGTGAGTCGTTCGCGGACATGGCCACGGGCGGCCCGCTGGCGCTGGCGCTGCTCTTCGCGGCGGTCGCCGGACTGGTCAGCTTCTTGTCGCCCTGTGTGCTGCCCCTTGTGCCGGGCTATCTCTCCTACGTGACCGGCCTGGTCGGGGCGGACCTCTCCGCCGCGCTCGGTGAGCGGGAAGGCCCGCGGCGGCGTGGTCGCGTACTGGCCGGGACGGCGCTTTTCACGGCCGGGTTCGGCGTCGTCTTCATCACGACGACCGTGCTCGCCGCCCGCCTCGGCGGGACACTGATCAGCAACGCCCGCACACTGGAGATCGTCGCCGGGGTGCTCATCATCCTCTTCGGCGTCGCGATGCTCGGCTGGATTCCGGGCCTGCAACGCGAGGTACGCATCCACCGGCTGCCGCAGGCGGGACTGTGGGGCGCACCCGTCTTCGGCGCGGTCTTCGCCCTGAGCTGGATTCCCTGCATCGGGCCGACGCTCGGCGCGGTGATGCTGCTCGGCACCTCGAGCGGGCAACCCGTCCGCGCGGCGGCGCTCGCCACGGCGTACTGCCTCGGGATCGGGGCGCCGTTCCTCGCGCTCGGCCTCGGCATGCGCCGGCTGGCCGGGGTGGTCAAGGCGATCCGGCGCAACTCGCACTGGGTCACCCGGATCGGCGGCGCGCTGCTGGTCCTCGTCGGCATCGCCCTCGTCACCGGGGCGTGGGGCGACTTCATCATCTGGTTGCGCGCCACCGTCGGACCGGGATCGGTGAGCCTGTGAAAGCGATCCTCGGCTTCGCCGTCGCCAAACTGCGAACCGCCTGGCGGCAGCTCACCTCCATGCGTACGGCGTTGGTGCTGCTCTTCCTGCTGGCGGTCGCCTCGATCCCCGGTTCGATCCTGCCGCAGCAGGGCGTCAACCCGGAGAAGATCAACCAGTACTTCGTCGAGCATCCCGACCTGGCCCCGATCATCGACAAGCTCGGCGGCTTCGACGTCTTCCGGTCGCCGTGGTTCGCCGCGATCTACCTGCTGCTGTTCACCTCCCTCATCGGCTGCATCCTGCCGCGTACGCGGGACCACGCGCGGGCGCTGCTCCGTCGCGTACCAGATGCTCCGAAGCGACTGACCCGGCTGCCGGAGCATCACCGCGGCCGCACCGAACACGGAGCCAAGGAGCTGGCCACGGCCCTGCGCGGCTGGCGGACGGTGACCCGCGAGCACCCCGACGGCACGGTGACCATCGCGGCGGAGAAGGGCTTTCTCAAGGAGACCGGCAACCTCGTCTTCCACACCGCGCTGATCGGGGTCCTGGTGGGCGTCGCGCTCGGCTCGATGCAGGGCTGGCACGCCAACCGCCTGCTGGTGAAGGGCCCGGAGCAGGCATTCTGCACCACTCCCCAGCAGTTCGACGAGTACGTCCCCGGCACCGGGGTGAACCCGTCCGACCTGCCGAAGTACTGCCTGGAGCTGACCGACTTCCAGGCGTCCTACCTGGACAACGGACAGGCGAAGTCGTTCGGGGCGACCGTCGCGGTGACCGGCGAGAAGACCGAGACCACCGAGTTCTCCGTCAACCACCCGCTGCGCCTCGGCGACGCCAACGTCTACCTGCTCGGCCACGGCTACGCCGTCATCCTGCGCTACACCGACACCAATGGCCGCTCGCAGACCGCGGTCGTGCCGTTCCTGCCGACCGACCAGCAGACGCTGACCAGCGAGGGCGTCGCAACCTTCCCGGACGCGAACGCCGACCCGAAGACGGGCAAGCCCGACCGGACCAAGCAGGTCGCGTTCTCCGGGCTCTACGTGCCGACCGCGCCGGACTCCGGCATGGCCGCGAGGTCGATCTACCCGGAGGAGCGCAACCCCCGGCTGGTGCTCACCTTCTACCAGGGCGACCTGGGCATCGACCAGGGCGTGCCGAGCTCGGTCTACCGGCTCAACTCCAAGCAGATCGCCAACGGCAAGCTGAAGCAGATCGGCGACGGCAAGTCACTGGAGGTCAACGGGAGCTGGACCCTGGACGACGGCTCCAAACTGGAGTTCCTCGGTACGCGCCCGTTCGTGACCGTGTCGCTGCGACACGACCCGGGCGAGCCGGTGGTGCTGGTCAGCATCCTGCTCGTGCTCGCCGGACTGATGCTCTCGCTGGGCGGCAAGCGCCGGCGGGTCTGGGTCCGGCTCACCCCGTCCGACGACGGGACCAACCTGCTGGAGATCGGCGGCCTGCCGCGCTCCGAGTACCCCGGCTTCGCCGCCGAGTTCGCCGCGGTCGTCGCCAAGCTGGGCATCACCGAGATGGGAGACGACACCCGTGAACCTGTCGACGCTCTCCGATAATTTGCTCGTCTTCGCGATCCTGGGCTACCTGATCGCGATGATGCTCCACGCCTCGGAGTACTCCCTCGCGGGCAAGCGGCGTACCGCTGCCGCGCCGGCGGAGGAGCGGGTCCTGGTCGGGGCGGGCGGCCCCCCGGTCGCCGTGCAGCCGGACGCCGGGTCGCCGGCCGACGCACCCGACGAATCCGATACGGCCGGTCCGGCCGGGCCAGACCTCGGTACGCGCCTGGGCGGCTGGGCCGTCTACGCGACCGGGCTGGCCGTGCTGCTGCACCTGGGGACGGTCGTCACCCGAGGGTTGGCCGCCGAGCGGATGCCCTGGGGCAACATGTACGAGTTCGTCCTGGCGGTGACCCTGGTCGGCGGCGCCGCCTGGCTCGCCGTGATCGTCCGGCTGCCGAAGCTGCGGCTGCTGGGACTGCCCCTGACCGTCGTGCAGATCCTCCTGCTCGGCTTCGCCGGACTCGTGCTCTACACCCAGATCACCCCGCTGGTCCCGGCGCTGCAGTCCTACTGGTTCGTCATCCACGTGACGTCGGTCGTCACCGCTTCCGGCCTGCTGCTCGTCGGCTTCGTGCCGGCGGCGATGTTCCTCGTCCGCGACGGCTACGACAAGGGCCGGGTGCGGTTCCCCTACACCCTGGGCGCTCGGCTGCCCAAGGCCGAGGCGCTCGAACGGCTCACCTTCGGGCTCCACGCGTTCGCGTTCCCGCTGTTCACCTTCGGCGTCGCGGCCGGCGCCGTCTGGGCCGAGGCGGCCTGGGGCCGTTACTGGGGCTGGGACCCCAAGGAGACCTGGGCCTTCATCTCCTGGGTCGTCTACGCGGGCTACCTGCACGCACGTAGTACGCCCAGCGTCAACCGCCGGGTGGTGATGTGGATCGCCGTCCTCGGCTTCCTCACCATGCTGATGAACCTGTTCGGCGTGAACTTCTTCTTCACCGGTCTGCACAGCTACGCCGGCGTGGAGTAGCCGCTCATTCCCTTTGCGTTCCCTCTGCGCTGGATCAGGGATCCCGGTCGAATCTTGGTTCAAGATTCGACGCGGAACCCTGATCCAGCGGCGTATTGGGGGCGCGATCAGGCCGGGCTGAACAGGGTGCCGAGGCGTTCGGCGATCTCGGGGACCTCCATGCCGCCCTTGGCCACGTCCATGACCAGCTCGAAGGCCGGATCGTCGCCGCCGGTGAAGACCATGCCGTTGAGCCGGAGGAAGGCTTCCGCGGCGGCCCAGCCCATGCGCTTGTTGCCGTCGACATACGGATGGTTGCTCACCAGCGAGTGCAGGAGCGCCGCCGCCTTGCCCAGCAGGGTCGGGTAGGCCTCGACGCCGAAGACCTCGGTGCGCGGACGGTGGACGGCCGATGCCAGGAGCCCCGGATCGCGCAGGACGGCGTGCGCCCCGATGATGTGCCGGGCACCTCCGGCCACCTGCTCCACCGTGAGGTAGATGATCGCCATCAGGCGGTGCCGAGCCGGTGCAGGAGGTCGGCGCGTTCCGTGGCGATGGTCCGGAAGACGTCGTCGGCGCGTTCGTCGGCCCGGCGGGCCAGCCACTCGTCGATCGCGGTGACGACGGCCTGGTTGACCGAGATCCCGACCGACTCGGCCTCGTCCCGCAGGGTCGCGCCCAGCTCGTCGGGTACGCGTACTGTCATGGTGGCCATGCACAGAATGATAGCAAGATGTGCTATCACCCGATGCTGTCAGTGTGGGTGACCGTCACCGGGCGTGTCGCGGCCGAGTTGCTCGGGTTGTGACGTTGCGCTGGCTGCCTCGAATCGCCCTGGTCGCTGTCCTGATCGCCAGTTCAGGCTGGACCGTGTACAACGACGACCCGGCGAGCCTCCTGCCGCTCTGCCACCCCGGAGGGAAGCCGTCGGATACACCGCCGGCCGAACCGCCGAGTTTGACGCGGGACGCTTGCCGGGCCCGGGCGACCAGCGTCCAACGCGTACGCGTCGCGCCGTTGCCCAGCGGTCTTCGGAGCGCGGGTTCCTACAGTCACCTGGGCGCGACCAGCGCCGGAACGTGGTCCGGCGTACTGGGCCGGATCACCGTGCGGGACCCGGCGGTCCGCCCGGACACCCTCGACTTCACCGCCGCCCGATTCATGGCCCGCCGGGACACCGGCGAGGGGCGTACGAGCTGGTTGGAGGCCGGGTGGGCGGAGACCGGCTGGAGCGGAGGCGGCCGCCAGCGGATCTACGCCTACGACACGAACCGCAACTCCTGGACCTTTTTCGAGGACTACAAGATCCACAGCGGTGACCAGATCTGGATCTACCTGGAGTCGGGGCCGGACTCCGGCCAGCTCGCCACCGAGTGGCGGGCCTGGCTGTGGTGGGGCGACAAGTGGCACCTGCTCGCCTCGCAGCGCCTGCCGTTGACCTCGTCGGCGCAGGTGGAGCAGTACGTCGAGGTCTACTCCGATGCCAAGCCGGGGAGCCTCTCGGGCGAGCCGCCAGAAGTGCGGTCAGCCCCCGCGAGTTACTCGGTGCCGCCGGTCTCCTTCGACAACGTCCAGGTCAAGTCGGCTCCCGGTGGCGCGGCCCAGTTCTGGCGAGCCGACACCGTGCCGTCCACGACCGGCGACGGGACCGCGGCGTACTGCGTGGACTGGACGACGCGGTTCGACACCTGGTCGGCGGGCGACTGCGGACGGTCGTAGCCGTGGTGGCAGGATTGCGCCATGGCCGCACCGCGCTTCCCCTTCACCGACCTGCGCGAGTTCCTCGCCGCTCTGGAGAAGGCCGGTGAGTTGCACCGGGTGACCGTCCCGGTGGACCCCACCTTGGAGATCAGCGAAATCGTCACCCGCACCGTCCGGGCCAAGGGGCCCGCGCTGCTCTTCGAACGCCCCACCCGCGGTGACATGCCGGTCGCGATCAACCTCTTCGGCAGCGACCGCCGGATGGCGATGGCCCTCGGCGTCACCGACTTCGACGAGATCGGCGCCCGGATCGGCGAGCTGGCCAAACCTGAGTTGCCGCAGGGCTTCTCCGGGATCATGGACGGTCTCGGCAAGGTGATGCAGCTCAAGAGCGTACCGCCGAAGAAGGTCAGGTCGGCGCCGTGCCAGGAGGTCGTCCTCAAGGGACCGGACGTGGACCTGAACCTGCTGCCGGGCTTGGTCACCTGGCCCGACGACGGCGGGATCTTCCACAACTACGGGCTCACCCACACCAAGCACCCGGAGACCGGCAAGCGCAACCTCGGGCTCTACCGGCTGCAGCAGCACTCCCGCAACACGCTGGGCATGCACTGGCAGATCCACAAGGACTCGACCGCGCATCACGCCGTCGCCGAGCGGCTCGGCCAGCGGCTGCCGGTGGCCATCGCGATCGGCTGCGACCCGATCGTCTCCTACGCGGCGACCGCACCACTCCCCGGCGACATCGACGAATACCTGTTCGCCGGATTCCTTCGAGGCGAGCGAGTAGAGCTGGTCGACTGCCTGACGGTGCCGCTGCAGGTGCCCGCTCAGGCCCAGATCGTCCTGGAAGGCTACGTGGAGCCCGGCGAGCGGCACGCCGAAGGACCGTTCGGCGACCACACCGGCTTCTACACGCCGGTCGAGCAGTTCCCGGTGCTGCACGTCGAGGCCATGACGATGCGTCGCGATCCGGTCTACCACTCGATCATCACGAGCAAGCCGCCGCAGGAGGACGGGCCGATCGGCCGGGCCACCGAGCGCATCTTCCTGCCGCTGATCAAGATCCTGGTACCGGACATCGTGGACTACCACATGCCGGAGCCGGGCGTCTTCCACAACTGTCTCGTGGTCGCCATCAACAAGCGTTACCCCAAGCACGCGCAGAAGGTCATGAACGCGATCTGGGGCGCGCACCTGCTCTCACTGACGAAGCTCATCGTGGTCGTCGACGACGACTGCGATCCCCGCGACCTCAACGAAGTCGCGTTCCGTGCGTTCGGCAACGTCGACTACGCGCACGACCTCGTCGTCACCCAGGGCCCGGTCGATCACCTCGATCACGCGTCGTACCAGCAGTTCTGGGGCGGCAAGGCGGGCGTCGACGCCACCCGCAAACTGCCGAGCGAGGGCTACCACCGCGGCTGGCCGGCCGAGGCGGTCATGTCGCCCGAGGTCGTCGCCAAGGTCACCAAGCGCTGGAAGGAGTACGGCCTGTGAAGGCATTCCTGCGGCTCGTCATGATCGAGCACTCCGTCTTCGCCCTGCCGTTCGCCTACCTGTCTGCGCTCACCGCCATGAGCCGCTTCGACGAGTTCAGCTGGCTGACGCTCCTGCTCATCACGATCGCCATGGTCGGTGCGCGTACCTTCGCCATGGCGGCCAACCGGATCATCGACCGGCACATCGACGCACGCAATCCGCGTACCGCCAAGCGTGAACTGGTGACCGGAGCCGTGAGCGTGCGCACCGCCTGGACCGGCGCGATCGTCGCCCTGCTCGTGTTTCTCGGCGCGGCCGCGGCGCTCAACCCGCTCTGCCTGGTGCTGTCGCCGCTCGCGGTGATCCCGCTCGTCGTCTACCCGTACGCCAAGCGCTTCACCGACTGGCCGCACGCCGTCCTGGCGATCGCCCAGGCGGTCGGCCCGGTCGGCGGCTGGCTCGCCGTGACGGGCACCTTCGCGGGCAGCGGCCCGGCCTGGCTGCTCGGCGTGGCGGTCGGCCTCTGGATCGGCGGGTTCGACCTGATCTACGCCTGCCAGGACGCCGAGGTCGACCGGCAGATCGGCGTACGCAGTGTCCCGGCCCGCTACGGCGTGGCCGCCGCCCTGCGCATCTCGACGGTGACGCACCTCGTGACGTTCGCGCTGTTCGTGATCTTCGGTTTCTGGGTCGGCTTCGGCTGGCCCTGGTGGGTCGGGCTCGTCCTGACCGCGATCGCGTTCGCGTACCAGCACGTCATCGTGACGCCGACGGACCTGTCGAAGGTGAATCGGGCGTTCTTCACGTCGAACGGCTTCGTCGGGATCGCGCTGTTCGCCTTCGCGGTCTTCGCCTTGCTCTGAGTTCCGCGCTGGATCAGGGATCCGGGTCGAATCTTGGCCCAAGATTCGACCGAGATCCCTGATCCAGCGCCGACAAGCGGCAGCGCGCGAGGAGCGAGCAGGTCAGCGAGCGCCCAGCTGCCCGGTCCAGCGGGTGAGCAGCGTGTGCTTGACGCCGGCCGCGTCGAGCACCTTGCCCGCGACGAAGTCGACGAGTTGCTGCGCCGTGGCCTCCGCACCGGAGCCGTAAAACCCCGGGCTCGCCGGGAGCACGACGGCTCCGGCGTCGATCAGCTCGACCAGGTGCAGTAGATGGGACCGGGTCACCGGGGTCTCGCGCGGCACGATCACCACCCGGCGCCGCTCCTTCAGGTTCACCTCGGCCGCCCGCTGGAGAAGGTCCTTCGACAGGCCCAGCGCGATACCCGCGCAGGCAGCGGTCGACGCGGGGACGACGATCATCCCCCGAGCCGGGTAGGAGCCGCTGCTCGGTCCGGCCGCGAGATCACCGGCGGGCCAGAAGCGAAGGTCGGCGCCGTCCAGCGAGACGCCCAGCCAGTCGGCGAGATCGGCGGCCCAGTGCGCGTCCCGGAACGGCCGGGCGGTCTCGTCGAGCAGGGTCAGCCGGGCCGCGCGGGAGACCACGAGATCCACCGGCTCCCCGGCTTCGATGAGGCCACGCAGAACAGCGGCGGCGTAGGGCGTACCCGACGCGCCGGACACGCCCACGATCCACGGTTCTCGCCGCACGATTCCAGCCTAACGACCGTTGACCTTGATCTGCGCCGGGCCTAGCGTCAAGGTCATGTTCGTCGTGGAGACCAGCGTCGATGTCGCGCGCCCGATTGAGGAGGTTTTCGCGCTCGTCTCCGATCCCCGCAACGATATCCGCTGGTGGCGCGGCGTACGCGAAGTGCGGCTGCTGGGCGGAGACGGCGGCGTCGGCACGGAGTACGAGCAGCGTGGCCGCCTGCTTGGGCTGCCCTTCTACAACCGCTTCACCGTCGACGAACACGTCCCGCCGCATCGGATCGTCCTGCGGACCACCAAGTCGCTGACCCCGTTCATCGCGGTCTACCAGTTCACCCCGGCCGGTGCGACGGGGACCCGCTTCGCGATGCGGGCGGAGGTCGCCGGGACGGGCCATTTCAAACTCTTCGGGCCGTTGTTCCGGCCATTGCTGCAAGCGGTCGCGCGCTACTACTTCGGCCGGCTGCCGAAGGCGTTCTAGATCGCGTACTCGCCGTACTTCTCGGTGTAGCGATGGGCGTACATGCGCTCGTGGAACTTCACGAACCGCTCGATCACCGTGCTCACCCGCCGGTCCCCGAGCCGTTCGTCGAGCGCCGACAGACCGGCGGTCAGCCGCCCATAATGCTGCGTGTAGAGGTCGGTGAAGTAGCCGACGCTGTCCCCGAAGGCCCGCAGGGCGCCGTCGGCGTCGGCCGCCCGGCGGGCGTGCCAGAGCGCGACGTTGACCTCCTCGTTGGCGATGTCCTTGTGCAACCGGGTCAGCGCGGCCTCCGTCTGCGCCTCCTCGACCAGCAGCGCCAACGCGTCGGCGGCCTGCGTCTTGCGTCGCTCGACGGCTCGCCGGGTCAACCGGTGCACCAACGCCGCCTGCTGCACGCCGGCCATCCGGAGCAGGCGCGTGCCGACGTCGTTCTGGAGGCGTACCAGCAGGGCCGCGTCGAACAGGACGTCCGTGAGCAGACCGTCGGCGACCACCGCGGGCAACGCGCTGTCCACGCGCACGGCCTCCGCGAGGACACCGATGCCGTACGCGAGGGTCGGTGCGACCAGGATCGAATGGGCGCCGAGCGCTGCCAGCTCCATCCGGGCCAGGCTCGGGGCTCGCAGTGTCCGATCGACCGCCCGGTACCGGTTGACGAGCCCGTCCCGGACGACTTCGCCGACCGGGCTGGCGTTCATCGCGTCGGCGACGTCGCGGCAGGTCTCGAGGTCGGCGACGAGCGCGCCCCAGAGCCCGAATTCGACCTCACCCGGCAGGTTGAGCGCTTCGCCCTCGCCCGTCCGGTGGCGGGCGTACTCCTCGGCGATGCCGGCGTGCTTCACCGCCGCCAGGCTGAGGTCGAAGGCGGATGCCCGGCGGGCGATGCGTTGCGGCTGCCCACTGAGCAGCAGTACGCCGGGCGTGCTGCGACCGGCGGAGAGCACCTGGATCATGGCCCGGTTGACCGCCGTGACCAGTTCGAGCCGTTCCCGGCCGGCGTCGCCGAGGGCCGGCGCTCCGAGCCCCATCGCGACGTTGTCGGCGATCGTCTCGAAATACTGGTACGCGTTCATCAGCGCGAGCTTGTTCTCGACGATCGGCCAGCCGTCGGCGTCGATGAGCCCACCGACGAGGGTCACGTTCATCGTGACCAGCTGCGTCAGTCCGGTGACCTGGAGATACTCGTGGCGACGCGGGTTGCTCGCCGAGAAGGCCCAGAGCGTGAATTCGCGGTACGCGCTCTTCGGCAGATGCCGGCGCACCGCGTCGATGATGGCCTCGCAGGTGGCCTCTTGCAGCCGGGCGGCTCGACGGTTCGCGGGCATGGCGCGACCATCACCACCCGTTCTCTTCTGATGGGGTTTCGTCCGCGACAGCCTACGACTCCAGGCCCGGACACACCGACCCGGGCCTCCATAGTGGATCATCGCACCATGGAGGCCTTGGGCCACACCCCAATCAGTAGGACGGACGTCGTTCGTAGGTGTCCGTCGGGTGGCCGCCGGCACCGGCCGTCCCGGCCGCCTCGGCGAACTCGCCCTCGCCTTCGAGGAGGGCGCGCACCTCAGACTCCCGGAACCGTCGGTGACCACCCGGAGTCCGGATGCTGCCGATCCGCCCGGCGGCGGCCCAGCGCGTCACCGTCTTCGGGTCCACCCGGAACAACGCCGCCACCTCACCCGGTGTCAGCAGGCGATCTCCCGTGTCCACACCCACCTCCTAGCGTCGACGGAGCCTCCATGGATTCAGCCCGATGGACTCGGCTCCGTGTGGACGTACGTCCATTAGAGCACCGTCAGAGATAGTTATCCCTGAAACTGCGGATTCGTCATTTTCGCCGCAATTGTCTTGTACTATTTGCGAACCTCATTCGTATATTGCCGCATGCCAGGCTAGTTCGGTGGGAGTTACGCAGGAATCGTCACCATGGTCACAAGGTGGATAGGGTGGCGAGATGGAGCAGCTAGACCGTTGTTGTGACAGCGACCGCGCGTGGGTGACAGAAGCGATCGGCAAGGTCGCGGCCGACGCGAACAGGTCCGCCGACACTCATCTGCTGCCCTTCCCGCTCCCGCCGGCCTGGGGTGTGGACCTCTACCTGAAAGACGAGTCGGTGCACCCGACGGGGTCGCTCAAGCATCGGCTCGCCCGCTCGCTTTTCCTCTACGCGCTCTGCAACGGCTGGATCCGGCCGGACACCACCATCGTCGAGGCGTCCTCCGGCTCGACCGCGGTGAGCGAGGCGTACTTCGCCCGCATGCTCGGCCTGCCGTTCGTCGCGGTGATGCCCGCCTCGACGAGCAAGGAGAAGATCTCGCTGATCGAGTTCCAGGGCGGGCAGTGCCACCTCGTCGACGATCCGGCGCAGGTCGTGGCGGAGGCCGTCCGGCTCGCCGCGGCCCGGGACGGTCACTTCATGGACCAGTTCACGTACGCCGAACGCGCCACCGACTGGCGCGGCAACAACAACATCGCGGAGTCGATCTTCCAGCAGATGGCGCGGGAGGCGCACCCGGTTCCGGCCTGGATCGTCGTCGGCGCGGGCACCGGCGGCACCTCCGCGACCATCGGGCGGTACGTCCGCTATGAGCAGCACTGCACCAAGGTCTGCGTCGTCGACCCGGAGAACTCGGCGTTCTACCCCGCCTGGAAACAGTCCGACTGGACGACCACGACCGGGCTAGGCTCCCGGATCGAGGGAATCGGCCGTCCCCGCGTCGAGGCTTCCTTCCAGCCGTCGGTCGTCGACCGGATGATCGCCGTACCGGACGCCGCGTCACTCGCCGCCATGCGGGTCGGCGCCGAAGTGCTCGGGCGCCGGGTGGGCGGCTCCACCGGGACCAATCTGTGGGGTGCGTTCAGCTTGATCGCCGCCATGGTCGAGGCCGGGGAAAGCGGTTCGGTCGTCACTCTGCTCTGCGACGGCGGCGAGCGGTACGCCAACACGTACTACTCCGACCCATGGGTCCGCGATTCCGGGCTGGACCTGGCCCCCCACGAGGCGGCCATCCGGGAGTTCCTGCGCACCGGACGATGGACCACCGCCTGATCAGCGCGAACGCCTCGGCAGCGTCGTACTGGTCTGCACGGCGACCTGCTTGTCCTTGGTGAGAATGTCACCCGTGTATCGGTAATAGGTGTCGAAGACCGATCCGGACACCCAGTAGTCCGTCATCCCCGGCGCGATCAGCGGCCGCGGGCTGAGCGTCACCGACCAGGAGACGGTCGCGCCGGGCGTGCAATCGACCGTCGTGCTGAAGACCACCGGCGAACTCTTGGTGACCAGATGTCCGGTCAAGGTCACCCGGGCCGCTCCGGCGCAGGCCACCTGGCCCAGGATCAGGAGCTTCGTCGCAGTCTTCCGCCCGACCCGGGACTTGGCGTACCAGGCTGCCGTCACCGTGGCCGTGGCCGTGGCGGGAGCAGGCGAGCCGACGGCGTTGATCAGGATTCGGCCCTTGGCCGACGTCCCGCAGGAACCGGTGAAGGTCGCGTCGAGACCGGTCAGCGTCACCCCGTCGGACGCCCAGGTCAGCGACGTGATCGTGAAACTGTGCGTCTCGGCGGCCGGGCAGCTGCCCCGGCCGGACCACGCCAGGGCCGACCCGTCGCCGGTCGCGTAGGTGCCCGGTTCCAGCGCTCGTCCCGACGGTGCCGTGAACGTCACCTGCGCCGTGGACGACACATCCGTGGCGGACACGGTCAGTGCTTCCGGCGTACCCGAGAAGGCGAAGGAAGCGCCCACGGCGCTGCGGTAGAGCCGCGAGGTCGAGCCCTTGCCGCCCGCGGTCTGCCAGCCGAGCGCGTGCCCGGCGCCCGCCGCGGCCTCGATGGCCGTGCCCACCGGCGCGGCCGCGAGACCTTCGCCGGCGCCGGCCCCGGTGTAGCCGGAGGCGGTCTGCGCACCGCTCAGCCAGACCGGCTCGCTCGTCACGGGATCCACACCGGTCGCGACCAGCGTCATCACGAGGGCGCCCGCAAGCGCGGACGTACGCAGGAGCGGGAACGGGAGACGCACGCGGTCACGGTACGCAAACCCAGGGTCGTCGCCGAATCGGCCGAGCAGCCAGCGTTCCGGCTAAAAGCCGACAGCAGGGCGCCACCGGGGCGCCCTGCTGTCGTCGTCGATCTGAGTCAGTCCTCCTGGACCACGTTGCCGGCGAGCGTCGAGCCGAACAGCTTCGGCAGCGTCGCCGACCACGCCTCGCGCAGCTCGTCGAGCGGGAGGGTGAACTGGCCGGCCACCTCCAACGCCGTCCCCTCACCGGACACGGTGCCCAGCCGGGTCGCCGGGACCTGCCGCTCCTCGCAGAGGGCGGTGAACGCCATCTCGTGGCCCGGCGGCACGGCGACGAGCGCCCGGCCGGTGGACTCCGAGAAGAGGAAGACGAACGGCTGCGAGCCGGTCGACCACTCGGCGGGCAGCTCGATCGCGGCGCCGAAGCCCTTGCGCAGGCTCGACTCCGCGAGCGCCTGAGCGAGCCCACCGTCGGAGAGGTCGTGCGCGGTACGGATCAGCCCGTGCTCGGCCGCCTGCCCGATGGCGTCGCCCAGCCGGCGTTCGGCGGCCAGGTCCACCTGGGGCGGCGTACCGCCGAGGTGCTGGTGCTCCACCCAGGCCCACTCCGAACCGGACAGCTCGTTGCGCGTCTCACCGAGCAGGAACAGCACGTCCCCGGCGTGGCTGAAGCCCATCGGGACCCGCTGCGTCACGTCCTGGTGCACCCCGAGGACGCCGACGATCGGCGTCGGGTGGATCGCGGCCGCCCCGGTCTGGTTGTAGAAGCTGACGTTGCCGCCGGTGACCGGGATGCCGAGCTCGAGGCAGCCGTCGGCGAGCCCGCGAACCGCTTCGGCGAACTGCCACATGACCGCCGGGTCCTCGGGCGAGCCGAAGTTCAGGCAGTTCGTCACCGCGACCGGGTCGGCCCCGGTGACGGCCACGTTCCGGTACGCCTCCGCCAGCGCCAGCTGCGCGCCCGCGTACGGGTCGAGCCGGGCGTAGCGGGAGTTGCCGTCGAGCGAGATCGCGACACCGAGACCGGTGCTCTCGTCGAGCCGGATCAGCCCGGCGTCCTCCGGCTGGGCGAGCACGGTGTTGCCGAGCACGTACCGGTCGTACTGCTCGGTCACCCAGCTCTTGTCGCAGAGGTTCGGCGAGGCGACCATCCGCAGCACGGTGGCACGGAGGTCGTCGCCGGTGGCCGGCTTCGGCAGCGTCTCGGCCCGGTCGGCCTGCAGCAACGGCAGGTCGTTCGGCTCCTTCAGCGGCCGGGCGTACACCGGGCCGTCGTCGACGAGGCTGCCCGGCGGGACGTCCACGACGGTCTCGCCGTGCCAGGTGATCCGCAGCCGGCCGGCGCTCTCGCCGGGCTCCGGCGCGGTGACCACGCCGATCGGGGTGGCCAGGACGCCCCAGAGCTGGGCGATGCCGAGGACGGCGTTGAGCTTGGCCGGCTCGACGACCAGCAGCATCCGCTCCTGCGACTCGCTGGCGAGGACCTCGTGCGGAGTCATCGACGGCTCTCGCAGCGGCACCTTCTCCAGCTGGATCTCCATGCCGGTGCCGGCCGAGGCGCTGGTCTCGGTGAGGGCGCAGGTGAGCCCGGCGCCGCCGAGGTCCTGCACGCCGACGATGAGGTCGGAGTTGTACAGCTCCAGGCAGCTCTCGATGAGCAGCTTCTCGGTGAACGGGTCGCCCACCTGGACGGATGGACGCCGCTGCTCGGAGCCCTCGTCGAAGGTGGCGCTGGCCAGGACGGAGACCCCGCCGATGCCGTCGCGGCCGGTCTTCGCGCCCATCAGGACGACGATGTTGCCGGGGCCGTCGGCCTCCTTGCGCTGCAGCCGGTCGGCCGGCAGCACGCCCACGCAGAGCGCGTTGACCAACGGGTTGCCCTGGTAGGACGGGTCGAAGACGACCTCGCCGCCGATGTTCGGCAGGCCCAGGCAGTTGCCGTAGCCGCCCACGCCCGCGACGACGCCGGGCAGCACCCGGGCGGTGTCGGGGTGGTCGGCCGCACCGAAGCGCAACGGGTCCATGACCGCCAGCGGCCGGGCGCCCATCGCGAGGATGTCCCGGACGATGCCGCCGACGCCGGTGGCCGCACCCTGGTAGGGCTCGACGTAGGACGGATGGTTGTGCGACTCGACCTTGAAGGTGACGGCGAGCTGCTCGGTGATCGCGATGACGCCGGCGTTCTCGCCGATGCCCGCCAGCATGCGGTCGCTCGCCGGCTTCTTCTCGACGAACTGCTTCAAGTGGATCTTGCTCGACTTGTAAGAGCAGTGCTCGCTCCACATGATCGAGTACATCGCCAGCTCCGACTGCGTCGGGCGGCGGCCGAGGATCTGCCGGATCCGCTGGTACTCGTCCTGCTGGAGGCCGAGTTCGGCGTACGGCTGCTCCTCGTCCGGGGTCTGGACGGCGTGGCCGACGGTGTCGAAGTCCAGCTCGACGGAGGTCACGCCTCCACCTCCTCATCGGTCGTCTCCGGCGCGTGATCGACGCCGGGAACGGCGGCCGGGGCGTACGCCGCGGGCACGGTCGCGGCCGCGTACGCCTTGAGCACCGAGGTGAAGAAGCCGAGCCCGTCGATGGAGGGCCCGGTCAGCAGGTCGACCGCGTGCTCGGGGTGCGGCATGATGCCGACCACGTTGCCGGCCTCGTTGCGGACGGCGGCGATGTCGCGCATCGACCCGTTCGGGTTCTCGCCGACGTATCGGGCGACGATCTGGCCGTTGGCCTCGAGCTGGTCGAGCAGCTCCGGGGAGCCCACGTAGCAGCCCTCGCCGTTCTTGACCGGGATGACGATCTCCTGGCTCTCGGCGAAGTCCCGGGTCCAGGCGGTCTGCGTGTTCGCGATCTGGATCCGCTGATCCCGGTTACGGAAGTGCAGGTGCTGATTGCGAGTCAGCGCGCCGGGCAGCAGGTGCGCCTCGCAGAGGATCTGGAAGCCGTTGCAGATGCCCAGGACCGGCAGGCCGTCGTTGGCCGCCTTCGTGATGGTCTCCATCACCGGCGCGAATCGGGCGATCGCACCGCACCGCAGGTAGTCGCCGTAGGAGAAGCCGCCCGGGAGCACCACGGCGTCGACGCCGTGCAGATCCGGGTCGGCGTGCCAAAGGCGGACCGCCTCGGCTCCGGCGTAACGCGCGGCGCGGGCCGCGTCCCCGTCATCGAGTGACCCGGGGAAGGTCACGACTCCGATCTTCACTGCTCGACCCGGACCGTGTAGTCCTCGATCACCGGGTTCGCCAGCAGCTTGTCGGCGATCTCCTTGGCCCGGTCCAGGTCGGCCTCACCGGAGAAGTCGATCTCGACGCGCCGGCCGATGCGTACCGAGGCGACGTCGCTGACGCCTAGGCGGGGCAGCGCGTTGGCGACCGCCTGCCCCTGCGGGTCCAGAATTTCGGGCTTGAGCATGACGTCTACCACGACGCGAGCCACGGGGTTCTCCTTGACGTTGCCAGTCTCGTGCGGGCTGCGCCCAGCCTACCTGCCCGGATGCCGCGACTTGACGGCGACCCGTTCGTTAACGACCGGGGTCGACCCCGCTTTCACCTCGACGGGCGTGGTTTCGCGGGGCTCACACGAGAGAGACGACCGTGAGTGTGGCCAAGATCGCACAGATGGCCGCGCCGACGTAGCGGATGACCGTCAGGCGGACCCGCTTGAGGAGCCAGCGGCCGAGCAGAACGGCGGCGCCGGCGACGGTCGTGAGCGCGACGAACGCGCCCAGGCCGACGGCGACGGCATGCCCGCCGCGAGCCACCAGTGCGGCCGTGGCCAGCTGCGACAGGTCACCCCACTCGGCGGCGAACAGCACGGTGAAGCTCGCCAGCGCCGCCCGCCAGCCGGTCCGGGGCGAGGTGATCTTCTGCGAATACTCCGCCTCGGCCTCCGCCTCCTCGGCGTCGGCCTTCCGAGCGCCCCGGAACAGGATCACCGCCCCGACCGCGAACATCAGCGCCGCGAACAGCGTCACCGGCGTCTTCGGCAGCTTCGCGAGCAGTGCTCCGGCCCCGGCCGCGACCGCGCACTGCACCGCGAACGCGGCGCTCACCCCCAGCCAGACCGGGAGCGGGCGGTACCGCGTACTGAGGACGAGGGTCGCGACGAACGTCTTGTCCGGCAGTTCGACCGGGACGATGAGGATGAAGGCGGTCAGGAACGCGGTGATCCACTCCACGGCGGCCTGCTCTACAGGATCGCGCCGGGCGCGTACGCCGCGGCCCGCGGATGCCGTCCCGTGATCTCCTCCACCTGCCCGGCGATCTCCGCCACCTGGGCGGTCGCCGCCCCGACGAAGGCGGCCCGGTCCTTGACGAGGTCGTCGATCTCCGCCCGGGTCAGGCCCAGCCGCGGATCGGCGGCCAGCCGGTCGAACAGGTCGTTCACCGCCTGGCCCCGTTCCCGCATCGCCAATGCGACGCCGACGGCGTGCTCCTTGATCGCCTCGTGGGCCACCTCCCGGCCGACGCCCTTGCGGACCGCCGCGACGAGGATCTTCGTGGTGGCGAGGAAGGGCAGGAACCGCTCCAGCTCCCGGTCGATGACCGCCGGGTACGCCCCGAACTCGTCGAGCACGGTGAGGAAGGTCTCGAACAGGCCGTCCAGGGCGAAGAACGCGTCGGGCAAGGCCACCCGGCGGACGACGGAACAGGAGACGTCGCCCTCGTTCCACTGGTCCCCGGCCAGCTCGCCGACCATCGACAGGTAACCCCGGACGATCACGGCGAGCCCGTTGATCCGCTCGCTGGAGCGGGTGTTCATCTTGTGCGGCATGGCCGACGAGCCGACCTGACCGGGCTTGAAGCCCTCGGTGGCCAGCTCCTGCCCGACCATGAGCCGGATCGTGGTGGCGAGGCTGGACGGTCCGGCCGCCGCCTGGGCCAGCGCCGCCAGCACGTCGAAGTCGAGCGACCGCGGATAGACCTGACCGACGCTGGTCAGCACCCGTTCGAAGCCGAGGTGCCGGGCGACCGCCTGCTCCAACTCCGCGAGCTTCGTGGCGTCGCCGTCGAGCAGGTCCAGCTGGTCGGCGGCGGTGCCGACCGGACCCTTGATGCCACGCAACGGGTAGCGGCGCAGCAGGTCCTCGACCCGCTCGAAGGCGAGCAGCAGCTCCTGGGCCGCGCTGGCGAAGCGCTTGCCCAAGGTGGTGGCCTGCGCGGCGACGTTGTGCGACCGCCCCGTCATGACCAGCTCGTCGTAACGGACCGCGAGCGCGCCGAGCCGGGCCAGCGCGGCGACCATCCGGTCCCGGATCAGCAGCAGGGAGTCCCGGATCTGCAGCTGCTCGACGTTCTCGGTCAGATCGCGCGAGGTCATGCCCTTGTGGATGTGCTCGTGCCCGGCGAGCGCGCTGAACTCCTCGATCCGCGCCTTCACATCGTGCCGGGTCACTCGCTCCCGCTCCGCGATCGAGGCCAGGTCCACCTGGTCGAGGACCCGCTCGTACGCCTCGACGACGCCGTCCGGCACGGGGATTCCGAGATCCCGTTGCGCCCGGAGGACGGCCAGCCAGAGACGGCGTTCCGCCCGGATCTTCTCCTCGGCCGCCCAGATCGCCGTCATTTCGGCCGAGGCGTACCGGGAGGCCAGCACGTTGGGAATCTTCGGAGCGCTCACCGGACCATCCTACGAACCCGGATCCGGCGGCATGACGGCGGCGACCGGCCGCCGATCAGCTCAGCTCGGCCCAGACGCTCTGCCCGAGCCCGTCCTTCTCGACGCCCCACCGGTCGGACAACGCCTCGACGATGGTCAGCCCGCGCCCGTCGACCTCTTCCGGGCCGGCGATCCGCGGAGCCGGAAGCGCGACGGTCGACCCGCCGTCGGTGACGCGCACCTCGACAGCGTTGCCCGCGCCGAAGTCGCGTACGCGCCAGGCGACCCGGACGACGCCGCCGGGCAGCGGCCCGGCGTGGCGGACGGCATTGCCGACGAGTTCGGCGACGACCGCCACGACATCGGAGAGCAGCGCCGGAGGCAGTACGCCCGCCAGCTCGGCGGCGAGCCGATGACGTGCCTGCTGAGCACCCTGCGCGTGGTGCGGCACCACCACGCACCAAGCCCGTTCAGCGACGGCCATCGTCACGCTCATGCCTCCCTGGACCCTCACCGGTCCCCTCGCGGCAGTCGTACCTCTGCGACCGTACCTCCCCCGTCCCGTGGACGTAAGGACACCCAACCGTTTTGTCGTTCAATAGTCTTTCGGACGAGGTAGAGACCCAACCCGACACCCGGTCGCCGCACTGAGCCATGATCTCCACCCTGCCAGTAGCGTTCGAAAGCCATTTCGACCTCTTCCGGTCGTACTCCGATGCCCCGATCGGAGACCCGGAAGTAGACGGTTCGGCCGTCTTGACCGGCGGTCAGCGTAATCGGCTCGGCCGAACCGGAGTACTTGTCGGCGTTCGTCACGAGTTCGGTCAGCACGGTGACGATGTCCGACCGGTTGCCCAAGGCGGCCGGCAAAGTCCCCGGCAGTGCGACCGAGAGCCGCCGGCGTAGGTGGGCCGGCAGGTCGGCGGCGGCTCCGCGGAGCGCCTCGGTCAGGTCGAACGCCGCCGGATGCACCTCACCCGCCCCGCCGACGCTGCTCGTCAGCAGGCGGTCGACCAGCCGGGCCAGTTCGCCCGAGCGTTGGCCGATGACCCGGATCGCCTCCATCCGCGAACGCGTGTCGAGGGCGTCCCAGTGATCGGTCAGCGTGTCGGCGTACCCCTTGATCACCGTGACCGGCGTCCGCAGCTCGTGGCTGGCCATGGCGACGAACAGGCCGCGCTCGGAGACCTCGCGTCCACCAGGGGCGGCGCTGACGTCGCCGTCGCCGAGAATCGGCAGGCCGACCCGGTCGGTGTAGAGGTGCGCGGCGACCGATCCGGCCAGCCGCATGATCAGGGTCTCGTCCTCGGGATCCAGATACGGCTGATCGGCGCCGAAGACCGCGACGAGGTTGCCGACCACCCGGCCGTCCGCCTCGGCCGACGCGACCAGCAGCCGCCGGATGCCGAAACCGGCCAGGTGCTGGCGGGCCATGGGCTGGATGTCGTTGACGTCGTACTCGTGCACACCCGGACCGGACCGGACCGCCTTCGCATGGTCGGTCATGCCGTCGAAGCGGATCCCGACGAATGGCGCGAGCAGGCCCTGAGCCGCGATCACCCGGCCGTCGGCGATCGCGTACTCCGACGCCGCGAGACCCTGCGCGCCCAGCCCGGCCTGCACCGCGGTGATCAGCTCGCCGATCGCGGGCAGCCCCGCGCCACCGGAGTTGACCTTCTCCAGCATGGCGGTCAGGCCGGTTATCAGCGTTCGGGAGCGGGAGTCCACTTCGTAGATCCTGCCGCCCCCGCGCTGGGAGCGCTACACCCCAAGATGGGAGCGCACCTCACCCGGCCGGTCGGTGATGATCGCGTCCACCCCGAGGCTCACCACGAGGTCGACGTCCGGCAGCTCGTTCACCGTCCAGACGTAGATGTCGTTGCCCTGCGCCTTCAGCCGGCGTACCAGGTCGGGACGGCGGCGGACCAGTTCCAGCCCCGGCCCGGCGATCCGCGCCCCGAAGGGCAGCCGGCTCGGCTTCAACCCCGGCGGGATCAGATCCATCAGCTGCACGCGCGGCAGCGCGGGAGCGAGGGCCCGCACTCGGCGTACCGCCAGGGGGGAAAAGGACATGACGGTGACCTGGACCGGCGCGTCTTCCCGAGGGCGGTCGAGGCCGTGCTTGCGCAGCAGCGCGAGCAGGCGCAGCTCGACGGCCTTGCCGTAGCGGTTGGGGTGCTTGGTCTCGACCAGGAGCCGGACCGGGCGGTCCGCGCCGCGCGCGAGTTCGATCAGCTCGTCGAGGGTGAGGATGGGCTCGCCGCCGAAGTCGACGCCGCGCAACTGCGCGAGCGACCGCTGGGAGACCGGTCCGCGGTGGTCGCTAGTGCGGTCCAGCGTGCGGTCGTGGATCAGGACGAGATGCCCGTCGCGGCTGAGCCGCACGTCGCACTCCAGGCCGTCGGCCCCGTCCGTCAAGGCCTTCTCGTACGCCGACCGGCTGTGCTCCGGGTACGCGGCCGAAGCTCCACGATGTGCGATGACCAGGGGGATCTGTCGCACTAGACGACCCGGGCCGGCTGACCGTCTTCGCTGACCATGGGGCGGCCGCCGGCGGCCCAGTCGAGCATCCCGCCGTCGAGGTTGACCACGTTGTCGTAGCCCTGCTGCTGGAGGTACGCGACGACCTGGCCGGACCGGCCGCCGGAGCGGCAGACCACGACGACGTCGCCGTCGCGCGGGATCTCCTCCAGCCGGGCCGGCACCTCCATCATCGGCAGGTGCACCGCGCCGGGGGCGTGCCCAGCCGTCCACTCGTCGGGCTCTCGGACATCGAGCAGGTACGCGCCGGCCGGCAGTTGGCCGGCGTCGATCACAGGAATCCGCACGCGTCCAGGCTAGCCGTCTACAGCGGGTTGACCCACTTCGGATGGGCGGCCGCCCAGGTCTGCAGGTCGGCGTGCCGGAGCGCGGCGAACAGGCTCGGCGCCTCGCCGGTGAGGAAGACGTAGGACACGTCGCCGACCATGTCCGGATAGCTGGGCACCTTGATCCCGGTCAGGTCGGCCGGGCCAAGCCGCCGCAGGCCGAACAGCAGATCGGTCAGCGACCGGCCCCCGGTGTCGACGGTCAGCGTGCTGCCCACCGCGCGGATGATCTGGTCGAGCTTGAGCGGGTTGTACGCCAGCCCGCTGTCCCCGGCCCGCTGGAAGATCGCCTTGAGCAGTTGCTGCTGGTGGCGCTGGCGGTCGTAGTCGCCGTCGGGCAGCCCGTACCGCTGCCGTGAGTAGTCGAGCGCGTCCGCGCCGTCCATGCGTACGCACCCGACCTTGAACAGCTTGTCGGTGTGGATCGACCGCACTTGGTGATCGACGCAGAGATCGACGCCGCCGAGCAGGTCGATCACCTTCTGGAAGCCGGTGAACTCGATGATCGCGGCTCCGTCGAACTTCATCCCGGTCAACCGGGTGAGTGTGGCCGAGAGCAACCGGACGCCGCCGTCGCCACCGCCGCCGTAGGAGAACGCCGCGTTGATCTTGTCGCTGCCGCCCTCGAACCCCACCGACCGGTCCGCCGGCATCTCCACGAGTAGGTCACGAGGGATCGAGACGAGGCTGACCTTCGTCAGATCCGCGTTCACCTGAGCGATGATGATCGTGTCGGAGCGCTGCCCGGCGTCCGGCGACCACACCCGCTTGTCCGACCCGATCAGCAGGAAGGTCAGCGGGCCGCGCACCTGCGCCTGCCGGAACCGGACCCGGGGATCGGCACCCGTCTCGTCCGGCCGCGACGCGCTCGACAGGAGGTCGCCTCGAGTGACGCTGGAGTCGTAGCGGTGGATCATGAACCGGACCGCGGCGGCGCCACCGATCCCGAGGACGAACGTCAGGATCGCGGCAGCCGCGATGACCAGTGGCCACCGGCGCAGCAGTCGGTCGGAGCGATGCGATGGCACGGTCGGGCGTCCAATCTGGGCTCAGACCGCGGAGTGCGTCGCCTCCGGCTCGGACCTGGGCTCTCGCGTTCAGGTTAAGGCGAGAGCCCGTGGCCCAGATGGGAATTGCGTAACTTTTAGGGGTTCAGGCCGTTATTGCGCGGTTTTATCAGGAATGAGGTATTCGGGGTTGTCGGTGATGAAGTCACCGAGCCGATCCTCCGAGGCCGCCTTGAACATGTCCTGGGTGCCCTGAGTGATGCCTTCACCGGTGCCGAAGTCGGACTTCGCGTACGTGCCGGCGTTGGTCTTGAGCGCGATCAGGTCAGAGCCCGCGAGCGACTTCAGCGTGAAGATGAAGTCGTCGAGCGGCACGCCGTTGGTGTCCATCTTCAGCGAGGCGCCGGCCGCCTTGATCAGTTCGCTCAGCTTCACCGGGTTGGTGATGACGCCGGCGCTGGTCGCTTTCTTCGCCATCGACTTCAACAGCTGCTGCTGGTGCTTCTGCCGGTCGTAGTCGCTGTTCGGCAGTCCGTAGCGCTGCCGGGAGAAGTCCAGCGCCTCCCAGGCCGCCATGTTGCGGCACCCCGCCTTGTGGATCCAGCTGTTGGAGAGCTTGTGGTCGCCGTTGTAGCTGTAGTACTGCGGCTCGCCCTTCTTGTTCTTGATGTAGTGGCTGGACCAGGTGTCCTTCTCCACACACATGTAGACGCCGCCCATGGCCTGGATGACGTTCTTGAAGCCGTTGAAGTCGATCACCACGACGCCGTCGAACTTCAGACCCGTGAGCTGCTCGACCGTCTTCTTCATCAGACCGGCGCCGCCCTGCCAACCCTGGTTGTGCTGCGAGCCGAAGTAGTACGCGGCGTTGATCTTGTCGTGCGCCGTGCCGTTGTAGTTGGCCTTCTTCCAGCTGGGGATGGCCACCTCGGCGTCACGCGGGATCGAGATCAGGTACGCCTGGTCGTGCGTGGCGGGGATGTGCAGGATGATGATCGTGTCGGCCCGAGAGGTGTTCGCGGCCCAGCCGTCGCGCGTGTCGAGGCCGAGCATGAGGATGTCGATCGGGCCCTTCAGGGCGGTCCGCGCGTCCTGCGTCTCGACCTTCCCGCCGTCCTCAGCCACCGAGCCGGTCTCGATCGAACTGGTCAGGTCACCCATCAGAGACTTGGCCGCCGCGACACCGCCGAATCCGACGAGGGTCACGATCGCGCCCAGCGCCATGACCAGCTTCGCCCAGAGGGGGCTGTGGACCTTTTTCTTCTTCTTGGGCTTCAGGTTGTGCCCGCCCGACTTGCCGGAACGTCCGTATTCGCCGCCCCGGGGCGGCTCCTGCCCGTAGGAGTCGTAGCCGTAGGGATCGTCGGGATAACCATTCCCCGCCGACGAACGCCGGCTGCTGGTCTTCGACGGCATGCGACTCCCCTACCTGACGTTCGTTCCGGCGGCCCGGCCGTGGCCACTGGCCGATCACCATAGACAAGCTGTATTACGGTCCGCCACCCCATGAAGATCGATTTGGGGGGGCTTATGGCAGTTGCCCGTAAAGTCGCGCCGTTCGGCCGAGTCCGCCTTGAAGCCCGCTGAACACTTTTAGGAGGCAGACGGGGAACTTGTCGCGTTCGCCGACACGTACGCCTCCATCGTGTCCTTGGCCATGGCGTCGTAGAGAGCCAGTGCCTTGGTCTTGTCCGAGAGCACCACACTCTCGCCGTCGCGGGTCGCGCTGCCCAGGTTGGGGCTGGTGAGGAAGGTCAGTTTGTCGCTGCTCATGCTGCGGAACTGCAGCACCATGTCGGTCAACGCGAAGTCCTTGTCCACCGTGACGGCCTTCGTCAGCGTCTGGAGGAACGCGTTCAGCTTTCCGGGGTTGGCCATCACCCCGGCGCTGGTCGCCTTGTCCAGCATCGCCTTCAGCAGCGCCTGCTGGTGCCGCATCCGGGCGAAGTCGCCGTCGGGGAACTGCTTGCGCTGCCGCACGTAGTCGAGCGCCTCGGCTCCGTCGAAGTGCCGGTTGCCCTTCTGGAACGTCCGGAACGGCTTGTGGATCGACTTGATCGTGCGGTCGACGTACATGTCGACCCCGCCCAGCGCGTCCACGACCTCCTTGAGCCCGCCGAAGTCGATCGAGACGACGTGGTCGATCCGCACTCCGGAGTAGTTCTCCACCGTCTGGACGGCCATCGGCAGCCCACCCCAGGCGAACGACGCGTTGATCTTGGCGTACGTGTCGCCGTACTGCGCGCCGGGCGTCTTCGGGATGTAGACGTAAAGGTCACGCGGGATCGAGACCAGGTATGCGTGCTGGTGATCGGCCGAGATGTGGACGACCACGATCGTGTCGGCCCGCCAGGAGCTGGCCTGCGACATGTCGGTGTCCGGGTCTCGGGAGTCGCTGCCGACGAGCAGGATGTTCATCGCGCCGTCGACCGTCTTCAGCGGACGGTCGCCGACGATCGACGAGAACGGGTCGGTCTTCTGCAGCTTGCTGTTGAGGTTGACCCCGTAGAGCCACACGCCGCCACCGATCAGCAGCGCGACGACGAGCGCGAGGCCGCCCAGGACGAGGGCGATCCGGCCCCACCGCGGCTTGATCTTCCGCTTCGGCTGGCCGTAGGTGCCGCCGGTCCCGCCGGCGGGCGGCCGCGAAGATCCGTTGCCGCCGCTGCCGCCGCGGCCCCCGCCCGGCCGGCTCGACCCGGACCGGTAGGAACCGCGCGAGGAGCCCGGCCGGCTTCCGGACACGCTCGCACGGCCGCTCGTGCGGCCGCCGTCGCGGGGACGCTCAGGCGGGGTCGACCCGCCTTCTGCGCTGTCCCCCGCTCGAGCCGAGCGTGAGGACGGCGGGACAGCCCCGGGGTCCCCGTCGCCGTTCGGCTTGCGAGGGCGGCCGTAGACGCCGCCGGAAGAGTTCGCCATGCCTTCAGGGTACGTACGCGTGCGACACCCAGACGGGTAGCGACGCGACCTCGGCATACCTTCTCGTGCCGGGCGACCAGCGAAAAGCCGGGCGGCGGAGGGAATCTCCACCACCCGGCTTGACAGCTATCCGACGGTCTCCAGCCTGCGGCGGCTCCGGCGACGAACCGGGACGCCAGACCGTCAGACGATCTAGTGGGCGCCCGCGCCGGTCAGCGACCGGACCTCCAGCTCGGCGTACCGGGCGTCGTCGGCCTTCTCGCCGGACAGCATCGTGCCGAGCCACCCGAAGAAGAAGCCGAGCGGGATCGAGATGATGCCGGGGTTCTGCAGCGGGAACCAGGCGAAGTCGGCGTCCGGGAACCAGGACGTCGGCAGGCTGGAGACGACCGGGGAGAAGACGACGAGCAGGACCGCCGACCCCAGGCCGCCGTAGATCGCGGTGGTCGCCCCGACGGTGTTGAACCTCTTCCAGAACAGGCTGTAGAGGATCGCCGGGAGGTTGCCCGACGCCGCGACCGCGAAGGCCAGCGCGACCAGGAACGCCACGTTGAGCTTCTGGGCGAAGATCGCCAGGACGATCGAGATCGCCCCGATCACGAACGCGGAGGCGCGCGCGACGTTGATCTCCTGCCGCTCGGTCGCCTCGCCCTTGCGTACCACGTTGGCGTAGAAGTCGTGGGCCACCGACGAGGAGGAGGCCAGGGTCAGCCCCGCCACCACCGCGAGGATGGTCGCGAACGCCACGGCCGCGATGATCGCGAGCAGCGAAGCGCCCCCGACGTCTCCGCCGAGGAACCGCTTGCCCAACGCCTGGGCCAGCTGCGGCGCGGCCGTGTTGCCACCCGGGTCCTGCGCGGTGATGTCCTTGCTGCCGACCAGGGCCGCGGCGCCGAAGCCCAGGGCCAGGGTGAGCAGGTAGAACGACCCGATGATGCCGATCGCCCAGAGCACGCTGCGCCGCGCGGCCTTCGCCGTCGGCACGGTGTAGAAGCGGATCAGAATGTGCGGCAGACCCGCGGTGCCGAGGACCAGCGCGAGACCGAGCGACAGCAGGTCCATCTTGTTGTAGAAGGTCTGCGTCGGGTCGCCGGCCACTTCCTTGCCGTAGCGCAGCCCGGGCTCCAGGAACGCCGCGCCCTTGCCCGACTTCTCGGCCGCCGCGCCGAGCAGGCTCGACAGATTGAACTTGTACGCCGCCAGCACGAGGACCGCCATGAGGATGGCCCCACCCATGAGCAGGAACGCCTTGACGATCTGGACGTAGGTCGTGCCCTTCATGCCGCCGACGACCACGTAGACGATCATGAGCGCGCCGACGAGGAGAATGGTGGCGATCTTGGCGGTGTCGGCCGACATCCCGAGGAAGGTCTGGCCCGGCTTGATCCCCAGCAACAGCGCGACCAGCGAGCCCGCGCCGACCATCTGGGCGATCAGGTAGAAGACGGAGACCGTGACGGTCGAGACCGCCGCCGCCGACCGGACCGGCCGCTGCCGCATCCGGAAGGCGAGCACGTCGGCCATCGTGTAGCGGCCGGCGTTCCGCAGGAACTCCGCGACCAGCAACAACGCCACCAACCAGGCGACGAGGAAGCCGATGGAGTAGAGGAAGCCGTCGTAGCCGTACAGGGCGATTAGGCCGGCGATGCCGAGGAAGGAGGCGGCGGACATGTAGTCGCCGCCGATCGCCATGCCGTTCTGGAACGCCGAGAACGACCGGCCACCGGCGTAGAAGTCGGTGGCGGTCCGGGTCTGCCGGCTGGCCCAGATCGTGATCACCAAGGTCACCGCGACCAGGACCAGGAACAGGACGATCGTGAGGGTACGGGCGTTGGTCACTTCGCACCCCCCTCGATCTCGGCCTCGACCCGCGTCTTGATGGCCTCGGCGGTGGCGTCCAGCTTGCGGTCGGCGAAGCGGGCGTACATCCAGGCGATCAGGAACGTCGAGAGGAACTGGAGCAGGCCGAAGACGAGCGCGACGTTGACGTTGCCGAACAACACCGTGCCCATGAAGTCCCGCGCGTACGCCGAAAGCAGCACGTACAGCGCGTACCAGAGGAAGAAGGCGACCGTCATGGGGAAGACGAATCGGCGCAGCGTACGCCGCAACCCGGTGAACTCGGGCGTCTGTTGGGCGCGGACGTAGGGGGTTTCGTCGAGATGGGGTGGAGCCGTGGTCATTGCGATCACCGCCTGGGGGAGTTGGTTTCGCGGACCCTAGAGCGGCCCCTCCCGCGCGGTGTAGCGCTGCGTCCCGCATCGATCACGATCTGCGCCGAGCGGTCGCCCGGCTGCGCCGAGTGACCTGGGCCACACCGTTCACCGCAGCTCGCGGTACCGGCCCCGGTAGTGGAGCAGCGGCTCGGCGGCGGCCCCGAACCGGATCTCCGCGACGGTCGCCTCGACGAGCAGGCCCCAGCCGAACGGCGTGGCCTGCTCGACCACGCAACCCGCGGTGGTGCGCTCACCAGCCGGAACAGGTCCCTGGTCGAGCTGCGTCCAGCCCTCGTCCCGGAACAGTCCACCCGGGGCGGGCAGCAATCCGGCGAAGCGATCGGCGAGCTGCCGATCCTCCGGCCCCAGCAGGGTCAGGACGAACCGCCCGGTGCGCTCGGCGGCCGCCCAGAACTCCGACTCGTCGTCGACGAGGCCCAGCACCCGCCCCGGATCGCCGTCCGCGATCACCGCGGAGGACACGGTCAGCCCCGCCCGGTCCCGGCCCTCGCCGGCCGTCCACAAGGTCACCGTCGACGCCATCCGGCCGCGGAGACGGCGTACCGGGGAGCGCAGGTCGTCGGGAGTGGCGAACGGGTCCTCCGAGTGGATCGTCACCCGCTCATCATCCCGCATGATCATTGCGCCAGCCATGCTGTTTCACGAGCGGATTCGCCCCATTCAACAACATGGCTGACGCAATGATCACTCACTTCGCGGCGGTGATCGTGCCCGCCGTGATCGTGCCGTCGGACCCGGTCTGGCCCTGGACCGTGACCGACGCGCCGGCCTTGAGGTCCTTGACCGTGATCGTCGACGACGACTGCACCTTCGTGGTGTCGTTGACCTTGACCGTGACCACGGTGCCGTCGGCCAACTCGACGTAGACCGTGTTGCCGTCGACCAGCTTGACCTTCCCGGTGGTGGCGTTGCGGGTGGAGGTGCCACCGCCTTGCTGGCCGGTGGCGCCTTGCTGGCCGAAGGTGCCGCCGCCGGGGAAGCCGTAGCCGCCACCCGGGAACCCGTACGATCCACGGCCGTTGCCCCCGCCCGGGGTGGTCGCGGTCGCCTCGGTGCCGCCGCCGACCTGGAGTCCGCCGATGAATCCGGCGACGACCAGGACCGCTCCCCCGAGGATGAGGGTGCTGCGAGTGAGCCAGGGCTTGCGTTCGGCCTTGGCGAGGCCGACGGCGAGGTCGTCGATCGGCGCGGTCGGGTCGTCCAGCGTGGACACCTGGTCGCTGTGCTTGCTCATCTGGGACAACTCCTACTCGTACCGCAGTGCGTCGATGGGGCGCAGCCCGGCCGCCCGGCTGGCGGGGTAGCTGCCGAAGAACAGTCCGATCGCGACGGACACGCCCAGGGCCAGGAAGACCGAGCTGGGCACGATCACCGGCGTGATCCCGGTGATCTGGAAATTCGCCCCGATGTACGCGCCCGCCACCCCGAGCAGGCCGCCGACCAGGGACAGCATCGTGGCCTCCAGCAGGAACTGGGTGAGGATGACCCGCCGGGGCGCGCCGAGCGCCTTGCGGATGCCGATCTCCCGGGTCCGCTCGGTGACCGTGACCATCATGATGTTGGTGATGCCGATGCCGCCGACCAGCAGCGAGATCCCGGCGACCGCGCCGAGCAGGGTCGTGAAGGTCTCCGCCGTCGCCGTACGCGTCTCCAGCAGCTGCGAGGCCGACCGGATCTGATAGGGCGTGTTCGACGTGCTGGTGACGTGCATCTTCGTGTTCAGGATGGCGGTCGCCTCGGCCTGAGCCGCGCTCACCGCGTCGGCGTTTGCCGCCTCGATCAGGATCGAGTTGATCGCGCCGTAGCCGGTGAGCGCTTTGCGGACGGAGTTGATCGGGGCGATCGCGGTGTCGTCGGGGTCGTTGAACCCGCTCGACCCCTTCTCCGCCAGTACGCCGATGACGGTGAAGATCTGACCGCCGACGCTGACCTGCTTGCCGAGCGGATCCTCGGTGCCGAACAGCTCCTCGGCGGTCGTGGACCCGATGACCAGTACGCGGTTCGCGTCGGTCAGGTCGGCCTCGGTGAACCACTCGCCCTTGTCGATCTTGGAGTTGTTGGCCTCCAGATAGTCCCGGCTGGTGCCGACGACGCTGGTGCTGTGGTCGGTGTCGCCGTAGGTCAACGTCTGTGACGTGCTCACCACCGGCGAGACGCTCTTGATGTCGGGCGCGGCGTTCTTGTCCTGCAACGCCTCGACGATCGACATCGTCAGGTCGGTGCTGTAGGTCGAACTGCGTACCGCGCGGCCGCTGCTCACCGTCAGCGTGTTCGTGCCCAGGCTCTGCAGGCTCTCCTCGACCGCGACCTTCGAGCCGTTGCCGACCGCGACCAGCAGGATCACCGCGCCGACGCCGATCAGGATGCCCAGCATCGTCAGTCCCGAGCGGAGTTTGTTCGCTCCGATGCCCCGCAGGGCGAACTTGAAGATCTCCATCAGGCCCACGGGGTTGCCTCCTGACTGAGCTCCTGGCGGCTCGCGCGAGCGCTCCCCGGCGGGCGCTGCCGCAGGTCGCTGACGATCTCGCCGTCCTTCAGCCGGATCACCCGGCGGGCATGGTGCGCGACCTCGTCCTCGTGCGTGATCAGCACGATCGTGCGTCCCTCCCGGTTGATCTCGTCCAGGACGCCCAGGACGTCCGCCGTCGACTTGCTGTCCAGGTTGCCGGTCGGCTCGTCGGCCAGCAGCAGCGCGGGCTGGCTCACCAGCGCGCGGGCCACGGCCACGCGCTGCTGCTGCCCACCCGAGAGCTGATTCGGGTCATGGTCCGCGCGATTGCCCAGGCCGACCATCTCCAGCGCCGCCAACGCACGGGTACGCCGTTGGGCCGGCTTCACTCCGGCGTACGCGAGCGGCAGCTCCACATTGGCCAACGCGCTCGTCCGCGGGATGAGGTTGAATGCCTGGAAGACGAAGCCGATCCGCCGGTTGCGGACGAGTGCGAGCTGCTGGTCGTTGAGCCGGCTGACGTCCACCCCGTCGAGGTGGTAACTCCCCGACGTCGGGATGTCCAGGCAGCCGAGGATGTGCATCAGGGTCGACTTGCCGGAGCCGGACGATCCCATGATCGCCACGTAGTCACCGCGCTCGATGGTCAGCGACACCCCGGCCAGCGCGTGGACCGTCGCCTCGCCCTCGCCGTAGGTTTTGATCAGGTCGCGTACCTCGATGACGGGCTTGCCGAGCGGCACATTCCGCAGCCCGTCGAGTACCTGGGTCTGGTCGGCTCTTTGGGTCTGGTCGCCGTCGCTCATCGGAAGCCTCCGCCGCCCCCGGCCGCGCCGCCCGGAATCTGGCCGCCGCCGCCGAACTGTCCACCGCCGGGGAACTGGTTGGTGGTGGTGGAGTTGGTCGTGACGGTCGCGATGACCACCTTCTCGCCGGCGGTCAGGCCCGACTTGATCTCCGTATAGGTGTCGCCCTCGACGCCGATGGTGACGGTGCGGGTCTCCTGGGCGCCGCTGTCGGTGACGACGGTGACGGTCTTGAGGTTTCCGGCCGACTTCACCGCCGCGGCCGGCACGTAGAGGACGTTCTCCACCTTGCTCACCACGACGCTGATCGACACCGACTGACCGAGCTTGGCCCCGGTCGGCACCGTGTTGAGGCTGATCACGATCGGGTAGGAGGTGACGCCGCCGCTCGTCGTGGACGTCGGCGAGATCGTGGTGACCAGACCCTCGACTGACGTGTTGGCCAGCGCGTTCCAGGTGACCTGCGCGGACTGCTTCAGCTTGAGCCGGGTGGCGTCCGACTCCGGCACACTGGCCGACACCTGCAGCTTGTCCATGTCGGAGATCACGATGAACGCGCTGGACCCGCTGCTCGAGGAGGCCGAGTTGCCGGTGCCGCCCGAGCTGCTCGACGACCCGGAGGAGGAGCCGCCGACGGTCCCGTTCATCGCGGTGACCGTCCCGGCCATGCCCGCCTTCAGCGTGGTGCCGTCCTGCGCCCGCTTGGCGCTGTCGTACGCGTTCTGCGCGCTGGTCACCGACCGCTGAGCCTGCTCGACCTGATCCGAGTCGTCGTCGAACTCGTCCTTGGCGTCGGCCAGCGCCTCCTTGGCGTCAGTGAGGTTCGCCTTCGCCGTGGCGAGCGTGGCGGCCGTCTCGGTGCCGTCGACGGTCGCGAGCACCTGGCCCTTGGTCACCTTGTCGCCGACGGCGACCTTGATCGAGGTGACCGTCCCAGAGGTCACGAAGTTGTGGTTCATGGTGGTCGCGCTCGCCACCGTGCCGCTAGCCGTGACCGACGCGGTGACCGTGCCCTGCGCGACGGTGCCGGTACGCGCGGTCGACGTGCCCGTCGATCCCCCACCGTCCCCGTTGAGCAGCGTGTACGCCCACGCGCCACCACCGACCAGCAACGCGCTGAGCACGCTGTTGATCAGGAAAGTACGCCGTCGCCAGAATCGCATGGCGGCATGCTCGCGGGTCGCGCTCGATGGGGACTAGGCCGAATCTCGGAGCCAGCTCGGAATCCTAGGCGGGCAGGTCCTTGAGCGGGAGCAGCACCCGGAAGGTCGCCCCCTTCCCGGGGCTCGTGTGCAGCTCGACCCGGCCGCCGTGGGCCGCCACGATGGCGGCGACGATCGACAGCCCCAGCCCGGACCCGCCCTGCGCCCGCGATCGGCCCGGATCGGCTCGGTAGAGACGTTCGAAGATGCGCTCGGCGTGCTGCGCCGGTACGCCCGGCCCACTGTCGTGGACTTCGAGCACGGCTACTCGCGTACCGGGCGGGAGGGCGACGCCGACCGTGGCGACCGGCGGCGAAGCGGGCGCGGCCAGCTGCTCCTCGGCCACGCGGACCTCGACCTTGGCGTACTCCGGCGTATGCCGGACGGCGTTGCTGATCAGATTGGTGGCGACCTGGCGCAGCCGGTGATCGTCGCCGATCACGGTCACTGGATCGAAGGACGTCAACGCCACGAATCGGGTGGGATTGCGTACGTGGGCGTCGCTGATCGTGTCGGCCGCCACGGCCAGCAGATCGACCGGCTGCGCCCGCAGCGGCCGCTCCTCGTCCAGCGCGGCGAGCAGCAGCAGATCCTCGACGAGCAGCCCCATCCGGGCCGCCTCATGCTCGATGCGAGACATCATCTCGCTCATCTCCGGACCGCCCTGCGACCCCGACCGCCGATACAACTCCGCGAACCCGCGGATCGAGGTCAACGGCGTACGCAGCTCGTGCGAGGCGTCCGCGAGGAACTGCCGCAGCTTCTGCTCCGACGCCGCCCGCGCGGCCAGCGCCGACTGGATGCGTTCCAGCATCGTGTTGAGCGCCAGCCCGAGCCGGCCGGCCTCGGTGTGCGGATCGGCGTCCGGTACGCGCCCGGCGACGAGCGAATCGGCGGCCGTGCCCGACGGCGGATCGGCGCTCGCGATGGAGGTCGCCAGGTTCTCCATGCGGGTCAACGGCCGCAGCCCGATCTTCACCACGTACGCCGATCCGATCGCCAGAATGAGCAGGATCGCCCCGCTGACTCCGAATCCGAGCATCAGCATCCGGTTGGCAGTCGCGTCGATCTTGTTCAGCGACTCGGCGGAGAGCACATAGGTCGTCTTCTCCTTACCGGTGGTGCGGTCGAGCGTTGTGCCGCTCTTGACCACGACGCGATACTTGCCGTCCGTCCCGTCGACGGTGAACGCCTTGCCGTTGGCGTGCGCCTTGATCTCGGTGAAATTCCCCAGCAAGGGCAGCTCAGTGGTGTCGACGGCGCCGAAGCCGCGGCTGTCGCGGGTGCCGTCCTCGTCGTACCGGGCCACGACCCGACCCTCTTCGAGCGGGGGCGGCACCGGATAGGTCCCGGCGTTGTAGTTCGAGTTCGGCTGCCAGTTCTGGGAGTTGCCATAGCCCTGGGGACCTCGGTCGGCGCCACCGAACTTGCTGAGTTGCTCGTCAAGCTTCTCGGTCAGGTAGCTCTTGATCAGCGAGCCGGCCGCGACGTTGACCACCAGCAGGGCTACGCCGGCCATGAGCACGATCGCCACGACCATGCGGGACCGCAGCGTCCACTGTCGCCACCGGCGAGGCCGGAGGCGCTGAAGGTGTGTGCCGAGTCCGTGGAGCTTCATCTGGTCAGGCTGCTTCCGCTCGGGGCAGGCGCAGGGCGTACCCGACGCCGCGGACGGTGTGGATCAACGGCGGGTCGATCTTGTCGATCTTCTTCCGCAGGTAGTACACGTAGGACTCGACGATCCGGCCGTCGCCGCCGAAGTCGTAGCTCCAGACCCGGTCGAGGATCTGCGCCTTGGAGACCACCCGGCCCGCGTTCACCATCAGGTACCGCAGGAGGTTGAACTCCGTCGGGCTCAGCTCGACGAGCTTGCCCGCCCGGCGTACCTCATGGGCCTCCTCGTCCAGCTCGAGGTCGGCGTAGCGCAGGACGCCGTCGTCGTCGGAGGGCGAGCTGACCTGGCTGCGCCGGAGGATGGCGCGGATGCGCAGGACGACCTCCTCCAGGCTGAACGGCTTGGTCACGTAGTCGTCCGCGCCGACCGTCAGGCCCGAGATCCGGTCCTCCACGGACTGGCGCGCGGTGAGGAACAGCACGGGGGTACCGCGGCCGTCGCCGCGCAGCTTGGACGCGATCTGGAAGCCGTCCATGTCCGGCAGCATGACGTCGAGGACGACGAGTTCCGGCTGGAACTCCTCGGCGATGATCAACGCGTCGCGGCCGTTCTCGGCGACGCGGACGTCGAAGCCCGTGAGCCGCAGCGTCGCCTGCAACAAAGCGCAGATGTTCGGCTCGTCGTCGACGACGAGGACGCGGGTGGACCGCGCGGCGGCCTCTGTGTGTGTCACGTTCTTTCTCCTCACCAGCACCTCGCCTGGATCTCAAGGTTGTAGCCGCCTGAGCTTGGAGAACCCTCGGAATGCGCTGCGAGATTCACAGCCTTCGCCAAGCTGGGCAAGGCACGCTTCTGCGGTGCAAAGCCGAAAACCCCTCTTCTTCGCCGTAGGCACCGCTTCCCTCGCCGCCGTGGCGGCGCTCGGCGTAGGCGTCGCCACCGCCGACAAGCCGTCCTCGGCGGCCGCTGTGAGCAGCAGCACCCCCGGCTCGACGTCGGCTACGTCACCCTCTTCAGCGCCGGGAACGCCGTCCACGTCACCGTCGGCGGCTACTGCGCCGGCCACGGCCGAAGATGCGGCGGTGGACACTGCTGCGGTCGTGGCGGCGCTTCAGGCGTACATCGATGCGCGTGGTGGTGACGCGGCGATCGCCGTCTACGACCGGACGACCGGAACCTCCGTGAGCGTCAACGGCTCGGCCGAGTTCCCGACCGCGAGCATCGTGAAGGTCGACGTCATCGCCGCCCTCATGCTTCAGCGACAGGCCGACGGCGAGAGTCTGAGCAGCCAGGAGAAGGCCTGGGCCGAGGCGGCGATCACGGCCAGCGACAACGACGCGGCGACCGCGCTGTTCCGGGCGATCGGCGGCCGGACCGGACTGACCGCGGCGAACAGGACGCTGGGGCTGACGGAGACCACGGTCAGCAGCTCCTGGGGAATGACCACGACCACCGTGGACGACCAGGTCCGGCTGCTGACCACCGTCAGCGACACTGCCGGGCCGCTGTCGTCGGCCAATCGCACGCTGCTCCGAGGGTGGATGGCCGGCGTCATCGACGAGCAGCGCTTCGGGGTGACCGCGGCCGCCACGGCCGACGCGAGCGCCGTCTACGTCAAGGTGGGCTGGGTCGATCTGGATGACGAGGGCGGCCTGTACGCCACCAACTCCATCGGACGAGTCGTCGAGGACGACCACGATTGGGTGATCGCCGTCCTCAGTGATCACAACCAGAGCCTCGGCAGCGGCAAGACCCTGATCAACGGAATCGTCACGAAGGCGATGGGTCTGTTGCGGTCGTCGGCAGGCTGACGGTGAGCCGGGCCGAGGCGGAAAATGGCCTGCCCCGGCAGGCGCAGCACGGGGGAACCGGGCCTGTCGGGGCAGGAGCCTAGTGTGTAGCGAAGGACTGCTGTCGCGCAAGTGTCAGTTTGACGGACTTGCGGCCGGCTTGAGGACGGCGCAGGCCTTCTCGGCTTCGACCACCTTGGCGTCGGCCGTGTCGAGCGTCTGACCGTCCTGAATGGTCACTCCGTGCTCGGACAGGCAGTTGCGGTACGCCGCGTCGCGGCCCTGACCGCCACCCGGGCCACCTTGGCCGTTGGAGAAACCGCCCTGGCCGGTCGGCCGCAGCGACGAGCACTTCTCCTGAGCCTCGGCCCACTTCGTCGCGTCGACGCCCTGCGGGACGAACCCGCCGTTGCCACCGCCGGGGAAGCCCTGGCCGCCACCGGGGAAGGCCGTGCCCGATGGGCGTACGGTCGGCCGGTTGGAGGGATTGCCGGACGGGAACGCCCGGTTGGTCGGGCGGGCACCGTTGCTGGGCAGCGTGACCCCGTTGTCCGACAAGCACTTCTGGTACGCCGACATCGCGTCCGTACCGGAGCCGCCGGAGCCGGAGTCGTCGCCGGAGCCGCCGCACGCCGCGAGGGCGAACGCCGCGACCACCAGCGCCACTGATCCACCGAGCGTGCGCTTGATGTGTGCCTTCATGACCACCTCCGCCCGGCAGCATCGAGAGGCGACCTACGGGGACGCTCGGTGCAACCTCAAACACGCCTCGGAATCGTCGGCGAAGATCGTCGCGCACCTTTGAGCTTGCTCCGAGGCGTCCCCAAGCGCCCCCCGAGTACGCCTGGCGAGACTGCGGCACCATGCGAGGACATCGGATGCGTTGGATCGTGGCGGGCGTGGCAGCCGTGGCCGCGCTCGGCGTGACGGGGACGGTCATGCTCACCGGCGGCAGTACGCCGACGCCGACCGCCGGGGACCAGACGGTCGAACGGGCCACCAGCGGCGAGGTGACCGCCAAGGGGACCGTGCAGCCGATCACCACGCAGAATCTGAGCTTCTCGGTCAGCGGTACGGTCAGCTCGGTCTCCGTCAAGGCCGGCGACACCGTCACGAAGGGGCAGGAGCTGGCCCGGATCGACCAGTCCGACGCCGAGGAGGCCGTCGCGTCGGCCGAGGACGACCTGGCCGACGCCAAGGCCGCGTTGTCCGCCGTCCAAGCCTCGGCCAGCGCCAGCCCGTCGGCGTGCGCCACTACCGCGGCCGCTCGGCCCAGCACCTCCGGCGGGAGCGGCGCCAGCGGCTTGTCCACATCGTCCACCGGGACCGGTGGCACCGGCGGCGGTTCGGCCACCACCTGCGGCTCCGCCAAGACCGGGCAGAGCCAGAACTACATCGCGTCGATCCTGTCGGCGAAGCAGTCGGTGAACACGAAGACCGCCGCGCTGGCCAAGGCGGAACGCGAGCTGTCCGGCACGGTCATCACCGCACCGGTGGCCGGAAAGGTGCTCACCGTCTCCATCAAGGTCGGCGACACCGCGAAGAGCAACGTCATCTCCATCGGCGTGGTCTCCACCATGGTGGTAAAGGCGTCGTTCAGCGAGTCCGACGTCGTCTCGTTGACGATGGGTCAGTCGGCGACGGTCACGTTGCCGGGACACGACGGGGAGTTCACCGCGAAGATCACCGAGATCGCGCAGACCGGGGTGACGTCGAGCAACCTGGTCACCTACTCCGTCGTGCTGACGTTCGACACGGTGCCGGACGGCATCCTCATCGGACAGAGCGCCAACGTGACGGTCAGCGCGTCGTAGCCGACGGCTTCCAGATCTCGCCGTCGAGCTGCCGCTCGGCGCCCAGCCAGATCGCGTTCATCAGCCGGGTGGCGGTGCGTTCGGGCTCCTCGTGCGGGGTCTCCACGAGCCGGTCCGCCAACGCCTCGCCCGCGCCCACCAGGGCGAGCGCCATCGTCTGCAGCTCATCCGCCGGCACGTCGCGGCCCCGGGCGCGTAACGCGCCGGCCAGCTTCTCCGCGATCACGCCGACCATGCCGCGGCGCATCCGGGCCAGCTCCCCGGCGAACGGCTCTCGCGTACGGGCCTGACGGAACAGCACCGCCCAGCCGTCACGATTCGCCCCGACGTAGCTGAAGAAGCCGCGCAGACCCCGCCAGAGCTGCTCGTCCGGGGACAGTTCCGGGTCGACCACCCCGGCGACGGCCTCCAGCAGCCGACCGGCCTCCCGGCGGAGGCACGCCACGAACAACTCGTCCTTGGTGCCCAGGTACGCGTACACCATGGGCTTCGACACGCCGGCCCGCTCCGCGACCTCGTCCATCGTCGCGGCGTGGAATCCACGCTCGGCGAAGACCCGGACGGCGGCCTCGAGCATCTGTTGTTCCCGCACGCTGCGCGGCAGTCGTTTCCCCACCCTTGCCACCTTACCTACTCGCGCGTAAGGTTACGCACGAGTAAGTTATCAAGCTCAGCGTGACGGAGGACATGATGCCCGACTTCGACCTCTCTGATTTCTCCTCGCTCGACCCGAGCGCGTTCGCCCAGCTCGTCAAGTCGGCGCCGGACGCGCAGATCGCCGAGGTCATGAGCGGCGAGCTGCGGCCGAAGGTGCTCGACGAGATCTTCCGCCGCATGCCGGCACTGTTCCGCCCAGAGCGGGCCGGCAACACCGAGGCCGTGATCCACTGGAGCATCACCGGTGCCCCGGACGGCGGCGCCGACACGTATGAGCTGGTCATCTCCAAGGGCGCCTGCACCCTGTCGGAGACCCCGCAGCACGACCCGAAGCTCGCCCTGACGGTCGGCCCGGTCGACTTCCTCAAGGTCGTCTCCGGCAACGGCAACCCGGTCATGATGTTCATGACGGGCAAGCTGAAGGCCAAGGGCGACCTCGCGCTGGCCTCCAACATCGCCAACCTGTTCAGCATCCCGAAGGCCTGATCGTGGAGTTCTCGCTCGACCTCAACTCCGAACAGCGCGAGCTTCGCGACTGGGTGCACGGCTTCGCCGCCGAGGCCGTGCGCCCCGCTGCCGCGGAGTGGGACGAACGCGAGGAGACGCCCTGGCCGGTGCTCCAGGAGGCCGCGAAGATCGGGCTCTACGGCTTCGAGTTCCTCGCCAACGCCTGGGCCGATCCCAGCGGACTGTCCATGTGCCTGGCCAACGAGGAGCTGTTCTGGGGCGACGCCGGCATCGCGATGTCCATCATGGGCACTTCGCTGGCGGTCGCGGCGATCTTCGGCAACGGCGATCCGGAGCAGCTTGCCGAGTGGGTTCCGCAGTGCTTCGGCACCGAGTCCGACCCGGCCGTCGCGGCGTTCTGCTCGACCGAGCCGGAGGCGGGCTCCGACGTCGCCGCCATGCGTACGCGTGCGGTGTATGACGAGGCCGCCGACGAGTGGGTGCTCAACGGGCAGAAGGCGTTCGCCACCAACGGCGGGATCGCCGCGGTGCACGTCGTCACCGCGTCCGTCGACCCGTCGCTGGGCAGCCGGGGCCAGGCCGCGTTCGTGGTCCCGCCCGGCACGCCCGGACTGCACTCGACCCGGAAGCTGAAGAAGCTGGGCCTGCGGGCCTCGCACACCGCCGACGTGTTCCTCGACGACGTCCGGCTCCCCTCGTCCTGCCTGCTCGGCGGGCGCGAGCGGCTGGAGGAGCGGCTGGCCAAGGCGCGCTCCGGCGAGCGCTCGGGCGGACAGGCCTCCATGCGTACCTTCGAGCTGTCCCGGCCGACCGTCGGCGCGCAGGCGCTCGGCATCGCGCGTGCGGCCTACGAGTACGCCCTCGACTACGCCAAGCAGCGGGTCCAGTTCGGCCGGCCGATCATCGAGAATCAGGGCATCGCGTTCGCCCTGGCCGACATGAAGATGGAGATCGACGCCGCGCGGCTCCTGGTCTGGCGGGCGGCCTGGATGGGCCGCAACAACCGTCCGTTCTCCGCGGGCGAGGGCTCGATGTCCAAGCTCAAGGCGGGCGAGGTGGCCGTCGACGTGACGTCGCGGGCGGTCCAGATCCTCGGCGGGGCCGGGTTCACCCGGGAGCACCCGGTCGAGCGCTGGTACCGCGACGCCAAGATCTACACGATCTTCGAGGGGACCAGCGAGATCCAGCGCCTCGTCATCGCGCGTGCCATCTCCGGCATGCCTCTACGCTGATCCGTTTCGGGTCCGGCGTGTAGAGCCGGGTTTGTGGAGCACTTATCCACAAGCCCGGCTTTCGTTCATGGCCGGGCGGATCGCGCACTGGCACACGATGCGATGGGTCGCCCCTTGTGATCTACGCCGCCATGCGTCATGTTGTTACCCATCGGTAATGAAACGTTCTCGTGGCGGCGCCGATGTGATCAAGGGGTTCGGGGCGGCGAACCGGACCTTGGGTCATGATCAACGCGGAAGGTGGAGGCTGCGGATGCTCTGGGTGCTGGCAAAGCGGGGACTGCTCAACCCGGGTCCGCCCGGCAAGATCGTCTCCCAGCTCGCGACGCTCAGGCGCTGGGGCTTCTCGGTGGCCGGCGAGCTACGGGCCGCGGCGGAACGGTCACCCGATCACGTCGCGGTCATCGATCCCGAGGGCAGCCACACGTACGCCGAGCTGTGGGACCGGTCCGAGCGGCTGGCGCTGGCCTTGCGCGTACGCCACGGGATCGGCGTCGGCGGGCGGATCGGGGTGCTGGCCCGCAATCACTCGGGCATGATCGCCGCGATGGTGGCCGGCTGTGCCCTCGGCGCCGAAGTCGTGCTGCTGAACCCGGCTTTGTCGGCCGCCGCGATCGACGCCGTCGCCCACGACCAGCGCATCGAGCTGGTGATCGCCGACAACGACCTGATGGAGCTGATCCCCGGCGTACCGGCGCTGAACGAGGTCGGCGTGGAGAAGCTCATCGCCGACGCGCCGCCAGGCAAGCTGACGCCGCCCTCGCGAGCCGGTCGCCTGATCGTGCTGACCTCGGGCACCACCGCGGCCCCGAAGGGTGCCCGGCGCAAGACCCCAGGCGGGCTCGGGCCCCTGGCCAGCGTGCTGGACCGCATTCCGCTGAAGGTCGGCGACCGGATCTTCGTCGCCGCGCCGCTCTTCCACACCTGGGGTCTGGCCGCCCTGCAGGTCGCCCTCGGCCTACGCGCGACCCTCGTCCTCCAACGCCGGTTCGAGCCGCTGAGCACGATCGCCGCCCTCCGCGACCTCGACTGCCAAGGCCTGATCGCGGTGCCCGTGATGCTGCAACGGCTCCTGGAGGCGACCCCCACCCCCGGCGTGACTCCCCGGGTCGTCGCTGTGAGCGGTTCCGCCCTGCCAGGCGGGCTCGCGACGAGGTTCATGGACGCGTACGGGGACTGCCTCTACAACCTCTACGGCAGCACCGAAGCGTCCTGGGTGTCCATCGCGACCCCCGAAGACATGCGCCGGGACCCGCGAACCTCCGGCCGGCCGCCGCTGGGCACGACGGTCGAGATCCGCTCCCGGGCGGGACAGCCCTTGCCCCCGGGGCAGATCGGCGAGATCCACGTCCGCAACGACATGCTCTTCGAGGGGTACACCTCCCACCGCGAAGCCACCCCGAACGCCGGGGAGGCTCTCGGCCGAGACGCCAAGAATGCAGTCAGCCTGCTCGGCACCGGCGACCTGGGCCACTTCGACGAGCAAGGACTGCTCTACGTGGACGGCCGAGCCGACGACATGATCATCTCGGGCGGGGAGAACGTCTTCCCCCGGCCGGTCGAAGAACTGATCGGCCAACTCCCGCAAGTACGCGAAGTCGCCGTCGTCGGCGTACCCGACGCCGAATTCGGCCAACGACTCGCGGCCTACGTCGTCCTGCACCCCGGCGAACACCTCGACCCCGACTCCGTACGCGAATACGTGCGGCACTACCTCGCGCGTTTCTGCGTACCGCGGGATGTGGTGTTCCTGCGGGAGCTGCCCCGGACCGCCACCGGCAAGGTCATCCCCCGCCTCCTGCGGTGATCCCCCGGCCCTCTCCTGCGTTGATCATGGAGTTTGCCCCCTCGACACACCGTCGATACCTCAGTTAACTCCATGATCAACGCGTCAGAGGGCGGGGCAACGCGTCAGAGGGCGAGGCCGCGCGGACAGGGCGAGGCCGCGCGGACAGGGCGGGGCCGCGCGGACAGGGCGGGGCCGCGCGGACAGGGCGAGGCCGCGCGGACAGGGCGAGGCCGCGCGGACAGGGCGAGGCCGCGCGGACAGGGCGAGGCCGCGGGGAGCGTTAGGACAGGAGGTCGTGGCGGATGATGTTCGCGTCGCGGCCTGGTCCGACTCCGATCATCGAGATCCGCGTGCCGCACAGTTCTTCCAGCCGGTGGATGTAGGACTGGGCGTTCGCGGGGAGGTCGGAGAACTCACGCACTTCGGAGATGTCTTCCCACCATCCCGGGAGGTTTTCGTAGACCGGGGTGGCGTGGTGGAAGTCGGTTTGCGTCATCGGGATGTCTTCGACGCGCTTGCCGTCGATCTCGTAGCCCACGCAGACGGGCACCTGGTCGAGGCCGCTGAGGATGTCGAGTTTGGTGACGACCAGGTCGGTGACGCCGTTGAGGCGCACGGCGTACCGGGCGAGGACGGCGTCGAACCAGCCGGTACGCCGGGGGCGGCCGGTGGTGGTGCCGTATTCCTGGCCCAGTTTGCGGATGCGTTCGCCCACTTCGTCGTGCAGTTCGGTGGGGAACGGGCCGGAGCCCACCCGGGTCAGGTACGCCTTGGCGACCGCGATGACCCGGTTGAGCCGGGTCGGTGGGATGCCGGTGCCGACGCAGGCGCCCGCCGCGATCGGGTTCGACGAGGTCACGAAGGGATACGTGCCGTGGTCGAGGTCGAGCATGGTGGCTTGGGCGCCTTCCATGAAGACCGTGTCGCCCCGGTCGAGCGCCTCCCAGAGGACCGAACGGGTGTCGGTGATCCACGGGCCCATGCGCTCGGCGTACCCCAGGTATTCCTGGTAGACGGCTTCGACGTCGATGGCCTTGCGGTTGTAGACCTTGACCAGAACCTGGTTCTTCTCGCGCAGGACGAGGTCCAGCTTCTTCCGGAGGATGCCGGGGTCGAGGAGGTCTTGGGCACGGATGCCCATCCGCGACACCTTGTCGCCGTACGCCGGGCCGATGCCGCGTCCGGTGGTGCCGATGCGGCCGGAGCCGAGGTATCGCTCGACGACCCGGTCGAGGGCCCGGTGGTGCGGCATGATCAGGTGCGCGTCCGCCGAGATCAGCAGGCGCTCGCAGTCGATGCCCCGTTCGGTGAGCCCGTCGACCTCGGCGAGCAGCACCTTCGGGTCGATCACGACGCCGTTGCCGATGACGATCTGGGCCGTCGGCGAGAGTACGCCGGAAGGCATGAGGTGCAGGGCGTACTTCTGGCCGTCCGGTGTGACGATGGTGTGTCCGGCGTTGTTGCCGCCGGAGTACCGGACGACGTACTGAACACGGTCGCCGAGCAGGTCGGTAACCTTGCCTTTGCCCTCGTCGCCCCATTGCGCGCCGATCAGCACTATCGCTGGCATCGCTGTCGCCTCCTCGGCGATATGGTCGTCCCCGTGCGGCGGCGACGCCGCCGGAGTGCGGCCGGTACCCAGGTGAGACGCGATCACGTCTACCCGGGGTGTCAGGCTAACAAGTCGATCAGGATCGGCGCGCGAAGGTGCGTCATCGCCCACGAAGGAGAGCGCCGTCGTGTATGACGTGGTCATCCTCACGCTGGAGGAGCCCCCATCGGGCTGCGGCGGCGACTGTGGCGCCTGCGGTCACGACGCCCCCAAGACTGCGGTCCGGACGCCTGTCCTGCACTGCGCCGACGCCCTCAAGCAGGCGGGCGCTCGGGTGGAGACCGTGACGGCGTACCACGACGAGGCGATCGACGAGGTGCTGGCGCGCTTCGACGCGCCCGAGGAGCCCGAGGGGCTGCGCCGGCCTGATCCCGACACCAAGGTCCGCCTGATCGTGGCGGTGGCGGCCGATTCCCAGCTCCGGCACGTGGTCCGGCGACTGGTTCGCCGGTACGCCCCGCCGCCGTCGAAGCGACCGGCGGACCTGCCCGCTGACCGGACGCTCCCCGATCTGCCCGCGCTGGGCGTACTCCCGCTTGATGCGAATGCCGGTGGAGACCTGGCCGCGCGCCTCGGCCTGCCGCGACAGCCCGCGGACGTCGCGCGAGCAGTGCTCGCGGACCGGGTGCGGCGGCTGGACCTCCTGCGCCAGGACGGCGGCTCGGTGGTGATCGACGGCGTGCTGCTCGGCGCGGCCGATCAGCACGGCCGGTCGGTGCCGTTCCGCGGCCGGGTGGAGGTCGACGACCTGGTGCTGACCGACGGCGCGGAGGACGTACTGGCCTGCGCGGTGACTGTCGCGGACGGCTACGCGCGGCTCGACGGCGTCGACCTGGTCGTCGCGCCGGATCCGGCCGACGGCGTGGTCGAGGTAGGCATCGCGGTTCCGGCCCTGGTCAAGCGACGGTTCGGCCGCGACGCCCACCGGATCGAGGTTCGCCGGGCGCGTGGGCGCGCGGTCTCGATCACACCGCGGCTCGCCGCCGAGGAGACGCTGCCCTTCGTGGAGGACGGCGTGACCGGCGAGCTGACCCGCAAGCGGTCGTGGTGGGTGGAGCGCCAGGCCTGGGCCGTGTACAGCTAGTCGCGAAATGATCACGAGGGGTGGCGCGCGCGCCCAGGATCGCTACCCTTGCCTGCGTGGATGAAGAATTCTGGCCCGAGGACGAGGAAGACGGGGCTCCGGCGCCGCGCCCCGGCGTCGGGTCCGTCTCGTCCGCACAACCAAGGGGTACGCCGAGAGCAGCGTCCCGGACTCCCCGGCCGGATGGGGCCTGGCCAGGTCCGGAACAGGCGGCCGAGGCGGGCAGCGGACCAATGGCAGCGGCCCTGAACGCGCAACCCGCTCGACCGGCCCAGCCGGCGCTCCCCGCCCCGCCGGCTACCGCCCCGCCTTCCGCTACTGCGCCCACTCAGCCGACATCGTCCGACCCGGAACCGGCACTGGACGAGCCGGCGATCTACGCCCCACCGGCAGCGGACGCCGCGACCGCGCGGGCCGGAGTGCCGGTCGCCCTGCCGCAGCGCGTGAAGCCGAATCTCCCCACCCAGTACGTGCCGCCCATGCCGCAGGACCTCCCGCAGGCGCCGGAATCCGCTTGGGCCCAGCCGCCCTCGTCGCAGTACCCGATGGTCGGCCGGGGCGAAGCAGCCGACGTTGAGGCCCAGCCCCGGCCACAGATCCAGCCGCTCCACGGGGTGCCGCATCAGGTTCCGCCGGCGCCGATGCCGCGCCCGGTTTCTCCGGCAGCTCCGTCTTCGGCAGCTTCTCCATCTTCTCCGGCTTTTGGGGCGGCTTCGGCTTCTTCGGGTTTTCCGGCTGACGGGCCGGGCTTCGCTGGGCCGCCCGCGTACTGGCCGCAGCCGCCGGCCGAGGAACCCGTCTACCACTACGAGGCGGACCTCGAGCACTACGAGGCGGACCTCGAGCCGACTGCGTCACCAGAGCTGCCGCCGTCCCCCGGGTATTCGCCTTCTTCGGAGTACCCGCCTGCTCCGGACTTCGCGCCGCCCCCGGAGATTTCGCCGACCGGGTTCTCGCCCGCCCGGGAGTCCTCGCCGGCCGGATCACCCGACGTCGAGAGCGGGTGGACGCCCGACCATCCGCCTCAGGAGCCCTACCGACTCGGCCCGCACCAGCAGCCCGGACCCGCCGTACGCCCGATCACCGCCGAGGAGTTCGCGCGGCGGCGTACCGAGCGACGACCGGAGCCGCAGGCCGAACGGGGTTTCCGCGGCGGGCTGCGCAAATCGACGTTCGGCCTGATCACCCTGCCGCCGGGCCGCCGGGAGCAGGAGTACCTGGCCGACGTCGACCTCGTCCGGCGCAACTTCGGCGGGCTACGCCAGATCACGGTGGTCAACCCGAAGGGCGGCGCGGGCAAGACGGTGGCCGTCCTGATGCTCGCGATGACGTTCGGTCAGCGTCGCGGCGGCTACGTACTGGCCTGGGACAACAACGAGACCCAGGGCACCCTGGGGATGCGGGCGCAGCAGGACTTCCACTCGCGTACGGTCCGGGACCTGCTCCGCGACCTGCACCTGTTCCAAGGTTCGCAGGGACGCGTCGGCGACCTGTCCCACTACGTACGCGGCCAGGGCGAAGGCATGTTCGAGGTGCTCGCCTCGGACGAGTCGGCGACCGCCGGCGAGATGCTGACCGAGGTCGCCTTCGGCGACATCCGTGACGTCGTCAGCCGGTTCTACAAGATCATCGTGGTGGACACCGGCAACAACGTACGCGCCCCGAACTGGCAGGCCGCCGTCGACGCGACCGATCAGCTCGTGGTGACCATGTCGGCCCGCAACGACTCCGCCGAGACGGCGGCGCGCATGCTGGACCACTTGGAGCAGACCGGCCGCGTACGCACAGTGCGCAACGCCGTCACCGTCATCTCGATGCCGCAGAGCCAGCGAGAACTCGACGTGCCCAGCATCGAACGGCACTTCGCGTCGCGTACGCGAGCCGTGCTGCGCGTGCCGTACGAGCGGATCATCGACACCGGCGAGCCGATCGCGTACACCCGGCTGTCGGCGTCCACCGCCGACGCCTGGCTGAAAGTCGCCGCCGCCGTAGCCGCAGGCCTCTGACCCCACCCCCTCTCGCCCCCCTCTCGCCCCCCTCGCCCCCCGCTCGCCCCGCTCACCCCCGCTCGGCCCTCACCCGCCTCGCCCCGCTCACCCCCGCTCGGCTCGTTGATCATGGAGTTAACTGAGGTCTCGCCGATGTGTCGAGGTGGTCAACTCCATGATCAACGATCGTGCCGAACGTTCCACATCGTTCGGCTATCCACAATCCGGAGTCACGCTCGGCTGCCCTCGACCGAGCGCGCGACGCAAAGTGGCGCATGCCATGGACCCGAACGGCCTGGGATACCGCCCAGCGACAGAACTGGATCCTCACCGCCGCACAAGCCCTGGACTCGGGACTTGGGCGTACCGAGATAGAGCGGCTGGTTCGATCGGGACGATGGCGGCGGCTGTTTCGCGGCGTATACCTCATCCAGGGCGACACGATGGCCGCCGATCTCGCCGATGAGATCCTCATCCGCGCGGCTCACCTCGCGCTTGGCCCGCACTCGGTGGCGGTTCGCAAGACCGCCGCGCTCCTCCATCACATTCCTGGCTGGCAGGCCACGGGGACTCCCCTGGAGTTCGCCATACCGCCTCAGGCGGCCGCGCCGAAGCGGATCCTCGACCGCAGCATCAAGATCCACCAATGGACGCTGCCGCTGGAACAGATCGAGCACGTTGCCGGCATTCCCGCGACGAATCCGCTGCGGACGGTCAGCGACATCCTTCTCACCACCCGTCGAATGGAGGCGATCGCCACCCTGGACGCGGCATTGAATCGCAAGGTGCTCACGACCGAGGACCTTGATCGTCTGCTCTCCTCCTTCTATCGCCGACGCGGTGCCGTGCTCGCTCGGGCTTTCGCCGCCGAAGCTGACGCCCGGGCGGAGTCTCCTTTGGAATCCATCGGCCGGCTTCGCCTCGTGGACGGCGGCGTACCTCCAGATGATCTGCAGGTCGACATCTTCGCGGAGGACGGTCGCTTTCTCGGACGCGCAGACATGCTGTGGCGCCGGCCGCGGTTGATCGCCGAAGCGGACGGGGCGGCATTCCACGATCGGCCAGAGGCCCTTTATCGAGACCGGCGCCGCCAGAACGATCTTGTTCGGGCCGGATACCGCGTCGTTCGGTTCACCTGGGACGACGTCACGCGACCGAGCTACCTTCCAGCGCTGATCCAATCCATGATCAACCAACGTCCGCCCCGTTGATCATGGAGTTTCCGGTCCCGACACACCGACGACACCACAGTTAACTCCATGATCAACGGGGCGAGACGGGGTGGGGGGTGGGGGTGGGGTGGGGGGTGGGAGGGGCAAGGGGGTGGCAGGGGGGGTCCCGGTAGGGTCGGGGGATGCGCGTACTCGTCATCGGGACTGGGGGGCGCGAGCACGCCCTCGCTGCTTCGCTCGCCCGGGATCCGGCGGTCTCCGAGGTGGTGGCCGCGCCCGGGAATCCGGGGATCGCCCAGGTCGCCCGGTTGGCTGAGGTGGATCTGATGGATCCGGCGGCGGTGGCGGAGCTTGCCGTGCGGGAGGGTGCAGATCTCGTCGTGATCGGCCCGGAGGCGCCGCTGGTCGCCGGGGTCGCCGACGCCGTCCGCGAGCGGGGCGTTCCGACGTTCGGCCCGTCCAAGAGCGCCGCGCAGTTGGAGGGGTCCAAGACGTTCGCGAAGGACGTCATGGTCGCCGCGAGCGTGCCGACCGCCGGTGCGGTGACCGCCGAGTCCGAGGAGCAGGTCGCCGCGGCACTCGACGCGTTCGGGGCGCCGTATGTCGTCAAGAACGACGGTCTGGCGGCGGGCAAGGGCGTCGTCGTGACGGATGATCGCGAGCTGGCGGTCCGGCATGCCCGTGAGTGTGGTCGGGTGGTGATCGAGGAGTTCCTCGACGGCCCGGAGGTCTCCCTGTTCGTCGTGACGGACGGCGAGGCCGCCGTGCCGCTGCTCCCGGCGCAGGATTTCAAGCGCATCGGTGACGGCGACACCGGCCCCAACACGGGCGGCATGGGCGCTTACGCTCCGCTGCCGTGGGCCGACGCCGACCTGGTCCCCACGGTCATGCGTACCGTGGTCGAGCCGACGCTGGCCGAGATGCGGCGCCGGGGCACGCCGTTCGCCGGGCTGCTCTACGTCGGGCTCGCGATCACCGCGGCCGGGCCCAAGGTCATCGAGTTCAACGCACGCTTCGGCGACCCTGAGACCCAGGTCGTGCTCAGCCTGCTGGAGACGCCGCTGGCCGGGCTGCTGCTCGCCGCCGCGTCCGGCTCACTCGCCGCGCATCCCCCGCTGTCCTGGTCCGCGGACAGCGCGGTCACCGTCGTGGTCGCGTCCGCGGGCTACCCGGCCCAGCCGCGGCTCGGCGACGTGATCACCGGCGCCGAAACCGCGGGGGTCTTTCACGCGGGCACAGGGGTACGCGACGGAGCACTGCTCTCGACGGGCGGCCGAGTGCTGGCGTGCACTGCGACCGGACGTGACCTCGCCGAGGCGCGGCTCAACGCGTACCACTTGGTCGAGCAGATCAAGATGGACGGCATGCAGTTCCGCACGGACATCGCTCTGAAGGCCGCCGGGAGTTAGCCCGCGAGGGCGTCCGCGGCCGCCGGATCGCAGTCGCGCAGGAATTGGGCGCAGCGGGCGGCCTCGTCGGCCTCGCCGATGGCGTCGGCCGCCACGGCCAGCAGGTGCAGGCAGCGCAGGAAGCCGCGGTTGGGCTCGTGTGCCCACGGCACCGGGCCCGAGCCGCGCCAGCCGGCCTTGCGCAGCTGGTCGAGCCCTCGGTGATAGCCGGTACGCGCGAAGGCGTAGCCGGTGACCGGTTCGCCGTTCGTGAGCGCCCGAGCGGCGAGGGCGGCCCACGCGGCCGAGGAGGCGGGGTGGTTGGCCGCCACCGTGGCCGGGTCGAGGTCGGCCGTGAGATCGGCCGCGGCCGGGTCGGCGGGCAGCAGGGTGGCCGGGGGTTCGGGCAGCAGGTTTTGCATGATCTCCAACCTACCCGAGCGCCCGCGCTCGCCTTCAGGAAATGTAATAGCCGAGGATGCCGGCGACCGCATGCACGGTCCCCGATCCTCCGTTGTAGACGGTGATCTACGCCGTTAGATGCCCCGCCCGCGTCGGCTGGGTCGCGGTCAGATTGACGACGACCGCGGTGACGGCGGTGGCGCGGGGGATGCCGTAGCACCCGGCGGCAAGTACGCCCTGGTCATGGACTCGGTTGACGTGGTTGCCCCGGCGGGTGCCCCCGTTCGGCGCGATCTCGCCACGCGTTCGGATGAGCGGGCCGTCCCGCGAGCGGCCGGTACTGGTCGTCGCGCAAGCCGCGTATAACTGGAGGTCCGGAGCCTCCCCAGGACCCGGTAAGCGAGGCCCGGCGGTTCACCGCCGGGCCTCGTCCCTCCTCGGACCCCGCACTGGAACCGACGGGGCTTTCCGCCGGGACCGGGCAGGGACTCCCGCTGGGACCGGACGAACGCTTCCCGGTGGAACCGGGCGGCTAGGATTCGGCGCGTGTCACCGACGCCCCGGCCCGAGGTCATCACGCCGATCGACCACAGCCCCGACGAGATCGAGTCCTTCGAGGAGCTGCGGCTTCACGTCGAGCGAGGCACGCTGTCCCGGTTGACGGTGCAGGGGCTGGATCTGCACGAGATCGACTTGGCCGACGTGGAGGTCGCCGACGCGCTGTTCGTCGGCTGCGCCCTGCGGGACGGTCAGGTCTTGGAGCTGATCCGGCGCGGGGCGCATGTCGTCCCGGTTTTCCCGGACACGCCGTTCCCGACTCAGCCGTCGCAGTTGTACACGCCGGACGAGTTGGCCGCGGGGTTCGCCGCGGGCGGCTTCGACGCGATGTACGACACCGTCGTCTACCGGCATTATCTGGACCGGGGCGGGGCCAACCCGGATCTGCGGGAGGCGCTGGCTCAGCGGATCCACGACCACGGCATCGAGAACGCGTTGGCCGGAGTGTCCGCCGGCTGGATCGAACGGCACGGCGCGGCGAGCGTCGTCGGGATCATGGGCGGGCACGCCGAGAATCGCGGTTCGCCGGGCTACCGAGATGCGGCCGCACTGGCCTGGCGCCTGGCGCGGGCCGGCCGTTTGGTGCTCACCGGTGGCGGCCCCGGTGTCATGGAGGCCGCCAATCTGGGGGCGTACCTGGCCGGGCGGTCGCTGGACGAGCTGACGGCGGCGATCGACGATCTCGCCGCCGAACCGGACTTCCACGCCGCGCAGGACTACACGGCGGCGGCGCTGCGCGTACGGGACGTCTATGCCCCGCCGCCGTCGGCGAGCTGGGAGCAGGCCGGCGGCTTGGCCATTCCGACGTGGTTCTTCGGGCACGAGCCGGCCAACCTGTTCGCGGCCCGGATCGCCAAGCTGTTCAGCAACGCCGCTCGCGAGGAGGTCATCCTCAAGTTGTCGCGGGGCGGCATCGTGTTCGCCCCGGGCCGGGCCGGCACGGTGCAGGAGGTTTTCCAGGCGACCACGATGACGTTCTACGGGACCGTCAGCCCGTCCGGACCCTACGTGTTCCTCGGCCGTCGATTCTGGACGGAGGAGCTGCCGGTCGCCTCACTGCTCGCGCCGCTGCTGCGGAGCTCACCGCTGGGCGACCTGAGCGACCTCATCCACGTCACCGACGACGTCGACGAGGCCGCTGAGCTCTTGCTCGACTGACGCTCGCACACGATGGGTATGCTCGCCCCCGTGACGACCCCCGAGCCCGCCCCGCGTTCCCGGCTGATGCTGTGGATCGGGTTGCCGCTCGTCGTGGTCCTGCTCAGCTGTCTGGGCGCGGCCGCGGGCGCGCTGCTGGCCCGGCGCGACGCGCGATCCGGCGATCCGACCGCGCTCGACGTCACGACCACGCCGTCCGGTTCCGCTTCGCCGAGCGCCCGGTCCGCGCGTTCGGTTGTGGTACGCCTGCCGAAGACCCTGCTCGGGCGAGCGAAGACGACCGACAAGACGCTGCTGGAGTCGGCGGAGAAGGCCGCCGCCACGCAGCGCGCCGCCGAGGCGGCCACCAGTCAGGTCGCGTCGACCTACTACGGGTCCTTCGCCAAGAAGAACGTCGTCTTCGTGCTCGCCGTCCAGGGCGTCGTCGTCGACCCCGACCATCTCTTCACGACGGTCACCTCGGCGTTGGAGAGCCAGCGCAAGGGTTTGACGCTCACCGAGGTCGCGCCCGGACCGCTGGGCGGGCGGGCCGCCTGTGGTGACTCGACTGTTTCGGGTGGCGCGGTCGCCTCGTGCGTCTGGGTCGACTCCGGGTCCTACGCGTTCATCGAGTTCTTCGGGATGAAGGCGGCGGCGCTGAAGGATCAGTTCGTCAAGGCACGCGGTCAGTTGGAGACGGCGGGCTACTAGGCGATCGGGATTCGGGTCCAGCGGCCGACCGGCAGGACCACCTCGGGTTCGCCGGAGATCCCGTTCTCGTCCATCGCGTTGAACAGCTCCAGGCGTACGCCGTCGAAGATCAGCTCGACGGCGTGTAGCGCGGTCGGGCGCCAGTGCGCCGACATCACCCGTTCGATGAGGTTGACGGCTCGCAGTACGCGGCCGCGCGCCTCGACGACGGTGGGATGGGTGTCGCTCCACCAGTCCAGCCGCAGCCCGGGCCAGTCGACCGGAGCCTGCATGTCGATGGTGTCCCAGCTGATCGCGCACTCGTCGAACTTGCGGTGCGTGATCTCGATGTTGGCGTCGGGGAAGCCGAGGACCACCGGGCCGCTGGTGAACCAGGCGTGCGCGTCGAGGTCCCACATCAGCCAGGAGCCCACCAACGGCTGGCCGATGACCTCCTGGAAGCGTGCGCGGTGGGCGGCCGCCAGGGCCTGGGCGTCGTGATGCCAGATCGGCTCGTATCCCTCGATTCCCAGCACGATCGACCCTCCCCCCAACCGACTATGGACCGGACGATCCTACCCAATCAGGCACAAAAAACGGGGGCGCACACCTGTGGCGCGGCCCCCGTTATAGAACGATCAAGCAATCACTTGCCGAGCGAGGTCCCGACCGAGCGGAGCTGCTGGCAGGCCTCGACGACGCGGGCGGACAGACCGGCCTCGGCCGACTTGCCCCACGAGCGCGGGTCGTAGAGCTTCTTGTTGCCGACCTCGCCCTCGACCTTCAGCACGCCGTCGTAGTTCTTGAACATGTGGTCCACGACCGGGCGGGTGAAGGCGTACTGCGTGTCGGTGTCGATGTTCATCTTCACCACGCCGTAGTCCACCGCGTCGCTGATCTCCTGCGGCAGGGAGCCCGAACCGCCGTGGAAGACCAGGTCGAACGGCTTCTCCTTGCCGTACTTGGCGCCGACGGCGTCCTGGATCTCCTTGAGGATCTCCGGCCGCAGCTTCACGTTGCCCGGCTTGTAGACGCCGTGCACGTTGCCGAAGGTGAGCGCCGCCATGTAGCGGCCCTTCTCGCCGATGCCCAGCGCCGCCGCGGTGGCCAGACCGTCCTCGATCGTGGTGTACAGCTTCTCGTCGATCGCGCCGACGACACCGTCCTCCTCGCCGCCGACGACGCCGATCTCGACCTCGAGGACCACCTTCGCGGCCGCGGTCAGGGCGAGCAGCTCCTCCGCGATCTGGAGGTTCTCGGCCAGCGGCACCGCGGAGCCGTCCCACATGTGGGACTGGAACAGCGGGTTCTCGCCCTTCTGGACGCGCTCGGTGGAGATCGCCAGCAGCGGCCGGACGAACTTGTCGAGCTTGTCCTTCGGGCAGTGGTCGGTGTGCAGCGCGATGTTCACGCCGTAGTTCTTCGCGACCTCGTGGGCGAAGGCGGCGAGCGCGACGGAGCCGGTGACCATGTCCTTGACGGTCGGGCCGGACAGGTACTCACCGCCACCGGTGGAGACCTGGATGATGCCGTCGCTCTCCGCCTCGGCGAAGCCCCGAATCGCCGCGTTGAGGGTCTGGGAAGACGTCACGTTGATCGCCGGGTAGGCGAAGGCGCCGGCCTTGGCGCGATCGAGCATCTCGGCGTAGATCTCGGGTGAGGCAATAGGCATCTCTGCTGCTCCTAGCCGTTGAACTGCGGGGACCGCGCTGTCCTTCGTCATCTGGAGTATCGCGCATGCGGTGGCTCCGCACGCAGCCGGGCCTGTGAACCCGTAGGCTCAGGCGGCGATGCGCTCGTGCTTGCCGCGCTGCCGATTGCGCTTCTTCTCCTGGCGCGTACGCCACATCTCGATGAAGACCGGGATGAGGGAGATGAAGATGATGAGGAAGACGAAGGGCAGGATGTACTTGTCGATCTTGTCCGGCCCGCCGATGGCGTCGATGATCTCCTGGGCGAAGAAGTAGGCCGCCAGCAGGATGCCGTCGGTCCAGAGGATCGCGCCGACGCAGTTCCAGATGAAGAACTGCCGGGTCGGGACCTCGAGGACGCCGGCCACCGGGTTCATGAAGGTCCGCACGATCGGGATGAACCGGGCGAGCACGATCGCCTTGCGCGGCCCGAACTTCTGGAAGTAGTGCTCGGCCTTCTCGACGTACTCCCGCTTGAAGAGCTTCGAGTCTGGCTTGTCGAACATCTTGCGCCCGTAGCGCGCGCCGAGGAAATGCCCGAACTGGGCGCCGGCGATGGCGCAGAGCGGGGCGAAGATCAGCAGCGGGATGATCGGGATCTGCCAGCCGATGACCTCCGGCGCGGCCGACGACGCCGCGACGCCGGTCAGGAACAGCAGCGAGTCACCCGGGAAGAAGAAGCCGACCATCAGGCCGGTCTCGGCGAAGATGATCGCCAGTACGCCGACGAGAGCCCAACTCGGCCCCATCCACTCGAGGTAGTCCATCGGATTGAGCGGGTTGAATCCCATGGACTCACCGGCCGCCAGCACGCTCTCACTCGTCTTCACGCCGACCAAGGGTACCGGGCAAGCTTTTGCGATGTGACGCACGTCTAGTGAGGCGGAGGAGGTGGATGTGACCTACGAGGAGTTCGCGGCGACGCGTCTGGCATCCCTTGCCCGGTATGCCGTGATGCTGACCGGCGACGCCCACAGCGCTCAGGATCTCGTGCAAGAAACCATGGTGCGGGCTCAATTGCAGTGGCGGAAGGTCGGCCGCGCCGATTCGCCGGAGGCGTACGTCAAGCGCATGATGATCAACATCTACGTCGACTGGCGACGCGGTTCCTGGTGGCGGCGAGTGCTCCTGCGCTCGGACGCCGGCGCCGAGGTACGCGTACCGGCGGATCTCGCCGAAGGCGCGGCGAACCGGGACCTGGTCTGGCAGGCCTTGGCCCGGTTGCCCCGGCAGCAGCGGGCCGCGCTGGTCCTGCGGTTCTACGAGGATCTGCCGGACGCCGAGATCGCCGAGGCGCTCGGGTGCACCGTCGGCACCGCACGCGGCTACATCTCGAAGGCACTCGCCACGCTCCGCACCCGGATGACCCCGGGTCTCGTCTCAGGAGGATCACGGTGAACGAGGAGGACGTCCGGGCCGCGTTCGCCCGCCACGAAGCGGAGGCACCCGACGTGCAGGACTTGCGAGAGTCGATCGATCAAGAGGTACGCCGGAGGCGGCGGCGCCGCACGCGGGCGCTTACCGGCGGCCTCGCCGCCGCGGTGGCGCTGGCGATAGCGGTGCCGGTCTGGCTGGCCCAGCGAGCGGGGGTCACCCCGGCGGACGTGGCGAACGTCGCCGCGTCCGCAACCGGCCCCACCGCCCAGAGAGATCTGAATCTGCTCATCCTCGGTTCCGACAAGCGCGCGAGCTGGGGGGAGAACGAATCCCGGAGCGACACGATCCTGATCGTGCACATTCCGGCCGACCGGAAGAAGATCTACACGATCTCGATCGACCGAAACGTGATCGTGGACATCCCGGCGTTTTCCGCCAGCGGCTACCTCGGGGGGCGGGACAAGGTGAACTCCGCGTTCTACTTCGGTTCGCAGCACGGCGCCGGCTGGCAAGGTGGACTTCACCTCAGCGAGCAAACCTTGCGGCAGCTCAGCGGGGCGGTGTTCGACGGCGGCGCGGTCCTGGAGTACAGCTCGGTCCGGCAGATCGTCGACGCGCTCGGCGGCGTACAGGTCTGCCTGCCGGCCGCGATCACGCTCCGGCTGACCCAGCAGAAGCAGCCGGGCGACAAGGTCCTGCCGGCCGGCTGTCACACGGTGACGGGCAGCGACGCGCTCTTGTTGATGCGCACGCGGTACGGGCTGCCCAACGGCTCCTACGAACGGGACCGCAATCAGCAGCGCGTGCTCGTCGGTGTCGCGGCGAAGCTCGCCCAGCTGAACGTGCTCACCGACGCCGGTCGGCTCGCGAGTCTGCTCAAGGTCCAGGGCCTGCGGCTCGACCTCGGCGAGACCAGCCCGGTCGCGCTGGCGGCCCAGCTGAGCGGCCTGACCGCGGCCGACATCGTGCCGATGTCCTTGTCGAACACCTACGTCCGGTACGACGGCCCGGGCACCCAAAGCGGTGAGGGCCTCAGCGCCGAGGGCAAGGCACTGCTCGCGGCGCTCGGCAGCGGCACGCTGCCCGCTTTCGCCACCACCCACCCACAGCTCGTCCTCACTCGCTAGCCCTCGCCCACCTCGCCCGCCCGCGCGTGATCATTGCGCCGGCCATGTCGTTTCACTCGGCGAAATGTCCGCCGAAACAGCATGGCCGGCGCGATGATCACGCTTGAGCGGGTCAGGCCAGCAGCGCCTTCAGGAAGATCTGATCCAGCTGCCGCGCGTCGGTCAGGGGGAAGGCGCCGCCGCCGGTGATCTCCGCGATCTGCGTCAGTTCCGTCAGGTCCGCGGACCCGATGCCCAGCAGGATCACGCGGATCGGCCGCGCCACGTCCGCGAGCGCCTCCAGCTCCAGCTTCACCTTGGCCAGCGTCAGGCCGCCGGCCAGGTTGCTCCGGCCGTCGGTGAAGACCACGATCGTGTTCGAACGCTCCGGGTCATACGAGGCCTTCAACGACTTGTACGCGGAGAGCAGCGCTTCGAACAGCGGACACTCGTCGGTGCCGGCCAAGTGCGCCGACTGCATGGTCTGGTCGAGTTTCTGGCGCTGAGTCTTGTCCAGCGTGCCCATCTGGACGAGGGGCTGCGTACCCCGTCCCGCGAAGCCCCACAGCGCGAGCTGGCTGTCCGAAGTGAACAAGGTCAGCCCGTGGGTCGCCGACTCCTGCATCAGCTTCAGCCGGGTCTTGCCGGAGGCGTTCAGCGGCAGGCTCATAGACGAGGTCACGTCGGCCAGGGTGATGACCTTCGACGGCGTCTTGGCCGCCACCCAGATGCTGAGCGTCGTGCGTACGGAAGTCATGTCGGTCACCGGCTGCACGTGCGCCGGCGACGCGGTCACCCCGTGGCCGACGGTGAACCCCGGACCGGCCGCGCCCGACGGCGTACGCAGGCCGTGGCGGCCCAGCACGTCGGCGTACGCCTCACCGGTCAGCGCCGACCGGAACGCCTCGGCCGCCGTACGCACCTTCGGCGTCTTCTGGGCGAGGACGGCGTACGGGAAGTCCAATGTGGGTTCGACGGCCAGGGGGACGGCGGCCACCTTCACCGCCGGATTGCCCGCGTTGTACTGGATCACCGCCTGCTCGCTCAGCGGCGCCGCGCCGAGGCCGGTGGCGAATCCGGTGAACAGGTCCTTCGCGTCCGCGTACGCCTTGTCGGTGTTGACCCGGAGCCGGAACGCGCCGACGAGTCTGGGCAGATCCGAGTCCTCGGTGACGACGACGTCCTTGAGCAGCATCGCGCCAACGAGGCTCGCGGTGTCGCGGCGGGGATCGGTCATGCCGAGCTTCACCTTGCCGTCGGCCAGGATCGCGCCCATCGCCTTGGCGTCCAGTGCCCCGGTGCCGAGTTGCCGCGCCAACACCTCCGGCATCCCGACGACGACCGGGCTGATGGCCACCGACGGCGTCACCAGATCGAAGGCGTCCCGGTCGACCGCGCGTACGCGCCCGAGCCAGGCCGAGGAGTCGGGGATCCACACCGCCGGCAGGTCGGCCTCGGTGGGCGTGGGGACCGGGCTGCGCCCGATGTCCACCGTGCCACCGGAGTAGGTGCCGAGACCGTTGGCCATCTCGGCGGACGAGCGGGGCTGCACCTCGACCTTGACGCACGAGGCGGCGTCCTTGGCCGCCGTCTGCTGCCAGGAGTTGGCGATCTCGATGAGCGCCGGGGCGATCGCCGGATCCGCCGCGACGACCAGCCGCGTACCGGTGCTGGTGCCGCACCCGTCCGCGTCCGCCGTCACTGTCTTCACGGTTATTCCCAGGCCCAGCAGGAGCACGGTGGCTCCGGCTACCGCCAGGGTGAGCTGTCCCGGTCCACGCCGGGGGCGATGCCGCCCTGCCATGTCTCACCTCGTCGCGCGGCCCGGACCGGCTCCAACGGTGCCGGTGGGGAGACCGGTCGCGCTCGAAGCCCACAGCTTAGAGGCGAATGAATTTCGCGCAACACCCGGATCTCGGCCGGGTGAAGAACGCATTGGAATACGACGAAGGGAGCGCCTCGCTCGCAGGCGCTCCCTTCGGTGATGCCGTAGTTCGTCGGAATCGTTTGCGCGATTCGCCGACGAAGTTCAGCGGGCCTTCTTCGTGGCGCGCTTCCGAGGCGGCGTCAGCAGCTCGGCCACGGTGGCGATCGCCGACGGAACCAGGCTGTAGTAAGCCCAGACACCGCGCTTGTCCCGGTTGAGCAGACCGGCCTCGGTCAGGATGCGCAGGTGGTGGCTCACAGTGGGCTGGGACAGACCGAGCGGAGCGGTCAGGTCGCAGACGCAGGCCTCACCCTCCGGCGCGGACTGGATGAGGCTCAGCAGGCGCAGGCGGGCCGGGTCGGCCAGAGCCTTGAGGACCCCGGCGAGGCGCTCCGCGTCCGCCTTCTCGATGGGCTCACCGGCGAGCGGCGAGACGGGGGGCAATGGGTTATCCACCAGGGCAGTTCCCACTTACTCCATCCTTCCAAGTGAACAATTGACTTGTCTGCATATTAGCAGGTCCAAGTCTAAAGATGTGCTACCGACTCAATCCGAGGTCGGACAGGGTGAAAGCGGCGCGGTACGGCAGACCAGCTGCTCGAACCGCATCGCCGGCGCCTCGATCGACAATAACCGCAACGCCGATCACTTCCGCACCGGCCTCCCGCAACGCGTCGACAGCGGTAAGAACGCTACTCCCCGTAGTCGAGGTGTCCTCCACAGCGACGACCCGGCGACCGGCGACGTCTGGTCCCTCGATCCGGCGCTGCAGCCCGTGTGCCTTGCCCGCCTTGCGTACGACGAACGCGTCGACCGGTCGATCCGTGCCGGCGCTGGCGTGCAACATCGCCGCCGCGACCGGGTCCGCGCCGAGCGTCAGGCCGCCGACGGCGTCGTATTCCCAGTCGGAGACGAGGTCCAGCAGAACCCGTCCGACCAGGGGAGCACTGGCGTGGTGCAAGGCGATGCGGCGCAGATCGAGGTAGTAGTCGGCCTCCGCTCCGGACGAGAGGATCACCCGTCCATGCACCACCGCTAGGTCAGTGATGAATTTACGGAGGTCTTCGCGATCCGACATGCTGCCGACTGTACCGCATGCCACCTGGGAGTCTTACTGGGAGTCACCGACAGTCCGGCCCATGCTCTTCGCTCCACGCGGCATGACGCGGTGCAACACGGCCCGCGGCGTGATCTTCAGGGCGCCGACGGCGACCTTGTAGCGGACGCTCGGCACGCTGACGAGCTTGCCTTTTTGCAGGTCACGCATGCCCTGCCGGACGACGTCGGTGGCGCGGAGCCAGACGAAGCCCGGCATCTGATGCGCCGCGATCCCGGCGCGCTCATGAAATTCGGTACGCGTGAATCCGGGGCACAACGCCATGACGCGTACGCCCCGGTGTTTGACGAGCATGCCGACCGCTTCGCTGAAACTCGTCACCCATGCCTTGCTGGCCGGATAGGTCGAACCCGGCATTGTCGCGGCGAATCCGGCGACCGATGAGACGTTCACGATCGCGCCTTTTCCACGCTCCACCATCTTCGGGAGCGCGGAATGAGTGAGACGCATCACTGCGACGATGTTCAGGTTCAGCAGATGAAGTTCATCCTCTACATCGGACTTAAGGAAGGACTTGTTGAGTCCGAGTCCCGCATTGTTCACGAGCAGGTCGATCGGTTCGGTTGTGAGCACCTGTTCGACCGCGGCCAGCCCCGCCGGCTTCGTCAGGTCGGCCGGGACCGCCGTCGCGCGTACGCCATGTTCTTGAGAAAGCTCCGCGCAGAACGAGTCGAGCCGCGCAGCGTCCCGGGCGACCAGGATGAGGTCCATGCCCGCGGCCGCGCGGTCGCGGGCGAACGCGGCGCCGATGCCGGCCGTGGCACCAGTGATCAGAGCGGTCGGCGCCATGGCGTCATCCTCACGTCGTGGGAGCGGGTGGCTGCCACCCCGGGATGACCTTGCGGAAGAAGGCGTTCGCGGCCGGCATCGCGAGAAGTATGGCTACCGCGAGGTAACCGAGCAACTGGAGCACCGCGGCCGTTCCCCCGAACCCGACCTGCCAGCCCGGCACGGCGTCGGCCATCGCGCGCGCCAGATCCACCTGTTCCTGGGCCTGCTGGTCGCCTTCGACGTTGATCCGGTCGAGGTTGGCGAGGAAGATGAGCCCGACGCCGCTGCAGCACGAGCACAGGGCGCCGAGGCCGCACAGCACCCAGGTGGTGATCCGGGCGGCATTGCTGCCCTTGAGCAGGAAGTACGCCAGAGCCAACAGCACGAGGGCGATCAGCAGACCGATCACCCCGCCGAGGATCGTCTGCACGCGCAGCTGGGTGATCTGGTCGTCGATCTTCTGCGGCGATACGCCGAGGCCGTCGGCCAGGACGCGGAACCGGTCGACGGTGGATCCCAGCGAAGCGAGGCTGACGATCCCGTTGATCAGGCCGAGGAGCCCGAGCACGAACAGGACGATCGCGGCGGTGACGACGACCGCCGGCGCTTTGCGGACCGGCTGCACCGCCGGCGGGCCGTAGCTCGACATGAACCATCCCCCCGAGTCAGTTCTAACAGGACGAAACTAACCCGAGGGGATGGGATGGCGCAGACGTTTCGGCAGGTCAGGTCGTGGGATACGTCGGATACGGCGGGGCCCACCCGGCGTTCGGGGCAGGCTTGCGGAAGTACGCGTTGGCCGCCGGGAGCGCCAAGAGGATGACGACAGCCAGCGCGATCAGCGCCTGCAGTGCGCTCAGCGAGATGGAGACGGGCTGAACCCAGCCCGGCGTGGCCGCTTCCAGCCGACGCTGAAGCTCCTCGGGGTCCACACCGTTGCTGGTGGACTGACCGCTGAACGACATGCCGGAGCCACCGGTGGCGGCGCCGGCTCCGGCACAGCACAGGAGCAGCCCGGCCATGACCCAGGTGATGATCCGGGCGGGCTGCTTGCCCTTGAGGTCGAGGATGCCCAGCGTGATGAAGCCGGCCGCGAAGATCACGACGATGAGCGCGCCGAACCCGATGGCGACGCCCATGATCGCGCCGGCGGAGTCCTCCATCGGCGTGCCCTTGTAGACCTCGGGGAACACGTCGCCCATCGCCTGGTAGGTCGGGATGCTGACGAGCAGCCCGATGACCTGGAGCGCGGCGAGCAGGTAGAGCAGGAAACCGGCGGTGGTCACCACGGCCGGACGCGGGGGTCGCTCCGGTTCCACCACGGCGACCGGGGGTGGGGGTGGCAAGGTCATGCGCCACACCGTACCCAACCGGGGCTATTTTCTCAGGCCCAGCTCACAGGTCCATCAGAGCGGCCCTGGCGGCGCTGTACGCCGTCACGACGTCCCGCACCGGAGCGATCACATAGGACTCCGCCACTCGGGCGTACTCGGCCTTCGTCCGGCGGTCCTTCTCCTCCTGCGCCTTCCGGCCGAGTCCGGGCACCACCGCGCCGACCGCCCGGCGCCATCCGCCGCCCTTGTCGAAGGCGTTGACCCGTTCGGACGCGCGCTCCAGGGCGGCGGGCAACTCGGCGGCCCGCAGGGTCGCGGCCTCCGTGATCGCCTCGAACCACACCTTGGGCAGCCCGTACGCCGCATGCTGCGCGTACTGCTCGGCCGCCTCGATCAGGCGCTCCTTCGAGCCGTTCGCCCGGTGGAAGCCGTCGGCCAGGACGGACGGGCTCACGACCGGAGCCGGGCCGCCGAACAGCTCGACGAGGTCTTCCAGGACGACGACGAGGTCGGCGTCGAGCCGCTCCAGCACCGCCCGGCGCCCGGCCACCGACGGTTCGAGCAGCTCGCGGAGTTGGCGGATGCCGGCGAAGCCGGGAATCCCCGCGCCGGTCGCGGCGAGCGGGCCGGACCGCGCCGGGTCGGGCTTGCGGAAGGTCGACCGCGGTCGCGCCGGCGGACCGGGGACCTCGTCCGTCGCCGACGTGGCCACCAGCGGCACATCGGTCAGGCCGCCCTCGTCGAGCAGCCGCCGAAGATCGGTCGCCACCTGCGGCAGGTTCGCCGGGAGCAGCCGGTCGGTCTGGTTCAGCGCGACGATGAAGCCACCCCGGCTGGTCGCCAGCCGCCGCAGATACCCGTCGTGGACGACCAGATCGGAGTACTTCTGCGGGTCGGTCACCCAGACCACGACGTCGACCAGTTCGAGCAGACGGTCGACCTCCGCCCGGTGCGCGGGCTGGATGGAGTCGACGTCGGGCAGATCGAGCAGGACCATGCCACGCAGGCCCACCTCGTCGTCGCCGTCCAAGGCCGACTCCCGGGTGAACCGGCGACGGGGCTGCACCCCGAGCCAGTCGAGCAGCGCCTCGCCACCGTCGCGATCGCCCCAGACACACGCGTACGCCTCGGCCGTGGTCGGCCGCAGGACGCCGACGGGCGACCGGTCCAGCGAGGTGAAGGCGTTGAACATGCTGGACTTGCCGCTGCCCGTCGTCCCGGCGAGCGCCACGGTCGTATGCGAGAGGGACAGCTCCAGGCGCGCCGAAGCGCGGGCCGCCGCCGCCCGGGCGATCGCCAGCCGATCCGCGGGCAGGTAGGGACCCGCCGTGTCGAGGACGGCTCGGAGGGTGTCGACCTTGGCGTGCACCGACGACGGCGTCGGTGCTGCGTCGGCCCGCTGGGCGCCCCCCGCGCGATCCGGCGTCAGCCGGGCGGTCTTCCTGCTCATAGTGTGACAGTCTCCCCGACGTCTGAACCCTGCGGAATGTCAGCCGCGGGCCGTTCCGGTCGCCCGTTCGGCTGACCGTTAGACGTCGAGGATTGGACCACACCCGTCGCGCCCTCGGCATCGCGGTCGGCCGCGATCGAGGTGACGTCGGCGGTTTCCGCCTCCGGTTCCGCCGGTTGCCGTTCTCCGGCCACGGCGATCGTCTCCCGCTCCGGCGCCTCGGCCGGCGTCGCGGAGGCGGTCTGCCCGGTCTTCTCGGAGGCGAACTGCCCGGTCATGTCGGAGGCGGACTGCTCGCTCTTCTTTGGGGCGGGCTGCCCATCGGTCTTCTCGGGGGCGGGCTGCCCGGCGACGACCGCCGCGAGCCAGCCGCGCAACGGCGCCACCAGGTCGTCGGGCAACATGCCCTGCCGATCGAGGCGGGTCTCCGGGATCAGGAACAACGGCGGCTCGGGCGGGCCGAGCAACTCCCGCATGTGGTCCACGATGTCGTACGCGAAACCGGCGGGCACGCGGTCGAGGATGATGCCGAGCGCGACCTGTCGTTCCCGCGCGGCGCGCAGCCGGGCCCAGGCGGCCGCGTCGGCGTAGCGGGACGCGGTCGTGACGAAGAGCCACAGGTCGGCCGCGGCGAGCACCCGATCCGCGGCGGCCCGGTCGACCTCGCCGACCGAGTCGGTGTCGGGCGCGTCCACGAGCGCGATGCCCTCCGGCATCACCGGGGCGCAGATGGGACGCAGGCCGTGGCGGCGGACCGTCGCCCAGTCGCGGGGATTACAGACCAGCACCGGCTGGCGGGTGGTCGGGCGGAGCACCCCGGCTGCACTGACGGGCGCCCGGACCAGGCTGTTGAGCAGCGTCGACTTACCCGCGCCGGTGGGTCCGCCGACCACCGCGAGCAGGGGAGCCTGGGCCGCGCCATAAGTCACGCAGACCAGACTAGACTGCCGTACGCCGATGTGACTTGACTGTGAAAGACTCAACCCTCGGCTTGACGATGGGCGTGCGTGTGTCAGTATTGAGTCCGGTTCACTCAACTTAGACTCAAGTACCTGCTGGATACCTGGAGGAACACGACATGGCACGTGCGGTCGGCATCGACCTGGGGACGACCAACTCGGTGGTCAGCGTCCTGGAGGGTGGCGAGCCCACCGTCATCGCGAACGCCGAGGGCTCCCGCACGACCCCCTCGATCGTGGCGTTCGCCAAGAACGGCGAGGTGCTCGTCGGCGAGGTGGCCAAGCGCCAGGCCGTCACCAACCCCGACCGGACGATCCGGTCGGTCAAGCGGGAGATGGGCACCAACTGGACCATCGACATCGACGGCAAGAAGTACACCCCGCAGGAGATCTCCGCGCGGGTGCTCATGAAGCTCAAGCGCGACGCCGAGGCGTACCTGGGTGAGAACATCACCGACGCGGTGATCACGGTTCCGGCGTACTTCAACGACGCCCAGCGGACCGCCACCAAGGAGGCCGGCGAGATCGCGGGCTTCAACGTCCTGCGGATCGTCAACGAGCCCACCGCGGCCGCCCTGGCATACGGGCTGGACAAGGGCACCAAGGAGCAGACCGTTCTGGTCTTCGACCTGGGTGGCGGTACCTTCGACGTCTCCCTCCTGGAGCTGGGCGAGGGTGTCATCGAGGTCAAGTCGACCGCCGGTGACAACCACCTCGGCGGCGACGACTGGGACGACCGGGTCATCGACCACCTGATCAAGACCTTCCGCGGGCAGTACGGCATCGATCTGAGCGCCGACAAGATGGCCATGCAGCGCCTCAAGGAGGCGGCGGAGAAGGCCAAGATCGAGCTGTCGGCCGCCCAGACCACCAGCATCAACCTGCCCTACATCACGGCCGGCCCGGACGGCCCGCTGCACCTGGACACCTCGCTCACCCGGGCCGAGTTCCAGCGGATCACCCAGGACCTCCTGGACCGCTGCAAGACCCCGTTCGAGCAGGCGATCCGCGACGGCGGCGTCAAGGTCGCCGACATCGACCACGTGATCCTGGTCGGCGGTTCGACCCGGATGCCCGCCGTCTCCGAGCTGGTCAAGCAGCTGACCGGCGGCCGCGAGGCGAACAAGGGCGTCAACCCGGACGAGGTCGTCGCGGTCGGCGCGGCCCTGCAGGCCGGTGTGCTGAAGGGTGAGGTCAAGGACGTCCTGCTCCTCGACGTGACCCCGCTGAGCCTGGGCATCGAGACCAAGGGCGGCATCTTCACCAAGCTCATCGAGCGGAACACGACGATCCCGACCAAGCGTTCGGAGATCTTCACGACCGCCGACGACAACCAGCCCTCAGTGCTCATCCAGGTCTTCCAGGGCGAGCGCGAGATCGCGGCGTACAACAAGAAGCTCGGCACCTTCGAGCTGACCGGCCTTCCGCCGGCGCCGCGGGGCGTACCGCAGATCGAGGTCACCTTCGACATCGACGCCAACGGCATCGTCCACGTCAACGCCAAGGACCTGGGCACCGGCAAGGAGCAGTCGATGACGATCACCGGCGGCTCGGCGCTGCCGAAGGACGACATCGACCGCATGATGCGTGACGCGCAGGAGCACGCCGACGAGGACAAGCGTCGCCGGGACGAGGCGGAGACCCGCAACGTCGCCGAGCAGCTCCAGTGGCAGACCGAGAAGTTCCTCGCCGAGAGCGGTGACAAGCTGCCCGCCGAAGCGAAGGACAAGCTGAACGACGCGCTCACCGAGCTGCGGTCGGCGCTCGGCGGCACCGATCTGGAGAAGATCAAGACGGCGCACGAGAACCTCGCCCGCGTCTCCTCCGAGGCCGGTTCGCTGCTCTACGGACAGAACGCTCAGGGTGCGGCGGCGGGCGGCGAGTCCGCCGGTGGCCCGGGCGCGACCGGCGGCGGTCAGGAGGACGTCGTCGACGCCGAGATCATCGACGAAGACGGGAAGAAGTGACCGACCGCGACGGCAAGTCCCCGGCGGAGCAATCCGCCGGGGTCGACCCTCGCTCGGCCCGGCGAGAGCCGGGAGGTCGAGGGCGAGACCCTGATGGTCCAGTTGCCGAACGAATCGTGATCCGGGACAAGCGGAAGATCACTCCGATGGGAGACGCGGCCGGGAAGGGCAAGCCCGCGTCGCAGAAGGACGGAGCGACCATGCCTACGCCAAAAGACTCGGCGGCCGAGACCACCGAGCCGGCGGAGACCACGACCGAGACCGCCGAGACCGTCGCCGAATCCCCCGCCGACGCGGCTGATTCGGCTACCGCCGCCTCGCCGGACGCTGCGGCGGCCGCAGACGGTTCAGCGGACGCCTCGGAGACCTCGTCGGAATCCACGGAGAGTCCGGCGGACGCCTCGGCGGTGACCGAGACGTCGGCGGCGGAGACTCCGGCCGAAGCCGAGCCGGCCGAGGCGGCCGAGCCCGCGGAGGCGCCGGCGGCGAAGGCGGCCGCCGAGGAGGAGGACGGTTCGGGGCCGCTGGGGGCGGAACTGGAGATGCTGCGCAAGCAGCTCGACGAGGCTCAGGTCGACATCAAGCGGGTGGCGGCGGAGTACAAGAACTACCGCGATCGGGTCAAGCGCGACCAGGCGGCCGCGTCCGAGGTGGCGGTAGCGGGAGTGCTGTCCGCGCTGCTGCCCGTGCTGGACGACCTGGACCGGGCGCGCGACCACGGCGACCTGACCGGGCCGTTCGGCTCCGTGGCCGAGCAGCTGCTGACAGTGGTGGGCAAGTTCGGCCTCAGCGCGTTCGGGGCGAAGGGCGACGCCTTCGACCCGAACCTGCACGAGGCGGTCGCGCATCTGCCGTCGCCGGAGGTCACCGAGGAGACCTGCATCGACGTCCTGCGCCGCGGCTACATGCTGGGCGACCGGTTGCTGCGACCGGCGATGGTCGCCGTCGCCGCACCGGAGTAAGAACTACGAAACACGGGGGATCACGCGGGTCCCGCCGGCAACGGCGGGACCCGCGAACACAGGTCGGGGCGAGAAGGGAGGACGGGCACCGGTGACCTCGAAGGACTGGCTGGAGAAGGACTTCTACGCCGTGCTCGGGGTGGCGAAGAACGCCACCGCCGACGAGATCAAGCGTGCGTACCGAAGGCTGGCCCGCGAGCTCCACCCGGACCACAACCCCGGCAATCCGCAGGCCGAGGAACGCTTCAAGAGCGTCTCCGAGGCGTACGCCGTGCTGTCGGACGACAAGCAGCGGCGTGAGTACGACGAGATGCGCTCGCTCTTCGAGGCGGGCGCGTTCCGCCGGGGCGCCCGGACCGGCGGTTACACCGCACCCGGTGGCTTCGAGGACATGTTCGGCGGGGACACCCGGTTCGGCGGCGCGGGCTTCTCCGACCTGTTCAGCACGATCTTCTCCGGCGGCAACGCGCCCGGCGCGACCCGTCGAGGGCCGGCCCGCGGCCGGGATGTCGAGACCGACGTGATCCTGGAGTTCCGCGAGGCGGTCAAGGGCACGACCAAGCCCGTCACCGTACGCTCGCCGGGCGTGTGCGACGTGTGCCACGGCAACGGCGCCCGCCCCGGGACACTCCCCCGCACCTGCCCGGTCTGCCAGGGCAGCGGCTTCGTCTCCCGAGCCCAGGGCGCGTTCAGCTTCTCCGAGCCCTGCCGGGAATGCCAGGGCGTCGGCACCGTCGTCGACGAGAAGTGCCCCGAGTGCCACGGCACCGGCGGAGTCACCAAGACGCGTACGCTCAACGTCCGCATCCCGGCCGGAGTCGCCGACGGCCAGCGCATCCGGCTGGCCGGACGCGGCGAACCCGGCGAACGCGGCGGATCGGCCGGCGACCTGTACGTGTTGGCGCGCGTACGCCCTGATCCGATCTTCGGCCGCTCCGGCGACGACCTGACGCTGACCGTCCCGATCGGCTACTGGGAAGCGGCGTTCGGCGTCGACCTCCGGGTGCCGACCCTCGACGGCCCGGTGACCCTCCGCGTCCCGGCCGGTACGCCGAGCGGCCGCACGCTGCGCGTACGCGGGAAGGGTGTGGCCCGCAAGGACGGCCGGACCGGCGACCTGCTGGTGACCGTCGAGATCGAGGTCCCGAAGGACCTCACCGCCGACGCCCGGGCGGCCTTGGAGAACTACGCGCATTTCGCGCCGCGTCCATCCCGTCAGCACCTGGACGTGCACCTGCGGGAGCCGAGCGAGGGAGAGGTCCACTATGGATAACCCCGGGTGGCGGGAGACCGAGATCCAGATCGACGCCAAGGTCCTCATCATCTCGGTGGCGGCGCAGATGGCCGGGATGCACCCCCAGACGTTGCGGCAGTACGACCGCCTCGGCCTCGTGCAGCCCGGCCGGGCGGCCGGCGGCGGGCGCCGCTACAGCCTCCGGGATGTCCAACTGCTCCGCGAGGTGCAGCGGCTCAGCCAGGACGAAGGCGTCAATCTGGCCGGGATCAAGCGCATCATCGACCTCGAGAACCTGGTGACCCAGCTCGAGGAGCAGGTCAACGAACTGCGAGAGATCGCGCAGGCGGCCCTGCAGCGAGTGGCCGAGCTCGAGGCGATGGCGCCGTTCCCCCGCCGCGACCTCCTACCCTCCCCTCGCCAAACAACCGCCTTGGTGGTGTGGAAACCCCGCTCTTGATCTCTCTTTTGATCTAACGGCGGTGGCACCCGTCATTTGTTTCCTGGCAAGGCGCACGCCACCGCCGTCGGCGTCGGCGCAGTGGCCCGTAGGGCCTCTTCGTCAGGGGCGGGTGGGCGGGAAGGTGGCGAGCAACGCCGCCAGGGAGCAAATGACGGGCGCTTCACAATCTACGGCCGGAGCGGACTAAGCCGCCCTCACACCACTCGTGGTACTCGAACAGCTCTTGGCGGGCCATCAGCATCCGCGTGTTGTGCGCCCAGGTCACCATCAGCTCGTCGCCTTCTTCCTCGGCGACCTCCACGAGCTTGCGCAGCTTCTTGCGCGGGTGTGCCCGGAAGTTCGTCCGGATGCCGTCGGCGGCATAGATGTAGACGCAGTGGAGGGCGAACCGGCGGGCCGGGCAACTCGGGTCCATGGCGAGGTCGAACAGCGGCTCGATGAGCCGGTCGTTGGCCACCAGGAGGTCCCAGTCGGGGGGCAACGTCTGGAGCGGCACCGAGTCCGGCGAGTACGCCCAGGCGCGCAACTCCGCCGGGCGTGGATCGACCGGATTCACGAAACCGCGGAACACCGCCTGTTGGACGCTCACCATGTGCTCCCGAGGAAGGGCCTTCCTGGCTCAGCCGCGATGCTGCGGCGACACCGTAGCGTGTTCGTTCGATGACGCGGCATTTCCGATGCCAAGCCGTTATATGTCATTCCGACGACGGGGCCGCTGGCGTCCCGAAGTTGAGTCGACTAGACTCAACCCACGATGGACACTCAACGCCTCACCACCAAATCCCGGGAGGTCATCGCTGGTGCGGTGGCCATCGCCGGACAGCGCGGCCACGCCGTCGTCGAAGCGTGGCACCTGCTGCTCGCTCTGCTCGACACCGGCGGCTCGACCGCCGCGGGGCTCCTGCGCGCGGTGGGCGCGAATCCCGCCGACGTACGCCGAGCCGCCGCCCGCGCGGTCGAGCAGATGCCGACGGCCCGGGGCTCCAGCGTCGCCGAGCCGACGCTGTCCCGAGAATTCCTGAACTCCCTCAACGCCGCCGAGCAGATCGCTCGGCCCCTCGGCGACGAATACGTCTCGACCGAGCACCTGCTGGCCGGGCTCGCCCAGGTCGGCGGGGCCGTCGGCGACCTGCTCAAGCAGCACGGCGCGACGGAGCAGCAGCTGGTCGCCGCGTTCCCGACGATCCGCGGCGGCGAACGGCGCGTCACCAGTCCGGACCCCGAGCAGCAGTACCAGGCGCTCGAGAAGTACGGCATGGATCTGACCGCCCGCGCCCGGGAGGGCAAGGTCGACCCGGTCATCGGGCGCGACGCCGAAATCCGGCGGGTCATCCAGGTGCTCTCTCGGCGTACCAAGAACAATCCGGTGCTCATCGGCGAGCCCGGGGTCGGCAAGACCGCCATCGTCGAGGGCCTCGCCCAGCGCATCGTCGCCGGTGACGTCCCGGAATCGTTGCGCGACAAGCGACTGGTCAGTCTCGACCTCGGGGCCATGGTCGCCGGCGCGCAGTACCGGGGTCAGTTCGAGGAGCGCCTGAAGAGCGTGCTCGAGGAGATCACCGGCAGCGACGGGCAGATCATCACGTTCATCGACGAACTGCACACCGTGGTCGGCGCGGGCAAGGGCGAAGGCTCGATGGACGCCGGCAACATGCTCAAGCCCATGCTCGCGCGCGGCGAACTGCGGATGGTGGGCGCGACCACGCTTGACGAGTACCGCGAGCACATCGAGGCCGACCCGGCCCTCGAACGACGCTTCCAGCCCGTCCTGGTCGGCGAGCCGTCCATCGAGGACACCATCGGCATCCTGCGTGGGCTCAAGGAACGCTACGAGGTCCACCACGGCGTACGGATCACCGACGCCGCGCTCGTCGCTGCGGCCTCGCTCAGCGACCGCTACATCGCCGACCGCTTCCTGCCGGACAAGGCCATCGACCTCGTAGACGAGGCCGCGTCGCGATTGCGCATGGAAATCGACTCGCGGCCCGTCGAGGTCGACGTCATCGAGCGAGCGGTACGCCGGCTGGAGATCGAGGAGATGGCGCTGGCGAAGGAGAGCGACCCGGCTTCGGCCGAGCGCCTCGAGCGGCTGCGCGCCGAACTGGCCGACAAGCGCGAACAGCTCACGGCGCTGAGTGAGCGGTGGCAGACCGAGAAGTCGCACATCCAGGCGATCTCTCAGGCCAAGGAGGAGCTGGAGACGCTGCGGGGCGAGGCCGACCGAGCCGAGCGCGACGCCGACCTGGGCCGCGCCTCCGAACTCCGCTACGGCCGCATTCCGGAGCTGGAGCGCAAGCTGGCCGAGGCCGAGAGTGAGCTGGCCGGGCTGCAGGATCACGGCGCGATGCTCAAGGAGGAGGTCGGCCCGGACGACATCGCCGAGGTGGTGGCGTCGTGGACCGGCATTCCGGCCGGGCGGATGCTGGAGGGCGAGACGGCCAAGCTGCTCCGGATGGAGGAGTCGCTCGGTTCCCGGGTCATCGGGCAGCCCGAGGCGGTCGCCGCCGTCAGCGACGCGGTACGCCGCGCTCGGGCCGGCATCGCCGACCCCGATCGACCCACCGGCTCGTTCCTGTTCCTCGGCCCGACCGGCGTCGGCAAGACCGAGCTGGCCAAGGCGCTCGCCGAGTTCCTCTTCGACGACGAGCGCGCGATGGTCCGCATCGACATGAGCGAGTACGCCGAACGTCACGCGGTCGCCCGGCTCGTCGGCGCACCGCCCGGCTACGTCGGGTACGACGAGGGCGGGCAGCTCACCGAGGCGGTCCGGCGGCGTCCGTACTCCGTCGTGCTTCTCGACGAGGTGGAGAAGGCCCACCCCGACGTCTTCGACATCCTGCTGCAGGTGCTGGACGACGGGCGGCTCACCGACGGCCAGGGGCGTACGGTCGACTTCCGCAACACCATCCTGATCCTGACCTCGAACCTGGGCTCGCACGCCATCGCCGATCCGACGCTGAGCGACCAGCAGCGGCAGGACTCGGTCATGGCGACGGTGCGGGCGCACTTCAAGCCGGAGTTCCTCAACCGCCTCGACGACATCGTGGTCTTCCACGCCCTGAGCCAGGACGAGCTCTCCGCCATCGTGGAGATCCAGATCGACCGGCTACGCCGTCGGCTGGCCGAGCGGCGGCTCACCCTGGAGGTGACGCCGGAGGCGCTGGGCTGGCTGTCCGGGCACGGCTACGATCCGGTCTACGGCGCTCGCCCGTTGCGGCGGCTGGTGCAGACGGCGATCGGCGACAAGCTCGCCCGCGCCCTGCTCGGCGGGGAGATCCACGACGGCGACACCGTGCGCGTCGACCGAGAGAACGACGGGCTCATCCTCAAACAGTGACCGAGTTCCCTCGAACAGTGGGGTTGTCCTGCTGAAACAGCCGACGTGGGGACGGTCGAGATCGGATAGCGTCGCCGGTCATGACCGCCCCCACCGTCGTCACGGGTGACTTCGTCCCGGCCGGACCCCAGCGTGGCCCGCGACCGGCCACCGTCACCATCGGAGCCGCGTTCCAAGCGGCGGCCGTAGTGGTTTTCCTGCTGCTGATCGCGGCCGCATGGCTCACCCGGGCGCAGTACGACGGATTCGCCGACGAGGCGGCCCGGCTCGTGTCGACCCGGCCAGGCGAACTCGAAGCCGAGCATGACAGCAACCTGACCATGGCGATCGTGGTCAGCGTCCTGGCCGCCCTGCCCGCGCTGTGGTTCGGCGCGACGTTGTGGCCGCTCTTCCGCGGCGCCAACGTGGCCCGCATCCTGGCCGCCATCGGTGCCTTCACCATCCCCGGCCTGGGCCTGCTGATGGTGATCGGCAGCTGTGTGAGCGGCATGTTCCTGCTGTTCTTCCTGACGAGCGTGCCGTTCGAGGAGGAGCCGATCACCACGGACGACTACGGCGACGACTTCAGCGACGACTTCAGCGGTACGCCGTTCCAGGAGAAGATGTGGGACCTGGAGTCGTCGGCGCCGTTCGACTTCGCCAGTCTGATGCCACTCGCGCTGTTCGCCGTCGTCTGCGTGCTGGCGGTGACCGCGATCATGTACGTGCTACCGCCGACCAACCGCTGGTACAACCCGGCTCGGGCGGTCCCCCGCGGGCGGCCTTATCCGGTGCCGGTCTACTACCCGGTCTACTACCCCTACCCGGCCCAGACCAGTACGCCGACTCCCCCGGCACCGCCGGTCGACCCGCCGGCCGACCCGCCAGCCGATCCGCCAGCCGATCCGCCAGCCGATCCGCCAGCCGATCCGCCGACGGCATGATCCCGGGTCCGGCGATCATGGCCGCGGGGAGTTGATCAGGGAGCCAGGGACACGACACGCCGGTCGATCATGACCGAAGGTTCATGATCAACGGAAAAGGGTGGGGCGGTCGACGGTGGGGCGTTGGGGGCGGTCGACGGTGGGGCGGTCGACGGTGGGGCGGTCGACGGTGCGGCGTTGGGGGCGCTCGACGGCGGCACGTTCGAGCACGACGCGCGCGGGCCGGGTGCCGGTACGCAGCACCGGGCGGCGAACGATCGGCCGAGCGATCGGCCGAAGTTTGACCGGCGGCAGGCCGACGACGACGGGCAGGTCGACCGGGAGGTCCACCACCGGCTTCAGCACCACCGGACGGACGAACGGCTGCCGCGGTCGCACCCGAGCCACCACCGGCCGTACGACGGGCCGGAGTGGCTTGGCGTTGACCGTCCGCTCCGGTACGCGTACCCGCTGAGGCTGAGCGAGCACGGCGGTCTTGTGTTGCGGGCGGTCCTTGACCTGCGCGGGCTCCACTTCGCGGGTCAGCGGGGCTTGGCCGTGGGCGCGGACTTTGACCGGCGCGGGCGCCGCCGGTTCGAAGAGCAGGACGCCGGCGGGTTCACGGAAGGCCGGCGCGAGATCGTCGAGCCCGGTACGCATGACGACGAAGGTCGGCAGCGAGGTCAGCCCGACCATCGTGGCGACGAGCAGGCCGAACCGGCCTTGACCGCCGCGCAGGGCGGCCCGGATGCGTTGACCGACCACGGTCGGGAGGTACGCCTCCGCCGCCTGGTTCTCCTCGCCGTCCTCGTCTTCGGCGTCGGCCGGGGCGGCCGGGGCGGGCCACCGCCGATCGCCGCTGCGGGGCTGCTTGTGGCGACCCTTCTCCAGGACGGAATCCAGGAATCCTTCGGAGGTCGATTCCGCATCCTGTGCCATGAAGGCCTCCAAACCTCTAATCCCGGGGAATTTCCACAGAATGCCGCATACCACCTAAGAAACCGCGGATTCCACGCCGAAGCCGGGTGGACTAAAGCGACACTGGGTATCAGTGGGGGCAAAAGCGGCTGCATGATATCGGCCACGCTGTGAGCGCGGCCACGGATGCGGCAGGATATGGGGGTAAGGCGGCAACGGTGCCGCGGGTCTTCCGTGACTGCACCTGCCGGCGAACTCCCGTCGCGCGACAGCCCCCACCTGGGCGAGGCGCGACGCCGACCGCTCCGACGGCAGGCCAACCCCGCCGCCGAGCACATCAGAACAGGGAGATACGGATGACCAAGGGCGCAACCGCCCCGCGCCGTTCCGGCGGCAGCCGGGGCCGCGGCGGCACTCCCCCGGAGCCCGACTACGTACAGCTGCTCACCCCGGATGGCGAGCGGGTGAGCCACCCCGACTACTCGGTCGACTTCTCCGACGAGGAACTGCGCGGGCTCTACCGCGACCTCGTCACCGTCCGCAAGCTCGACGCGGAGGCCACCGCTCTGCAACGCCAGGGCGAGCTGGGCATCTGGGCCAGCCTGCTGGGGCAGGAAGCGGCTCAGGTCGGTTCGGGGCGCGCGCTGCGCAGCCAGGACATGGCCTTCCCGACCTATCGCGAACACGGCGTGCTCTACTGCCGGGGCATCGACCCGATCATGCCGCTGAGCCTGTTCCGCGGCGTGGACCAGGGCGGCTGGGACCCGGTGGCGAACAAGTTCAACCTGTACACGATCGTGATCGGCGCGCAGACGCTGCACGCGACCGGTTACGCCATGGGCATCACGAAGGACGGCAAGGTCGGCACCGACGACGGTGAGGCCGTCATCGCGTACTTCGGCGACGGCGCGACCAGCCAGGGCGACGTCAACGAGGCCTTCATCTGGTCCTCGGTCTTCCACGCCCCGGTCGTCTTCTTCTGCCAGAACAACCAGTACGCGATCAGCGAGCCGCTGGAGCGCCAGACCCGGATCCCGCTGTTCCAGCGGGCGGCCGGCTTCGGTTTCCCCGGCGTCCGGGTCGACGGCAACGACGTGCTGGCCTGCTATGCGGTCACGCGCGCGGCGCTGGACAACGCCCGGCTGGGCCAGGGCCCGACGCTGATCGAGGCATACACCTACCGGATGGGCGCGCACACGACCTCCGACGACCCCACTCGCTACCGCGTCTCCTCCGAAGTGGAGGCATGGCAGGCGAAGGACCCGATCGCCCGGGTCCGGGCGCTGCTCACCAAGGAGAAGATCGCCGACGAGGCGTTCTTCGAGCAGGTCGACGCCGACGCGAAGGCCGAGGCGGTCCGGCTGCGGGAACGGGTGCTCAGCATGCCCGATCCCGACCCGGCCCAGATCTTCGAGAACGTCTACGTCGAAGGTTCGCCACTGGTCGACGCCGAGCGCAAGCAGTTCGAGGCGTACGCCGCGTCGTTCGAGGGGGGTGCGCACTGATGGCGGTCGAGACTTTGACCCTGGGCAAGGCGCTCAACACCGGCCTGCGCCGCGCCATGGAGCGCGACGACAAGGTCATCCTCATGGGCGAGGACATCGGCAAGCTCGGCGGCGTCTTCCGCATCACCGACGGGCTGCAGAAGGACTTCGGCGAGGAGCGGGTCATCGACACCCCGCTCGCCGAGTCCGGCATCATCGGCACCGCTATCGGCCTGGCCCTGCGCGGCTACCGGCCGGTCTGCGAGATCCAGTTCGACGGGTTCGTCTACCCGGCGTACGACCAGATCGTGTCGCAGGTGGCGAAGTTCCGCTACCGCTCGCGCGGACACGTGAACCTGCCGATGGTCATCCGCATCCCGTTCGGCGGCGGCATCGGCGCGGTCGAGCACCACAGCGAGTCGCCGGAGGCGTACTTCGCGCACACTGCCGGGCTCAAGGTCGTGGCGTGCTCCAACCCGGAGGACGCGTACTTCATGATCCAGCAGGCGATCGCGTCCGAGGACCCGGTCATCTTCCTGGAGCCCAAGCGCCGCTACTGGGAGAAGGGCGCCGTCGACACCGCGCTCGGTCTCGACGCCGTCACTCCGCTGCACTCCAGCCGCGTGGTCCGGGCCGGCACCGACGCCACCGTCCTCGCGTACGGCCCGATGGTCAAGACCGCGCTCGACGCGGCCACCGCGGCTCAGGAGGACGGCCGGTCGCTCGAGGTCATCGACCTCCGCTCGCTCTCGCCGATGGACCTGGCTCCCGTGTTCGACTCGGTACGCCGAACGGGGCGACTGGTCGTCGTGCACGAGGCGCCGGGGAACCTGGGGATGGGCTCGGAGATCGCCGCCCGGGTGACCGAGGAGTGCTTCTACTCCCTGGAGGCGCCCGTCCTGCGGGTCGCCGGCTACAACACCCCCTACCCGGCCTCGCGCCTGGAGGAGGAGTACCTGCCCGACCTGGATCGCGTCCTCGACGCCGTCGACCGCTCGTTCGGGTGGTGAACTCATGAGCGTCAAGGAGTTCAACCTGCCCGACCTCGGTGAGGGTCTGACCGAGGGCGAGATCCTGAAGTGGCTGGTCAACGTCGGTGACGTGATCGAGCTGAACCAGCCGATCGTGGAGGTCGAGACGGCGAAGGCGGCCGTCGAGATCCCCGCGAAGTGGGCCGGCAAGGTCGTCGAGATCCACCATCCGGAAGGGACGGTCGTCGAGGTCGGTTCGCCGATCATCGCGATCGACACCGACCCGTCCGGCTCGTCGGCGTCCGGCCCGTCCTCCGCCCCGGCGGACGACATGTCGTCGCAGGCGGCGGCCGGTGCCGAGAAGGCCGCCGAGGCGAGTGCCGGGCTCATCGGCGGACCTGCGCCGGGTGGGCGGACTGCGGTGCTGGTCGGATACGGGCCGCGGACGACGGAAGCCAAGCGGCGTCCCCGGGTCTCTACTTCGCCGGCAGCACCCGCTGCTGCTCCGGCTGCGGCTGCCGCTCCGGCGGCTCCTGCTGCTCCGGCTGCTCCGGCTGCTCCGGCTCCGGCCGCTCCGGCGCCGGTCAACGGGGGCGCTTCGGTGCTGGCCAAGCCGCCGGTCCGCAAGCTGGCCCGCGATCTGGGCGTCGACCTGACGACGATCGAGGGCACCGGTCCGCAGGGGTCCATCACCCGTTCCGACATCGAGGCCGCGCGCTCGGCTCTGGTTTCGGCCCCGGCGCGCGCCGTCGTCGCCGGTGAGCGGGAGCAGCGGATTCCCGTCAAGGGCGTACGCAAGCTGACGGCGGCCAACATGGTGGCGTCGGCCTTCACCGCACCGCATGTCACGGAGTTCCTGACCCTCGACGTGACCCGGTCGATGAAGGCGCTCGACCGGTTGCGCACCCAGCGCGACTGGCGCGACGTACGCATCTCGCCCCTGCTCATGGTGGCCAAGGCGGTCCTGCTCGCGATCAAGCGGCACCCGATGGTCAACTCGGCGTGGGACGGGGCCGCCCAGGAGATCGTGGTGAAGAACTACGTGAACCTCGGCATCGCCGCCGCGACCGACCGTGGGCTGATCGTGCCCAACATCGCCGACGCCCAGGCGCTCTCGCTGCGCGAGCTGGCGGACGCGATGACCGACCTGGTGACCGTGGCGAAGTCGGGCAAGACGCCGCCGGCCGCGATGACCGGCGGCACCTTCACCATCACCAACGTCGGCGTCTTCGGCGTCGACACCGGTACGCCCATCCTGCCCCCCGGCGAAGCGGCGATCCTCGCCTTCGGCGCCGTACGCGAGCAGCCGTGGGCGTACAAGGGGAAGGTCAAGCTGCGTCAGGTGACGACGCTCGGTCTCTCCTTCGACCACCGCATCATCGACGGGGAGCTGGGTTCCCGCTTCCTTGCCGACGTCGGCGCGTTCCTCGCCGACCCCGAGGCGGCCCTTCTCGCCTGGACGTAACACCCGCTTGATCAGGGTCATTTCCATGTCGCTATGACAACGTGGAAATGACCCTGATCTTGCAGTGAGCCCCTGCGCGCGCCGCCAATCGAACGATGAAGGCTCGCTCGATCTCGGCCAGCACCGAGTGGGGCGCCTCCCGAATCTGCTTCGGCGTGAAGTGCAGCACCAGGATTCCCGCCGCGGCCAGCAGATTGTGGTGTCGCAGCGTGGCCTCCCAGCCGTCCGTCGAGAAGTGGAACTCCCGCGAGTCCACCTCCACCGCCAGCGCGGCTTCCTCCAGGTAGCCGTCGGGCGTCGGCAAGTCGTCGCCGGCGGCGTCCATCAGCTGCGGATTCCAGCTGATCGCCGGCAGGATCAGGCTCTGTTTCGTCAGCCGTCGCAAGTCCGCCTCCGGCGCCGACCGCACGCCGTCGGCCACTTCGTCGACGACCGCGCGGAGGACGGCGGTCCCGTTGCGCCGGGCGAACTCCAGCTCGCGTCGCAGGTCGGGGATCGTGGTGATCGCCCGCTGGATTCCTTCAGTGACCACGCCACGGATCGTCCGGGAGTCATGACCTGTACGCATCGCGTCCACGACGGCACGGGCGGGTGAGCAGACGCGTACGCATCCCGCGTAGGGCCATTCCGTGGGGTCGAGGCGATCCGTGCGGTGCAACCGCACTCGTGGTACGCGCCGCAGCCGCCGCTCATGCGGGACCAGCACGTCGATTGCCGACTCGCGAGGGAGATACCGGAAGCCGTGGATCTCCAGCGCGCTCAGCCCGGCGATCTGCGCCCGAGCGCCGGCGTAGAGGCCGGCCGCGATGAACTGCTGCCGCCGGGTGAGCGCACCGGAGAAGGCGGCCACGACCCGGGGCAGTACGCGCTGCCAGTCCCCGCGTTTCAGCTTCCACCGGAGCATTCCGGGCGTGACGCCGACCTCGGCCAGCTGCGCGTCGGTGGCGATCTTCTCCTGAAGCACCAGCAGTTTCGCTAAGACATCCACGGAGATAATTCAAAGGTGGCGCAGCGGTGCTGGGTAGCCCCTGTGGATGAGTTCCATGATCAGGGTCATTTCCATGCTGCTATGGCGACAGGGAAATGACCCTGATCATGCCAACTCGACGAATACGTGCACCCGCTCTCCTGAGCGGACCTCGGCGGCAGCCGAGGTGGCGCGCAGCTCGGCCGACCGGCCGAGCAGGATAGGCGAGCGGAAGCGAGCCGTAGCCGCGTCAGCGGAAACCCGCGTAGCGGCAAGGACACGCGCAAGCGTGTACATCCCATGTGCGATGGGGCGCGCGAAGCCGAAGGCGCGCGCGCCCAGCCGCGAAGTGTGGATGGGGTTGTAGTCGCCGGAGACGGCGGCGTACCGCCGTCCCGCGTCAGCGGCGAACCGGAGGACCGCCGAAGGCGGCCCGTCCAGCGAAGCGTCGTCCGCGTCGGCGGCGACCTCCGCAGTGGTCTTCCCCCGCCGCAGGTAGGTCGACGTCTCCTCCCAGACGACGGAACCGTCGAGGGATGCGGTGGTGACGACGTCGAACTGCCGCCCCCGCCGATGAGCCCGGAGATCGCGCGCAACGACCGAGAAGTCGAGCGAAGCGCCCAACGGCAGCGGTCCGTGCACGACGTACGAGTTGGCTATGTGCACCAATCCGACCACCGGAAACGGGAAGTCGCCGCCCGACATCAGGCGCATGGTCGGCCCGAACGCCATGATGTGCGGGTATGTCGCGGGCATCGTGGAGCGCAGCGGGAATCCGCACACCGCGTTATAGGCGGCCACCGCGGTGACCGACGCGGTGGCGGAGAACTCCACCACGGTGGACGGCAGGACCGCCGGCCGGGGCCGGGGGATCAACGTGGCAGCCGCACGGAGCAGCATCACGCCCCCAGCATCTGCTGGCCGCAGACCCGCAGCACGTTGCCGGTGACTCCGGCCGAGCCGGGTTCGGCGAAGTAGCCGATGGTCTCGGCGACGTCGATCGGCAGGCCGGCCTGGGCCAGCGAGTTCATGCGGCGGCCGCCTTCGCGTACCACCAGCGGCAGGTGGGCGGTCATGGCGGTCTCGATGAAGCCCGGCGCGACCGCGTTCACCGTGATGCCGCGCTCGGCCAGCGTCGGGGCCAGCGCGCGTACCCAGCCGGCGACGCCCGCCTTCGAGGTCGCGTAGTTCGTCTGGCCGCGGTTGCCCGACAGACCCACTACCGAGGACACGCCGACGATCCGGCCGCCCGCCGGAATCAGGTCGGCCGCCAGCAGCGCCTCGGTCACGCGTACCGGTGCGGCGAGGTTCACCGCCAAGACCTGGTCCCACTGGTCCGGGCGCATGTTGGCCAGCGTCTTGTCCCGCGTGATGCCCGCGTTGTGCACGACCACGTCGACTCGGCCATGGCGGTCCTTCAGGTGGTCGACGAGGCGCGCGGCCGCGTTCTCCACCGCCAGATCCGACTGGTACGCCGTACCACCGAGCGAGTTGGCGACAGCGGCGAGGGAGTCACCTGCGCTCGGAACGTCGAGACAGACCACGTGGGCGCCGTTGCGGGCGAGCACCCGGGCGATGTCCGCCCCGATCCCCCGCGCCGCCCCGGTCACCAAGGCGACCTTGCCCGCCAGGGTGTCCTGCGACAACGGCCCCACCGGGGCGCCCACGGTCACCACCTGACCGTCCACGTAGGCCGATCGGCCGGAGAGGAAGAAGTCCAGCGTGGAGCGCAGGGCTTCCGCATCCGTGGACTCCGCTGTGCGTACCAGTTGAACGGTGGTGCCGCGACCCACCTCCTTGGCGAGGCTGCGGGTGAAGCCCTCGACGGCCTGGCGCACCGCGGCGGCCTCGACCGACGGGGCCTCGGCGGGCAGCGCGGCCAGGACGATCACGCGACCGGCGGAGGCGAAGCCACGCGCGATCGGGTGGACGGTGTCGTAGAGATCGCGCAGGTCCTCGACGGTGGCGAGGGTCGTGGCGTCCAGGACGAGGCCACCCAGTTTCGCGCCGTCGGTCGGGGCGGGGTACCAGCCCTCGACGCCCGAGGCGAACCGGCCCTCCCCCGCGACCCGCACCGGCCCGGCGAGCGGGTGGTCCGCGTCGTAGCGGCGGAGACTGGGCGGGTTGGGCAGGCCGAGTCGCTTGACCAGGACACTGCCACCGGCGCTGCGTGCGAACGACGCGTAACGGTCCGACATAAGGTTGACTGTACCCATTGGTATACCCACCGATCTTACTCGCGAGTAAGTTATACGCCATGAGAAACGTACGACGGGTCGGCGTCCTGGGCGGGAATCGGATTCCGTTCGCCCGCTCCAACGGCCGCTACGCGAAGGCGTCGAACTCCGACATGCTCGGCGCGGCGCTGGACGGCCTGGTCGCCCGGTTCGGGCTGGCCGGTGAGCGGATCGGCGAGGTCGCCGCCGGTGCGGTCCTCAAGCACAGCCGGGACTTCAACCTCACCCGTGAGGTGGTCCTCGGCTCGACCCTCGACGGGCGTACGCCGGCCGTCGACCTCCAGCAGGCCTGCGGAACCGGTCTGCAGAGCGTGATCTACCTGGCCAACAAGATCGCGCTGGGCCAGATCGACTCGGGCATCGGCGGCGGCGTCGACACGACGAGCGACGCGCCGCTGGCCCTGAACGAGAGCTTCCGGAAGGCGCTGCTCGAACTGAGCCAGGCCCGTACGCTCGGCGGCCGGATGCAGGCCGCGCTGAAACTGCGGCCGTTGCAGCCGTTCCAGCCGGAGATCCCGCGCAACGCCGAACCGCGTACGGGGATGTCGATGGGCGAGCACGCGGCGCTCACCGCACTCAAGTGGGGCATCACCCGGGAGGCGCAGGACGAGCTCGCCCTCGACTCGCACCGCAACCTCGCCGCGGCGTACGACGAGGGGTTCCTCGACGACCTGATCACCCCGTATCTGGGCCTGTCGCGGGATCAGAACCTGCGCGGCGACGGCACGCTCGACAAGCTGGCGAGGTTGAAGCCGGTCTTCGGCGTACGCGGCGAGAACCCCACGATGACCGCGGGCAACTCGACGCCGTTGACGGACGGCGCAGCCTTGGTGCTGCTCGGCACAGATGAGTGGGCCGAGGCGCATCACCTGCCCGTGCAGGCGTACTTCGTCGACGCACAGACCGCCGCCGTGGACTTCACGCCGCGCAATCCGCACCCGGAGGGCCTGCTCACCGCGCCCGTGTACGCCGTACCCGAACTGCTCGCCCGCAACGGGCTGACCTTGCAGGACTTCGACTTCTACGAGATTCACGAGGCGTTCGCCTCGCAGGTGCTGGCGACGCTGGCCGCCTGGGAGTCCGAAGAGTTCTGCCGGGAGAAGCTGGGCCTGGAGAAGGCGCTCGGCCCGATCGACCGGACGAAGCTCAACGTACGCGGCAGCTCGCTGGCGGCGGGTCACCCGTTCGCGGCGACCGGTGGCCGGATCGTGGCGACCCTCGCCAAGTCGCTCGCCACGCGTGGCAGCGGACGCGGGCTGATCTCCATCTGCGCCGCCGGGGGCCAGGGCGTCGTCGCCATCCTCGAACGCTGACCCCCTCGCGTACCCACCGCCGCGCCGTCTCGCCGCGCGCTCATTGCGCCGCATGGCGTGATCATTGCGCCAGCCATGCTGTTTCCGCTCGCGAAATGTCCGGTGTAGCGACATGGCTGGCGCAATGATCATGACCTGCTCGGCTAGGCTTCGCGAGTGAGCAAGCGAGCCCGTGTCGCGGCCAAGTCCGCCGCGCCCAAGAAAGCCAAGGTCCGCGACGTCTTCGTGGCGGTGCCGTTCGCCGGTCTGACCGACGAGCCGGAGTGGATCGCCCTGCGCGAGCTGGTCCCGGCCGCCACCGCGCCGCTGAAACTGAACGCCGACCTGACCGAGAAGTACGGCGACCGCGACATCACGCTGGCCACCATCCTGCCGATGGCGTGGCCGGCGATGGTCAAGGCGGACGGCCGCATCCTGCTCGGCCTCCAACGGCACGTCCAGTCCGGCGACCCCAACCGCGACCTGGCGGTGGCCCTGCTGAACGCGCTGGAGACCTCGCCCGGTCAATCGGTCGCCGTACCGGCGCTGCCGGGCCAGGGTGAGCGCCTCGGCGACCTCCTCGTGGACGGCCCGCTCGACATCACCATGCACGAGACGTTCGGCTTCTGGCTGGACGAGGGGCAGGACGACGACCCCGGAGTGGCGGCCTCGCTCGAGTCGGCCAACCAGGCGATCGCGCCGACCACGAAGATGGCGGCGGTGAAGGCGGCGTACTGGACGCGCATGGGGGAGAAGTCCCATATCCGCTGGGTTCTTCCGTACGCCGAGAGCGAGGCGCTCGACGCGCTCGCCACGCTCGGCGCCGCCGGGGAACTCGTACTCGGGGAGCAGACCCGGTTCGCCGGGATGTTCCGCGCGCACGGCCGTCTCGTCCCGGTGTGGGACCTGCCGGTCGACAGCGAGGCGACGGACTGGGAGGACGCGCTCGCCGCGTTCGCCACGCGCTTCGAGGCCGCCCTCGGCAAGGAGCTCACGCCCGAGGCACGCAAGGCCAAGCAGGGCCTGATCGGCCGCCAGCTCACCCTCCGCTAACCTCGCCCTTTTTCCGCGCGATCATGAACTAGTGGTCGTGATCGACCGGTGTGTCGCGTCCCCGCGGCCCTGATCGACTCCGCGAGAGACTGATCAACTGAGGGGTTGCCGCGAGATCGGGCACGACATGCATCTCGGACCGCCCCGGCCGGAGCCCAGCTCCGAGCCGGGGATCCGGATCACCTCGATACCGGCCCGTTCCAGTTGAGCGTTGGTCTCGACGTTGCGCTCGTAGGCCACACACAGCCGCGGTGCGATCGCCAGCGTGTTGTTGCCGTCGTCCCACTGCTCCCGTTCCGCCGTGACCGAGTCGAGTCCGGTGTGGAGCATCCGCAGCCGGTCCATCCCCATGGCTTTGGCCGCCGCGCGGAGGAACGGATCCGGCCCGCTCACGGCGGGCTCGGTGTCACCCGGGGTCAGCGTGTACGCGACCAGATCGTCGGCGATGTTCGGATACATGAGGACGGTGTCGATGTCGACCATCGTGCACACCGTGTCGAGGTGCATGGTGGCCCGCGTCTGCGCGATCGGCACCGCCAGCACGGTGTGCGCCAACGGATCGGGTTGGGCGAACAAGGCCCGGGCCAGTCGTTCCGCCCCTGCCGGCGTCGTACGCTCGCCGACGCCGACCGCGACCACACCGGGCGCGAGGAGCAGGACGTCCCCGCCTTCCAACGGTTCCAGCCACGGGTCGTACGCCGTCGCCACCCCGGCGAAGCGGGGATGGTGCTCGTAGACGGCGTGCGTGATGCTGGTCTCCCGGCGGCGGGCGTTCATCGCCAGTGAGGTGACCGCCACCCGATCCCGGATCCACACCGAGGAGTCCCGCGTGAACAGCAGGTTCGGCAGGGGATCCACGACGAAGTCGAGCCGGTCCATCGTCCGGTAGACCAGTCCGGCGCCGGACGTGAGTTCCTCATGCGCCAGACCGGCGGTGAGGACGCGCGCGAGGCTCGGCGGGTCGAGGTACCCCAGATGATCGCGTACGCGCCGCCGCAGTGAGTCGCCGAGCCGAACGTCGGCCAGGACGGCGTCGACGAGTTCGGCCCGCGCGGCTTCGATGCCGAGCACGTCGGTGAGCAGATCGGTGAGGTAGAGGACCTCGACGTCGTGTTCCCGCAGCCGGGCGGCGAACGCGTCGTGTTCCTCCTGGGCGCGGCCGACCCACGGAATGCCGTCGAAGAGCAGCGTGTCGTTGTTTCGCGGGGTCAGCCGGGCCAGCTCCGGACCGGGCCGATGGAGCAGCACCGTGTGTAGCCGCCCGACCTCGCTGTCCACATAGCGCACACCATCCACGTGTGCCAGAGTAGGTCGGAATCCCGTCGCCCGGCGTTTTCCGTAAAAATCGGGATGTCGCTATATTCACGCCTCGTGAATGAGATGTCATTCCGCCTCGGACCCCTGTCGCGCGTCGGGATCAGTCACGTATTGTGACGGATACAACTCAATGAGTGCCGCGGAACGCCGGAGGCCCACCATGACCACATTCCCCGTCCGCCCGATTCCTCTGTCGACGCCGAAGATTCCTGCCCTGGACGCGCTGAAGGAGGGCCCGCTCGACCGGGTCCGCCGCCAGCGTGAGGAGAAGGCCCGGATTCGGCAGGAGGCAGCCGGCACTCGTGTGGCGAACCACCTCAACCAACTCGGCCCGGCGTGGCAGTTCGTGGAGTGGCCGCATTCCGTGGCGACCACGAGCGCACAGACCGCCTCGGCGCCGGGGCGGGCGGCCGACACTCATGGCGGTTTCCTCGCCTTCGGCCCAGGTGGCGTCTTCTCGGTCACCGTTGTCGACATCGGATCGAAGCGCGTCCTCGTCGCGGGGGACGTCGTCCAGATCAAGGGACGGCGACCGGCGTACATCCCGGCCGCACGCAAGGACGCCAAGCGGGCCAGCAAGGCCATCTCGCAGGCGGTCGGGCACACCATCCCGGTCGTGGCGGTCCTCGCACTGCTCGGCCGCGGCGTCGTCACCGTCTACGGTCTGCCCAAGGACTGCGTCATCACGACCTACCGCGAGTTGCACCGAGCGTTGCTCGGCGGCGGCGAGCGCATCTCCGCGCTGACCGCGCAGAAGCTCTCCGACGTGGCTCGCAACCCGTGGACCTGGATCAACGAGCCGGCGAACGGTTACCAGTGGTTCTCCACCGGCAGACACGACGAGTGACAAGCTCGCCACACCGGAGTACCGTGCGGGTATTCCGCCGCGGCGAAGGGAGACACGTGTGACGCATGTCGAACTGTCGCTGTCGACCAGCGTCACGCCCGACTGGCGTCCTCCGGTCACCGTCCCCGAAGAGCTGAGCCGCTGGGTGACGGCGGTGGTGGAATCGGCCGAACCAGCGCTGATCATCGACGCCTCGGCGACCATCGTCGCGACGACGCCGTCCTGCGCGAATCTGCTCGGCCTGCGGCATCCCTGGGTCGGCGAGCGCCTGCCGGACTCGCTGCACCTCATCGACTTCACCGCGAACGGCGCCGAGCTGCCCGAGCCCGAGCGTGAACTCATCCCGCCCCTGCTGGCGGTCGCCTCCGGCCGACTGGCCCGGGGGCTCATTCGCGTCCGCACCAACGCCGTGCCCGCCGCGCCGCGCGGCGAGGAGTCCCAGACCCGGACGCTCGACGCGATCGCCACGCCGTTGCACGCCGACGGCGTCGCCGTGGGTTCGCTGACCTTCTTCTGCGAGATCTGAGCCCCGCCTACCGGGCACACCGTGCGAGATCGATCGCACTTGTGGTGATCGTCGCAGCGCTTCAGGCCCCCGGGGACGTAGATTGCGTGGCATGGAGACGCTGGGCGGCGAGCAGCCCACCGGGGCTAGGCCGCACGGCGCACCGGTGGGCGTCGATCTGACCCTCCTCGCCGACGTGTACGCGGTCTGCCGCCTCCCGGCCGGCGCGCCGTTCCCCGTCGAGCTGCTGCCGTCGGCTTCGCGGCCCGGTGCGCGAGCCCGGTCGGCCGCTGGTGGCGCCGCCGACTCCGGGGTCGTCTCCTTGACGTGGACTCCGACCGAGACCTCCGTCATCTGCCGGGCGGATCGCGTACCGGCCGGGGCGGTCGTCGAGACCGGCTGGCGCTGCTTCGAGGTGAACGGGCCGATGGCGCTGACCCTGACCGGGATCCTCGCGTCGATCGCCACGCCGCTGGCCCAGGCCCGGGTGAACATCTTCGCGTTCTCCACCTTCGACACCGATTACGTCCTCGTCCCGGCGGTACGCCTCAACGCCGCTCTTGCCGCATTGACCGGCGCGGGACATAGGATCAAGGCGGCCTGAAGCCCCCAGGCGTACGCCGACCCCGAGAGGACTTCCCCGGTGCCTCGGATCCGCCCCCTCGTCCTCGCCACCGCGGCCACCGCCGTTCTGCTCGCGGCGGGCTGCGGAAAGCCGCCTGATCTGCGGGAACAGGGCGTACCGGTGCCTAGCCCCTCGGTCGTCGTGGAGACGACTCGGCCACCGCTGCCGCAGGCCTCGGCGACGCCGAGCACGGCGCCGACCTTCTCCGAGAGCTACTACGTGGCCTGCCTCGGCAATCCGAGCGGCGACCAGGTGGTGGCGACCGTCCGGGCGAAGACGAGGCTCCTGCCTAAGACCGGGACGGTCTCGGTGACCACGGGCCCGCTCTGCTCCGGAGCCTGGCAGTACACCATCGTCCAGGCTCCGGGGAAGGACGCGCTGGTCGTCGTCACGAAAGGTGCGCCGGCCGCGCTCCAGATCGTCACCGCCGGATCGGACGTCTGCACGATCACGGTACGCACGCAGGCCCCCGCCGGGCTGCTGGCCGCCGCCCGCTGTAGCTGAGCCGTCCGCGCCGTAAGGTGGGATCATGCCAGGCGTACCACCGACCCGATTCGTCTATCTCGGCCCGGAGAGCACCTTCACCGAGCAGGCGCTGCTGACCATCCCGGCGGCCGGGCGTGGCACGCGTACGCCGTCGCGCAGCGTCCCGGAGGCGCTGGACGCAGTGCGGCACGGCGAAGCGGACGCCGCCCTGGTGCCCATGGAGAACTCCGTCGGCGGCCAGGTCGGGGTGACCCTCGACGAGCTGGGCGTCGGCGATCCTCTGGTGATCACCCGCGAGGTGGTGATTCCGGTCGAGTTCGTGCTGGCGGCCCGCCCCGGCATGACCCTGGACCAGGTGAGGTCGGTGGCCGCTCATCCGCAGGCGAGCGCCCAGTGCCGGGCCTGGCTGCGGGCGCACCTGCCCGACGCCACCGTCATCGACGTGCTCTCGAACGGCGCTGCCGCCCAGGACGCCGCGGCGGGGACAGTGGACGCGGCGATCTGCGCGCCGATCGCGGTCGGCCGATTCCGGCTGGCCCTGCTCGCCGACAAGATCGCCGACCATCCCGACGCGGTCACCCGGTTCGTGCTGCTCTCCCGGCCGGCCCCGCCGCCCGCGCCGACCGGCGACGACATCACGTCGCTGGCGGTCTTCATCGCCCACGACCGGGTGGGCGCACTGCTCGCGGTGCTCACGGAACTGGCCGTTCGCGGGGTGAACCTCATCCGGATCGAGTCCCGCCCCACCGGCGAGGCCCTCGGCCGGTACGCCTTTTTCCTGGACTGCACGGGTCACGTGGCCGACGCCCGAGTCGGCGAGGCGCTGCAAGGGCTGCGCCGGATCTGCGCCGCCGTACGTTTCCTCGGCAGCTACCCGCGCGCAGTGCCGCCCGGCACGGTGGACCGGCCGGTGCCGCCGCCCGCCGGCTTGGCCGACCCCGATTACGCCGACTCCGCCGCCTGGCTGGCCCGGCTGCGTACCGACGGCGCGTGAGGCCATGCCCGTCGAGATGTCGCGCGAACGCTTCGAGGAGCTGGTCGGCGAGGCCCTCGACGAGGTGCCGCAGGAGCTGCTGCGCCTGCTGGACAACGTGGTGATCCTGGTTCAGGACGAACCGCCGCCCGGCGAGGGCGACCTGCTCGGCCTCTACGAGGGCCATGCCCTGACCGACCGGGGCTGGGACTACTCGGGCGTGCTGCCGGACCGCATCCTGATCTTCCGCGGTCCGACCCTGCGGATGTGCGAGGACGAGGACCACGTCGTCGAGGAAGTCGCCGTGACGGTGGTCCACGAGCTGGCCCACCATTTCGGCATCTCCGACGAACGCCTGCACGAACTCGGCTGGGACTGAGCCGCAGCCGAACCGCCGTACGCGTCTCAGACGAAGCTGAACTGCTGATGCGTGAGGTCGGTGCAGTCGCTCAGCACGAGCCGAGCGGCGTCGGCGGTGCTCGCGCCCGCGATCGTCAGACATCGTGCCGTCGCCGCCTCGACCAGGCGGAGGTAGCCGTCACCGGTCGGCACGAGCCGGAACGACTGACTGCCGCCCGATCCGCAGGTCCACTGGACGACTTGCGTGTTCTCCGCCGCCGTCTGCGCGTCCAGGCACTTCCCGCTCTCCACGCCCTGGACGCGGTAGTAGTACGCGTTCGCGGCGGCGAAGGTGAACTTCTGGTTCGACCCCGTCCAGCAGGTGTACTGCTGAAGCGCCGCACCGTCGGCCAGGCTGTGCCCGGAGACGTCCAGGCACTTCCCGCTGTTGCGGGCCTGGATGCGCACCTGGCCCGTGGGCGCCGCGGACCAGCTGCCCGGCGGCAGGTAACCGGTGATCGCCGCGATCGCCGGATCGCTCGGCCCGACCGCCAGCCCGCAGCCGGTCGGATCGGCCAGGCTGCGATTCCAGACGAGGACGCCGGACACACCCGATTGCGTGAGGTAGCTGTCGAACTTCTGCAGGATCGCGCCCGCACGCGTCGCGACGTCCGTGGTGTAGGTGATCACCGCGCCGGTGCTGTAGTTCGTGGCCGAGCAGGTGCCGGCGCCCGCCTTGACACCGCTCTCGCCGATGATGAGCGGCTTGTTGATGCTCTGCATCGCCGTACGCGTAGGCGACAGGTGCGGCGAGACGATCGCCCGGTCGAGCACGCCGTCACTGTTGCCGTCGTAGTCGTAGTCGTACTCGTGCAGGCTGCCGACGTCCACATTGGGCCCACCGTGCACGTACGCGTAGTCCGTCGTGCCGTTCGTGTACTCGGCTAGCGTCCCGCTCTCGACCAGGTGGTTGGGGTCGGCGTTCTTGATGGCAGCCGCCACGGTGTCGAAGAACGACCGCATCTCGGTCAGAAACGCCGGCTTGTCCGCCGACGCGATGGATGTGCGGTGACCCGGCTCGTTCATGATCTCCCACATGCCGACGGCGGGCGACGTGCTGTAGCGCTGCGCGACCTGGGCGACCCACGGCAGGTAGACCGTCTGATAACCGGTCTGGTACCAGGCGCGGGTCTTGCCGCTGTCATTGACGGCCGGGTTGTTGGCACCGTCCTTCTCACAGTTGCTGGGCCCGTCGGCCAGCGAGAAGATCACCTTCTGTCGATGCGCCGCCGCCTTGGCGATGATCAGGTCGAGCGCGGTGGTCGTCACCGGCGACAGCGAGGGGGCGAAGGCCCACACTCGGGTCAGGCTCAGCGGCGGCAGGCCGGCGAAGTAGGCGTCCATCTGGCCGGCCGTCCAGGCCGCACCGGTGGCGCAGCCGGCCATTCCGTATGCGTTGAAGCCGACGAACTGATAGGGCAGCCCATCCAGCATCAACGTCGATCCGTTGCGATAGACGAATCCGGTCGCGGCGACCGCCTGCGCCGGACCCGCCGGGACCAGCACGCCGAAGAACAAAGCCACCGCGAGCACGCCGGCCCTGAGCCGCATGTTTCCTCCCCCATGAGTGCGAGCGTTCCGATCCTAAAGGCGGCGGCCGACACTTGCGGGGGCGTCGTAGGCTGCTTTTCCACACCCTCGTAATCCCGCCAAGGAGCACCCCCATGCGCAGTGCGCTGTTTTCCGCGGAGAACCTGGAGAAGGAGTCCACCGAGCCCGGGCTGCGCCTCCAGAACTCGAAGATGCTGAAGGTCGAGCTGAACGGCGAGGTCATGGCTCGGACCGGCGCCATGGTCGCGTACCAGGGTCAGATGCAGTTCCAGGCGCTCGGCTCGGGCGGCGTCGGCAAGTGGATCAAGAAGGCGATCACCGGCGAAGGCGTACCGCTGATGAAGGTGACCGGCCGGGGCGACCTGTTCCTCGCCGACCGCGCCGCCGACATCCACCTGATCGACCTGGACCACGGTGACGCGCTGTCCATCAACGGCGCCAACGTGCTCGCCTTCGAGCCGACCCTGAACTACGACATCAAGATGGTTCAGGGCATGGGCATGCTCTCCTCGGCCGGCCTGTTCAACTGCGTGTTCAGCGGCAAGGGCCGGATCGCGATCACCACCGCGGGCACGCCCGTCGTCCTCACCGTCGACGCGCCCACCTACGCCGACCCCCAGGCCGCCATCTGCTGGTCGGCCAGCCTGCAGACCGGCTACCACCGGGCCGACCAGCTCGGACTCGGCACCCTGATCGGCCGGAGCACCGGCGAGGCCTTCACGATGAGCTTCACCGGCCAGGGATTCGTCGTCGTCCAGCCGTCCGAGGAGCCGCCGCAGGGCATGGCGGGCCACGGCTCCGGCCAGCAGGCCGGTGGCGGCGGCATGCTGGGCGGCCTGCTCGGCAACTGAGCGCCCCCTTGTTCGGCCCGCCGAGCGGACAGCGCGGCGGGCCGTTCCGCGTCAGAATGACCTGATGTCGGAAGACGTCTTGGAGTTCGGCTCGCCCGCCTCGGCCGCGTCTCGGTTCCGTGCGCCGCAGTTCACCCTGCCGCCGCTCGTGGCGCCGCTGCTGGCCGCGTTGAGTGTGGCGTGCTTCTTCGGCTCGCTGATGTATCCCTGGCAGACGACCCGTCTGGTGACCGCAGCCGAGTACGCGTCCATCAACAACACCGACATCGTCACGTATGCCACGAACACCGGGGTCGGCTACGCGTACCTGGTCGGGATGATGGGCCTCGGCGCGATCACCGCGACCGCGATCCTCGGACGCCGGCGGCAGCGGCGGCCGCTGATGCTGGCCGGAGCGGGTCTGAGCACGATGCTGCTGGTCCTGCTCGTCTCGTTGATCGCGCTCGGCGGGCGGCAGATCGTGGCGACCTACATCATCGGCGCGCCCGCCAGTGCGACCAGTCAGCTGGAGGTGGGCCTCTACCTGGCCCTGGCCGCGCCCGTCGCGGCCACGCTGGCCATGGTGCTGAGTCTCGCCGCCCGCCGTCGCCGGATGCTCCTGGACGAGCCGATCTACGACGACGACGTGGACGCCGTCGCCGACCTCACCGTGACCCCGTACGCTGACCGATCGGCGCACCGAAACCGAGGTGAGACAGATCAACGGCGCTCGGTAGGCTTGTCGCATGATTGATCTGCGCCTGCTCCGGGACGACCCGGACCTCTTCCGAGCCAGCCAGCGCGCCCGCGGCGAGAGCGAGTCGTCCGTCGAGCGCCTGCTGAGTGCGGATGAGGCGCGCAGGTCCGCCGTGCAGCGCTTCGAGGCGCTGCGGGCCGAGCAGAAGACCTTGGGCAACTCGATCCGGCATGCGCAGGGCGACGAGAAGACCGCCCTGCTGGAGCGCACGAAGCAGCTCGCCGCGGAGGTCAAGGCGGCCGAGTCGGCGGCCGGGGAGGCCGAGGAGGAGCTGCGCCAGGCTCAGCTCGCCGTGGCGAACCTGGTCGAGCCGGACACCCCGCCCGGCGGCGAGGACGACTACGTCGTGCTCAAGGAGGTCGGGGTCAAGCCCGACATCGCCGACCCGAGGGATCACCTCGCGCTCGGCGAGCTGCTCGGCGCGATCGACACTCCGCGCGGGGCGAAGGTCTCGGGCGCTCGCTTCTACTACCTGACCGGGATCGGCGCTCTCCTCGAGAACGCCCTGCTCCAGCTCGGCATCCAGCAGGCGGTGGAGAACGGCTTCATCCCGATGGTGCCGCCCGTGCTGGTGAAGCCGGAGTCGATGGAGGGCACCGGCTACCTCGGCGCCCACGCCACGGAGGTCTACCACCTCCCGGCCGACGACCTCTACCTCGTCGGCACGAGCGAGGTGCCGCTGGCGGCGTACCACAAGGACGAGATCCTGGACATCGACGGACCGCGACGCTACGTCGCCTGGTCGACCTGCTTCCGCCGGGAGGCGGGGTCTTACGGCAAGGACACTCGGGGCATCATCCGCGTGCACCAGTTCAACAAGGCCGAGATGTTCGTGTTCTGCGCCCCCGAGGAGGCGCAGGCGGAGCACAAGCGCCTGCTGGCCTGGGAGGAGGAGCTGCTCGGCAAGCTGGAGCTGCCCTACCGGGTGATCGACACCGCCGCCGGCGACCTCGGTTCGAGCGCGGCCCGCAAGTACGACTGCGAGGCGTGGCTGCCGAGCCAGGGCCGCTACCGCGAGGTCACGAGCACCTCGAACTGCACGACCTTCCAGGCGCGGCGGCTCAACATCCGCTACCGCGACGCGGACGGCAAGTCGCAGACGGTCGCGACCCTGAACGGCACGCTGGCCACCACCCGGATGCTCGTGCCGCTGCTGGAGAACCACCAGCAGCCCGACGGGTCGGTCCGGGTGCCGAAGGCGTTGCAGCCCTTCCTCGGCGGACGCGACCTGCTCGAACCGATCAAGTGACCGTTCCGAGTCGTCCGGCCCGCCTCGCCGGGCCGGACTTCGCTCCCCAGGCGAAGCGGCCGAAGCTCGTCGTCACCGATCTGGACGGCACGATCGTCCGGACCGACGGCACAGTCTCCGCCCGGACTGACGCCGCCTTCGACCGCGTACGCGATGCCGGGATTCCCATCGTCGGCGCGACCGGTCGGGGGCCGCGGCTGACCGGCATGTCCCGGGGCGACCTGCCGAGCGCGGACTACTTCGTCCTCGGCGGCGGCGGACGGGTGCTCGACCTCACCGGGGAGGAGCCCCGCGTACTGCGGGATCTGCGCTTCTCCGGCCGCGTGCTGGCCGAGTTGATGCCGCAGCTGGAGGCGGAGTTCGGCCCGTTGCAGCTGACCGTCGAGGCGCTCGACGCCGAAAACGCGCCACTGTGGAGCGAATGGGAGCAGTGGCCCTACCCCGACCCGATCGAGCTGCGTACGCGGGACGAGATGTTCGCCGCCTCGATCATCAAGGGCTTCCTCCAGGTCGCTCCGGAGCTGGGGGCGCGCCTGACGCAGGAGGCGCGGCACCGTGACGTCGAGATCATCCAGGCGTGGCCGGGGTTCGTGGAGATCCACCCGCACGGCGTGGACAAGGCGACCGGGCTCACCGTCGTGACCGAACTGCTCGGCATCGACCCGGCCGACGTCCTCGTCTTCGGCGACCAGCTCAACGACGTGGCCAGCTTCGCCTGGGCAGGTCATCGGGTGGCGGTCGCCAACGGCCATCCGATCCTGCTCGGGATGGCCGACGAGGTGACGGCCGCCAACGATGCCGACGGGGTCGCCGAGTACCTCGAACGCCTTTTCCCGTAAGGACTACAGCCAGCCCTGCGCTCGGGCCGCCTGCACCGCTTCCATCCGGTTACGCGTACCGGTCTTGCCGATGGCGGCGGAGAGGTAGTTGCGAACGGTGCTCTCCGACAGGTGCAGCCGCGTCGCGATCTCCGCGATCGTCGCCCCGTCGACCGCCGCCGACAGGACGTCGCGTTCCCGGTCGGTGAGCGGATTCGGCCCGGCCGCCAGGGCCGCGGTGGCCAGCGCCGGGTCGACGACGGTCTGCCCGGCCAGCACTTTGCGGATCGACGACGCGAGCTCCTCGACCGGCCCGTCCTTGACGAGGAAGCCTCGGGCGCCGGCGTCCATGGCGCGCCGAAGGTAGCCGGGCCGTCCGAAGGTCGTGAGAATGACGACCTTGCAGTCGGGCACCTCGGTCCGCAGGTCGGCGGCCGCGTCGAGACCGGTCCGGCCAGGCATCTCGATGTCCAGCAGGGCGACGTCAGGCCGGTGCTCCCGTGCCGCCGACACGACCAGGTCACCCCGGTCGACCTGCGCCACGACCTCGATGTCCTCCTCCAGCCCGAGGAGCAGCGCCAGCGCGCCGCGCATCATCCCCTGGTCCTCGGCCAGCAGCACGCGGATCACCCCGCACTCCCTTCTCGCGGCACGTCCGCGCGCAAGGTGAACCCGGGCGCGCCCACGGTCAGCGTTCCGTCCAGCGCCGTCAGACGCTCACGCAACCCTCGCAGGCCGTTGCCCTCGCTCACGGCCGAACCGCCGCCCCGTCCGTCGTCGCGTACCGTCAGCGACCATGCGGCCGCGCTGCGGTCCAGCAGCATCCGACAGGTACGCGCACCGCTGTGGCGGATGACGTTGGTGGCCGCCTCGCGTACCACCCAGGCGAAAGCCTGATCCACAGCGGACGGCAACTCGTCGGTGCGGACGGCGAGCCGGATGGTCGTCTCGATGCCGGCGTCCGTGAGCGCCTCGCGGGCCCCGTGCAGCTCGTCGGAGAGCGGGCGTTCGCGGTAACCGGTGACCGCCTCGCGGACCTCGGCCAGGGCCTGGCGCCCGACCTGCTCGATCTCCGCGGCCTCCTTGGCGGCCGCGGCCGGGTCCCGTTCGGCGAGCCGCCGGACCACTTCGGACTTGACCACGATGAGCGACAGCGAGTGACCGAGCAGGTCGTGGAGGTCGCGGGCGAAGCGCAGACGCTCCTGCTCGACCGCCGACCTCGCGAGTTCGGTCCGCGTCCGGTCGAGTTCACGGATCAGCCGGATCATGTTCCGGACCACCAGCACCATCGCCGTCGCGAGCAGCACGTTGAGGACGAGCGACGCGACGTCGCCCAGCTTGTCCCCGGCGAGCAGACCCATCCCACCGAGGAGGAGCGAACTGCCCCCGACCCAGAAGTACGCCGTCGGCGGCGGGTAGAGCGAGACCCCGGCCACCGCCACATAGAGGATGAGGATCAGCGCGCCGCCGGCCGCCTCCCGCGTGTAGAACACGGCGAGGATGATCCCGAGCACCGTGAAGGCCCAGAGCGCTGCCTGGTCGCGGAGCGGCGGGAACGGCAGCCGGCTGCCGAACCCCCGCATGACCACGTAGAGATACAGGGCGACATACGCCGCGAACAGCACGAAGGCGAGCCACGGGGTGTCCGTGGCTCGCAGGACGTCGTCCGCGAGGCTGAGGATCGGAAAGGACCAGACCAGCGCCCACACCCCGCCGATCATTCGCCGCTTGCGCAGCTCCTTCGGGGTGATCGGATCGCTGAGCCGGGCCCTTTCCTCAGCCGACATGAACGGCGCGAAGATCTTCATCGCGGTTTATTTTGCCGCTGCCGAGCGTCGATAGGCCAGCGCCGCGAGCGCGGCGAACACGACGGCCCATCCGGCGATGATCGCCCAGCCCGCGCCCGACTGGGCGTCCTGCTGGAGGACCGACACCCCGGCCTGAGTGAATCGGTAGCTCGGCGACCACTCGACGATCTGGCGCATCAGCTTCGGCATGTCGTCGGTGCTGATGAAGATCCCACCGGCGAAGGCCAGCCCGAAGCTCACCAGGAAGCTGGCCGGCTGGGCCAGGTTCGGCGGCAGGACGAAGCCGACGGCCAGGCCGACCAGGGCGAACGGAACGCTGCCCAGCCACATGAAGAGCACCAGCAGGGCCAGCTGACCGCCGCCGAAGTCGACGTCCCGGGCCATCCCGATCAGGCTCACCACCAGCACCGCCGGGATCGCCACCAGGGAGCAGGCGATCGCCTTCGTGACCACCACGACCGCGGGCGGCAGGGGCGTGATGCGGAGCTGCCGCAGCCACCCGGCGGTGCGCTCGTGGGAGACCCCGACACCGCTGGAGAAGGTGCCCAGCAACGCCCCGTACGCCGCCCACGCGACCATCAGATAGGCGAGGATGTCCTTCGTGTCCTCCGGCGTGTTGCCCTTGATCGAGCCGCCCAGGGCGAGGAACAGGATCACCGGCATGGCCACGGTCAGGATGATCAACCGCGGTTCGCGGTACATCCGGCGCAGCTCGAACTTCAGGTACGCAAGCATCTCAGACCTCCGAGGCGGCGCTGGTGAGGGCGAGGAAGGCTTCTTCGAGGCCGGCACCGGCCACTTCGAGGTTGCCGAAGGCGCGGCCGCTGGTCACCAGGGCGCGCACGGTGGCGTCGGAGTCGTCGCTGCGCAGCAGGGCGCGATCGCCTCGGATGTCGACGGCGGTCACCCCGGGGAGCCGATCCAGCCCGGCCGTCCCGGCCCCTTCGAGATCGAAGCTCACCGTACGCCCGGAGACGGCCTTCTTGATCTGCGCGCCGCTGCCGTCGGCGATGATCCGGCCGCCGGAGACCACGATCACGCGATCGGCGAAGTCATCGGCCTCGGCCAGATAGTGGGTCGCGAACAGCACTGTCCGGCCCCCTTCGGCGTACGACCGCATGGTCGCCCAGAACGCCTGGCGGCTGGCCACGTCCATGGCCGAGGTCGGCTCGTCGAGCACCAGCAGATCGGGGTTGCCCGCGAGGGCGAAGGCGAACCGGGCGCGCTGCGCCTGGCCGCCGGACAGCTTGTCCAGCCGCCGGTTGGCGATGTCGGTGAGGTCGGCCGTCTGCAGGATCTGCCCGGTGGGCAGCGGCTTCGGGTAGATCGAGCGGGCGAGTTCGATCAGCTCCCGCACGGTCGCGTTCGGCACGAAACCCGCGTCCTGCAGCATCGCGCCGATCCGTCCGGCGCGGACGGCCTTGTGCGGGTTGGTCCCGAACACCTCGACCGTGCCGGCGCTCGGCTCGATCAGGCCGAGCAGCATGTTGATCGTGGTGGACTTGCCCGCGCCGTTCGGGCCGAGCAGGGCCACCGTCTCCCCAGGGGCGATCGACAGATCAATGCCGTCGACCGCCCGCACCGAGCCGAAGTCCTTCGTGACCCCGGTCAGTTTCAGTGCGTCCGTCATGGGATCGACGGTAGGCGGCGGGCGGCTTCGCTTTCAGATCCGGCGATCCCGAGTTCGACAGGACAATTGTCCTACCGATTTTGTCGCCCGCCCGACAGCGCCGCACTTTAAGCGCGCTGTCGCGCCGCCGCCGTGGTTAGCGCCGCCGCCGCCGTTAGCGGCAGATCAGGATTCTCGGTCGAATCTTGGCGCATGATTCGACCGAGATCCGTGATCCAGTGCCTACGGGGTTCCGCCTTCACGGCCGTGCCAGCGCCCCGCGGCGGGGCGGGCCGACAGCGCTTACAGGTACTGGCCGGTGCCCCGGGCGTCGCCCGTGGGCGGCTGCTGGCCGGTGCCCGGCGTGAGCGTGAGGCCCGGCGGCAGCGCCCGCATCTGCTGCTGCCCGCCACGCATCTGCTCCAGTTGCATGCGGGCGGCCATCTGCTGGGCGACCAGCGCCGCCTGGATGCCGTGGAAGAGCCCTTCCAGCCAGCCGACCAGCTGCGCCTGGGCGATCCGGAGCTCCGCCTCGCTCGGCGTCGCGTCCCCCTCGAACGGCAGCGAGAGCCGCTCCAGTTCGTCGCGCAGTTCCGGGGCGAGCCCGTCCTCCAGCTCGACGATCGACCGCCGGTGGATCTCCTTGAGCCGGTGCCGGCCCGCCTCGTCGAGCGGCGCCGCCCGGACCTCCTCGAGCAGCTGCTTGATCATGCTGCCGATGCGCATCACCTTCGCGGGCTGCTCCACCAGGCGCGCCGGATCCTCCTCGGCCGGCTGACCCTCGCCCTGAGGCACCTCGACCGTGCCCACCGGACGCCCGTCCGGCCCGACGACGACGACCGTCGCCCGGTCGTCGTTACGGTCTTCTGCCCGTTCCTCAGCCATGAATCCTCCGCGCTCCGCCACCCGACCCCTCATGCCTATCACATCGCCGGACGCGTCGTCCGGGGGCGTATCGAGCCCCTCTCGATAACAGTTCAATGATCAAGCATTGACCTAGTGGCATTTGACCGGTAGAACGCCGAAGTGGACTTTGCTCGCCGGGTCCTTGGGGGGCACCGCTTGGAGGACATGTGAGTGAGATCGGCAATCCGCTAGTCCCACGGCGCAGCGCCCTGCGAGCCCTCGGCGGCCTGGCGCTCGGCGGGCTGACCGCGAGCGCGATGAGCGCCTGCGACAGCGCCGGTTCGGCGAGCGGCCCCACCGGGACGGTCTCGATCGGACTGCTGATCCCGCAGACCGACGAGCTGAAGGCGATCGGCTCCGACATCTACGACGGGTTCAAGCTCTACACCGATCTCAACCAGCCGTTCGGCACCTACGACATCTCGATCGTGCAGGCGGAGGAGCGGGACAAGCCCGCCGACAGCAAGGCCGCCGTCGAGAACCTCATCAAGCAGGGTGTCTCCGCGATCGCCGGGGTGGCGCAGCCGGAGACGCTGCTCGCGATCCGCGACACCGTGGAAAACGCGCACATTCCGCTGATCAGCGCGCACCAGAACCCGGCCTCGCTGCAGAGCGTACTGTGGATCTGGAGTTCGTCCTATGTGGGCAAGGAGCCGGGCGTCGCGCTCGGCCGCTACCTGCAGGCGACCGGGGCGAGCGTCGCCGTCGTCGGCTCCGCCGACCTTGTCAGCACCGACGCCGTCACCGGCTTCCACGAGGGCTACGCCAAGGCGATCGCCAAGGACCGCGTCTTCAAGACCAGCACGCAGAGCGTCGGCTCGATCGCGGCGGCCATCGAAGGCCTGGACCCGGACGCGGTGTTCTGCGCGCTGACGGGGGCGACCGCGTTCAATTTCATCAAGGCGCTGCGTGCGGCCGGGGTCAAAGCCGAGTTGTACGCCCCGGGCGATCTCACGGAGGGCTCGGCGTTGGACAGCGCGATCAGCAGCCTCGGTGAGAAGACGGCGACGGGCATCTACACGGCGATGAACTACTCGGCCGATCTCTCGAACGCGAGCAACCAGCTCTTCGCGTCCCGCTTCCGCGGGACCGTCCGCCGGACCCCCTCGGCGTACGCCGTCGCCGGGTGGGACGCCGCGCAGGCGCTCGACAAGGCGATCCGCGCATGTGGCGACGCCCAGCCGTCGCGCGACCTGATCAACGCGAAGCTGGGCGGGTTGGGCCAGATCACCAGTCCCCGGGGCACGATCGCCTTCAACCAGACGCGTACGCCGTTGCAGAAGTGGTATCTGCGCCGGGTGATGAAGGACGGCCCGAAGCTGGCGAACGTGACCGTCCGGAGCCTGGCGACGCTGGGCTGACCAGGTCGCCAGGCGGAACTGCTCGGGCGGGACTGCTCGGGGCCGGACTGCTCAGGCGGATCGATCAGGCCGGGCGCAGTTCGGCGACGCAGCACTTCACGCTGCCGCCGCCCTTCTTCAGCTCGCTCAGGTCGACCTGCACCGGGCGGTAGCCGGCGGCGGCCAGCTTGGCGGCGTACGCCGTCGCCTCGGTGTTGACGAGGACGTTGCGTCCGTCGCTGACCAGGTTGAGGCCGAAGGCGAGGGCGTCAGCCTCATCGGCGAGCACGGCGTCCGGGAAGAGCTGCGCCAGAACCCGCTGGGAGCTGACCGAGAAGGCGCCCGGGTAGTAGGTGATCCGCTGGTCGTCGAGGACCGCCAGCGCGGTGTCCAAGTGGTAGAACCGCTCGTCGACCAGCCGCAGGGAGACCACCGGGCGGCCGAGCACCTCCTGGGCCTCCGCGTGCGCGGCGGTCTCCGTGCGGAAGCCGTGCCCGGCGAGGATCAGGCCTCGCCCCGGCAGGTACGCGAAGTCGCCCTCACCCTCGTTGACCTGGGTTGGCGGCACGAACTTCCAGCCACCGGCGGACTCGTAGAAGGCCCGGTGGGCGTCGGCCTCGGCGGCGCGCTCGGCGTACTTGAACCGCGCGCCGTAGACGATCCCGTCGACGCTGAACGCACCGTTGGCCGCGAAGACCATGTCGGGCAGCCCGGCGACGGCCGGCAGCACGTGCACCTGATGGCCGAGGTCGAGCAGAGCAGTACGCAGGGACTCCCATTGCCGCACCGCACGGTCACGATCGACCGGCTGGTCGGCCCGCATCCACGGGTTGATCTCGTACGCCACGGCGAAGTGCTCGGGCGGGCTCATCAGGTAGATCACGCTCACCTACAGTAAGGAGGGCTTGGGGACGCGAACAGCCGTTATTCATGCGTCTGAGAGGCGAAACGTTGCAGCTTGACGAGGTCGACAAGCGAATCATTGCGTCGCTCGTGTCAGACGCCCGCGCCTCGTACGCGGAGATCGGCGCGATCGTGTCCTTGTCCGCCCCGGCGGTGAAACGACGGGTGGATCGGCTGCGCTCGGCCGGGGTCATCAAGGGCTTCACCGCGGTGGTCGACCCGGCCGCGGTGGGGTGGACGACCGAGGCGTTCGTCGAGCTCTTCTGCACCGGCCGGACGACGCCGGCGCAGATCGCCGTGGCGGCTCGGCGGCATCCTGAGGTCGTCGGGGCGTACACGATCTCCGGGCGGGCCGACGCGCTCGTGCATCTGCGCGCGGCCGACATCGCTCACCTGGAGCAGGCCCTCGAACGGTTGCGCGCCGAGCCCTTCGTCACCAGTACGCACAGCATGATCGTGCTGTCCCGGCTCGTCGAGAACCCAGTTCCATGATCATCGCGCCTACCACGTCGTAAATTCGGGCATTTTGCCGAGCGAAGCAGCATGGCTGACGCAATGATCACCTCCTGCGAGGAGGCAAGCGGGGGGCGCTACAGGTACATGCCGGTGCGCTCGGGGAGCGCGGGCTTGTCGCCTTCGCTGTAGAACCGCTTGCCCCCGAACTCGCCCTGCAGCCGGTCGTCGAGTTCGTCGGCGAGCCCGGTCATGACCTGGATCGCCAGCACGAGGTGGGTGGCCTGGAAGCGGCGGCCCATCACCGGCACCGATGCCCAGACGGTCCCGTTCGTGCAGTAGAGCCGGCCGATGGGCATCCGGTTGGTCAGGTCGGAGAGCCGGACGAACAGCTGCTCGTTCGGCTCGACCTCGGTGAGCAGCGGCGAGAAGACGTCAATCAGCGGCGGGTTGTCCCGGACCTTCACGAAGACCATGGCGGAGCCCGCCCGGATGCCGATGTCGCCGTCCTGGTCGACGGTCAGCTCCTCCGGGGTGGTCTTGAGCAGCGCCGCGACCACGGTACGCACGCGTTCGGCGAGGTCGAGGCCGTCCTCGTCGCCGTCTTCACCGTCGGCCAGGTCGAGGTCGGCCTCCGACAGGGCGAGCGAGGACTCGGGCCGGGCGGTGCCCAGGCCGGTGAGCGTGATCGACTCCTCTTCCTCGTCCCGCGCGCCGTAGACGACGAAGGCCGGGTGCGGGGCGCCGTAGACGTCCCGCAGCGTCCGGGTCAGCGTCACGGCCAGCTGCGGCGCGAGGTCGGACGTGGCGGTCTGGCCGAAGTGTTCGCGGGAGCCCGGGATGACGCCGGGCGGCGACCAGCCCAGCTCGATCATCGCCGCGACCGCGCTCCGGTCGAGCTTGTAGCCCGACGGCAGGAGGCCGTTGCCGACCGCCATCGCCGACAGGAGGTTGTCCTCGCCGACGGTCACCCCGACCGAGTAGACGACGTCGCCGGTCCCGTAGGCGGTCGGGTCGACCGTCAGGAAGAGTTCCGACTTCGGCGGCAGCGTGGGCAGGGCGTCCGCCAGTGCGCCGGCGAAGTCCCGCCACGCCTGGGTCACCTTCGCGGCCAGGTCGGACGTGGTGGGTTCGTCCAGCAGATGGAACTCGGTCATGACGGGCCTCCGATCCAGTCCCCGCAACCCTACCCACGCCGATATCGTTTGCGGCATCGCATGGTTGGTAGGCCGACAGAACGCATTTCTGGCGGCTCGGCCGAGAGCCTCCCCGGCGCCTACTGTTGGGCACATGACATTTGCGGCCGTTGTGCTCGCCGGCGGAGCGGCCCGGCGGCTGGGCGGTGTGGCGAAGCCGTTGCTCACCGTCGAGGGCAGTGCTCTCCTCGCCCGCGTCCTGGCCGCCGTTCCCGACGCCCGACCCCGCGTCGTGGTCGGCCGGGTCGGCGAGGTTCCGCCGGACGTCGTGGTCACCGTGGAGGATCCGCCCGGCGCTGGTCCGGTGCCCGCCCTCCGCGCCGGGGTGGCGCTCGTGCCGGAGGATGTCCAGACGGTGGCCGTCCTCGCCGCCGATCTGCCCTTCCTCACCTCGGGCACGGTCCGCGCATTGCGTACCGCCCTGGGCGATCAGGAGGCCGCCGTGCTGCTCGACGCCGAGGGCCGCCGCCAGCACCTCGTCGCGTGCTGGCGCTTGGGCGCGCTGCGAGCAGCGCTGGAGACCACGTCGCCCCGGGTCCGCGATCTCTATCCGGTACGCACAGCGGAAGTGCCCCCCGCGCAAGCGCGGCTCCCGGAGTACCTCGACTGCGACACCCCGGCCGACCTCGACCTGGCCCGGCGGCTGGCCGCTCAGAACCCGAGTTCGTCGAGTTCGGCGAGCACAGCCGAGCGGTAGCCGCCGCCGAACAGGGCGGTGTGCACCAGCATGAGGAAGAGCCGGTGGCAGGGCAGCACGGCGCGCCACCCGCTCGGCAGCGGAAACTCCTCCTCGTACGCCTCCAGAACGACGCCGAGGTAGGCCACCCCGCCGAACAGTCCGAGGCAGGCGATGTCGGTCAGCCGGTTCCCGCCGTGCGCGGCCGGATCGACGAGCCAGCCGCGGCCGGACTCGTCCCACAGCACGTTGCCCGGCCACAGATCCCCGTGCAGCCGGGCGGGCGGTTCGCCGGGGTCGAAGTCGCCGAGCCGCTCGGCCAGGCGCTCGACGCGGGCCAGATCGTCGGTTTCCAGAGCGCCGCTCTCCTGGGAGAGCACCGCGTACGGCAGGAGCCGGCGGGCGGCGTACCAGGCGCTCCAGGGGCCGTCGCTGGGCGTGTTGTCCATCGGCAGTGAGCCGATGAAGCCCGGCCAGGGCGCGCCGAACGAGTCCGCTCCGGCCGCGTGTAGCCGGGCGAGTTCCCGGCCGAACCGGGCGGCGCCGGCCTCGGTCGGCTCGCCGGGCTCGACCCACTCCAGGGCGATCAACTCGGGGAGGGCGACGACCACCTCGGGCACCGGCACCGCGCCCGCCGCCCGGAGCCAGGTCAACCCGCTCGCCTCGGCCTCGAAGAACCCCGGCGGCGGTCCCTCCGGATGCGGCCAGGTCTTGGCGAACAGCGAGGTCCCGTCGTCGAGCGTCAACCGGCTGGCGCTGCTGATCGATCCGCCGCCGACCGGCGTCTCCCGGATCCGCTGGTGCGTCAGGAACGTCGGCAAGAGGTGCGGATGCTCCCGCAGGAAGGCGAAGTCCACTCCGAAGACGTTAGGCCGCCGCGTCCGATTCGGTGAACCGGCCGCGCCGGGCAGTGCGGTCGCGCTGGCCGAGGTCCCGGTCGCTCAGGTCCCGTTGGCTGGGCCAGCGGCCGAGGGTCGAGCCGGGTAGCCCCCGCAGCATCGCGTCGCGGATGAGGGTGGCCAGCGAGTAGGTCCCGTCGGCCGCCAACGCGCGATCCAGGGCGACCCCGGCCAGCGGCCCGTTGCCGTCGCGCCAGGCCGCGAAGGCGAGCAGCGTCGCCGCTGGAGCGACGAGACTCGGCTCGGCCCGCCGGGTCACATCGGTCCACAGGCTCATCTGCCACGATTCGTGATCAGTGCTCTCCCAGGCCCGGTCCCGGACCGGCAGCGAGTGCAGCAGCAGGGTCAGCCACGCGATCTGCTCATCGGTCAGGCGTACGCCCCGGCGTCCGGCCGCGAGCGCGGCGTCCACGGCGAGGAAGCCCGCCGCGCGGACCGCGGGCAGGCCGTCGCGGACGCCGTTGTCCCAGGCGCGCTGGATCAGCCGGGTCAGCCGCCGCCCGGCCAGGTCGACCGCCCGGCTCATCGCCCGTGCGGCCGAGCCGGTCACCGGCGCGACCTGAGCACGCAACGAGTCCCGATCGGGCAGCGCGGTCAGCCCGGCCACGGTGGCCTCCGCGGGAACCGGGCTCGCCGCCGCGTCGAACGGGAAGCCGTCCGGCGGAGTGCACTGCTCACAGGAGGCGCAGAAGCACCGGTCCCCGGTTACGCGGACCGCCGCCAGCAGCGGAACGGGGAGCCGGTCGCGTACCCGCTCGATCACGGGACCGACCGCCTCCGCCTCCCCGTACGCCGCGAGCAGCACCGCTTCGACCGGCGCTCGCCCGAGCACCTCCGCCACCGCGGCGGCGAGCCCGCGCACGTCGGGGTCCAGATCCCAGCGCTGGACCACGGCGACGGTGGCGTCCCGGAGACCGACGACCACGAGGCTGTCGGCCGGGTGGAAGCCCAGCAGGTAGGGGACGGCAGCGGCCAGATCGGCGGGGTTCCGCAGGGTCAGCGTCGGGGTCATGCGCCCAGGATCTCGGCGGGCACGGCCGGGGTCGAGCGTTGTGGATCATGCTGTGGATAACCCGCGTTATCCACAGGAGGCGCCCGTTTGCGCTGTTCCAAGCCCACTGGGCGGACGCGGCCCAGGGTGGTGCGTCGTCCTGACACACTCTCGCGTTACCGTCGAACGGTGACCTTCGGATTGCTGGACCGCTTCGGGCGGCGCGCCACGGATCTGCGCGTCTCGCTGACGGATCGCTGCAATCTGCGCTGCTCCTACTGCATGCCGGTGGAGGGCCTGCCCTGGTTGCCCCGGGCCGAGATGCTCACCGACGCAGAGATCGTCCGGCTGATCACGGTGGCGGTCGAGCGGCTCGGGGTGACGGAGATCCGGTTCACCGGGGGTGAGCCGCTGCTGCGCCCAGGCCTGACCGAGATCGTGGCCGCCACGGCCCGTCTGCACCCCCGGCCACACCTCGCGCTCACGACCAACGGCATCGGGCTCGACCGGCTGGCCGATGGATTGGCCGCGGCCGGGCTCGACCGGGTCAACGTCTCGATCGACACGCTCCGGGCCGATCGGTTCGCCCAGATCACCCATCGCGACCGGCACGCGGCGGTGCTGGCCGGGATCACCGGCGCGGCCGAGGCCGGGCTGACCCCCGTCAAGCTCAACGCCGTCCTGCTGCGCGGGATCAACGACGACGAGGCGCCCGACCTGCTCCGATTCGCCGTCGCCCACGGCTACGAGCTGCGGTTCATCGAGCAGATGCCGCTCGATGCCCAGCACGGCTGGTCGCGGGAGCAGATGATCACCGCCGACGAGATCCAGGCCTCGCTGGCCGCTCAGTTCGACCTGACGCCGGACCCGAGCCCACGCGCGGGCGCGCCGGCGGAGACCTTCCTGGTCGACGGCGGACCGGCGAAGGTCGGCATCATCGCCAGCGTCACCCGCCCGTTCTGCGGTGACTGTGACCGCACACGGCTCACCGCCGACGGGCAGATCCGCAATTGCTTGTTCGCGACCGAGGAGAGCGACCTCCGGAGCGCGCTGCGGAGCGGGGCGGACGACGCCGACCTGGCCGAGCGGTGGCGCGCCGCGATGTGGGGCAAGCGCGCCGGGCACGGCATCGACAATCCAGATTTCCTGCAGCCCGCGCGGGGCATGTCAGCGATCGGAGGCTGAGTGATCACGGTTCGCTACTTCGCCGGGGCCCGGGCAGCGGCCGGGGCGACCGAGGCCGAGTTGCCCGACGGGAGCAGCGTCGCGGAGTTGACCGCGAGCGCCCGTCCGCAACTCGCCAAGGTGCTCTCGGCGGCCAGCTTCCTCGTCGACGGCACCGCCTGGCGGGACCGGGACGAGCCGCTCCCGGCCGGATGCACGCTCGACGTGCTGCCCCCGTTCGCGGGCGGCTGAGCGTGGCGCAGATGGCGTTCTTCCTGATCTTCGCCCTCGGTGTCGCCGCCGCAATCCACTACTACCTCTGGTTCCGGCTGGTACGCAGCACCACCCGGCCCGGCCGGGCCCGCCGGATCGGCACCGGACTCGTGGTGGCGGCCCTCGTCGTCCTCATCGGAGCCCTTGTGCTCACCCGGCTGGACGCGAACCTCGAATGGTTGGCGGTCGTCGGCTACCTGTGGCTCGCCGTGATGTTCTACCTGCTGGTCACGCTCGCCGTCCTGGAGATACCGGCGTTCATCGCCAAGCGGTTGTCGGCGCGGACCGGCCGGGCAGCCCCCGACGCGGGCGCAATCGCCGCCGCACCCGCCCCGGCGGAAGAAGTCACCGATGACGACCGCCCCGCTGGGCGTACCCCTTCGGGCGAAAGCCGGAGGTTGTTCGTGGCGCGCACGGTCGCGATCACCGCTGGGGTCGTCGCGGCCGGGACCGTGGGTTTCGGCGTGACCCAGGCGCTGGGCCGGCCGGTGCTGAAGCGCCGCCAGATCGCGCTGGCCAAGCTGCCGCGCGCGATGGACGGCTATCGCGTCGCGCTGGTCTCCGACATCCACCTCGGACCGCTGGCCGGGCGGAAGCACATCGAGCGGATCGTGGAAATCATCAACGGCCTCGACGCCGACATCGTCACCGTGGTCGGCGACCTGGTCGACGGCACGGTCGCCCAGCTCGGCGACGACGCCGCGCCGCTCCGGATGTTGCGGAGCAAGCACGGCGCCTACTTCGTGACCGGCAACCACGAGTACTACTCGGGCTACGAGGAGTGGATCCAGGAGGTCACCGAACTGGGTTTGAAGCCGTTGCGCAACGAGCGGGTGGCGTTGCCCGGCGGGCTGGACCTGGCGGGGGTCAACGACGTCACCGGGGCGGGCTTCGACGACGGGCCCGACTTCGCGAAGGCGCTCGACGGGCGCGACCCGGCCAAGCCGGTCGTCCTGCTCGCGCACCAGCCGATCCAGGTGCACGACGCGGCCAAGCACGGCGTCGACCTGCAACTGTCGGGGCACACCCACGGCGGCCAGATGGCGCCCTTCAATCTCGCGGTCAAGCTGCAGCAACCGGTGGTGAGCGGCTACGACACCATCGACGGCACGCAGATCTACGTGACCAACGGTGCGGGATTCTGGGGGCCACCGGTGCGCGTCGGGGCACCGCCGGACATCACGCTGGTCGAGTTGCGCGCTCCCTGACGCCTCGCCCAAGCGGTGGACGCCGGGCAGCCAGACTGGAGTCAGACATCTCACGAGCCGGTGTGGCGGCGAGCGCGGCACCGCGCGCGCATGCCAGGATTCACCGCGTGCCCCCGCTCGCGACAGACCCCATCACCCCCTCGTGGGTCGCGGATCTGCACATCCACTCCCGCTACTCCCGCGCCTGCAGCCGCGACCTCGACCTTCCGAATCTCTCGTGGTGGGCGCGACGTAAGGGAATCGCGCTGCTCGGCACCGGTGACATCACCCATCCGGCCTGGCGCGAACACCTGCACGAGGCGCTGGTCGAGGCCGAGCCGGGGCTCTACCAGCTGAAGCCCGACCTCGAGGCGGACGTGAATCGGCGGCTGGCCCCGGTGCTCGCGGCGCGGCCGAGCGCACGGTTCCTGCTCAGCGTCGAGATCTCCACGATCTACAAGGCCGGCGAGCGTACGCGCAAGGTCCACCACCTGATCTACCTGCCGTCGCTGGCGGCGGCCGAACGGTTCGCCACCCGCCTCGGCCGGGTCGGGAACCTGGCCAGCGACGGCCGGCCCATCCTCGGGCTGCCCAGCCGTGACCTGCTGGAGATCACGCTGGAGGCCGACCCGGACGCGTACCTGGTCCCGGCGCACATCTGGACGCCGTGGTTCTCCGCCTTGGGTTCCAAAAGCGGATATGACCGGATCGCCGACTGCTACGAGGACCTCGCCGAGCACATCTTCGCCGTCGAGACCGGGCTGAGCAGCGATCCGGAGATGAACTGGCGGGTCTCCTCGCTCGACCGGTACGCCCTCGTCTCCAATTCGGACGCTCATTCGCCGCAGGCCCTGGGCCGGGAGGCGACCGTCCTGCGGGGTGCGATGGACTACTTCGCGGTCCGGGACGGCCTCCGCGATCGCAGCGCGCTCCTCGGCACGATCGAGTTCTTCCCCGAGGAGGGCAAGTACCACGGGGACGGCCACCGGGCGTGTGGCGTGAACTGGACGCCGGAGCAGACGCGCGCGGCCGACGGCAAGTGCAGCGTCTGCGGAAAGGCCGTCACGGTCGGCGTCCTGGCCCGGGTCGAGGAACTGGCCGACCGGACTCCGGGCGCCTTCGAGGGAGCGCCCGCCGTCGAGCACCTCGTGCAGCTGCCCGAGATCCTGGGCGAGATCGCCGGCGTCGGACCGAAGACCCGCACGGTCGAGACGAAGGCGTCGTCGCTGGTCGCCACGATCGGACCGGAGCTGCACATCCTTCGGCAAGCGCCGCTGGACCAGATCGGCGCCGCCGGGGGATCCGACCTCCAGGAGGCGATCCGGCGGCTGCGAGCCGGCGAGGTACGCCGCATCCCCGGCTACGACGGCGAGTACGGCGTGATCCGGCTCTTCGACCCGGGTGAGCTGGGCGCCGCCGACGCCCTCTTTGAGGTGCCCGTGGTGCCCGCATCCCGGGTGCCGGCGCCGAAGCAGCGTACGCCCCGGGCCGGTCGCGAACCCGTGTCCCGGCCGGTCTCCAGCCCGCCGCCGGTCGTGTCCCCGCCACCACCGCCGCCCGTCTCGCCGCACGAGCCGTTCGAGCCGATGCTGGCCGGGATGGAGGAGGTCGGCACCGGACTGCTCGACCGCCTCGACGCCATGCAACGGGTGGCCGCCTCCGCTCCCGGGGGTCCGCTGCTCATCGTGGCCGGTCCAGGCACCGGCAAGACGCGTACGCTGACCCACCGGATCGCGTACCTGTGCGCCGAGATGCACGTCTTCCCGGAGCAGTGCCTCGCGATCACGTTCACCCGGCGGGCCGCCGAGGAATTGCGCGAACGCCTGAAGGCGCTGCTCGGCCCGGTCTCGGGCGACGTCACCGTCTCGACCTTCCACGCGCTCGCCTTGTCGGTGCTCCGCGAGCAGGACCGTTCGCTGGTGATCGCGGAAACGCCGGACGCACCCGGCGTCACCCTGGACGAGCTCGTCCCGCGCCTCGTCACACTGCTGCGGAGCAAGCCCGAACTCGCCCGGTCGCTGCGGCACCGCTGGCGGTGGGTCTTCGTCGACGAGTACCAAGACGTCGACGAAGATCAGTACGAGCTGCTGCGGCTGCTCGTCCCGGCCGACGGGAACCTCTGCGCCATCGGCGACCCCGACCAGGCGATCTACTCCTTCCGCGGGGCCGACGTGCAGTACTTCCTGCGGTTCGCCAAGGACTTCACCGACGCCCGGCTCGTCCGCCTCACCCGCAACTACCGGTCGTCCGCGCCGATCATCGCGGCGGCCGTGCAGGCGATCGCGCCGACCTCCCTGGTGCCGGGCCGCCGACTCGACCCGGCCAAGGTCGATCCCGAGGCCTCGCTCATCGGCCGGTACGCCGCCGGTTCGGCCGCCGAAGAGGCCGAGTTCATCGCGCGTACGGTGGACGAACTGGTCGGCGGCGTGTCGCACCGGTCGAAGGCCGACACCCGTGGCGTCCAGTCCGTCAGCGTCTCCTTCACCGACATCGCCGTCCTCTACCGGACCGACGCCCAGGCGGCGATCATCGTCGAGACGTTGCACCGCGCGGGGATCCCGGTGCAGAAGCGATCGCACGACCGGCTGCGAGACCGGCCCGCGGTGAGCGCCATCGCGGCCGAGATGCGACTGGCCCCGGCCGGTGAACAGGCCGGACTCATCTCGCGAATGAAGCAGGCCGCCCAGGTTCTGGCCGAACGCCCGGCGCTGGACAGCACGCTCAGCCCAGAGGATCTGTGGGCCGCGGTCGACCTGCTTACACCACTGGCCCGGCGATGTGAGAAGGCCGGCTTGGAGACCTTCCTCACTGAATTGGCGACCGGTGCCGAAGTCGACGCGCTGGACCCCCGCGCCGAGGCGGTCACGCTGCTTACCCTGCACGCCGCCAAAGGGCTGGAGTTCCCGGTCGTCTTCCTCGCCGGCTGCGAGAACGGATTGCTGCCCCTCCGGCTACCGGGCGCCGCCACCCGGCTGACCCCAGACGAGCAGGCCGCGGCGGAAGCGGAGGAACGCCGGCTGTTCTTCGTCGGCATCACCCGCGCGCAGCGGCGACTGTATCTCACACACGCGGCGAAGCGATTCCGCTACGGAGCCGAGCGTGAGGCCAGCCCAACGCCGTTCCTCGATACGATCGACGCCGGCCTGCTCGAATGGCTGGGCGACACCGCCCCCGTACGCCGACGAGATCAGCAGTTGCGGCTGCTTTAACGCACTTGTCCGATCCGGTCAGGACTGGCGTAACCGCACCGGATGAGGCAGGGTGTTCCCAGGATTTCATGATGCGCACTAGGCATCGACCTGGAGGGACGTGGGGATGTCGGTCCGACTGGTCACCGTCGACGCCGTAACGCTGACTCGTCTCGGCTACGCCGCCGCGGTCTCGGCGTACCCGGACATTTCTCTGGTGGGCCAGGCGACCAGCGCGGACGAAGCGGTGGAGCTGGTCAACGCGCTGTCGCCCAACGTCGTCGCGGTCGACACGCACCTGCCGGACGGCGACGGCGTTCAACTCGCCGTCAAACTACGCTCGGAGCACCCGCAGCTGGGCATCGTCCTGACCGGCCCGGCCGAGGACGACTACATCTTCCGGGCCCTCGAAGCCGGGCTGTCGGCGTTCCTGCCCCGCACCGCCACCGTCGAGCTGCTGATGTCGGCAGTACGCCATGCGGCGGTCGCGCCGGCCTCGTTCACCGCGCCCAACCTGGCCGCGGCCCTGGCCCGCCGGCGCGCCCGCGCCGCCGCGCTGAGCCCGCGCGAGGAGGAGATCCTCCGGCACCTCAACACCGGCTCGTCGCTCGCCTCGATCGCGAGCCAGCTGCGGTTGACCGAGTCGACGGTACGGACCTACGTCGCACGGCTCTACGACAAGCTGGGCGTGCACAACCGGGCGCAGGCGCTGATCGTGGCCGCCCAGCACGACCTGCTCTGACCGGTCGCCGGAGGAAGACTGTCCGCGAGGGCGGTGCCTGACCGCATCGACGTTGTCAGGCTGACCGGGTGGGGTTCGCACGACGGTGGGGCTGGGTCCCGCTGGCTCTCCTTCCGCTGGCGCTGCTCCGTTCCGGGACGCTCGCCGAGTCCGACACGTTCTGGCAAATCCGCATCGGGCTGGACGTTCTGCGGACACGCTCCGTCCCGGACGCCGACACGTATTCGTGGACGGCCACCGGAGCGGAGTGGCATCCGAACTCCTGGGGCTTCGACGTGCTGCTCGGGCTGGCGTACCGCTGGGGCGGGCTTGCCTTGGTCGCTCTTCTCTCGGCCGCCTTCATCCCGATCATCTGCGCGGCCCTGGCCACCCTGGCCCGGGCGATGGGTGCCCGCCCTGGGGTCACCGTGTGGGTCGCCGCGACCGGGTTGATGCTGCTCACGGGCTGGCTGTCCGCCCGCCCACAGCTCGTCGACTACGTAGCTGCGCCTCTCGTCCTGGTCTTGTTGGAGACGGCGTTGACGGCCGATCGCCGACAACACCCGATCTTCGCCATCGCGGGTCTAGGCGCGATTCATGCGGTCTGGGTGAACCTGCACAACGCCGCACCGATCGGCGTGATCCTTCTGACCTGTGCCGGGCTGAGCCACATCGTGATGGCACGGACGCTGCGGGTCGGTGCCCTCGTCGCCGGTGCGATCGCGGCAGCGGCGCTCGGCTGCCTCGCCAACCCGCTCGGCTGGACGCTGGTGCAGCAGGCCTGGTCCGTCCGAGCGGCATCGGCCGACATCACCGAATGGCGAAGCATCCTCGACGGAGGACCAGCGGAGATCGCGGCTTTGCTGACGGCGCTGGCCGGAGCCGCCGCAGCGGCTGGTCTACGAAGGTGGCCCGTAGCTGTCGCGGTGGCCGCGATGGCGGCTGCCGGGGCATACACGATCCGCTTGCTACCCATTGCGTGCGTCCTCGGCCTCGCCGCGTCCGCCGCCTGGCTGTCGTCGTGGGCGCCGTCGGCACAGTACTTCTTCCGTCGCCGTAAGTTCTTCAGCGTGTGGTTCGGTGTCCTGCTGGCAGGGCAGGCAGTCGTGGCCGCGAGCATCGGAATGCACCCGGGGCGGAGCACTTATCCGCTGGCGGCGATCGCGCGGCTGCCCGCCGCTTGCCGCCTCTTCAACAGCTACCTGCTCGGCGGTCCGGTGATTCTTCTCCGGCCAGACGTTCCCGTCAGCCAAGACTCACGCAACGACCTTTACGGCGCGGCGGCGTTGGACGAGGCCGCCGCCGTCGAGTTCGGTGACGGCGGAACGTCCTGGCTGGACGAGCAACAGGTCACCTGCGTCCTCACACCCTCGGCGTCGCCGCTCGCTCGGCGGCTGACCACCGATGAGCGTTGGCACATTCTGACCACAGACGGCGACAGCACGGCGTTTGTCCGCCGCACGCCGCCGGCCAGGGCTGTCAACGGCTGAACGCGGCCATGATGTTCATGACGCCGGGACCGAGAATGACGATGAAGAGGGCCGGCAGGAGGCAGAAGACGAGGGGGAACAGTACCTTCACAGGAACCTTGGCGGCAGCTTCCTCAGCGGTCTGCCGTCGTTTGATCCGCATCTCGCGGGACTGCTCACGAAGCACGTCCGCGATCGGCACGCCGAGCTCGGCCGCCTGCACTACCGACGTGGCGAGCGTACGCAGTTCGATGACGGTGGTCCGTCCCGCAAGCGCGCGCATTGCGTCGGCGCGCCGCTGACCCATTTGCATCTCGTGCAACAGCCGCGAGAATTCGCGCGACAAAGCACCCGGCATTTGCTGAGCGACCTGCGAGATCGCGGCGTCGAACCCGAGACCGGCCTCGACGGAGAGAGTGAGAAGATCGAGAGCGTCCGGCAGCTGGCGCCGAATCTCCTGCTGCCGCCGCAGGCCTAGGTTGAGGACGAGGATGAAGGGCAACCAGAAACCGAACGCGGCGGCCAGGACCGTCACGACCACGAGGGCCAGGACCGGCACCCCCAGGCTTAGGCTGGCGACCAAGCCGACGGCCGCAAAGACCAGGAGTCCGAGACCCTGCATCTCCATCAGGCGTTCGGGCGGCCACGCGGCCGGATTTCCGGCGTAGTCCAACCATTTCTGTAGTTTGGTGACCGCCCCTTGCGGCGTCAGTATCCGCCCGAGAGCCGACACACGCTCGACGGCCGGCCCGACTGCCCGCTCGCGCAGATTGTCGTCCGCCGTCCCGCCGGGTGCGTATACGGCGTCGATCGACGCAAGCGCCTTCGCCACACCCGTACGACCCACACTCGCGGAAACGACCGTGAACACGGCGACCACGATGGCGAGAAAGACTGCGCCCAGCCCGGTGAAGAACAGGATCGTAGGCATCGTCTCAAACCTCTACCTTCACAAGCCGGATGAGCCAGAACGCGCCGACGACCATCTCGAGGACCGCTATCACCGACAGCATTACGCCCATCGGCGTTGTGAACAGCGGCGCCATGTACTCCGCTCGGGCCACCAGCATGAAAGCGGCGACGAAAATCGGCAGGCCGAGCAGGATGTACGCCGACAGCCGGCCCTCCGCCGACAGCGACTTGACCTGACGCTTGATCATGGATCGTTCGCGCATCGTCGCGACCGTGGTCTGGAGGACTTCCGCCAGGTTTCCGCCGACCTCGCGTTGGACCCGAATCGCCACGACCGCCCAGCTGAGGTCCTTGCTGTTCATGCGCGCCGCGACCCGGTTGAGCGCGTCCTCGACGTCGACGCCGAGCCTCGTCTCGCCCAGAGCCCGGCCGAACTCCGACGAGATGGGATCGGGGAATTCCCGGACCATCGCGTCCAGCGACTGGGGAAGCGAGAAGCCGGAGCGCATCGAACCGATCACCAGCTGCAACGCGTCTGGCAGTTGCGTCGCGAATGCATCGATCCGCCGGGACGCGCGGATCCGGTGATACAGCGCTGTCCCGACCGCACCCAGCAGTATGCCCAGGATGAGGCCCAGAATCGGATCAAGGAGGACGGCCAGGACAAGTCCCAGCGCAATGCAGATCAACGCCCGTATCAGCAACCACTCGTGCGGGCGAAGCCGCATGCCCGCCCGATCGAGCTGCATGGCGATCCGGCCCTCGACCTTGGCCTGCTTCATCACCTGCTCGGACAAGGCCAGCGCGGCTTGAGCGACGGCATTGTCCGACTCACTTTGGTGCGTGTTCGTGCGGCGTACCGGCGCGGCGAACTGGTTCACCTGCGCCAGCCGACGGCGACGCTCGGCTGCTCCGAACAGCGGCGACAGAATGAGTAAGCCCAACGCCAGCAGACCGAGAAAGACGGCGGCCAGCATGCCGAGACGCACTGGGAGGGGCCACCCCGGCATGGCGGACCCTTGCAGTGGCGTGCCTCCAGTGTCTGGCAGCAGGGTGAGCGCAAGGTCGGTCGAGACAGACGTGGTGCCCAAGCGGACCGCCACCGTCATCGTTACGGACTTGCCCGCCAACTCCCGCGGAATGGCGACCTTGACCAGAGACTGGGCCGAGAACGATCCGGCCGCCTGTGAAAACGCACCGGTCAGCGAGGCTGCGTCGACCGCCGCGAAGAACCGCCCGCCCGTGCCGGCGGACAATCCCGAAAGTACGCCCTTCGTCTGTTCTTCGGTCTTGAAGGCGACGGTGTCGACCGGGATACCCTTGAGATCTTCGGTCGATTTGGGCAGCGTATGCGTGGAGGCGGTGTCCGCACCGTCGGACAGCACCAGCATCCGGCGCTCTCGGTAGTTGCCGCTCTTCAGAAGTTCGGCGGCGGAGCTGATGCCGTCGTACAGAGCCGTCTCGCCGGCCGCGTTGAGCCCCGCGACCGCGTTCTTCGCCTGTGTACGGTCGCCCGTCAGCCGAAGCTTGACGGTGGCCGGTGCACCCGCGGTAACCACACCGACTTGAACGTCCGACGGCAGCGCCGAGAGAAACGCCGCGGCGGCGGCCTTGGCCGCCGTCAGCGGCTCGCCACGCATCGAGCCCGAAGTGTCCAGCACCAGCACGACAGCACGGGTGTTGGTCGGCTTTCCCTCACCGGCCTTCACCGGCGTGACCGTCGCCTGGAGTGCGGTGCCGTCCATCGTGACCTTGAGATTTTCGGCATCGATGGCATTGCCGGTCGGCAGACCCTGCCCCGAAAGGTAGAACTCGACGATCCCGGCGTCCTGCGCGACGCTTGAGATCACGATGGTCGCATCGGCCGCCGACGCCGGAGACGCCAGGACCGCGACACAAGATGCTGCCGCGATGAGACCGAACAGGCGCGTGCGCATCAGGCCCCCAGCCCGGAACGACCGAAGATCTCCGGCGTAATCGCGATGCCTTGATCGGCTAGGACGTCCAGGAACTTCGGTCGCAAACCAGTGCTGCGCAGCTGGCCCTGGTGCCGCCCGTACTGGTCTTGACCCGCGCGGAAGTCGAAGGTGAACAGATCCTGCATGGTGACGACGTCGCCTTCCATGCCGGTGACCTCGGTAATGCTTGTGATCCGCCGCGAACCGTCCCGAAGCCGGGTCAGCTGGATGACGACGTCGACTGCCGAGGAGATCTGCTCGCGAATCGCTCGGACAGGAAGATCCATGCCGGCCATCAACACCATCGTCTCCATCCGGGCGATGGAGTCGCGTGGCGAATTGGCGTGCACCGTCGTCAGAGATCCGTCGTGACCGGTGTTCATCGCCTGAAGCATGTCCAGCGCGGCGCCGTCTCGAACCTCGCCGACGACGATTCGATCCGGCCGCATCCGCAGCGCGTTGCGAACGAGGTCTCGGACCGTGATCTCGCCACGGCCCTCGATGTTCGGCGGTCGCGATTCGAGCCGGACGACGTGTTCCTGGGCGAGCCGGAGTTCAGCGGAGTCCTCGATCGTCACGATTCGCTCGTCGGACGGCAGGAAACTCGACACGACGTTGAGCAAGGTGGTCTTTCCGGTGCCCGTTCCGCCCGAGACGATCACGTCGAGCCGACCCTGGACGCACGCCCGCAGCAGCTCGGCGATGGGCTGCGTCATCGTCCCGAAACGGATCAAGTCGTCGACCCCGTAAGGCTCGGCGGCGAACTTCCGAATGGTCAGAGCGGCGCCGTCGAGGGCGATCGGGGGCACGACGGCGTTCACCCGCGATCCGTCGGGCAGTCGCGCGTCGACCATCGGGCTGGACTCGTCGACCCGTCGGCCCACTCGCGAGACAATCTTGTCGATGACGCGGCGAAGATGCTGCTCGTCCATGAAGGCGGCGTCGACCTCGTGGATGTGACCGTAACGTTCGACGTATATCCGGTCCCAGGCGTTCACCATGATTTCGGTGACCTCGGCGTCCCGGAGCATCGGCTCGATCGGCCCGTGGCCCAGGATCTCGTCGATGATCTGCTGGTAGGCCAGGGCACGGTCACCCGCGCTGAGGACCACCTCCTCCCGGGCGAGCACCTCGGGAAGCGCCTCGCGTACACGCCGCGCAAGCTCGTCGTCGTCGTTCACCGTCTCGTAGAGCTGCGGTCCAAGCAACTCGAGCAACGCCTCGTGCGCCCGGCGCCGCACAGCCGCGAGCGGGTCGTACGCCCTCCGGTGATTACGCCGTACGTTGGACAACACCGACGTGACCGGCACCGACGACACCGGGGCGGCGTACGCCGATCCCGCTTCCTGGGCGGCGACGATGCGTTCCTGCAGCACACCGGCGCCAGCAATGCCCACGGCACGCTGCCCAAGCCGATCTTGCAAGCTCATAGCCGGTTACCTCGATCCCTTGCTGAACAGACCGCGTTTGACCTTGACATCCGGCGCGGTTCGGCGGAACTTCTTCGCGGCCAGTTCCTTGATGGCGAGCGTCACCGGGTGGCTGGCGTGTGAGACCGCCAGTGGGACGCCGACGTTCGCCGACACGGGAACGTCGCGGCTGGACGGGATGTGCGCGTTGATGGGCACTCGGATGACCTTCTCGATGTCGGTATGCGAAAGGCCGACCTTCGAATCAGCCCGGTTCAGCACCACGGTGCGGGCCTCTCGCCGGTAGTCCAGCAGGTCGAACATGTCCAGGACCACCCTGGTGTTCTTCAGCGCCGGGATTTCCGGCGTGGTCACGAGAAGGTAGTGATGGGCGGCATCCAGCGCGGCCAGCATCTGCTCGCTGAACACGCTCGCCGTGTCGATCACGACGTAGTCGAACGAGTCCCGCGCGAGCTGGATCAGATCGCTGATGAGTCCGCGGCCGATGTCCTCGGCCAGCGCCGGCTGCACCGGGGCGAGGAGGACGTCGAGTCCGCTCCGATAGGGGGTGAGCAGTGTCCGGAACCCGGTCTCGTCGATCCGGTCCGCCACCGGCACCGCGTCGGCGATGGTCCGTTCAGGGGCGAGTTGGGTCAGGATGGCTACGTCACCGAAGGCGAGGTCCAGGTCCATCAGGCAGACCTTCCGCTTTCCGCCTTCGGCCAGCAGGATCGCCAGGTTGAGCGCAGTCATCGTCTTGCCGACGCCGCCCTTCGCCGAGAAGACGGTGATGACCTGCCCATCCCGCAGGTCACCCGCCCCGTTCCCGCTCGTCGGCATGACGGCGTGCCCATTGGCATGAGTGTGCTGATTCAGCTGACGAGAGATGTCCTGAGATCTCGCGCAGGCCCCGAGGATGGCGGCTGAGTCGGCGACGTCCACCACCTCGCGTACGCCTGCCCGAAGCGCCTCCGCCATGACGTTGACATCCAGATACTGCCGAAGAAGCACCACCCCGAGCGCCGGCCGGCGTACGCGGCACTGCTCGGCGAAGCCGACCGCCTCCGCAAGCGGGGTGCTGGGGCCGAGGATCACCAGGATCTCGTCCCGGCGGACGTTGACCTCCTCGACGAGCGCATCGGCCGAGCCGACGATCAAGATGTCCTCGCCCAGCAGGGTCGCGAGCTTCTCGGCCTGCTGTTGCCATTGTTCATAGAGGATCGTCATCGGAGGCCCCTCGTCGTGCTCCATGGTTGTTCTGAGCAACTTCACTGCAACGAGGTGCCGTTGTCTATCCCGCCGCCGACTTGCACGACGGAGGAATCAGTCAGGAGGGCAAGCGTCAGCTTGCAGTTGAGGTCGGTCGCGTGCACGAACTTCTCGGCGTCCTGCTGGCTGGCCGCGATCGTCACGATCAAGGTCACCCGGCCTTGGGCGTCGGCTTTCGCGCGGTCGTCGGCCGACTGAGCCGAGGTCTGTCCATCCTCGCCGTACGCGCCGACCGCCAGAACCTCCATCTTCGGCAGGAGCACGAAGGTTGCCATCCGGTCCGTCTCGTTCTTCTTCTTGAATGCCGGGTCGATGACCTTGCACGTCGAGAACACCGCGATCTTGGAGCCCGGCCGGACGAACCCGCCGACTTCGCGCTCGACCTCGAACTTGCCGCTGAGCGCCATCAGCTTCTCCGGTACCGCTATGCCGCCGGAGAGCTTCGTCTGGGAACCGAACATGCCCTTGAGAAGAAGTTGACGCGGCTGCACATCCGAGGTGACCACGAGCTTGTCGAACTCGATGCCGATGTTGATCATTACGTCGTCCGGCAAGGAGCTCTGCGGCATGACCACCTCTTCGGTGAGCCCGCCCGAACGGATGCTGGTGCCGCTGGTGCCAGCGGGGATTCGCGCCCTGGCGACCAGGACGGTGACGCCCTTCTGCCCCTCCTCGACGGTCGTCTTCAGCGAGGTGACATATACCAGCACCGCTGCCGTGCCGACGACTGCCAGCACGATGGCGAGCACGACGCCGATGATTCGCCGAGTCATGATGAGGTGATCCTCTACTTTCCTTCAGCCGATGGTCTTGATGACGGAGAGCTTCAGGTCGCCGTCGACTGCCTCGCCGACCTCGTCCTGAATGGGGGCGTCGAACGGCAGGACGAAGCCGTAGATGCAGGTGTCGTTGCCACTGCAGGGGTCGTCGCCGGTCACGATCGACGGGTCGCTCAGACCCGGCAGGTGATAGCCGGTCACCACGAAAGGCATGTAATGATCGATTTGATACTCGATGTTCGAGCCGGTGCCCCGCTCCCAGCGGTAGACGGGGATCGCGACGATTCGTGCGCTGTCTCGCAAGTCGTCGAGAGCGTCCTTGCAGTCCTGTGAGGGCGGGCTACCGCTGCCCCCGCCGTAGATTCCGTCGTCGCCCAGGACGAACTGACACAGGGAGACTTCGTCCAGCCAGTCGTAACCACCGGGCAGGCTCCACCCGGACGGCGGAGTGCCGGGGTTGCAGGTCCGTCCGGCTGGGCCGTGCACACCGAGGTAGACCTCGCGGCCCCAATCGGAACTCGACGGAGGCCACGGCGAGTAAGGAACGACCTTGTTCTCCGCCGCCAGCGCTTCGCACACATTGATGGTGAAGGCCAAGCCATGCTTCGGCGGTCCATATGCGACACGCGCGCAGGCGCCCACGCCCTTGGCCGTGGTCCCGCCAAGAAGCGTCTGGGCGAACGACGGCGGAAGAATGTAGCGGTCGCTGCTCACGGGACGTTCGGTCCGGACGTAGACCTCGACGTAGTTGATCCCGGAGGCGGGTCTGGAGCCGATGCAGGCCGTCGCGTTGCGCTCGAGATTCATCGCCGAGCAGGGCGGGAGCCAGCCCGTACGATCCTGGCCACAGACCCGAGTCGGGTCCGCCTGACCGTCACGGGCCGTGCGGTTGGCGTAGTCCTCGGCGGTTGCCGAGGCGGCCTGACATTCGCTCACGCGTTTGTGGCTGCAGTCCAAGGCGATCGCCATCGCGGCCGCGTCCGCGCCGTTCTGGAGATCCTCGCGTTCGGCGTACAGCTGGCCGACATCGACGGTGAGCGCCGCCGTGGCCAACAGGACGCCGGTCGCCGCCAGAATCCCGACGATCGAGGCGACTCCGCCGTCGTCTCGCCGGGCGAACCACCACGGTCGGTATCTCAAGCGCGACATGGCATGACTCCTGTGGCCGACAAGTCGAGATTGGCGCCGTAGCCGCCGCCGCCGAAGAAGCTCCCCAGGGCTCCGACCGGCGTGACCCACTTGAACTGGTGGGAGAGGACGACCTTGGCGTCGTCCCCTGCACCGGCCGACGGCGTGCAGAAGGAGCTGGCACCCGAGTTCACCGTCACCGTGCCGATGTTCTGAGCCAGCAGGTTGGCCCGAGACTGGGCCGTACTGGCATTGGTCGCCCGGTTGTCGGTGGGATTGAGCGTCTGCGACCGAGCCGCCTCTCGAGCGGCCTCGGTCAGCGTGATCTGCGCGTTCAAGAGACGCCCGAAGTCGATGACGCCAAAGAGGATGAGGAGCAACACGGGCACCAGAAGTGCCGTCTCGACGGCGGCGGCCCCGCGGTCGGAGTGCCGGCTCCGCCGCATCTTCTTCGGATTCATTCCTGTCCTCTCCTGTCCTTGGCGCGATTCCGGCAGGCATCAGCAGCTGGCTGATGCCTGCCGGAATCGGATCAGCAGGACGTCGTGCCGTTGGTGACGCAGTCCTTGACGCTGTTGAACCGGCTGTTGATCGCGCCGCCGAGGGCGTACGCGCCAACCGCCAGGACAACCGCGATCAACGCCACGATCAACGCGTACTCGACCGCGGTCGCGCCCTCGTCCCGCCGTGACTGGAGCTTGGTGATGAGCTTGCTCATGTCGCGGCTCAGCAGCTCGACGCCGGGGTGGCGACGCACTGCTTGACGCTGTTGAACCGGCTGTTGATCGCGCCGCCGAGGGCGTATGCGCCAACCGCCAGGACAACCGCGATCAACGCCACGATCAACGCGTACTCGACCGCGGTCGCGCCCTCGTCCCGTCGAGACTGGAGCTTGGTGATGAGCTTCTTCATTCGGGTGCACCCCCTGGAACCGCCGGTTCGGGAGGCCCGACCGGTCACTGTGGAGATCTCACCGGCTTGCGCCGACTGCCACGGAGCTTGCGCTTCCGCCGGCTCTTCCGTCAGTCAGTCGTCTCGTTATGGCGTGGCTCCGCACAGCGAGTGGGGGGAGACGGAACGGATGACGCGGTGTCGTACGTCACATCGGCCGATCATCTGAGGAAACGTTTCCCTACGGCCGACCAAAACCACTGGAAACGGGCAATCCCTGCGGCGCCGCGGGTCTCGTATGGCCTTGTTCGGAGCCGGAGTCGGCTTGACGACAGCGCTCCCACAAATGGGCGTACCTGCGCAAACGGACGACAGTTCGGCAGCCGTCTCGGGCGGCCGGGATTCCCCGACCGGTCAGGTCGCGTCTCCGTCCGGTACGCGAGGTCGGCCGAGCCGTCGGCTCAGGACGCCTGATACGCGGCGAGGACCACGGCGACGAGCCAGCCGATCAGCAATGCCGGGCCGAACGGCGATCGTGCTTTGCGGCCTCGGCGGATCAGGGCGATCACTGCGAACGGCCCGTTCACGAGGAACGGCAGGATCGCGCCGAACACTACGGCCGGCCAGCCGAAGTAGCCGAGCACCAAGCCCAGTACGCCCGCCAGTTTGACGTCGCCGAGTCCCATCGGAGCGCCGGGTAGCAGCGCGAAGACCAGGTACGCCAGGAGCAGTGCCACGCCGCCGAGCCAGCCCCTGGCGTACTCGGGCCAGGTGCCGGTGCTGAAAGCGTGCAGCGTGAGCAGCACGGCGGTGCCGACGAAGGTGGTGAGCATGAGGGGATCGGGCAGCCGTTGGACCTTCAGGTCGATCACCGACATCAGGAGGCCCAGGCCCGCCACGTAGAGGCAGGCGAGCAGCAGGAGCGAGGCCGGCAGTGCCCAGGCGAGGAGGGCGAAGGCGGTCGCGCCCGCGATGGCGGTCCACACTGGATGGACGGCCGATGCCGTGTCGCATCCGGCGCACCGATGCTTCAGGCGTACCCAGGTGGTGATGCCGGAACCGCACGTGGCGCAGGCGGCGAGCGGCGGCTCTCCCCAGGCGACGCTGAACCGGTACGCGGGCCAGGCGGTGAGCAGACCGACGATGCCGCCGGCGAACCCGCTCAGCGCGACCGAGGTGGAGGACACGGCGGCACGATACTGTCTGCGCGACGGCGTGCCTAGGGAGGAGGAACGGCCGTGAACGGACCGAACCGGCCGCTGATGATCGTGGCGGTGGTTCTCGCGGCGCTGGGAGCGGGCGCGCTCGCGGTGGTGGCGCTGACGCCGGACGACGAAGCGGTCCCACCGATCGCCGCCACCGGTACGCACGCCGTCACGGCCGGAGCGGTCGGCGCGAGATTCGCCCGAGCGGGGGACTGTCTGATCAACGACGGGACGGAGGCCGAGCCCGTCCTGCGTCTGGTGAGCTGCGGCGCCGGGGCGTATACCGTCCTCGCCCGCTTCGAGGGAGTGACCGACGCGGATCGGGTCTGCGCCCAGGTTCAGGGGTACGAGTACAACTACTCCTACGACAGCCCACTCGACACGGAGCTGGACTTCGTGTTGTGCCTCCGCCCGGTCTGACGTCGCTCGGCGCTGGACGCCACGAAAGCCGCGAACGCCGGGGACGGGCTTGGCACGTTATCCGGCATAACGCGGTGTCCGCGTCACGCAAAGCCGCGCTATCCCGGATAACGCGAGCGAGCAGCCGGAACAGCGCAAGCCGGCAAGGGCGAGAAGCCGCGCGCGACTGCCCGAATTGGGGCAAGATAGCACCATGGCACCCGTACGCGGCATCGCCCGAGCCCTGCTGGGCGGAGTCTTCATCTTCTCCGGCGCGAAGGCGGTCTTGCGGCCGGAGCGCTTCGTGCAGCGGGCTCGCCCGGTGACCGACCGGGTGACGCCGCTGCTCAACAAGGTCGACGAGCGCATTCCCGCCAGTGCGGAGACGCTCGTCCGGGTCAACGGCGCCGCGCAGGTGACCGGCGGCCTCCTGCTGGCCTCGGGCACCGCCCCTCGGCCGGCCGCGGCGCTGCTCGCCGGGACGTTGATCCCGACGACGGTGGCCGCTCATCCGTTCTGGGCGGCTCAGACCAAGGCCCAGTACGACACGGACGTCGTGCAGTTCGCGAAGAACCTGGCGATCTTCGGCGGCCTGCTGTTGGCCGCGGTCGACACCGCCGGGTCGCCCAGCGTCGGCTGGCGGGTCCGGCACTATTTGGACAGCCGCAGGTCCGACGACTGAGGGGCACGACAAGGCCGCCATAACCATCGATGAGTGGCGGGAATCACCTTATCCGGCCAGGCCCCGTTAACCAGCTAGAAATGTCGCTAAACGGCGTGGGATCGGACACAGGCTGATAACGCGGGAGGTACGGGAGTGGCTCGGGGTTTTAGGCTGCTCTACGGACCTGGGAAGAACGTGCCATCACCGGACGGGAGAGCCGCCGCCATGCCTACCGGCCTGCGCGACCGCCTCCGCCTGTTCCAGGGCCACCGGAGCTTGATCCCGGACCGCCGGAGTCTTTCGGCGCGCCATGTCACGGGGACGCTCGTTCGACTCGGCATCGTCGCCGCCGTCTGGGTGGCGGCCTGGTACGCGGTGCAAGAGTTCGGACGGCCGTATGTGTTCTTCGATCTGAAGATCTATCACGGCGCGGTGGCCTTCTGGGCCGACGGCGGAAGCCTGTACGACTACCTCGACCCCGACGTGCCGCTCGGCTTCACGTATCCGCCGTTCGCGGCGCTCGTGATGCTGCCCATGGGTTACCTGCCCATGCTGGACGCGGCCTGGGTCAACGTGGGCGCCAGCCTGCTCGTGCTGACCGCGGTCATGGCCGCGTTGCTGGCCCCGATCGCCGAACGCTGCGGTTGGAAGCACCGCTGGTTCGCCGTGGCGCTCGCGGTGCCGATCGCGGCCGCGCTGGAACCGATGCGGGAGACCTTCGGCTACGGCCAGGTCAACATCCTGCTCTTCGGTTTGATCATCGCCGACCTCGTCGCGCTGCGCTGGATCAGCCGGCCGAAGGACACCTCCGGCCGTTCGCCGCTCGTGCGGCGCTTCCTGAGCGGCAAGTGGGCCGGCGTCGGCATCGGCCTGGCCGCCGCGATCAAGCTGACGCCCGCGCTGTTCATCGTCTACCTGCTGATCAGCCGGCAGTGGCGGGCGGCGTGGACGGCGATCGGCACGCTCGTCGGCGTCACCGCCGTCGGCTTCCTGTTCGCCCGCACGGAGTCGGTGGCGTACTGGACTCGGGTGATCTTCGAGACGAACCGGGTCGGTCAGGCTGACCAGACGCCGAACGCGTCGTTGGCCGGGCTGCTGGCCCGCCTCTACGACCAGTTCACCGCGCCGTCCCTGCTGTGGATCACGTTTACGCTGGTCATCCTGGTCGTCGGGCTGTCCCGGGCGACGCACGCGCACGGCGAGGGCGACGAGCTGACCGCGTTCACTCTGATCGGCCTGACCGCCAATGTGGTCAGCCCCATCTCGTGGACGCACCACCTGGTCTTCGTGATCCCGGCGATCGTCGTGCTCGGGGACGCCGCGCTGCGCCGCCGCGCCGCCAGCCGCGGGATGAAACGCCGCAACGGCTTCTCCCCGTCCGGCCTGGTCACGACCCGGCTCCGCGAACCCATCTGGTTCCCGACCATGGTCGGCTTCCGGCACGCGGCCGCCGCCCTCGGGCTCTTCGTGCTGTTCCTGGTCTCGCCGATCTGGCCGTACGAGCACCAGCTCCCGGCCGTCTCGCACTATGCCGACGGGATGATCGGCGTACTCGCCGAGAACTCGTTCACGATCGCGCTGATCGTGCTGGTCGCGGCGCTGCCGTGGCGTCCGGGCGCGGAACCGGTCTACCCGGGCGAGACGCTCGCGGTGCCCACGTCTCGCCGGCCGGTCACGCTCGCGGTCCGTCCCGCTCAGGTCGAAGGGGTACGCCAGGAGCCGGTTCCGGCGCATGCCGACGACCACGCATAAGGCCCGGCCGACGGCCCGATAGGCTCAGTACGTGGACAAGCCGCCTCAGTTGACGCACGTGGACGCCGCCGGGTCGGCGCGCATGGTCGACGTCTCCGCCAAGGAGATCTCGGTCCGGAGCGCCACCGCGGCGGGCCACGTGCGGACGACCCCGGAGGTGCTGGCCCTGCTGAGCCAGGGCGGTCTGCCGAAGGGCGACGCGCTGGGGGTCGCCCGGCTGGCCGGGATCATGGCCGCGAAGCGTACGCCGGACCTGGTCCCGCTGTGCCATCCGATCGCGATTCACGGCGTCGCCGTCGAGCTGACTCCGGGAGACGACCGCGTCGAGATCACCGCCACGGTGCGTACCGCCGACCGCACGGGCGTCGAGATGGAGGCGCTGACCTGTGTCGCCACGGCCGGCTTGGCGCTCATCGACATGATCAAGGCCGTGGATCCGGGCGCGAGCATCGAGAACGTCCGCGTCCTGCGCAAGGAGGGCGGCAAGACCGGGCTGTGGAGCCGGGAGCAGCCGCTGGCCGGGGTGTCCGCGACCGTGGTCGTCGCCTCGACACGGGCCGCCACCGGGGTGTACGCCGACCGCAGCGGCCCGATCCTCACCGACGGACTCCGGGAGCTGGGCGCTCAGGTGCCCGATCCCATCGTCGTGGCCGACGGCGAGCCGTTGCGTACGGCGCTCGTCGAAGCCCTCGCCGCTCAGCCGGACGTCATCGTGACCAGCGGCGGCACCGGCATCTCGCCGACCGATCGCACTCCGGAGATCACCCGGGAGCTGGTCGACCGCGAGGTCCCGGGGCTGGCCCAAGCCGTACGCACCAATCCGGCGGTGCCGACGGCCGCACTGTCCCGGGGGATCGCCGGCGTCGCCGGGCGGACCCTCGTGGTGAACCTGCCCGGCTCCACCGGTGGGGCCAAAGACGGCCTAGCCGTGCTCGGCCGGGTGCTGCGCCATGCCGTCGACCAGATCCAGGGAGGTGACCACGGGTGACTGCGCTTCCCGTCGACTGGGCATCCGCCCGGCGTACCGTCTATGCCCGCGCCGCCGCCCGGTCGGCCCCCGTCGCCGAGGTCGGCCTGGCCGACGCCGACGGGCTGACGCTGGCCGAGCCGCTCGTCGCGCGTACCCCTTTGCCGGCCTTCACCACCGCGAGCGTCGACGGCTGGGTGCTGCGCGGCGAGGGTCCGTGGCGCTTGGTGGGCCGGGTGCTCGCCGGGCAGCGTGCCCCGGAACTGGCCACGGACGGCACCGCGATGGAGATCGCGACCGGCGCAATGGTGCCGGTCGGCTCGACCTCGATCCTGCGCCTGGAGCACGGTGAGCTGCGCGAGGACGTCGTGAGCGGGACCCCGAAGGCCGAGCCCGAGTGGCGCGTGCCGGGGGAGGAGTGCGCGCAGGGTGACGAGCTGCTGCCCGCCGGTACGCCGATCACCCCGGGCGTGGTCGGGCTGGCCGCCAGCTGCGGGTACGACACGTTGCTGACCCGGCGGGCTCCGCGCGCGGCGTTGCTGGTGTTCGGCGACGAACTGCTCGACGCGGGTCTGCCCGGCGACGGGCGAGTACGCGACGCGCTCGGCCCCTCGCTCCCCGCCGCGCTGCGGCGGCTCGGCGCCCACCTCGACGGCTTCACCCGGGTCCCCGACACGTTGGCGGCGCATGTGGACGGTCTCCGCCGCGCGGTCGACGCGGGCAACGACCTGATCTGCACGACCGGCGGGACGATGCACGGCCCGGTCGACTACCTGCACGGCGCCCTGACCGAGCTCGGCGCGGAATACGTGGTCAACACCGTCGCCGTCCGGCCCGGGTTCCCGATGCTGGTCGCGCAGCTGCCCGGCGGCCAGTTCGTGGCCGGCCTCCCGGGCAATCCGCAGTCGGCGCTGGTGGCGTTGGTGTCCCTCGTCGTGCCGGTGCTGGCCGGGCTGACCGGGCGGCCGTTCCCGGCCCCGGCGCAGGCCGTGCTCGCCGAGGACGTTCCGGGACGCGGCGACTTCACCCACCTCGCCCTCGTACGCCAGGACCATCCCGGCGGCCCGGCGTACCCGGTGTCTCATGTGGGCTCCGCGATGCTCCGCGGATTGGCACAGTCCGCAGGTTTCGCCGTCGTGCCGCCCGGGGAAAGCGGCCGCCGTGGCGACCAGGTCGAGCTGGTGGAGCTGCCGTGATCAGGCTCATCGCCGTGAGCGACAGCCCGTTGAGCATCGCCGAGCACGAGGCGGCGGTCGCCGATCCGCGGGCCGGCGCTGTCGTGTCCTTCGTCGGCGTCGTCCGCGATCACGACCATGGCAGAGCCGTGGTACGACTCGATTACGAAGGCCATCCGTCCGCTGAGGACGTCCTGCGCGAGGTGGCCGAGGAGATCGCCGCGGATCCGGAGGTCATCGCCGTCGCGGTGTCCCACCGGATCGGCCCGCTCGAGATCGGGGACGTGGCACTGGCCGCCGCCGTCGCCACGGCGCATCGGGCCGCCGCGTTCGCGGCGTGCGCCCGGCTGGTCGACCGAGTGAAGGAGAAGCTTCCCATCTGGAAGCACCAGGTCTTCACTGACGGTTCGGACGAGTGGGTCAACTGTCCGTAGGTCAACCGACCGGTCACTACTCTGCGTCATTACAGTTACGCGTGTTGAGCGTACCGAGGCGCGCGTTGCACGATGAAAGATGCACAGCGCGTGATGATCAACTCACATATGGTGATATTTCGGACTATCCCTGCCTAATTTGGGCTTCACCCCTTTTCCCGAGAACTGCCGGAGAATACAGTCGCTTCAACAGCAAGACAAGAGCGACGCGAAGTAGCAGTTACTCATAGCGGAGGTGAACCCGATGTTCCGGACCAAGAAGAACATGCGCGGCTTCGACTGGGGCTGATCCCCTGTTTTCAGTACGCTGGCCTCACCCATCCGCATCGGATTCGGAGACCAGCGTGACGCCCACCCCGACTCGCGAGACCGACTGGCGGCTCAGGCCGATCGTCGGTCTCCTGTCGTTTCTGGCGGCGATCAGCGTCTTCACCGCGGCCGCACATCTCAGCCCGGTCAGTCCGTTCGCCTGGCTGACCCTGGTGACCCTGATGGTCCTCATCGGACTGTCGAATCTGCTGACGCTGCGCATCCGCTCAAACTTCTTCGTCCACTGGACCGACGCCGCCACCTTGGTGGCCGCCGTCGCCCTCCCGGTCCCTTGGCTGATCGTTTTGGTGGCCGTCAGCGTGACGCTGGCCAAGATCATCCAGCGGAGGGAGCCGATCAAGGCGATCTTCGCGGTGGCCAAGGAAACCCTCGTGGCCACCACGGCGGGGCTCATCCTCGCGTCGGCGGACATCGAGACGCTCACCACGACCAGCCAGCTCGCGAACTTCCCGCCGATTCAGACGGTGGGGCTCGCGTTCCTCGCCATGATCGTCATCGACGACCTGGTCTCGGTGCCGGTGATCGCGATCTCCATGGGCATGCCGGTCCTCCAGATGTACCGCGAGAGCCTCAAGCGCCATCTGTCGTTGTCGGTGATCCGCTTCGGCATCGCCCTCGCCGCGCTCGTCCTCCTGCTCTGGGACTCCCGGCTGCTCATCGCCATTCCACCGCTCGTCCTGAGCCTGCACTTCATGCACATGAACCGGCTGCGGCAGCAGGCCGAGCGGGAGGCCTGGCAACGCCTGGCCCGGGCGACCGACGCCCTCAACGAAGTCGACCTCGACAAGGTCCTGCGCGCCGCCGTCGACACCGGCGTGAACATGTTCGGCGCGGCCTGGGTCGAGGTGGACTTCCGAGTCCCGGCCGAACTGGGCCAGGCGGCCGACGTGCGGCATGTGTTCGGCGACTCGTCCGGCATCCTTGAGGAGCGGCCCGACATCGCGGACTCGGAAGGCGAACCGACCGTGGTGGCGTTGGAGGGTCAACGCGACACCGAGGACGTCGGCGAACTCCGGTTGTATTTCGCCCGCCCGACCATCCTCCCCGAGCGGGAGGGGTTCCTGCTGCGTACCTTCGCGGCGTCGCTGGCCACGGCGATCCGGAACGCGTCGGCGTACGGCCTGCTCATCAACGTCGCCGATCAGCACGCGCACGAGGCTCAGCACGATCCCCTGACCGGCCTCGCCAACCGCCGGTTCCTGGTGGAGGAGGGCAAGCAGGCCCTGGAACACCGCCCGACCACCGGCGCGATCGCCCTGCTGACCCTGGACATGGTGCAGTTCAAGGAGATCAACGACGGCCTCGGCTACACCGCCGGCGACGCCGTCCTGGTCGAGATCGGCCGGCGGATGCTCGCGACGGCCGGCGCCGACGCGATCGTAGCCCGGCAGGACGGCGACGAGTTCGCAGTGCTCTTCACCGCGCTGCCCACGCCGGCGCTCGCGATGCACCGGTCACGGGACATCCTGCAGCAGGTCGCCGAGGAGTACGAGGTGGACGGCGTACCGATCACCCTCGTTCCACGGGCCGGACTCGCGGTCGCTCCCGCCGACGGCGACATGACGGAATTGTTGCGGCGCGCCAGCCTCGCCCTCACCGAGGCCAAGCGGACCGGCCAGCGCATCGTGCCCTACTCGCGCAGCCTCGACATCACCGACCTGGATCGCCTGGAGCTGGGCGGCCAGATCTCCCGGGCCGTCGCCGCCAGCGAGTTCACCTTGGAGTTCCAGCCCATCGTCGACCTCGCGACCGGCGAGATCGTCTCGGCCGAGGCGCTGGCCCGGTGGCATCACCCCGATCGGGGCAACCTCGATCCCCGCCGGTTCCTCGACGCGGTCGAACGCTCGGGGCAGCTGACTGCGTTCACCGAGGCGATCCTCGACCAGGCGCTGCAGGCGGCCGGGACGTGGGCCGCCGCCGGTCACCCGATCCCGGTCGCGGTCAACATCTCCCCGCGCAGCCTGCTCGACCGGCGCTTCCCCGCTCTGGTGGAGCAGTTGCTCGACGAGCGCGGCATGAGGTCGGAGTCGCTGGTCCTCGAACTGACCGAGTCGCTCACGTTGTCCTCGATGGAGATCGTCGACCAGGTGCTCGCCGGGCTCGGCCGGCTCGGTGTGGCCATCGCCCTGGACGACTTCGGCACCGGATTCTCCTCGCTGAGCGCGCTGGCTCGCGTACCGGTCCGGGAACTCAAGATCGACCGCAGCTTCGTCACCGACATGGACGCCTCGGCGGAGGCGATGGCGGTCGTCCGGTCGACCATCGAACTCGGTCGCGCATTGGGACTGGCCGTGGTCGCCGAAGGCATCGAACGGGTCGACCAACGCCAGACGCTGTGGAACCTCGGATGCGGGCTCGGCCAGGGACACCTGTTCGCCCGGCCGTTGTCCCACCAGCGTTTCCTCGCCTCGCTCGGCAAGAGCGCGTTCGGCGAGGCGATGGAGGGCCGGCAAGCGCCCGTCGTCCGGCTACCCCGGACAGGTGAGCATTTCGGGTTGCGACGGCGGCCTCGGTCCAGCAACGAGTGACGGAGTCTACCGACGTCGAGTCGGGAATGTACTAAGTCGGTGATTCGCCCGAATTCGTGGCGATTTCCGGGCAGACTTCGGATGTGTTCGTTCGGCGGCTCAGCACCCGCGTGCTCAGCATCGGGCGCCCCGTCGATGTGACGGCGTACGCGCTCGCGGCGCTCTTCTGCGCGTACACCTCGCATTGGTCGAGCCTGGCCCCCCACCGCGCGTGGGCGGCCGTCGCGATCTGGGGCTACCTGGGCGCCGCGAGCATCGCTCTCCTCCTGACCAGCCACCGTGCGCGGACCTGGCTCACCGCCGCGGCCTGGGGCGCGACCGCCCTGCTCCCACTGATCCTCCAGGCGCGCGAGCGAGCCGGCGGACGACTGGACCGGGCCCAGGAGGAAGTCCTCGTCATCGAGGCGGCCGGGGCGCGAATGCTCCACACCGGAACGCCCTACCTGGATCGCGACGCCATCGCTGCGGTGCCGAGCCCCCTGCGCCTGCTCGACTACCTGCCCTATCAGCCCGGCATGGCCATCGCGGGATTGCCCCGCGCCCTCGGCGGCATCGCCTGGTGGACCGACGCCCGAGTCATAATGGCCCTGCTGAGCAGCGCCGCCGTCGCCGCCGCCTGGCTGCTGCTCGACCGCCAGGGCATCACCCGCTTCGGAACCGAGGCCCCGCTGCGGGCGCTCCAAGCGGTCACGATCCTGCCGCTCGCCGCCCTCACCCTGGCCACCGGCGGCGACGACGTCCCCGTCCTGGCCCTGTCCCTCCTCGCCTGCGCCCTCGCCAGCCGCAACCGCTGGGCCGCCGCCGGGCTGGCGATCGGCTGCGCCGGAGCCCTCAAACTCACCGCCTGGCCGGTCGCCGTCGTCCTCGGCCTCGTCGCCCTGGTCCGCCACCGCCGATCGCTCACCCGGTACGCCCTCGGCGCGGCCGGCATACCGCTGCTGGTCCTGGTGCCGACAGTGCTCATCAACGGCCGGGCCGTCGTCGAGAACGTCATCCGCTTCCCGCTCGGCCACGGCCTCGTCCGCAGTCCGGCGGCGTCACCACTACCCGGGCAACTGCTGACGGCGTACCTGCCGGACGGGCGGCAGATCGCCATCGCGCTGCTACTCCTGACCGCGGCGGCGATCGCACTTTCGCTCATCCGCCAGCCCCCGGCCAGCGTGCCGAGAGCGGCGCTCATCAGCGCGACCGGACTACTCCTGGCCATCCTGCTGCTGCCGGCGACCCGGTTCGGCTACCTCCTGTATCCGGTAGCCCTGGCAGCGTGGGCGCCGGTGCTCAGCTCACCGCCATATCGACGAAGCGCGACATGTGCAGCTGCGCCGCTACCGTGACGGTGTCGGTCGGGCCGTTACGGTGCTTGGCCACGATGAAGTCAGCCTCACCCGCGCGCGGCGACTCCTTGTCGTAGTAGTCGTCGCGGTGCAAAAGGATGACGACGTCGGCATCCTGTTCGATCGAGCCGGATTCGCGCAGGTCAGAGAGCTGCGGTCGCTTGTCCGTCCGCTGTTCGGGACCACGGTTCAGCTGACTGACCGCGATCACCGGGCACTCGACCTCCTTGGCGAGCAGCTTCAAGCCACGCGAGAGATCCGCGACCTCCTGCTGACGGCTCTCGGTCCGCTTCGGCGACGTCATCAGCTGCAGATAGTCGACCACGATCAGCTTCAGATCATGCCGCTGCTTGAGCCGTCGCGCCTTGGCCCGGATCTCCATGAGGTTCATGTTGGGCGTGTCGTCGACGAAGATCGGCGCCTCGCTGATCTCGCCCATCCGCCGTGCCAGCTTGGTCCAGTCGTCGTCGGACAACTGCCCGGACCGCAGCACATGCATCGGTACGCGCGCCTCGGCGCTGAGCAGACGGGTGACGATCTCGACCTTGGACATTTCCAGGGAGAAGATTGCGCTGGCCATGTTGTGCCTGATGGCGGCGTTGCGAGCGAAGTCCATTCCAGCAGTTGACTTGCCCAAGCCAGGTCTTCCAGCGACGATGATCAACTGGCCGGGGTGCAGTCCGTTGAGCAGGCGGTCCAGATCGGAGAATCCGGTCGGCACGCCGGCCATGACGCCGCCCTGGGCGCCGACCGCCTCGATTTCGTCGAGTGTCGGCTGCAGGAGGTCGGCGAGGATGGAGAAGTCTTCGCTGACCCGGCGCTCGGTCACGTCGTAGACGGCCTGCTGGGCGAGGTCGACGATATCGTCGACGTCGCGGCCGCCGCCGCTGTTGGTGCCGTAGCCGAGCTGCACGATCTTGGTGCCCGCCTCGACGAGGCGGCGGAGGATGGCGCGTTCGCTGACGATGCGGGCGTAGTACGCGGCGTTGGCCGCGGTCGGCACCGAGTTGAGCAGGGTGTGCAGGTAGGGCGCGCCGCCGACGCGGGTCAGCTCGCCCTGGCCGTCGAGCGCGGCGGCGACGGTGACGGCGTCGGCGGGCTCGCCTCGGCCGAACAGGTCGACCACGGCCTCGAAGATGGTGGCGTGGGCCGGCCGATAGAAGTCACTCGACCGGAGGATCTCGACGACGTCGGCGATGGCGTCCTTGCTGAGGAGCATGCCGCCGATGACGCTCTGCTCGGCCGCGACGTCTTGCGGGGGAGTGCGCTCGTAGGCGGGGGGACCGTCGGCGGACGGCTGCCCGGAGACCGGGAACCGCGCCTGGTCGCGCACCTCGCCGACGGACACCGCACCCCACCCCAAGCACGCTAGATCGTCCCCACCGAACCCCAGGGATACCACCGGGGTCCGACAAGTGTGCCGTCGGTTCCCAGGGTGTTATCGAGGCCGGAGGCTTGACGGTACGAAGCCTGGCCCGGATTCTCAAACACCCCGGTGGACAGACCTGCGGACAACCTGTGGACAACTCGCCTCAGCCTGTGGGTAACCCTGTGCACAGCCTGTGGATAACACGCGGCCTGTTGTCCACAGATGGGCTCTGAGCTGGGCGGATGAAAATCACAGGCTGTGCGTGGAAGAAAGTTCGTCCGGCGTGTCGATCTTGACGGCCCGAATCCGCTCTGGACGCCGGATGTCGGCCATCGGTTCCCGGCCGCCGGTCACGGGCTCGGCTCGAATCGGTCACCGACGTTCACGGTCCGATTGCGGTCCGGCAACGGTGGGAGCGCGCCCGTTCGCCGGGCGGTCGGATCGGCAACTGAATGTTCTAGGTCAGGAGAACTCATGACGAAGCTCATGACCCGGTCGGCCGGAGCGGCCTTCCTGGTGGCGCTGCTGGCGCTCGCCGGGTGCAGCGCGAGCGACAAGAGCGCGGAGTCGGACGCGCCGAACAACAGTGGCGGTCAAGGACCCGGGGTGTCCATCCCCGGCGGCGAGACATCCGTCGACAAGCAGACCCAGTCGACCTTCGCCCTCGACGTCGACACCGCCTCGTACGCGTACTCGGTGCGGCAGTTGCACGACGGCCGGTGGCCGGAGCGGTCGGCGGTGCGGCCGGAGGAGTTCGTCAACTCGTTCGACATGCAGTACGGGCAGCCCAAGGGCGACGGGTTCGCGCTGCACGTCGACGGGTCGGCGATGCCGTCCACGCATCGGTCGCAGTACAGCGACCGGCTCCGGCTCGTGCGCGTCGGTCTGCAGACTCGGGCCGACGATTCGGAGAGCCGCCCGGACGTCGCGTTGACCTTCGTGATCGACGTCTCCGGGTCGATGGCCGAGCCCGGTCGGCTCGATCTCGTCCAGGACGCGCTGCACTATCTCGTACGCCAACTCCGCCGCACCGACTCCGTCGCGCTGGTGACGTTCAACGAGCGGGCGAAGATGGTGTTGCCGATGACTCGTCTGTCGCAGGTGGAGGATCTCGATCGGGCGATCGACTCGCTGAGTGCCGGTGGGTCGACGAACCTGGAGTCCGGGCTGGTCACGGGCTATCAGGTGGCACGGGACGGGTTTCGGCAGGGTTCCTCCAACCGAGTGATCCTGCTCTCCGACGGGCTGGCCAATGTGGGCAACACCGAGTCTTCGCCGATCCTGCGCCGGGTGAAGGCGGAGGCCGACAAGGAGATCTCGCTGCTCGGCGTCGGCGTGGGCAGCAGTTACGGCGACGAGCTGATGGAGAAGCTGGCCGACCAGGGCGATGGTTTCGCCGTCTACGTCGCCGATCGGAACCAGGCCCGGGATGTCTTCGTGCACCGGCTGCCGGCGAACCTGTCGGTCCGGGCGTTGGACGCGAAGGCGCAGGTCACCTTCGACGAGTCGGTCGTCGAGGCGTACCGGCTCGTGGGGTATGACGATCGTCTGCTGGACGCGTCGGCCTTCCGCGACGACCGTGTCGACGGCGGCGAGGTCGGGCCCGGTCACTCCGTCACGGCGCTCTACATAGTGCGGCTACGGCCGGAGGTCCGGTCGTCGGCCAAGGTCGCCGACGTCCGCGTACGCTGGCAGGATCCCGTTTCCCGGGCGGCCTCCGAGGCGTACGAGTCGATCGTGGTGACCGATCTCGCGGGCGGTTTCCGGTCGGCGGACCCGCATCTGCGCGTCGCTTATGCCGCCGCCTTCTTCGCGGAGGCGCTCAAGTCCTCCTCGTACGCCGCCGAGGTGCAGCTGGACCAGTTGGGGCAGATCGCCGCCGACGCCCAGGAGGAGTTGCGCGACCCGAAGGTCGCCGAGCTCACCGAGGCGATCCGGACGGCGGGCCGACTGCGCGGCTGACCGTACGCGACAGGGCCGGCGCGAAGCTCGCGCCGGCCCTGTCGAGTGCCTTACTTGGCGGCCGGAACCACGTTCACGGAGAACTTGGCGACGACGTCGGGGTGCAGCTTGACCTGCACGTTGTAGGCCCCGAGCGACTTGATGACGCTCGGCAGCTCCACCCGGCGGCGGTCGAGGCTGGGGCCGCCCGCGGCCTTGACCGCGACGACGACCTCACCCGCGGTGACCGAGCCGAAGAGACGGCCGCCGTCGCCGGCGCGCGCGCCGAGCTTGACGGACAGCCCTTCGAGCTGGGCCTTGATCTCCTTGGCGTGGTCGAGGTCGCGGATCTCCCGGGCGTCGCGCGCCCGCTTGATCGTGGCGACCTGCTTCTCGGCGCCCTTGGTCCAGGCGATCGCGAAGCCCTGCGGCAGCAGGTAGTTACGGCCGTAGCCGTCCTTGACCTCGACGATGTCGCCCGGCGTGCCGAGACCCGGCACCTCCTGAGTCAGAATGATCTTCATAGGGGTGCCTCCTCTCAGCGTCCGGTGCTCGTGTACGGCAGGAGCGCCATCTCGCGGGCGTTCTTGACCGCACGGGCGATCTGACGCTGCTGCTGGGTGGTCACACCCGTCACCCGGCGGGCGCGGATCTTGCCGCGGTCCGAGATGAACTTGCGCAGCAGCGCGGTGTCCTTGTAGTCGATGTAGGTGACCCCCTCCTTCTCGAGCGGGTTCACCTTCTTCTTCGGCTTGCGAAGAGCGGCAGCCTTAGCCATTGCTCAGTGCTCCAGTGATCTTTAGAAAGGTGGCTCGTCGTCGAAGTTGCCACCCGAACCGCCGCCGGCGGGAGCAGCCGTGGCCCACGGGTCGTCGGCGAAACCGCCGCCGCCACCGCTGTTGCCACCGCCACCGCCGAAGCCGCCACCACCGCCACCGTTGGACCGCGACATCTTCTGAACCTTCGCCGTCGCGTAGCGCAGCGAGGGACCGATCTCGTCGACTTCCAGCTCGATGACGGTGCGCTTCTCGCCCTCACGCGTCTCGTACGACCGCTGACGCAGCCGGCCGGACACGATGACGCGGCTGCCCCGCTGCAGCGACTCGGCGACGTTCTCCGCCACCTGCCGCCACACCGAGCAGTTCAGGAACAGCGGCTCGCCGTCCTTCCACTCACCGGAAGCCCGGTCGAGCGTCCGCGGCGTCGAGGCGACGCTGAACTTGGCGACCGCAGCGCCAGACGGGGTGAAGCGCAACTCTGGGTCATTGGTGAGGTTACCGATGACCGTGATGGTGGTTTCTCCAGCCATGACCTACTCCTCAGGCATTCGCTAGTTCTGACGCACAGGTTGTCACAGCCGTACGACAGCTGCGCGAAAGCGGGTCGGGCGTGCCTTGTGCTCGCGCGTCAGCGAACTTCCGGCCGGATGACCTTGGTACGCAGCACGGACTCGTTGAGTCGCAGCTGACGGTCCAGTTCGGCCACGGCCGCAGGCTCAGCCTGCAGGTCGATGACGGCGTAGATGCCTTCGGCCTTCTTGTTGATCTCGAACGACAGGCGCCGGCGGCCCCAGACGTCGAGCTTCTCCACCGAACCACCCGACGTCCGGATCACGTTGAGGTACGTGTCGAGCGACGGGGCGACGGTGCGCTCCTCGAGAGACGGGTCGAGGATCACCATGATCTCGTAATGACGCAAGACGTGCTCACCTCCTCTGGGCTAGCGGCCACGGTCCTTCCGTGGCAGGAGGTCGTGCGTCGTTCAAGCGACCGCCGTGGGTGCCTTCACCCACGGCGAGTCGAAAGAACCTGACCAGGATACCGGGTAGGGGCATCAGGGCCAAAAGAGCCGCGAGGCGCGCTCTCATCCAGTTCTGCTGGGTGGGACCTGGGGAGGAACGACCACACCGACGAGGTTGGATGAAAGGCGCCTCGCGGAGCCTGTTATAACCACATCATACGCCGTGGTTTGCGTCTTAGGCGAACTCAGTCCGGGTTGCGCGCTGGCTAACAATAGCGCGGATTGCCCCAACCGTGACGCCTACGACACACACTGTAGCAATAATGGCGAGAAGTCCGATTGGTCCCTTGTCTTTCGGCGTGTCGCTCGCCAGCGCAGTGTCCTGGATAACGGACTCTCCACCCGGCGTGACCACCGTCGACCCCGGTTCCAAGCTATCTCCGCCGACAGCGACGCTGCCACTCGGATCGGGCTCCAGAGGGAACAACGGACCATCCTCACTCGAGGACGCGCTCGCCGAGGGGACGGGGGTCCCCGAGGGCTTCGGCTTCGGCGTACGCGTCTTGACGACCCGCGGCGCGCCGGTGGAGTTGCCGCCACTGGTCGGCGACGAGGCGTTTACGTTCACCGTGACGGGCTCGTACGACCCGTTCCCGCCCAGGTTGAGCAGGCAGTCCGGGACCATCGCGATGGCCACCGGCCCCTTGTGGAACTGCACCTCGACGGCCTGGCCGTCGCTGATCGGGCCGCCGTTCTCCCCGTCGATCTGCAGGGTCGCGCCCTGGCCGAGGTTGTTGACGAAGACGACCTTCTGCTCGGACTTGATCGTCACGGCCGGGCGGTCCGGCTTCGAACCGCACAGCAGCAGGCCCAGCCCGCCCCCGTTGAACTCGACCTGCGTACCGGCCTCCGGCTCGGCCAGCGCCGGCTGAGCCGCCAACGGCACACCCAACAGCGCGCCGAGACCGAATCCGGCCAAAGCCCGACAAACGGACATCTTCATTCGAACTCCCAGACGGTGTGCCCCCGCGGGGGTGCGACGGGCGGACGGCCCTTTTCGCGGGCGGTCGACGGACAGGTACCCGGTCACATGGACTTCGGAGGAATCCGGTGGGTCCAACGGATAAGTGCGCGGACGGTGACGCGTGCGCATCCGTCCTTCGTCAGGGTGAGGGACTACGCTCTCCGGCATGCGTATCGGTGCCCACGTCGATCCCGGCGACCCGTTGGCCGAGGCCCACGCCCGCGGCGCGGAGGTCGTGCAGTTCTTCCTGGCCGACCCGCAGGGCTGGAAGGATCCGGCCCCCCGCGCGGACGCCGACCAGATCAAGGCCTCCGACGTGCAGGTCTTCATCCACGCGCCGTATGTCGTCAACGTCGCCACGACGAACAACCGCATCCGGATCCCGAGCCGCAAACTCCTGCTGAGCCATGCCAACGCGGCGGCGACGGTCGGCGCCAGCGGGCTGATCGTCCATGGTGGACACATGCTCAAGGACGACGACCTCGCCACCGGCTTCGAGAACTGGCGCAAGACCTTCGCGTACGCCGCCGAACAGGGCGGTTTCGCCACTCCGGTGCTCATCGAGAACACCGCCAGCGGCGACAAGGCCTGTGCCCGCCGGTTCGACGCGCTGGCCCGGCTCTGGGACGCCGTCGGCGAGTTCGGTGTCGGGTTCTGCCTGGACACCTGCCACGCGCACGCCGGCGGGGAGGATCTGATCGACATCGTGGACCGCGTGATGGCCATCACCGGCCGGATCGACCTCATCCACGCCAACGGCTCCCGGGACGGATTCGACTCCGGTCGCGACCGCCACGACAACCTCCAATCCGGGATGATCGATCCGAAACTCGTCGTGGCGGCCATCCGGGCGAGCGGGGCGCCCGCGGTGGTGGAGACCCCGGGCGGGGCCGAAGGCCAGTCCGGCGACATCGCGTACTTGCGGTCCGAGCTGACCGACTAGGGAACGGTGCTACGAGGATGACGGAGCCGACCACGATGAGTGACCAGCCCGCCGAGGACACCCCTGCGACAGAGGCGTCTGATCGCCCGACGGAGGCCCAGCCCACGGCAGAGAAGACCGCCGACGGCAAAGCAGCCGACGCGACTGCTACGGAGGACAAGCCGGAGACGGATCCGTTCGGGAAGTTCGCGCCCGAGGCGGTCCGTCCACCGGGGCGGCTCCGCCGGATGGCGGTCGGCCTCGGCCGGGCGCTGGTCCACGAGTGGACCCTCGCCGCCCTCGCGTCGCTGGTCATCGCCGCCGCGATGACCTGGCCCGCCCTCGAGTACCCGCTTTACACGATCCCCAAGGACATCTGGGACCCCACGCTCCAGGCCTGGCAGATGGCTTGGGCCGGGCACGCGGCCACCACCAACCCGCTCGGCATCTGGGACTCCAACACCTTCTACCCCGAGCCCTACAGCTACGCGTTCTCCGACACGCTCCTCGGCTACTTCCCGGCCGGGCTCCTCGGCACCGGGCCGGGCGCGGCACTGCTCCGCTACAACATCGTCTTCGTGCTGGCCTTCGCGCTCGCGTTCTTCGGCGCGTACGCCCTGGCGCGGCAGCTCGGGTCGCGCATCCCGGGAGCGGCCGTGGCCGGCGCCGCGTTCGCGTACGCGCCGTGGCGGTGGGAGCAGGCCGGTCACCTGCACGTCCTGTCGTCCGGTGGCATCGCGCTCTGCCTGGCCATGCTCGCCCGCGGCCACGGCTACTCGCTACGCCACGGCTACCGGCCGGAGTTCCGGCGTCCCGGCTGGGCGCTGGCAGGCTGGCTCGTCGCCGCATGGCAGATCAGTCTCGGGTTCGGCATCGGCCTGCCGTTCGCCTACGTGCTGGCCGGCATCGCGGTCGTGGGCGTCATCGCGTACGCGTCGGCGCGGCTGTTCTTCTGGAGCGAGCCCAAGCCGTTCGGCTGGAAGCTGCTCGGCGCCGACGCCCTCGGCGGGCTGATCTTCGCCGCGGTGGGCGCCCTGATGGCGATTCCCTACTTCAAGGTCCTCGAGCTGCACCCGTACGCCGAGCGCTCGATCGAGGAAGTCAACTGGTACTCACCGCCGATCATCGGGTTCTTCACCGCCCCGGACACCGACGTGATGTGGGGTGACGCCCACGCGGTCGCCCGGCAGACGATGTTCGGTCAGTGGGGCAGCGGCGAGAAGACGCTGCTCATCGGCTTCGCCGTGTACGGCTTGGCCGCCGCCGGCCTGGTCTACTCGACCTGGCGATGGTGGCAGCGTGTCCTGCTGGCCTTCGGCGTGGTCGTCAGCGCCGGACTGGCCATGGGGACGCAGTTCCTCGACGGCAAGGTCTACGAAATCCTCTACGACCACCTGCCCGGATGGAGCGCCATCCGTACGCCGGGCCGCCTCGTCATCTGGACGACGTTGTTCGTCGGGCTGCTGGCGGCCGGGGCGATCAGTGCCTTCGGCGACCGTGCCCGCGACCTGACCCGGGAACGCGTGCCGGCCCGGCCCCACGTGGTGCTGACCCTGGCGATGTTCCTTCCGATGGTCCTAGTCCTCGCGGAGGGCCTGCAACGGATGGACTTCCCGACGGTGCCGCAGCGACCGGCTGCCCTGGCACAGCTGTCCGGGCCGGCCATGATCCTGCCGAGCAACCAGCTCAACGACGAGAACGTGATGCTCTGGTCGACCGACGGCTTCGTCCGGATGGTCAACGGCGGCAGTGGTTTCACCCCGCGGTCCCAGGACGAGCTTCGCAAGCTCATGGAGAACTTCCCGGACCAGGCCAGCGTCGACGCGCTGAAGGCGATCGGCGTACGCGAGGTGCTGGTCCTCAAGCACCCGAGTTACGGCGACGTCCCGCAGAATGCGCTGACCGCCGACGGGCAGCAGTTCGGCCTGACGCGTGAGGACCTCGGCGACGGCATCATCTTCCACCTGACTCCGTAGTGCTTCGAGGTGGGACCGATCGGTCGGTCCCACCTCGAAAGCATCAGCCGCGCCCTCGCCGGGTGGGCTCAGTCGTGGGGCAGAAGAAGATCCACTTGCACTTGCCCGGCTTCCGCGGTTCCTGGAGTCCCGGTTCGCCCTTGGTCGGATCACCCACACCGGCCTTGTCCGCGAAGCGCTGCTCGCTCATTCCCTTGCTCGCGGCGTTCATGAACTTCTCCCAGATGTTGCCGGGCAGTCCCGCGCCGCTGACGTCCTTGCCGCTCTTCTCGTAGACCGCCTGTTCCTTGCCGACGTTGCCGACCCAGACAGCTGCGGCGATCTGCTTCGTGGCGCCGACGAACCACGCATGGCAGTTGTGCTTCGTCTGCTGACATTGCCACGTGCCGGTCTTGCCCGTGACGGGACGGCTGCCGCTGAGCGTGTGCCCGCCGGCGCCTGGAATCTTCTGCAGGACGTAGTTCACGTCGTCGGCGACGTCCTGGTCGATCGTCTGCTTCGGGCTGAGCTTCTCGCCGTTGACCAGCTGGAACTTGTCGGTGCCCGCGATCGGTCGCTCGACCTTCAGCACGAAGTGCGGCTTGTTGTACAGGCCGCGGTTGGCGAAGGTCGCCACACCGCTGGCGTGGTCGATGACGGTGATCGGGTACTGCCCGAAGCCGGCGTGGTAGTAGAAGGGCGCGTTGTCGGTCTGCTTGAAGGTCTTGCTCGTCAGGTCGTACGCCTTGCCGTCGCCGGTGTTCCACATGGTGCCGATGCCGGCCGACTTCGCCATCGCGACGACCTTGTCCACTCCCATGAGCTTGGTGACCTTGTAGAACGGCACGTTGTAGGAGTGCACCGTGGCCCACTCGAGGGTGCAGTAGTTCCCACAGGACTCGTCGACGTCACGGCCGGCGTTCTCGATCTCGAAGTCGCCGTCCTTGAACGCGGCCGGATCGAAGTGGGAGTCCAGCGAGTAGCCGTCTTGGAGCGCGGCCGCCAAGGTGTAGATCTTGAACGACGAACCCGCCGGGTGTCCGCCCGTGAGCTGGCCGTTCTCGATGTTCTTCCCGGCATAGTCATGTCCGGTCGCGTCGTCGCCGCCGTAGTACGCCAGGACCCGGCCGGTCTTGGGCTCGATCGCGACGAGGGCCGCCATCACGTTGGCCTTCTGGCCGGTCATGAGCGATCCCGGCGCGCCCCGGCGCGCCGCGCTCTCGGCGGCCGCCTGCGCTTTGGAGTCGATGGTGGTGGTGATCCGGTAGCCGCCGGTCTTCAAGTCGGCGATGCTGTACGGCGCCGCCTTCAGCTCCTCCGCGATGTAGTTGACGACGTTGCCGGTGACCAGGCCGGTCTGGCCGACACCCTTGAGTCCCCACTGCGCGTTGCCGGCGTCCTTCCGGATCGGCAGGATCGTCTTCGGATATTGCTGTGCGGCGCGATCGGCGTCGCTCAGCCAGTCCGCGTCCTTCATGTTGTTCAGCACGTACGCCCACCGGTCCTGGGCCGCCTGCGGATTCAGCTGTGGGTCGTACCCCGCGAAGGTGGCCGTCTCCTCCGGCTGCCGGACCACCGCGCCGAGGACAGCCGCCTCCGCGACCGTCAGATCCTTGGCGTTCTTGTTGAAGTACGTCCGAGCAGCCACCTGCACGCCGATCGCGCCCCGGCCGAAATAGACGTTGTTCAGGTAGAACCCGAGGATCGTCTCCTTGTCGTACTTGTCTTCCAGTTTGCGGGCGAGCACCGCTTCCCGCGCCTTCCGGAAGATCGACATCTCGACGTCCTGCGTCGCGATCTTCACGTATTGCTGCGTGATGGTCGACGCGCCCTGAGTGTCACCACCGGTGATGTTGTTCCAGGCGGCCCGGACGATGCCGCTGATCGACACGCCGTGGTGGTTGTAGAAGTCCTTGTCCTCCCCGGCGATCAAGGCGTGCTTGACCGGGTCCGGGAGGATGCTCATCGGGATGGTTTCCCGGTTCTCGGTGCCCAACTGGGCGAGCTGCGTCTTGCCGTCGTCGGCGAAGATCTTGGTGACCTGCGCGTTGGCCAGGTTCTTCGGGTCCAGCATCTCGACGTTGTCCACGAAGTAGGTCACAACGATGGTGGTGCTGCCGAACAGGATGATGAAGGCCGCGAACGCGATCGTCAGCGCCTTGCGCTTACGGCTCTTGCCGAGTCGCTTGAGGAAGTCCAGCCCGGGGAACGGCCGGCGCCCGGCCGCGGCCGGGCGTTGGGGTCCCGGCTCGGTAGGCGCACCCTCACGGAGCGGCACCCGGGCTCGCCCGGCCGGCGGCGCTTCGGCAGCGGCGTATCGATCCCGCATCCCGCGCACGTAATCGTCGTCGTCGACGCGACCCTGACGGTGCCGGCCTTGGCCGGGCCCGTTGACCGTGGCCCGGCCATCGCCGGAGGGGTGGTCACCGTACGAACTCATGCCCAACAAGGTAAGCGTTCAACGGCGATAACGCAGGTCTGGGCTCAGACCGTCAACGGATCCGACTGCCGGACGACGTCGAGCCGAGGGTTCCGGATCTCCCGGATGACCAGGCCACACAGCACAGCGACGGTCACCCAGCGGGCGATCGAGGCGAAGATGAACACACCTTCCGGCATCACGGACTTTCCGGACGCTCCTAGGAGCTCGCCGTAGAACGTCAGGAAGTACGCCACTTCGGCCACCTGCCAGGCGAGGAAGGCTCCCCAGCGCGGGCGGGCCAAGATCGCCAGCGGCAACAGCCACAGCGTGAACTGCTGCGACCACACCTTGTTGAAGAGCAGGAACGCGGCGACGGTGAGGAAGGCGAGTTGGGTCAGCCGGGGCGGCACCGGAGCCCGCATGGCCAGATAGATGATCCCCAGGCAGGCCACGGCGAACAAGGCGAGGCTGATCCCGTTCAGCAGACTGCGGTTCTCGTCCCGGGACAGCCACTGGAACAGTCCGGAGTCACCCTCGCCGCCGCTCCAGAACTTGGCGTCGACGTATCGGCCGATGTAGTAAAGGACGCCCCAGTCGACGCCACGCTCGTTGTTGAGGTCGATGAACCGGCGCCAGTTGTCGAAGTTCAGCACCATCACCGGCACGTTCACGGCCAGCCACGTCGTCGCGGCCGTCCCGGCCGCGACGAAGAGCGGCGCCCAGCGCCAGGTCCGCAGCGCGAGCGCAAGCAACCCGACGAACAGGAAGCCGGGCCACAACTTCGCGGCGGTGCCGAGCCCCAGGAGAACGCCGGTCAACGCCGGCGCCCAATAGCCGGGCCATTTGCGGCTCCAGGCGTACAAGCCGCCGACCGCGAGGACGATGGCCAGGAAGTCCCAGTTCACCGTGGCTGTCACGAGCAGCGCTGGCGACAGCGCGAACATCGCGACGTCCCAGGGTCTTGTCCGGCGGATCGCGAGCATCATCGCGACGGTGCCGAGCGCGAACAGGAACAGCACCAGAGCGGTGATGTCGTAGAACGCCTGGCCCTGGTTGAAGTCCGGGTGGGTCTGCCCGTACGCGTGCACCGGCAGGCCGATGACGCCCATCATCACGCCGGTGAGGACGGGGTACTCGACGGCGTGATCGACGTAGGGAACCTGACCGTCGCTCAGCCCCTCGGCGTAGTAGAGCGCGAGGACATCGGTGTAACAGAAGTTGGTGTACTGCTTGTAATCCGTCCACGCGCCGTCGCGGCACGGAGACTTCTGGACGAAGTGCAGCGCGAGCGTGAGGCAGGTCAGGGCCAGCACGATCAGCGAGACGAACTTGACCGACCGCCGCGCGACCGGAGCATGCTCGCCCAGCCGACCGCCGATCAGTTCGGCGAGACCGCCGACGAAGCCGTCGGAGCGCGACGGCGCGTCGATGCGCGGGGACGCCGGACGATCCCGGTCGTCCCGGTCCTGACCCACCTCAGCCTGCACGGCTACCGTCCTTCACTCATCACGGGAACTTGCTCTTGGACGTGGACGGCGAAGGCGTCGGGGACTTGGACTGGTTACCGCCGCCGTTGCCTGGGCCGGTCGTCTCGGTCGGGCAGGTGACCAGCGGGATGCAGTTGCCACCTTGGCCGGGATCGGTCGGCATGACCGGCGACGGCGAGACGCCGTTGGCGAAACCGACCTCATCGTCACCGATGCCGGACTTCTCCGCCAGCTTCTCCTTCGGCATCTTCTTCGCGTCGCTGTAATCCTTGATGAACTCCGACCAGATCCGGTACGGCGTCGAGCCGGAGGTGATCGTGCTGCCCGTCTTGGGGTCGATCACCGGGTAGGACCCGGAGGCGTTGCCGGTCCAGACCGCCACTGAGAACTGCTTGGTGAAGCCGACGACCCAGGCGTGCGCGTTCTTGTCGCTCGGCACGGGCTTGCCGTCCTTGCCCAGCGTCGCGCCTTCCCAGGTACCGGTCTTCGCGGCGACGTGGCGGCCGTCCTGCGCTCCCGACCATCCGGTGTGGTCGCCGAACACCTTCTCCATCGCGTACGTGACGTCGTTGGCGACCTGCCGCTTGATGGCCTGCTTCGGATCGGCCTTGTGCCCGACGCCCTTCACGATCTCGTACTTACCGGTGACGGGGTCCTTCTTCTCGACCTTCGTCACGAAGTACGGCTTGTTGTAGACGCCGCCGTTGGCCAGCGTCGCGACACCGGTCGCGTGGTCGAGCACCGTGATGCCGTACTGACCGAAGCCGACCTGGCGGTCGAACGGCGTACGCGCGGTGTCGTTCTGGACGCCCTTGGCCGACAGGCTCTCGATGTTGTCGTTGTTCCACATGTAGCGGACACCGGCCTGGCTCGCCATCTTGACGACCTTGCCGGGGCCGATCTGCCGGGCGACCCAGTAGAACGGCACGTTGTACGACTTCATGAAGCTGTATTCGAGCGTGCAGTAGTCCTTGCAGCTGGTGTTGGGCGAACCGGCGTTACCGACCTTGATCTTGTCATCGGTCGTGAACGGCATCGCCTTCCAGCGCGACTGCAACGACGCGCCGGCGTCCAGCGCCGCGGCCAGCGTGTAGATCTTCATCGACGAGCCCGGCGGGTGCCCGCCGACCAGCGCGCCACCCTGCGTGTTCACCCCGGCCAGGTCGATCGCCGTGCCGTCGAGACCGCCGTAGTACGCGATCACCGCGCCGGAGGTGTGGTCGATGACCACCCCGGCCGACTCCAGATCCTGTTTCTTCTTCGGATCGGTGACGATCTTGCGGCCGTAGAGTTCGGAGCCCTTGATGTCGGGCCGGGCCGCCTGCTCGAGTTCCTTCTGCGCGACCGGGTCGATGGTGGTGTAGACCTTGTAGCCACCGGTACGCAGATCCTTGGGCTCGATGCCCTGCGCCTTCAACTCCTCGTACACGTAGTTCACGACGTTGCCCGTGGCCTTGCCGAGGTTGGTGCCCTCGGCGGTCTTGATGCCCCACTCGGCCGACGTCGTCACCGTCGAGTACTTGATGACCTCGGGGAACTGCGCGGAGGCACGCTCCTCCGCGGTGATCCAGCCCTTTTCCTTCATGTTGTCCAGGACGTAGCCCCAGCGGCCCTTGGCCGTGTCGGGGTGCGCCTCGGGGTCGTAGATGCTCAGCTTGCCGCCGTCGTCGTACGGGTCACGGATGACGGATCCCAGGACGGCCGCCTGCGAGAAGGTCAGGTCCTTGGCGCTCTTGCCGAAGTACGCGTTCGCGGCCTTCTCCACCCCGACGGCGCCCCGGCCGAAGTCGATGGTGTTCAGGTAGAAGCCCATGATCGTGTTCTTGTCGTACTTGTCTTCGAGCTTGCGGGCGAGGACCGCCTCGCGCAGCTTCCGGGCGTACGAGATCTGCGCCTGGTCGGTGGCGATCTTGATGTACTGCTGGGTGATCGTCGAACCACCCTGCGTCTCGTCGGTGGTCAGCGTCTTCCACGCGGCCCGCATGATGCCGGAGTACGAGATGCCGTGGTGCTCGAAGAAGTCCTTGTCCTCACCGGCGATCATGGCCAGCCGGGTCTTCTCCGGGATGGTGAGGATCGGCACCATGATGCGGTTCTCGGAGCCGAGCTGCGCCAGCTGCGTCTTGTTGTCGCCCGCCATGATCATGGTGGTCTGCGCGCTCTTGAAGTTCTCCGGCGTCAGTTCGTCGACGCTGTCGAAGTAGTACGTGCCACCGATGGCGCCCACACCGAAGACGATCAGGAAGGCCGCGAACGACGCGATCAGGATCTTGGTCCGCTTCGCCTTCTTCGCCTTGTCCGACGCCGAACGCTTGGGGCGGCCACCGTCACCGCCGGCGTCGCCGCGATCACGGGGACCCCGTGGACCGCCGGGACCCCGGCCGTCGTCACCCGGTCCGTCCTCGAACCCCCGGGGGCGTACGCTCGCCCGCCCGGCCGGGGAGACCGGTGCGCCGGGAACGCCGGCGCGCCCGGAAGACCCCGGTACGCCAGCCCGGCCCACCGAGGCTCGGCCGGCGGCGCCGGGAACGGGGGCAGATCCAGCCGCACCGGGAACCGATGCCGACCCCACCGAGGCCGAGCCGGACGCGCGACCGTAGCCGCCGCCGTTGTCCGGCCATTCGTCGCGGCGCGCCGAGGGGGAGGGCTGCCCGCCTCGACGAGCGGGGTCGTCGTCGTACTGATAGCCGTAGCCATCACTGTTGACCTGTGCTCGGCCGCGTCCGGCGCTGCCGGAGCCTGCGGGCCGGCTGCCGCCGGCGTCGCCGGGCCAACCGGCGTTGGGGTCGCCGTACGAACTCATCTGTCACACCGTTCCGGTCACGGCGGGGGTTCCGCCTGGTCGGATCGCCGTACCACCCGGGGGTGGCACAGCGGCGGGGGCTTCGACCACTCGGCTCACGCCGTGGCCGCCCGGCCGGGGGAGGCCGGGACAGCTCCCGTTGTCACGTCTTCGGGCGCGGGCGTACCCGCGGTACCCAGCAGGAACTGTTCCACAAGGTGGTTCCAGGAACACCCGCGGCACACCTCTACCACGTAGACCTGGAATTCCCGTAAAGAAGTGGCGAGGGTCGCCAGTTCGGCCCGGGAGCGGGCCTGACCGGCCGACTGCTTCAGTTCGTCACCGTAGATGTAGTGGACGAGCGTGAGGAACTCGCGTCGACAGATGGGGCAGAGCTCCTCAGTCGCCTCGCCGTGGTACCGAGCCGCCGTCTTCAGGTAGGGCGAGGCGTCGCAGACCTCGTAGGTCCCGACGTGGCCGGCGTAGACCTCGCGCAACAGCGCACGGCGCTGTAACGCATAGTCAACTACCTGCCGCTGCGTCCGCATGCTTCAGAAGGGTAACGGCTCCACCGGACGCCCGCGACATCCGTCACGGTGAGTGACCTGGCGACGGCTGGCGTGATCTTTCCGCCACACTGCGCGAGCCCACCGGTTTTCCCGGGATTGCCTCGGGGTATCTTCGCGTTCTAACCTTCGGATGTATCGCGCCGATACATCGGCGCCGAACGCAGTGGGGAAGGAGGGCAAGCGTGCTCGACCTCGCCATTCTCGGCATCCTCCACGAGGCCCCCATGCACGGTTATGAGCTGCGGAAACAGCTTGCTCTCAAGATCGGCCCGATGCGGGCGGCGATCAGTTACGGCTCGCTCTACCCGACCCTGCGGCGGCTGCAGGCCAGCGGCTGGATCGCCGAGGCGGGGGAGAGTTCGGCGGACGACGAGGCGGTACCGCCGCTGACCAGCCGTCGTGGCCGGGTCGTGTACAAGATCACAGCCGAAGGCAAGGAACGCTTCCAGGAACTGCTGGCCCAGACCGGCCCGGAGACCTACGACGATCCGGGGTTCGGCGTGCACTTCGCCTTCTTCGCCCGGACCGACGCCGAGATCCGGCTGCGCATCCTCGAAGGCCGCCGGCGCAAGGTCGAGGAGCGCCGCGAAGGACTACGCGACGTACTCGCCCGCGCGGCGGAGCGCGTCGACGCGTACACCCTGGAACTGCAACGGCATGGACTGGACGCGGCCGAGCGCGAGGTGCGCTGGCTGGAGGAGCTGATCGCGAACGAGCGGTCCGGCCGTGCGCCGTCGCAGCGTGCCCAGGCCGCCACCGATCCCGAGACTTCCGCGGTCCAACCGGGCCACGAAGAAGAACCGCCTGGCCAGACGCCGAGGCGGATGTGAACAAGAAGGAGGCACCCAGATGGGTTCCGTCCGCGTAGCCATCGTCGGCGTCGGCAACTGCGCCTCGTCCCTGGTTCAGGGCGTCGAGTACTACCGCAACGCCGATCCCAGCGAGCGCGTACCCGGTCTCATGCATGTCGATTTCGGCGGTTACCACGTTCGTGACGTCGAGTTCGTGGCGGCGTTCGACGTCGACGCGAAGAAGGTCGGCCAGGACCTCGCCGCGGCCATCGTGGCCAGCGAGAACAACACGATCAAGCTGTGCGACGTGCCGCCGACGGGCGTGACCGTCCAGCGCGGCCCGACGCACGACGGCCTGGGGCAGTACTACCAGGAGATCGTGCAGGAGTCCGACGAGGCGCCGGTCGACGTGGCCGAGGCCCTCCGGGCGGCCCAGGTCGACGTCGTCGTCTCCTACCTGCCGGTCGGCTCGGAAGTGGCCGACAAGTTCTACGCGCAGGCGGCGATCGACGCCGGTTGTGCGTTCGTGAACGCGCTGCCGGTCTTCATCGCTTCCGACCCGGTGTGGGCGAAGAAGTTCTCCGACGCCGGGCTGCCGATCGTCGGTGACGACATCAAGTCCCAGGTCGGCGCGACCATCGTGCACCGCGCGCTGGCGAAGCTGTTCGAGGACCGCGGCGTCGAGCTGCTGCGGACCTACCAGCTGAACTTCGGCGGCAACATGGACTTCATGAACATGCTGGAGCGCACCCGCCTGGTCTCGAAGAAGATCTCGAAGACGCAGTCGGTCACGTCCCAGATCCCGCACGAGATCAACAAGGGCGACGTCCACATCGGACCGTCGGACCACGTGCCGTGGCTGTCGGACCGCAAGTGGGCCTACATCCGGCTGGAGGGTCGCGCCTTCGGCGACGTCCCGCTGAACGCCGAGCTCAAGCTCGAGGTGTGGGACTCGCCGAACTCGGCCGGCGTCATCATCGACGCGGTCCGCGCGGCGAAGATCGCCCTCGACCGCAAGATCGGCGGCCCGATCCTGTCCGCGTCGAGCTACTTCATGAAGTCGCCGCCGGTGCAGTACAACGACCACGACGCGCACGAGGCCGTGGAGGCCTTCATCCGCGGCGAGGTCGAGCGCTGAACCACCCCGCCGAACAGATCGACGGGATAGCATCCTCCCCGGCAAGGTCCATTCAGGATTTTCTGGGGAGGATGCTTTGCGTAGAAGGACAATCTTCAAAGCCGCGGCTGCCGCTGCGGTCGCCGCTCCGGCCGCGGCGGTGCTCGGCGAATCGCCGGCCCAGGCGTACGCCACTTATGACGTGGCCGTGTGCGAGCAGTACCACAACCAGATCCAGATCTACCCGTCCAGCTCGGCGTGGAGCACGTCCACGCTGAAGTGGAGCTTCAGCCCGGGCACCGCGAGCGGCTGGTCGAACCTGTCGGACGTGAAGTTCCGCAATACGGCCGCCTTCGGAGTGGTCGCCCTCGTCACCGCGTCGGGCGGGAAGGTCGGCATCGTCAACAAGACCGACGAGGCCGCGCAGGAACTCAACGACGTCCTCTGGTCGGCGACCCCGGGCAACAACCCGCACGCGATCGAGCGCATCCCCAACATCGGGGCGATCGTCGTGGCCTCCTCCGGCGGATACCTTTATCTCTACGGTCCCACCGCGATCAGCGACCCGAGCACCCTCGCACTGGTTCAGACCATCTCGTTCCCGGGCGCGCACGGCGTCTGGTGGGACGACGTCACCGGCAAGCTGTGGGCCATCGGCCAGGACTACGCGCGGATCTACACGGTGTCGGGCACGTATCGGTCGACGCGGCTGTCGCTGTCGCGCTCGATCTCGATCGGCGCCCACCTCGGGCACAGCCTCGACGCGAGCTATTCGAACAGCAACCTGCTGCTCGCGACCGACGGCAGCAAGGTCATGACCCTCGACAAGACCACGTACGCGGTGACGCAGGCGTACGGCGACAACGCCGTCAAGTCCTACTCGCAGCACAGCTCGGGCGAACGGTTCTGGGTGCAGGCGACCGGCGCGACCTATCACGGGGACACCCGCAACTGGGTCAGCCCCAGCGTCCAGTTCTTCGACGCCACCGGGGCCAAATCGTTCACCCGATCCCTGTCGTACGGGGCGGAGTTCTACAAGGCCCGCCTGTACAACGTGAACTTCCACTGAGAGTCGTCGATCGACTACCGAGCGGGAACCCGGCAAGAAGGCCTTTACCGGATTGCTGGGTTCCTGTCACAGTGGGCTTATGCCCAAGGCACCTGTGCTGGACAAGGTCGCGGTGGATCTCGCCCACGGCCACACCCAGCCCGCCATCCAGCGGCTCAGCAGCCTGGTCAACGCGTACCCGCATGACCTCGACCTGCGCCACCGCCTCGCGGCCGTGCACCGGATGACCGGCAACGCCGTCGAAGCCGGTCGCTGGGACTACCTCAACCCGACCGCCGAACCGGCCGAGACCAGCGCGTTCGAGCGAGCCTTCCCCTCCGCACCTCGCCGGCTCGCCGCACTGCGCTGGCGAGGATCGGCCGATCTCGCGCCGACCGAGCACGCCCGGCGACGGCTGGTCGAGCTCACCGAGGCCGCGGAGCGGGAGGTCGCACCGCCGGCCGAAACGCGGCCGCGTGGCCGCCGCGGCGCGCTCGCTGTCGCGGCTCTGGCGGGTGCCCTCGCGGTGGTCGCCTTGGCCGTCCTGGGCGCTGTGACCGTCCTTCAGGCCTTCTGAAACCTGTGTTGCGGTTTCGTTACATTCGCGCCTAGCATCCACAGTCGTCAACCCAGATCATGTGTGAGTGGCAAAAGCCGATGTCCTCGCCCGGGTCAAACGGGACCTTGCCGCTGGTCATACCTACCTCGCCACGCAGCGGTTACGCACGCTCGTCGCGTCCCACCCCGATGATCTGGAGATCTACCGGCTGCTGTGTTCGGTCTACCGGCAGACGGGCAACCTGGCCGAAGCCGGTCGCTGGGGCTTCCTGACCGACGAGGTACGCCCGGACGAACTGGCCGCCTTCGCCCGAGTCCACGCCGACCCCTGGTCCCGCGTACGCCTCCTGCGGTGGACCGGCGATCCGGCGACGCTGGCCGGGCCGATCCAGGAGCGGTTGACCGAGCTGCTCGCCGAGGCGGAGCGCTCCGGGCCGCCGGAGGTCTGGGTGGGCTCCTACCGGGCTCCGGTGCGTACCCGGGGTTCGCTGGTCCCGTGTCTGTTCACCGCGATCGCCTTGGGCGTCGTCGTGGTGCTCGCCGGGATCGGGGCCGTCCGGGCGATCGTCTGGCTGGTCGAATAGAGGGTGTGAGCAGCGTCGTTCCCATCCGGCGACGGGGTGAACAGCTCGTGCAGCATGTCCCGATTCGCCGTTCCGTCACATACGCTAGGTCGCGTGCCGCCGCCGACCACCTCGCCCGCCGTCACCGCTGACCTGGAGCGCAAGGTCGACGGGCACTACCTGCGGGCCATTCTCGGCGCGCGCGAGTTCCGGCGGCTGCTCACGGTCCGGCTGCTCAGCCAACTCTCGGACGGCTGGTTCCAAGCCGGCCTCGCTGGTTCCCTGCTGTTCAATCCCTCGAAGCAGTCGAGCGCCCTGGCAGTGGCGGCGGGCTTCGCCGTGTTGCTGTTGCCCTACTCACTGCTGGGGCCGTTCATCGGGGTCTTCCTCGACCGCTGGGACCGCCGCGTCGCACTGGCGCTGGCCAATCTGAGCCGGGCCGTCCTGGTCGTGCCGGCCGCCGCCCTCATCTGGGTCGGCGATCAGGGACCACGGTTCGGGCTAGCCGCCCTCCTCATCATCGCGATCAACCGGTTCTTCCTGGCCGGGCTGTCCGCGTCGCTGCCGAAGGTGGTCGACGACTCCCGCCTGGTCACCGCGAACGCGCTGGCCTCGACCGCCGGCACGATCTGCTACTCGATCGGCCTCTTCTCGTCCGCCGCGCTCGTCGCAACCTCGCTCGTCCACACCACCCAGCACGGGTACGCCGGGATCGCCGCCTTCGCGGCCATCGGCTACCTGGCCTCCGGCCTGCTCACGTACGCCTCGTTCGGGCCGGGCAAGCTCGGCCCGGAAGACGAGGAACGGCCGACGATCGGAGTGTGGACCGCCGTCGTCGACGTCGCCCGGGGAATGGTCCGGGGTCTGCGCCACCTCGCCGAGCGGCCGCCCGCCGCCCGAGCCATGCTGCTGACCGGCGGGCACCGATTCCTCTACGGCTACCTCACCTTGGCCGTACTGCTGCTCTACAGCCGCTACTTCGGCCACGGCACGGCGAACCACACGACACAATCCCTGTGGTCGTTGGGGCAGGTCGTGATCGCGGGGGCCGCCGGCGCCGGGATAGCCGCCGTGATCACTCCGGCCGCCGGCCGGCGATTCGGGCCCCAACGCTGGATCACCCTGCTGCTCGCCGGGATCGCGGTCGCGATCCTCGCCCTCGGGCTGCCCTTCGTGGCGCCGTTGCTGCTGATCGCGGCCGCACTGATGAACATCGCGTCGCAGAGCATGAAGATCATCGTGGACGCGACCTTGCAACACGAGTGCGAGGACGATTACCGAGGCCGCATCTTCAGCCTGAACGACACCGTCTTCAACGCGATGATGGTGCTCGGGCTGTTCCTCGCGGCGCTGACCCTGCCACCGGACGGCAAATCGGCGGGCGCCCTCATCGGCATCGCGACCGGATACGCCCTCCTCGCCGTGTGGTTCGGCGGCGGACTGCGGCGGCGGCGCGCCGAACCGGCCCCGTCCGAGGAGACGACCTAGAGGTTGTCCTCGGCCCAGGCACGCAGTTCGTGTTCAGCCTCGTCCCGGCTGAGCGGGCCGCGCTCCAGGCGTACCTCTTTGAGATGCTTCCAGGCCCGGCCCACCAACGGACCCGGCGGCAGGCCGAGCAGCTCCATGATCGCGTTGCCGTCCAGATCGGGCCGGACCTTGGCCAGGTCCTCCTCGGCGGCGATCCGGGAGATGCGCTCTTCCAGAGCGTCGTAGTCGGCGGCGAGTTGCGCGGCCTTGCGCCGATTGCGGGTCGTGCAGTCGGACCGGGTCAGCTTGTGGAGGCGGGGGAGCAGCTCACCGGCGTCGTGGACGTAGCGGCGGACGGCCGAGTCGGTCCACTCGCCGCGGCCGTAACCGTAGAAGCGCAGGTGCAGGGAGATCAGACCGACCACCGGGCTGATCACGTCCTTGGGGTATTTGAGCAGCTTGAGCCGGTGCTTGGCCAGCCGCGCGCCGACCAGCTCATGGTGGTGGAAGCTGACCCGGCCGTCCGCACCGACCGCCTTGGTCGCTGGCTTGCCGATGTCGTGCAGCAACGCCGAGAGCCGCAGCACCAGGTCGGGTCCGGTGTCGGCGGTGTCGAGGTCCACCGCGTTCTGCACCACCGTCAGGGTGTGCTCGTAGACGTCCTTGTGCTGGGCGTGCTCGTCGATCTCCATCTTCAGCTCGGTCAGCTCCGGCAGGAAGATCTCGGCCAGTCCCGTCTCGACCAGCAGACGCAGCCCGGTCACCGGGTCCTCGCCGAGCATCAGCTTGCTGAACTCGTCGCGTACGCGTTCCGCCGTGATCCGGGTGAGCTGCCCAGACATGTCGGACATGGCGCGGATGACCGGCTCGTCGACGACGAAGCGCAGCTGAGCGGCGAACCGGGCGGCCCGCAGCATCCGCAGCGGATCGTCGCCGAAACTCTGCTCCGGCGCCTTGGGCGTACGGATGATCCGGTCGCGCAGGTCGTCGAGTCCGCCGTAGAGGTCGGTGAAGCGGTGATCATGCAGGCTGACGGCCATCGCGTTGATGCTGAAATCGCGGCGGCTCAAGTCGTCGCCGAGGGAGGTGCCGTACTGCACCGCCGGATTACGGCTGACCCCGTCGTAGGACTCCGCCCGGTACGTCGTGATCTCCAGACGCAGCCCGTCGCGGAACGCTCCGATCGTGCCGAACTCGCGCCCGGTCTCCCAGGTGGCCTCGGCCCAGCCCTTCACGATGCGCAGCGTCTCGTCCGGATGCGCGTCGGTGCAGAAGTCGAGATCGTCGCCGAGCCGGCCGAGAAGCGCGTCGCGGACGGAACCGCCGACGAGGTGGATGTCGTGTCCGGCCTGGGCGAACCGGCGGCCCAGCTCGTCGGCCACGGGAAAACGCGCCAGCAGCGCGTGCACGGCATCGCGCTGGGCGGTGGTCAGGGCATTCGTGTTCGACATCGGTCAGCCAGCCTACCGGGCGGGTCACACATGCTCGCGGCCCGGATCGCTTTGATCATCGCCGCGACGACGTTGTTACGCCGGACATTTCGCCGCGCGAAACAGCATGGCTGGCGCAATGATCACGCCACGCGGCAGGCAAGCGGCGCAGCAAGCGGCAGGCAGCGGCAGCCGAGCGGCGGGCAAGCGGCAGCCGAGCGGCAGGCGAGCGCAGGGCAAGCGCCGGGCAAGCGTCAGCAGGCGCGACAGCGATGGTCAGGGCGAGCCCCGGCCAGGAGCGGCGCGGAAGCGCAGCACAACTGGAGCCGTTAGGGTGGCGCGGTGAGCAGAGATCCCGAGCACGACTGGTTCCCCTGGGACGAGACCGGGTCGTTTCCCCGGATCGACCCGGATTCGACCGTGTTGATGCCCCGGATCAATGATCCGTCTCCGGCGGGGGAGACGGAGGCTGCCGCCGAGCGGACGATGATCGTCCCGCAGGTCCGGCCGACCCGGCCCTACCCGCCCGCCACGCCGCCGACGGACCACCAGCCGACAGGCACACGGCCGACGGACCACCAGCCGACAGGCACACGGCCGACGGACCACCAGCCGACCGGCATACGGCCGACGGGCACCCAACCGGCGGAGGCCCAGCCGACGGAGAGCCGCCCGGAGGGCGCGAAGCCGGCCGAGGGCAACACCGCAGCCGGCAACTCCGCCCTGATGGCGATCGGGTCGCTGGTCAGCCGCGGCACGGGCTTTCTGCGTACGGCGATGATCGCGGCGGCTCTCGGCGGAGCCGCGTTGGGCCTCGGCGACGCGTACACGGCCGCGCAGTTCTTCCCGGGCATGGTGTACGAGTTCCTCATCGGCGGCGTGCTGTCCAGCGTCGTCGTGCCGGTGCTCGTCCGGGCCCGTGATCGTGATCCCGACGGGGGAGAGGCGTACGCCCAGCGGCTGCTCACGCTGGCCGCCCTCGTGCTCGGCGGCGCGGCCGTCATCGCCACGCTGTGCGCGCCGATCCTCACCCTCGTCTTCACGAAGGCCGAGACCGGCCAGGACTACCGCGATCTCGTGACCGCGCTGTCCTACTTCACCCTTCCCGCGATCTTCTTCTTCGGCGTGTCCGCGATCCTGGCGGCCTACTTGAACACTCGCGGGAGCTTCGGCCCGCCGATGTGGACGCCGATCCTGAACAACGTCGTGGTGATCACGACGTGCGCGCTGTTCATCGTTTTCTTCGGCGCGGTGGCGCGGAAGGCGGGCGACGTCAGCCCCGGCATGGTGGTTCTGCTCGGCGGTGGCACCCTGCTCGGCATCATGGTCCAGACGGCGGGTCTGCTGCCGGCGCTGCGGCGGGCCGGGTTCCGCTGGCGCGCGCGGTTCGACTTCCGGGCGCTGGGGTTGCGGCACCTGGGCCATCTCGGCGGCTGGATGTTCTGCTACGTCGCGGTCAGCCAGGTCGGCGTGCTGGTGCTGCTCCGTCTGCTCAGCGGCAACAGCCTGCTGATCTACAACAACGTCTTCCTGCTGATGATGATGGCGCACGGGATCGTCGCCGTCTCGATCGTCACCGCGCTCATGCCCCGCATGTCGGCGGCGTCGGCGGCCGGGCGCTTCGGCGACATCGTGGACGATCTGGCCAAGGGGGTCCGCACGACCTCCGCCGTCCTCGCGCCGATCGTCGTGGTCTTCGTGTTCCTGGCCGGTCCCACGATGACCGCCCTGTTCGTCCGGGGCGCCTTCACCGCCCAGAACGCGAACGACGGCGCGGCGGTGCTGGTCATGGCCGGCATCTCACTGATCCCGTTCTCCCTCAGCCAGCTGTTCACGTTCGCGTTCTACGCGCTGCCCGACACCAAGACCCCGGCGATCCTCAACATCCCGGTGGTGCTGCTCCGCATCGTCGTGCAGGTCGCGCTGTTCGGCGCGCTCGCCGCCGGTGGCGTGATGCTCGGCAACGGCATCTCCTACGTGCTCGCGATCGGCCTCAGCGCCTGGCAGCTGCGCAAGCGCATCGGCCCGCTCGGCCTCGGCGGCACCGCGATGGTTCTCGCCCGCGTGGCGGCGGCCATGGTGGCGGCCGGGCTCGTCGGCTACGGCTCAACGCTCGGCCTGCGGGCCGCGGGCATCGACAGCGCGTGGGTCCAGCTCATCCTGGGCGGCGCACTGATCGTGGTGACCTACCTGGCGGCCGCGAAGGCGCTGCGGATCCGCGAGATCGACGAGGTCTTCGACCTCCTTCAGCGCGTACGCCGAAAGCTGATCCGCCGCTAGTCGCCCAGAGCACTGCTCACTTCTTGGCTCGGCGAGCCGTCCCGAAGATGGAGCGGACGATCGCCGCGCCCGCGGCGGCAGCCGCGCTCTTGATCAGGTTCTGCGTCGTCCGGGACTTCAGCACCTGCTCGACCATGCCTGGATCCTGCTTCGCCGCCTTGGTCGGCTTCGGTGCCGGAGCCTGTGGACCACCCTGTGGATAACTGCCTTGTTCAGGCGTGGTGACCTGTGGATTCAGCCGCGCCAGCAGCATCTCGTACGCCGATTCCCGGTCCACCGCCTGGGCGTACTTCGAGTAGAGCGGGGAGTTCTTCGTGTTCTCCTCCAGCAGGGCGGCCGGGGCTTCGGCCATCAGCGACCGGGGCGCCCGCAGCCGGGTCCACGCGACCGGCGTCGGTGCGCCCTTCTCACCGAGCACGGTGACGATCGCTTCGCCGGTGCCCAGTTGAGTGAGCACCTCTTCGAGGTCGTACGCGGATTTCGGGAAGGTCGAGGCGGTCGCCTTCAGCGCCTTCGCGTCGTCCGGTGTGTACGCCCGCAGCGCGTGCTGGATCCGGTTGCCGAGCTGGGCCAGGACGTCCGGGTGCACGTCCTTCGGAGTCTGGGTCACGAAGAAGACGCCGACGCCCTTCGACCGGATGAGCCGGACCGTCTGGGTGATCGACTCGAGGAAGGCCTTGGACGCGTCCTTGAAGAGCAGGTGCGCCTCGTCGAAGAAGAAGCAGAGCTTGGGCTTGTCCGGGTCGCCGACCTCGGGCAGGTCCTGGAACAGGTCCGCGAGCAGCCACATCAAGAAGGAGGAGAACAACGCCGGCTGCTGGACGACGCCGGGCAGCTCGAGGATGGACACCACACCCTTGCCGTCCTGTGTGGTCCGGAGCAGGTCCGAGGTGGCGAACTCGGGTTCGCCGAAGAAGTCCTCCGCGCCCGCGTCGGAGAAGGCGATCAGCTCGCGCAGCAGCACGCCCGCGGTCTGCTTGGCCAGGCCGCCCAGGCTCTTCAGCTCCTCGGCGCCCTCGTCGGAGCCGAGGAACTGGATCACGGATCGCAGGTCCTTCAGATCCAGCAGCGGCAGGCCCTTCTTGTCGGCGTAATGGAAGACCAGGTTGAGTGAGGACGCCTGGACGTCGGTCAGGCCGAGGACCTTGCTGAGCAGGATCGGCCCGAAGCTGGTCACCGTCGCTCGAATGGGCGTTCCAGTACCCCGCCCGCCGAGGGTGAAGAACTCGGCCGGGTACGCCGTCGGCGTCCACTCCTGACCCATCTCCCGCATGCGAGCGGTGATCTTGTCGGTGGCCTCGCCGGCGACGGCCATGCCACTCACGTCGCCCTTGATGTCGGCCAGAAACACCGGTACGCCCGCAGCGCTCAACTGCTCGGCCATCACCTGCAGTGTCTTGGTCTTGCCGGTGCCGGTCGCCCCGGCGACCAGCCCGTGCCGGTTCAGCATGGCCAGCGGTACGCGGATCGGGGCCGACGGGTCGACCGCGGAGCCGTCCACGACGAGGGCGCCGAGGTCCAGCGCCGGCCCGTCGAAGGCGTACCCGGATGTGACTGCCGCCAACTGTTCAGCGCTCATGCTGCCCCCTTCTACCCGGCTTCATCCCAGTTTTCCGGATCTAGGGGCTTTACAGGTCCAAATACGACATCTTCGGCATGATCCACCCGCCGGAGGACGGCAAGGTGTCGCGAGTTTGTTTCAGAGCGGTAAGGTCGCACCCAGTGTGCGCCGAGAGCGCTTAGGCTACGAGATGAGCGAGACCGCCAGTCCGCAGATGGCCCAGCACCGAGGGAGGACGGGGTGACCCAGGTCGACGAAGGTCAGCCGGTGGCGGAGCGGGAACGCCGCCCAGCAGACCAGCCGCCTGCGGAAGCCACGCCGGGGAGCGGCCGCGCGAGCCGCCAGGAGTTCGATCAGGACGCCGCCGACGCGGACGCCGACTCGGACAGTCCACCCGCCGCCGTGCGGGCGGCCGCCGTGGGCGAGGTCCTGGCCGAGCGCTACCGCCTCGAGGAGCACATCAACGACGACGCCGCGGGCCGGCAGGTCTGGCGCGGTGTGGACATCATGCTGCTGCGCCCGATCGCCGTCGTGCTGCGCGCACCGGGCGGCGACGCCGCCCAGGAGATGCTGGCCGCCGCGGTGACCGCGAGCCGGGTCGTGCACCCGAACCTCATCGGCGTCTACGACGCGATCGACGAGGTCGACCGGGCATACGTCGTCCGCGAGTGGATCGAGGGCCACTCACTGCGGCAGATGGTGGAGTCCGACGGCGCACTCGACCCCGACCGGGCGATCAACATCAGTCACTCGGTCGCCGACGCGACGGCGGCGTTGCACGCCAGTGGCATGGCGCACGGCAACATCCACCCCGGCACCGTGCTCATGGCCGACGACGGCCGCGTGGTGCTGACCGACGCCCGTGCCGGGTCGGCCACCAACGACGGCGACGTCCGGGCCATCGGCGGACTGCTTTACTACGCGCTGACCGAGCAGTGGCCGCAGCAGGAGGCCGGGCCGACCGCCCTGCCCGACGCGGTCCGCGACGAATACGGCGTACTGGCCGCTCCCCGTCAGGTGCGAGCGGGCATCCCGACGCACATCGACGACCTCGTCTACGACCTGCTCGATCCGAAGGTGACGCTGCCGAGCGCCGACGTGCTGGCCGCCGAGCTCGGCCGTCTCGACGTCGGCCCCGAGGAGCGCAGCTACGGAACGCTCCGGTTCAGCGACTCGCTGCCCGAGCCGACCCGGCAGGCGCCCCGCCGGCTCATGTACGGCGTCGCCGCGGCGGTCGTCCTGGCCATTGTCGGCCTCACGCTCAGTGCCAAGGCCCTGACCAGCAAGGACGAGCAGGGCGGCAGCGGGCCGACGGCGAGCGCCGGTCCGTCCAGCGCCGCGACGCCGGTGGTGGACCCGGTGGTCTACACCCTCTCGGGATCGCAGGTCGGCCTGTTCGACCCCTACGGCGGCAAGGACGAGACCGACGGGCTCGCCAGCGCGGTCGACGGCAAGAAGAGCACCGGCTGGAAGACCGACCACTACAACCAGAACTTCGGTCCCGGCGGGATCAAGCCCGGCATGGGCCTGGTCATCGACCTCGGCGCGGCCAAAGCGGTCGCCGACGTCACCGTCGTGCTGTCCGACAACGGCGCCTCGGTGAAGCTGCTCGGCGGCAACACGGTGCCCGACCAGGGCGCACTGACCTCCTTCACGCAGATCGGCGGCGCGCTCGAGGAGTTCAACGGGACCAACATGGTGTTCAGCACCGAGGACGCCGCCCAGGTCCGCTACCTCGTGCTCTGGATCAGCGGCATTCCGCGCGACCCCGAGGACGGCTCGAACCGGTACCAGATCGGCGTTCAGGAGATCACGGTCCGGGTGAAGTGATGCTGCCGCTGTCGGACGAGGATCTGCTGGCCGCACACGTCGCCGGAGATCGGGAGGCCTTCGCCGAACTCGTCCGGCGGCATCGGGACCGGCTGTGGGCCGTCGCCGTGCGTACGCTGCACGACCGGGAGGAAGCGGCGGACGCGCTCCAGGACGCGCTGCTCAAGGCGTACCGGTCGGCTGGGGGCTATCGCGGCGAGGCGGCGGTGACCACCTGGCTGCACCGCATCGTCGTGAACTCCTGCCTCGACCGCGTACGCCGCCGGCAGGCCCGGCCGACCGTTCCGTTGCCCGGGGAGTCGGCGGAGGACGAGGGCCGTCGCCGTCCCGAACCCGCCTCGCCGGTCATCGACCACGACACCCACCTCGTCGTACGCCAAGCGCTGGCCCAGCTCCCCGAGGAGCAGCGGGCCGCCTTGATCCTCGTCGACGTCCAGGGCTATCCGGTCGCCGAAGTCGCCACGATCTTGGGAGTGGCCGAAGGTACCGTGAAGAGTCGCTGCTCACGCGGGCGAGCCAGGCTCGCGACGATGCTGAGTGACCTACGCAACGGTGGGAACCCGGCAGGTCACGACGACGTCTCAGGCATATCACGGGCAGGGCTAGATCAGGCGGGAGGTCGGTCGGCATGAGCCCCATCAACCAGCCCGACCTGGATCTGCTCGCCGATTACGTCGGCGGCGCCCTCGACGGCACCCCGGAGGCCGACCAGGTCAGCGAGCGGATCCGGACCGACATCACCTGGGCCGCCGCGCACGCCGAACTGGTCGCGGCCACGGACGACGTTCAGGGGCGGCTGCGTGGCCTCGCCGCCGAGCCGGAGACGATGCCGGACGACGTCTGGGGCCGGTTGGAGGCCGCTCTGCTGGCCGAGCCGCCGATCGGCGCACCCGACCCGACCGCCCCGACCCGCCCGCTCGACAACCGGCCGGCCGACAATCGGGCGGCGGACAACCGCCCGGGCGGGCGCGCAGGTTCGCGGCGTCGCCGCTGGGCGCCGGTCCTGGTCGGCATCGTGATCCTGGCGGCGCTCGGCCTCGGCATCTCCGCGCTGCGTCCGTTGACCGACTCGGCCACCGACAGTGGCGGAGGCAACGAAGTCGCTTCCGCCCCGAACTCCGCGACGATCGCCACCGCACGGTTCGCCACCGGACGTGACTACTCCGCGACCACCCTGGTGCTCGCGACGGACTTCGGCAACGCGAACACGCTGTCCAGCCGGTCTGCCCCGAGCGGCGGCGACCAGGAGAAGGCGTCGAGCGCGCCGGCTCCCTTCTCCTCGTTCGCGTCGCCGGTGCCGGACCAGCTGTCCCGGCTGCTCGATGAGGGGACCTTGAGCCGCTGTCTGACCCTGCTCCGCGGGACCGGCTTGCCGGGCGACGTGGTGGGCGTCGACTACGCCCGATACGCCGGGTCGGCCGCGCTGATCGTGGTGACCCGGACGGCCGACGACGCCCGCTGGGTGGCGGTGGCGGGGCCGGGCTGCGGCGCCGGCAACGACGCCGACCTCGTGGTGAGCAAGCGCGTCGCGTGACCTCGCGCACGCCTGCGCGGCCCGGGAATTCCACATCCGTACGATGACGTTTCTAGGGTCGGTGACGCGGTCCGTCCCCATGGCAGATGCCCGAGGAGCAACTGTGAGCGACGTCAGGAACTTGATCATCATCGGATCCGGTCCCGCCGGGTACACGGCGGCGATCTACGCGGCCCGGGCGAACCTGAATCCGCTCGTGATCGAGGGTTTCGAATCCGGCGGCGCGCTCATGACCACCACTGAAGTCGAGAACTTCCCCGGCTTCCCGGACGCGATCATGGGTCCCGAGCTGATGGACCAGATGCGGAAGCAGGCCGAGCGGTTCGGCGCCGAATTCCTGACCGACAACGCCACCCGTGTCGACCTGACCGGTGACGTCAAGAAGGTCTGGGTCGGCGAGACCGAGTACGCCGGACGCGCCGTCATCCTCAGCACCGGGTCGGCCTGGCGCCCGCTGGGCGTACCGGGGGAGCAGGAGTTCCTCGGCCACGGTGTCTCGTCCTGCGCGACCTGCGACGGCTTCTTCTTCCGCGGCCATCACATCGTGGTCGTGGGCGGGGGCGACTCCGCGATGGAGGAGGCGACCTTCCTGACCAAGTTCGCCGAGACCGTGACGATCGTCCACCGTCGCGACGAGTTCCGCGCCAGCAAGATCATGGCGGAGCGGGCGCTGGCGAACCCGAAGATCAAGGTCGCCTGGAACTCCGCGATCGACGAGATCTTCGGCTCCGACGGCAAGGTCACCGGCATCACGCTGCACGACACCGTCACCGGTGAGCAGCGCAAGCTCGACGTGACCGGCGTCTTCGTGGCGATCGGCCACGACCCCCGCAGCGAGCTGTTCCGGGGCCAGGTGGATCTGGACGACGACGGCTACGTCGTGACCCAGGGCCGCTCGACCTACACGAACCTGCCCGGCGTCTTCGCCGCCGGCGACCTGGTAGACCACACCTACCGTCAGGCCATCACCGCGGCCGGCTCCGGCTGCGCCGCCGCGCTCGACGCCGAGCGCTGGCTGGCCCACCACCACTGATCAGCAGCAACCGCAAAGGAGACCCCCATGGGTGCCAAGGTCGTCACCGACGACACCTTCGTCAGCGACGTGCTCCAGTCCGACACGCCGGTTCTGGTGGACTTCTGGGCCGAATGGTGCCAGCCGTGCCGCAAGGTGTCGCCGGTGCTGGAGGAGATCGCCAACGAGATGGGCGACCGGGTACGCATCGTGAAGGTCAACATCGACGAGAACCCGGAGACGACGCGGGCGTACCGAGTCATGTCGGTTCCGACGCTGACCATCTTCAAGGGTGGCCAGCCGGTGCAGTCGGTGGCCGGCGCCAAGCCCAAGGGTGAGCTGGTCCGGCTCATCGAGTCCGCCCTGTAATCCCCGCATCGCAGTCGTTCCTCGGCCCCGTCGGCGCTCGCTGACGGGGCCGAAGCCGTTTCGTGTGACGATTTCGCCGATGCGCACGGTACGCTCCCGGGGGCCTTCTCCTCGCACATCCGGCAAGCCGGACACGTCGCCTCTGGTTAGGGCGGCCGCGGTGGGGGGATGGTCCGGGGAAGGTTTCGGCAGGAGGTGGTCTGTGCGTCCGATCCGGCGAGGCGACCGGGGTGCGGCGGTGCTCGAGATCCGCGGCATCCTCGCGGGCATGAGCTTGGCCGACGAGAAGCCCGAGAACGATGCCGCCTCCTTCACGGACGACGTGGAGCGGGGCGTACGCGCCTTCCAGCAGAGCCGAGGGCTGTCGGTCGACGGCGAAGTGGGTGACGAGACGTGGCGGGCGTTGCTGGCCGCGCAGTGGCACCTGGGCGCCCGGACCCTCTACCACGCCGTGCCCGACGCGCTGACCGGCGACGACGTACGCCAACTGCAGGAACGCCTGCTGGAGATGGGCTACGACGTCGGCCGGGCCGACGGGGTCTACGGGCCGCGTACGGCGCGGGCGGTGGCGCAGTTCCAGCGGGAGGTCGGCCTCACTCCGGACGGCGCCTGCGGCCCGCAGACGCTGCACGCGCTGCGCCGGCTCGGCCGGAAGGTGACCGGGGGCGCCCCGCTGCGTCTGCGGGAGGAGCAGGTCTTCCGGGCGTACGGGCCGGTGCTGGTCGGGCGGCAGATCGTCATCGACCCCGGGCACGGCAGCGCCGATGATCCCGGCGTCACCGTCCCGGACGGTCCGCTGCGCTGGTCCGAGGCCGATCTCGCGTACGACCTGGCGGCCCGGTTGGAGGGCCGGTTGGCCGCCTGCGGCATGCGCGTCCACCTGACCCGGGGGCCCAACCCGCCGACGGAGGTCTCCAGTTTGCAGCGGGCGCAACTCGCCAACGACCTCGGCGCCGACCTGCTGATCTCCATCCACATCGACGGGCACAAGAATCCGGCCGCCGACGGGGTCGCCGCGTTCCACTACGGCACCGACAACGGCGTCACCTCGACGATGGGGGAGCGGCTGGCCGGTCTGGTCCTGCGCGAGATCGTCGCCCGAACCGGCCTGCGCAACTGCCAGGTGCACGCCAAGAGCTGGGACGTCCTCAAGCTGACCCGGATGCCCGCCGTACGCGTGGACATCGGCTACCTGACCTCGCCGTCGGACCGCGAGCGGCTGACGGATCCCCGGTTCCGGGACCGGGTCGTGGAGGCCATCGTGGCGGCCGTGCAGCGGATGTACTACCCGGTCGACGCCGACGTGCTGACCGGCTCGATCGACGTGAGCGCCCTACGAGCCGAGCTGGCCCGATAGCGATCGGGTCGCCGGGCGTACCGGGCGCAGCAGGCCCTCAGGACTCATCGAGCCCAGGAGCTTCTCGAGGGCGTACTCGACGTCGGACTTCCACGAGAGCGCTGTTCTCAACTCCATGCGCAGGCGGGGGAAGCGCGGGTGCGGGCGGACGGTCTTGAAGCCGACCGCGGTGAAGAAGTCGGCCGGGGTCACGCAGCCCACCGGGCCGAGCTCGGAGTCGAGTTCGCCGAACTTGGCGTCGCCGAACGCCTCGATCGCCTTGATGCCGCGCTTCATCAGGTCGCGGGCCATGGCCTGGACGAGCATGCGGCCCAAGCCGCCCCCGGCGAACGGCGCGACGACGTTGGCCGTCATGAAGAGGGCGGCGTCGGGGGAGACCGGTGAGGTCGGGAAGGCGTGACTACGCGGCACGTACGCCGGTGGCGCGTACATGACGAACCCGGCCGGCATGCCGTCGACGTAGACGATCTTGCCGCAGGATCCCCACTCCAGCAGCGTCTGGGAGACCCAGGCCTCCTTCTCCAGCCCCGGATCGCCGTTGGCGCACGCGCGCTCGGCCGAGACCGGATCCAGCTCCCAATAGACGCAGCCCCGGCAACTGCGGGGCAGGTCTTCCAGGGTGTCCAGGGTCAGATTGACCACGCGTCGCGACATGGCGTGCCCGCTCTGGGTAGTGATGCTGGAAAATGCCGACCTCTCGAAAATACGCGCTGTAACGACCAAACGCGAGGAGATCCGGGCACGATCCGCCGTTCGCGTCCATCTACCGGGACGAAGAGCCACCTTCCGGGAACTGGCCGGGACCGCGGTACCCACGCGCCGTTACTATCGAAACTTGTATGCGCGCCTCGCCAGGGGCGCAAGGAGGCGAGGCTGGCATGAGCGGCTGGGGTGACAGCAGCGGAACGACGCTGGACGACTACACCGGGGTGTACGCCCAGCGCGTCGCCGGGATGACCGCCAGCGAGATCCGAGCACTCTTCGCCGTCGCCAACCGTCCCGAGGTCGTCTCCCTGGCCGGTGGCGCCCCCTACACCTCCGCCCTGCCCCTGGACGCCATCGGCGAGATGCTGCGCGATCTCATCGCCAACCAGGGCTCGCAGGCCCTCCAGTACGGCATCGGCCAGGGCCTGCCGGAGCTGCGCGAGCAGATCTGCGAGGTGATGGCCGACAGCGGCATCGACGCGGCCATGGGCGCCTCGCCCGACGACGTCGTCGTCACGATCGGCGGTCAGCAGGCGCTCGACCTGGTGGCGCGGCTGTTCCTCGACCCGGGTGACGTCGTGCTGGCCGAAGGCCCGACCTACGTCGGCGCGCTCGGCGCGTTCCAGACGGCGCAGGCCCGCGTGGTGCACGTCGCCATGGATGACGACGGGCTCATCCCGGCCGCGCTCGAAGAGGCCATCAAGGCGACCGCCGCGGCCGGACGCCGGGCGAAGTTCCTCTACACGATCCCGACCTACCAGAACCCGGCCGGCGTCACCCTCACCGAGGAGCGCCGTGAGCAGGTCCTCGACATCTGCGAGCGGGCCGGACTGCTGGTCATCGAGGACGACCCGTACGGCAAGCTCAGTTTCGGCGGCCAGGCCCCGCGCCCGCTGCGCGCTCGCCGCCGCGAAGGGGTCTTCTACCTCTCCACGTTCTCCAAGACGATCGCGGCCGGGCTGCGGGTCGGCTGGATCCTGGCTCCCCACGCGGTACGCGACAAGCTGGTGATCGCCACCGAGGCGCAGATCCTGTGCCCGCCGCACTTCTCCCAGTACGCCGTGAGCACCTATCTCGCGACGATGCCCTGGCGGGAGCAGATCAAGACGTTCGCGCAGCTCTACTCGGAGCGCCGGGACGCGCTGCTGGAGTCGTTGACCGACCTGATGCCGGCCGGGATGACGTGGACCAAGCCCGAGGGCGGACTGTTCGTCTGGGCGACTCTCCCCGAAGGCATGGACGCCAAGGCGATGGTGCCGCGCTCGATCGCCGCCCGGGTGGCATACGTGCCCGGAACCGGGTTTTACGCCGACGGCACCGGCCAGCGGCACCTGCGGCTGAACTTCTCGTTCCCGCCCGCTGAGCGCATCCGTGAGGGCGTACGCCGCCTCGCCGGGGTCATCGAGCAGGAGATGGCGATGCGGGCCGTCTTCGGCTCCACCGGCGGCCTCGGCGCCGCTCCGTCGTCGGGGTCCCGTTGGCCGGGGGCCGACAACCCCGGGCTGGCATGATCGAGTCCATGTCGCGTACCGCCCAGGTCGGCCGAGTCCTCGTCCTCGCCGGAGGCCTCTCCTACGAACGGGACGTCTCGCTGCGCTCCGGCCAGCGGGTGATCGACGCGCTGAAGGCGGTCGGCGTCGACGCCGAACTGCACGATCCCGACGTCACGCTGCTGCCGTCGCTGCGCGAGGACCCGCCGGACGCCGTCGTCATCGCCCTGCACGGCGGGATCGGCGAGGACGGCAGCCTCCGCGGCGTACTCGACCTCTGCGGCGTCCCCTACGTCGGCTGCGACGCCCGGGCCGCCCGGCTGGCCTGGGACAAGCCCTCCGCGAAAGCAGTGCTCTCGGAGGCTGGCATCCCGACGCCGGAGTGGGTCGCGCTGCCGCACGAGCGGTTCTCCGAACTCGGTGCGGTCGCGGTGCTGGACCGGATCGTGGAGCGCCTCGGGCTGCCGCTGATGGTCAAGCCCGCGCAGGGCGGCTCCGGCCTCGGCGCCACCGTCGTGCGTACGGCGGACGCGCTGCCGGCCGCGATGGTGGGCTGCTTCGCGTACGGGCCGACGGCGCTGGTCGAGCGCTATGTCGGCGGGGTGGACGTGGCCGTCTCGGTGATCGACCTGGGGGAGGGGCCGTTGGCGCTCCCGGCGGTCGAGATCGTGCCGAACAGCGGGGTCTACGACTACGCCGCCCGCTACACGGCGGGCGTGACGACGTGGCACACCCCGGCCCGGCTCAAGCCCGAGGTCGCCGAGCGGGTCGCCGACGCGGCCCTGGCCGCACACCGGGCCCTGGGGCTGCGGGACCTGTCCCGGGTGGACCTCATCGTCACCCCCGACGGCGAGTGCACTGTTCTCGAGGTGAACGTCGCGCCGGGGATGACCGAGACGTCGCTCCTGCCGATGGCGGTGCAGGCCGCCGGCCTGGACTTCGGCCAGGTGCTCGCCACGCTCGTCCAGCGCGCTGCGGTCCGTTAGTCGCCGACGGCGGTCGCTGCTGTCCGCGTACTCGTGAAGAGCAGAAGACCGGCCAGCGCGAAGAGCGACGCGCAGACCTCCACCGGGATCACCGATCCCGCCGCGCCCCGCAGAGCCGCGACCACGAGCGGCACGGTGGTCGCCCCGATCGCGGCGGAGGTACTGAGCATGCCCGCGACCGTGCCGAAGTGCCTGGTCCCGAAGTGCTGGGCGACCAGCGCGGGCCGGGTCACCGTGGCGACGCCGAAGCCGAGACCGACGGTGACCACGCAGAGCACCGCGCCCACGGTCGCGCGGCCCACGAACGGCAGCAGCCCGAGCGCGAGCCCCTGCACCACGAACAGGCCACACACGACGCCGATCGGCTGGGTCCAGCGCTGCAGCGCGGTGATGGCGATCCGCCCGGTCACCGAGAGCAGCCCGATGAGCCCCGCGATGCTCGCGGCGACCGTCGTGGAGTGCCCCAGGTCGCGCAGAATGCTGACGAGCTGGATGCCGAGCGTGGTGACCACGGAGCTGTTGGCGGTGAACGCTACCGCGTAGAGCCAGAAGCGCGGCCGCCGCAGGGTTTCCGCGATCACCGCCTTGCTTGGGTGGTGCTGGTGCCGGCTTGTCGCCGGGCCGTCGGGCACCGCGACGAAGTGCAGGGGGATGGTGACGACGCCCAGGATCGCGGCCAGCCAGAGGAGCGTCTCGCGCCACCCCAGATGCTCCACGAGCGCGCCGGTGAGCGGCAGGAAGATGGTGCTCGCGAAGCCGCCCACGACCGTCACCGTCAGCAGGGCCAGGGCGCGGCGCTCGGCGGGCAGCCGCGGGACGATCACCGCGAAGGCCGGCTCGTAAAGGACCAACGCCCAGGTCACGCCGATTCCGGCCCACACGAGATAGAGGGTCATGAGATCGTCCACTTGGGACGCCGCTGCCAGCAGGAGGGTCGCGCCGATCGAACCCGCGGTCATCAGCCCGCGGCCGCCCCGCCGATCGATCCACCGCCCCGCCAGCACCGCGGTGCCCGCCGACGCCAGGGTGCACAAGGTCATCGCGAAGGTCACCCGGGTGGGGCTGGCGCCGAGATCGCGCGCCATCGGCGTCAACAGCACCGAGTACGCGTAGAAGAGGCAGCCGTAGCCCACCAGTGAGGTGACGGCGAGCGAGCCGACCAGAACCCTGCCTCGCGCGCCCACCCGCCCAGCGTACTCAATTCACGATCTTGGCTTGCCTCTCCCGAATCTCCCGCATCGCCCGCCACGACGGCGATCCCGGCTCGGTGGTGTAGACGATCAGGCGCTGATCCCGATCGGGGATCAACAGCACCTCACAGTGGAAGTCGACGGCGCCGACGACGGGGTGCACGAAGCTCTTCTTCATCCCCCGGCGTACCTGCACCTCATGGTCGGCCCACAACTCCCCGAACTCCGGGCTCATCCGCAGCAGCTCGTCGACGAGGCTGTTGAGGCTCTCGTCGTCGGGATAGCGGGCCGACGCGGCACGCAGGTCGGCCACGGCCGATCGGACGAAGACGCTGTGGTCGAGGTCACACAGGTACTCGGCCAGATGGGGCGACCGGAAGATCCAGCGCAGCATGTTGCGCTCGACCCCAGGGGCGCTCAAGTCGCCGATGAACTCCGTCGCCAGGTCGTTCCAGGCCAGGATGTCGTACTTGACGTCGATGACGTATGCGGGCTGGTCCGTCATCGCGGCGATCATGTTCTGGATGCCGCGCGGGACGTCTCCCGCTGGACGGCTGGCGGGGGAGACCGTCTCGCCGGCGAGGTGGAACAGATGCGCCCGCTCGTCGATGCTCAGCATCAGCGCCCGGCCCAGCGCGTTCAGGATCTGCCGGGACGGCCGGGGACCCCGGGCCTGCTCCAGTCGCGTGTAGTACTCGACCGACATCCCGGCGAGCTGAGCCACCTCCTGGCGCCGCAGTCCAGGCGTACGCCGCCGGCCGTTGTCCGGCAGCCCGACGTCGATCGGCCGTAGCCGGGCTCTTCTGGCTCGCAGATACTCGGCGAGATCGGCACGGTTCATGCCTCCAGTTTCCTCTCTTCGGGAGGGACGAACCAGGTACCGGCGATACCACCATCAGCCGGGCCTCCCAGGTGGCCACCGGACGGGCGACTGTGGATCTCATGACTTCGATCGCACTCATCACTGGTGGCAACAAGGGAATCGGGTACGAGATCGCTCGGGGCCTCGGCACGGCGGGCCACACGGTTCTGGTCGGCGCCCGAGACACCGCGCGGGGCACCGCTGCGGCCTCGGCACTATCGGCCGAAGGACTGGACGCGCACTTCGTCCAGCTGGACGTGACCGATGCGGCCTCGGTGTCCGCCGCCGCCAAGCACATCGAGCACGAGTACGCCCGACTCGACATCCTCGTCAACAACGCCGGGATCGCCCGAGCCGACGGAGACGAGCGGGCGGCCGACCCCGCCGCCTGGGCACCGAGCGGCCAGAGCGCCGACTCGATCCGGGCCGTGTTCGAGGTGAACGTCTTCGGCCTCGTCACCGTCACGAACGCGATGCTGCCCCTGATCCGTCGCTCGGCCGCCGGCCGCATCGTCAACGTCGCGAGCGAGGTCGGCTCGTTCGGCCTGACCCTGGACCAGTCCAGCCCGTACTGGTCCCTCGTGAGCCTCGGCTACCCGGTGTCCAAGACGGCGGTCAACATGATCACCGTCCAGTACGCCAAAGAACTCTGGGACACGCCCATCAAGGTGAACTCGGTCTGCCCGGGATACACCGCCACCGACCTCAACGGGAAGTCCGGCTTCAAGACGCCGGAGGAAGGGGCGCGAGTGGCCGTACGCCTCGCCCAGATCGGGGCGGACGGGCCGACCGCTCAGTTCTTCAACGAAGCGGGACAGTTGCCCTGGTAGTTCTGAGTTGCTGTCCCCGTTTCACGTGAAACGGGGCGGCCTCGCGTGGGCGGGTGTGCTTTCTGCTTCGCGTGGGCGGGTGTGTTTTCTGCTTTCACGTGAGCCGGTCTGTTTCTGCTTTCGCCTGAGCGGGTCTGCTTTCGCGTGAATGGGCCTGCTTCGCGTGAGCGGGCCTGCTTTGGCGTGAACGGGTCTACGGGACGGCGGCTGGTTTCACGTGAAACCAGCCGCCGTTTCTGTTGCTGTCCCTGGTGTGCCCTGTAGTCGGCAGCCGGCTGCCTACTGTCCGGTCGGGGGCTATCCCGCGGATCCTGTTGGCTGCTGTCCCTCGGGCCCGGTTGGCGGCTGTCCCGCGGATCCTGTTGGCTGGGGCGCTGATCCCGTTGGCGGCTGTCCTGCGGGCCCGGTTGGCGGTTGTCCCACCGATCCCGTTGGCGGCTGAGCCGGATGCTGCGGAGCGGCCGTGGACTGTCCCGCGATTGTGCCAGGCTCGCCAGCGACCGCTACGGACTGTCCTGCGGAGGCTGTGTGCTGTCCCGTGGCGGCGGCGTGTTGTCCGGGACGGGGGACTGAGGCCACTCCGACCGCTGCGCCGCTCGGCTTCTCCGTCTCCGGGCTCTTTTCCACGCCCTCGGACACCTGGACCGCCGGCTCTGCAGGACTTGCCTCGCTCCCACCGGCCCCGCCGTCGCTCTCCTTCTCGTCGCTCAGAACGCCGAGGCCTTCGACGAAGCTCGACGGCGCCTGCCATTCGATCCGGGGCGGCTGAGCCAACGCCGTGCCGCCGAACTCGGCGAGCCAGGCGGCGACGAGCGCAAGGTCCTCCCGCCACCTGCGCTCCTCGACCGGCGGCAGAATGTCGTCCCACATCGGCAGGAAAGAGCCACGCAGTTGCAGCTGACCCTTCGGCCGCGCCATGAACCAGAGGTGCAGGTGCGCGGCGCCGTCTCCCCAGCGGTTCACGTGCACCCTCGCGACGTCGTCGAGCGACCGGATCGCACGCTCAACGCGGACGGTCATGACGCCCAACTCGGCGGCGAGCAGGTTGGGCAGATCGCCGAGGTCCAGATGCGACCGCGGCTCCAGGATCAGAATCATCGGCAGGCCGGTCGGGCGGTCCATGGAGCGCACCCGCCAGCGCTCGTTGACCCAGATGTACGAGTCGTCGCCGGACTGGCAAGCCTTGCAGTCGGCGATCTCCTCACCCTTGCGGGCGGGCTCGACGTCGACCGGCGCATCCAGCGCCTTGACCTTCAGATCGCCCTCGAACGGGAACGTGTCCCAGGAGGTGAAGGCCGGGAGGGGGAGGGGTGTTTCAGCCACGAGGGAACCCTATCGGAGCGGGTCATCGGCTGTCTCCCCTCCGGGCGTGCCCTCACCCTCCCAGCGGCTCCCGCGCGCTCCCGCCACCTCCATGGCGCTCCCGTTTCACGTGAAACCGGCTGGCGTCGTCCACAATCCACAGAGTTATCCACCGGTACACACACCGCCCTGTGGATAACTCTGTGGAGAATGGGTTCCACCGTGTGTCACCCGGGTCCGGTCTGGGCCCGGGCGTACCGCGTACCGTCCCAAGAAATGGCCCGTCAGCGCAGGTTTTCAGCGCTCACGATCGGCTCCGGAGGGTAACCGTGACCGCTTTTCACGGGGTGTTTCACGTGAAACGGGACCGGTGGATAACTCCATCAATCTTGTGGATAACTTCGCCCGGCCTGGGGATTTCGCAGGTCCCGGGCATCTCCAGACTTCCGTCATCCACAGGTTGGCCTGGCTTGTTCCACAGGCCTGACGGCGCCTTTCATGGGTCGCCGGAGATCAAACGTGTGTACGAGCGCTGCCGCACTTGGGCGGTCTCGGGCCTGGTGAGGCTGCCCGCCGTACCACGCTGCCGGCTCTGCGAACACTGCCGGCCTTGCCGCGCTGGCAGCCTGCGGGCAGCCCTCCTTGCCATGCTGCCCGCTTGCCACGCTGCCGGTCGTCCCACACTCCCGGCCGGGCTACACTGCCCGCCGGGCCACACTGTCGGCCGAGACCCCAGTTCGCACTGCCTCGACACGGCTGACCTGGAAGTGCTTGCGCTCGGCGCGCCGTCCTGTCGCCCTAGCTACCCTCGCCGTCCCTGCGCCGTCCTCGCCGTCCTCCCCGTCCTTGCCGTCCTCCGTCCCTGCGGCGTCCGTGCGTACTCGCCGTCTGCCTTCGTCCTCACCGTCCACTGCGTTCTCGCCGTCCATGCGGCACCCCACGGCCTTCCTGCGCGGTCCCGCCGGCCTGTGCCGTCCTGGCCGCCCTGGCGGTGGTGCGCTGTCCTGGCCGGCCTGCGCCGTCCTTGTGTCCTCGTCATCCTGCGCCGGCTCGGCGGGCGCTCAGCCCATCCTTGGGTTGCTGCAGGGATGGCTGCTGTCCCGCCCCGGGTTGTCGGGGTGATGCCGAGTTTGCGGGGCACTCGCCGCAATACCAGCGACTCGCCCCCGGCGCCGCGCCGCGAAGCTGCCCTGCGCGCCGAGCGCCGACTGGACGGCGACCCGTTCGTCGCGGGCGATCCCGGACTCGGCGATCGCCCGGCCGACGCCTTCCCGCTCGGCCGGCATCGGCATCGCGGCGCCGTTTGGGGCTGCAGGGCGTTGTGGGCGCTCGGTTCGACTCCGACGAGGTCCCCTTCGCTGTGCACCTGGCGCGGCGTGATGCACAGAGTCAGGTCGCCTTGGCGCGGGGCTTGGTGACCCAGCTGCTGATGGTATGTGGACCTGAACCGCGGTCATATCTGTCTGCTCCGCGGCGCGGGCCTTTCTCTGACGCACTCATCTCGGCCCCGGAGGAGATCGCCTGCGGTGCCGCAGCCCGACTTCTTCACGATCACGAAGCGAGCTGACGCTGGGCAACTCCGCACTCGGCTTCGGAAGGAGTTGGTCATAGCCGACCCCGATACCGCACGGGCCGGCTATGAACATTCCGTCGAGGACCGCCAGGTATGCCCGCGCCGAATGATGGCACCACCGCGTGCCTCTCTGGGATCTTTGCCGCCGACCAGAGCAGCGGCCACCTTCCAATGGTCGACACCCTCGCCTGAGGATTGCGCCCCCGATGCTCTGCGCTCTGCTCCGGGCTGGACTGTGGTGCCACACCCGTCGCTTGCCCCGATGGCGTTCAACTTCTTGTTCCGGCGGAACGCCCGCGGGGGCCTGACGACCCCGACGGATCTCGCAGGTACGGACTCGTGGTCGTCGACATCGCCCGACAACTGGTGGCACAGCAACCCGGCAAGTCGTCACACAGCTAACCGGCAACTCGAGGCGCAGCAACCCGGCGAGTCCTGGCGCAGCAAAGCTCGGGGGTGGTGGCGCCGCAACCCGGCAAGTCGTGACAACGCAAGCCCCGCGTCTCGTTGCACAGCGAGCCGGCATGTCGTTGCGCGGCAAATAGAACAGGAAGAAGCGCATCGCCAAACAGCAGCCGCCGCAGCCGAACACGGTGAAGGGATGGGGAGTGGCCCGCCAGCCGTGGCGCTACCGGGTCTACGACGGCGACGGCCAACTCCTGCACTCCGGCACCACTACCGCCAACTTCTGTACGTCGGTGCCACTCGGATTCGCCCCAGCACGGCGCCCCCCAATCGCCTCGGAGCGGCTAGCGGCACACCGGCACAGTACGTGTCACGGCCTACCGGCCTGGCGCGTGTGGCGGCGTACCGGGCGGGGCGTGTTGTGGTGTACCGGCGGTGCGGGATGCGGCGTACCGGTTCGGCGCATGTTGTGGTGTGCCGCAATGAGCCGGTCGAGTCCGGCGTACTGCGTTTGCGACCGCTCGATCGGGCCCGCCGAAGTCAGCCAATCCCGAGGTGCGATTCCCGGACGCCCACCACTGGCGATGGGCCCCGCGGACGACACCGCGTGCCATGCACCCGGATGCAGCCATCCGGCGCACCTGCCACACCGACCACACGGTCGACCGTTCGATACGCGGGTTGAGACCCGATGCGGATCCGGTCGGCTCTGCCGACGTCACCGCCTGGCACACGAGGGCGACTACCGGATGCATCACTACGCCCCGGCCGCTCCGAGCGGGGAGAGCGCCCGACAGCCGCTCCTGCCGACCGGCCCCGATCCGCGCCGTGAAACGACGGCCGCGGGCCATGTTTCACGTGAAACACGAAGATCCACTCGCCGACCCGGCGCTCGCCGCAGACCGTCGCTTGGCTGGAGGCTGGCGCGGGCAAGCCCGGATCGATTCGCCCGCGCTCCGGCATCGGCTCGCGGAATGGAGCTGCGTCCGCATCACGGCCGGAGGCGTACGGCTGACGTTGGTAGCGTTCGCGGGCATGGAGTCGCGGACGATTCGAGTTGGAGACACCTCATTACACGTCGGCGTGACGGGCCAGGGTCCTGATGTTGTGGTCCTCACCGGCGGACCTGGTTGTGTGCAGTATCTGGAACAGGACGGGATCGCACCGCTGCACCACCGCGCCTGGTACCCCGAGCCACGCGGAGTCGGCCGCTCGGGCGGAGGCCCCCACGGCATGGAACGAGCGATCGCTGATCTCGAAGGAATCCGTGCGGCGGTCGGAATCGACACCTGGATCGTGGTAGGCCATTCGTGGGGCTGCGACTTGGCTGTGCGCTACGCCGTCGAACATCCGGAGGTGGTGGCCGCGGTGGTTGGCGTCGCCGGCCGGGGTCCACAGCGCGACCGCACCTGGTCTCAGGCGTACGAAGCGGGGAAGGCCACCGCACCCTTCGTGGACGTCGACTGGGTGCCCGAAGTCCACGCGGCCCTCAGCGATTCGTTCACCGACTGGATCCATGGGCCCGCGCTCTGGCGTGGACTGGCCGACTGCGCCGTGCCGATGCATTTCATCGCCGCTGGGGACGACATCCGCCCGTCGTGGCCGCTGGCGCAACTGGCCGCGCTCGTTCCACGCGGACGATTCTCAACGGTGCCAGGTGTGCCGCATGACTTCTGGTTCACTCACCCCGAGCTGTGGACCAAGACCGTCACGGCGGCGTGCATCGCTGCGCAAGGCGATCGGCGGCCGTGAACCGCTCGCTTCAATTACCGGCGCCCGTGGCCGCCATGCGCACAGACCGCGGTAGCCCGCGAGGTCTTCGGCCGCGCGAGGTCTTCGGCCGCGCGAGGTCTTCGGCCGCGCGAGGTCTTCGGCCGCGACGACGGCTAGGCCGTGTCGCGCAAGAGGCGAGCGCACCCAGCGAGCCCGACACACTCACGAGCCGGGGGTTGACGCAGAAAGCCGCGTGCTGAGGGTCGAGCGCGGAGCCGCGAGCGCAGAGCCGGACGCCGCCGGTCGAGCGCGGAAGTCCAGCGCGGAAGTCGAGCGGGGGGAACCGAGGGGAGGAGAACCGAGCAAAAGAGAGCCGGGCGCGGAGCCCCGAGCGCAGAGCTGGACGCCGGTAGTCGAGCGCAGAGAACCGCGCGGAGAAACGAGTAGAGAAACTAGCGGAGGCTGAGCGGAGAACCCAGCGGCGTAGAGCTGGTGAACTCCCCAGCGCCAACGCCGCTCACGTCGCGCAGCCACTCACCCTCTACAGCCGGCCGGCCCGGCGTCGCGATGTTTCACGTGAAACACGGAGATCCACAACGAGAACGGCCCGGCCGCGCGAAGCGACCGGGCCGTTGCCGTGAATGTCGGACTACTCCTGGCGGTCCACGCCGATGATGCCGACGATGCGTTCGAGGTCGTCCACCGTCGCGAACTCGATCGTGATCTTCCCCTTCGAGCGGCCGATGTCGACCTTCACCCGCGTATCGAACCGGTTGGAGAGACGATCGGCCAGGTCTGTCAGCGCCGGCGCGTGCGGCTTCGAACGGCGGGCAGCGGGGGACTTCTCGGCTGGCGTACCGTCAGACACCGCGAGCGTGACGAGTTCTTCGACCGCTCGCACGGAGAGACCCTCGGCGACGATGCGCGTCGCCAACTCCTCCTGCCTCGCCGAGTCGTCCAGACCCAGGAGTGCCCGCGCGTGCCCGGCGCTCAGTACGCCTGCCGCCACCCGGCGCTGAACCGGCGCCGGGAGGTTCAGCAGCCGGATCGTGTTGGAGATCTGGGGGCGGCTGCGGCCGATGCGACGAGCCAGCTCTTCATGCGTGGCGCCGAACTCCTCCAGCAGCTGCTGGTACGCCGCCGCCTCTTCGAGCGGGTTCAGCTGTGCGCGGTGGATGTTCTCCAGGAGGGCGTCCCGGAGCATGTCGTCGTCCCGGGTGTCCCGGATGATCGCCGGGATGAGGTCCTTGCCGACCGCCTGGGCGGCCCGCCACCGGCGCTCGCCCATGACGAGTTCGTACTTGTCGGCGCCGAGGTCGCGGACCACGATTGGCTGGAGGAAGCCGACCTCCTGGATCGAGATCTTCAGCTCCTCCAAGGCCTCCTCGTCGAAGACCGTTCGGGGCTGCTTCGGGTTGGGGACGATCGAGTCGACCGAGATCTCAGCGAACCGTGCACCCGGAACCGGAGCCAACTCACGCGTGTCAGGTGCGGCCGGGGCAGGGCGAGCGGTGGGCGGTACGACTTCGGCCGCCGGCGTACTCTGCCGAGGCGCGGCGGGTGCCGGCTCCTCAGGTGCGGCGGCGGGCGCCGGTCCGGTCGGGATCAGCGCGCCGAGGCCACGCCCCAGCCCGCCCTTCGGCCGTGCAGCGGCACTCATGCGGTGACTCCGATCTTCGCGCCGCGTTCGGCGATCTCCTGGGCTGCCTCGAAGTAGCTCGTCGCCCCACGGGAGCCCGGGTCGTACGTCATCACGGACTGGCCGTAGCTGGGCGCCTCGGACACCCGCACGTTGCGGGGGATCACTGAGGTGAGCACCTTGTCCCCGAAGTGGTTGCGCACGTCCTGCTCCACCGCGTCGGCCAGGCGCGTACGCCGGTCGTACATGGTCAGGAGGATGGTCGACACGTCCAGCGTCGGGTTCAGGTGAGCCTTCACGAGGTTGATGTTGTTGAGGAGCTGGTTCAGACCCTCCAGCGCGTAGTACTCGCACTGGATCGGGATCAGCACCTCCTGCGCCGCGACGAGCGCGTTGACCGTCAGCAGGCCGAGTGAGGGCGGGCAGTCGATGAACACGTAGTCGAACTCGTTCGGGTACGCCTGGATGGCCCGCCCGAGGCGGGACTCCCGCGCGACGACCGAGACGAGTTCGATCTCCGCACCGGCGAGGTCGATCGTCGCCGGTACGCAGTGCAGGTTCGGGATGCCCTCGACCGGCTGGGCGACATCGGCCAGCGGAACGTTCTCGATGAGGCAGTCGTAGACGTCCGGGATGCCGGCGTGGTGGGGGACGTTCAGCCCGGTGGAGGCATTGCCCTGTGGGTCGAGGTCGACCACCAGTACGCGGTTGCCGTGCAGGGCGAGGGCGACCGCCAGGTTCACGGTCGTGGTGGTCTTGCCCACGCCGCCCTTCTGGTTGGCCACACACATGACGCGCGGCCGGGCCGGGCGAGGCATGGTGATCTCGCCGCTCGGGTTCAGAATCTGCACGGCTCGCATAGCCTCCATCGCCAGCGGCGGGTCGTCCTCGCGCGGCTCTGCCGCGACTTCCTCTGCACCGTACGTGTTCGCCACGGGGACCTCGGTTTCGACATGCGCAGCGTTGGTCGCGGTCGCGCCGGGGACCGCGCTGACAGGACGGGGGGACGGGCTCGGACGGGTGCCGGGCGGATTCGGGGGAGCGGGGGCGTACCCCGTCACGGTTCGCGGCGGCTCTTCGGCGCGCCGCGGCGCGGCCTCGGCCTCGTTCCGGGCGCCCGATTCGGCGTACTCGGGTGCTAGAAAGGTCGGTGTCCGCGGCTGCGGCACCGATGTTTCACGTGAAACATCGTTCTGCACGGTCACATCCCTGCCCCTGATGGATGACGGCTCGACCGCGTCGTTGACCCGCGCCAGAAGGGGGTCCACACAAACGACGCGCGGCCAGCCTACGGCGCTGGCGCTCGTGATTCCAGTTGAGTCCACCGGTCGGGCATCGTCAACGGCACGAACCGGCGGGGTGAACACCGCCAGTCCATTCACCAGCAGCAGGCGACCGGCCATGCGCGGCGATCCCGCTGTGGGCCATCCCACACCCTGAGACTTAAGGCCAGGGGCTGCGACGGGAGCGCCGGGGCCGGACGTGAAAGACGTTCGACGTCGGCCAAGCTTGTCGGGCGCCGACCCCCGCGTACCGCCACTTCGACCCCCATGCGCGCCTCGCGCCCGGGGCCAGATCACCGCCGCGACCGCGCCCCCGAGCGAGCCGCCTTGCGTGACGGCTTCGACTTCATCCGCGCGACGCACTCCACCTCGACCACGGTGGTCGGCGGCTCGATCAGGCCTTCACCGCAGCGCACGACTACGGCGGGACCGCCGCCGAGGCGGGTAACCGCCGCCTGGTGCTCGGCGATCTCCTCCGCGGCGGAGGAGCCCTTGAGCGCCAGCATGCGACCGCCGATCCGGGCCAGCGGAAGGCACCACGCGGCCAGCCGATCCAGCGGTGCGACCGCTCGGGCCGTCACCACATCCGCCTCCGCGCCGGTCGCCTCCTCGGCCCGTCCTCGATGGACGGTCACGTTGCCGAGTCCGAGCGCCTCCACCACCTCGGTGAGGAAAGCGGTGCGTCGCGCCAGCGGCTCGATGAGGGTGACCGAAATGTCGGACCGAGCCACTGCGAGCACGATACCCGGCAGACCGGCCCCGGAGCCGACATCAATCACCGTTTCCCCGGAGGAAATCAACTCGGCCACCACCGCGCAGTTGAGCAGGTGGCGATCCCAGATCCGGGGCGCCTCCCGCGGGCCGATCAGTCCGCGTACCACTCCTTCGGTGGCGAGGAGCCGCGCGTAGCTGGTGGCAAGGTCGAGCCTGGGCCCGAACAAGCGCGTGGCCGCAGATTCCAGAGAAGCAGGAACCCCGCCGGCCGAAGAGTCCGGCGCGGCGGGGTCGTGGGTCATGTGATCCATTATCTCGGTCGTCACACCGGGTGGACGACGATCCGGCGGTTCGGCTCGACGCCCTCGGACTCGCTCTCGACGCCCTCCGCCGCATTGACCACGTCGTGGACGCACTTGCGCTCGAACGCCGACATGGGCTCCAGCCGGACCGGCTCGCCGTGCTCGCGAACCTTCTCGATCGCGTTCTTGGCGACCGCGACGAGTTCCTTCTTGCGGTTGGCCCGGTACCCGCCCACGTCGAGCAGCAGCCGGCTCGGCGAGCCGGTCTCGCGGTAGATCGCGAGCCGGGTCAGCTCCTGCAGGGCCTCGAGGGTGGCGCCGCGCGGGCCGACGAGCGCACCCAGACGCTCACCGACCACCTCGACCATCGGGCGTCCCCCCGAGACCAACTCGTCGATGTCGCCGTCGAAGTCGAGGATGTCCAGCAGACCCTCGACATAGTCGGCCGCGATCTCACTCTGGTGGAAGAGCTCCTCGTCGCCGGCCGGTTCCGAACTCTGCTGCTCCGCCTCCGCGGTCGCCGCCACGTCCGCCTGCTCTTCGGCGGCCAACGCCTCGGTCTTCGTCTCGGTCACGCTGCTGTCTCCGTTGATTGTTGCGATGGCTTAGGGGGACGAGGCTCAGCCGACCTTCGGCTTCGAGCCGCCCTTCTTCGGGTTCGTCGGCTTCGCGCCCACCTTCGGCGCGAGCGCCTTGCGCTGCGCCTCGATCAGGTCGAGGTCCTCGTCCTTCTTCGCCTTGGCCTTCGGCTCGACCGGCTTGCCGTTGACGAGCGGCGGGTACTTCTTGAGCACCCAGAACTGCTGGCCGAGCGAGAACAGGTTGGTCGTGGTCCAGTACAGGATCAGACCGAGGGGGAACAGCGAGACGGAGAAGATCATCGTCAACGGGATGCCGTAGAGCATCAGCCGCTGAACCATCTTCTGCTGGGGGTCCTCGCTCCAGCCGGTCTTCAGGATCATCTGACGGCTGGTCATGTAGGTGGTGGCGATCATGATGATGCCGAAGATCACGCACAGTGCGGTCGCGAGCCCGCCGGCCTGGAGCGTGGCACCGATCGAGACGCCGAACAGCTTCGCCTGCGTCGCGCTCTCGAACTGGGCGGTCGTCCACCCGTAGAGCGTCGGGTCGTGCGGCTTGCCGTCGAGGCGGCGGATGATGTGGAAGGCGCCGAGGAAGATGGGCATCTGGATCAGCAACGGAAGGCAGCCCATGAGGGGGTTGGCCTTCTCGGTGCGGTAGAGCTCCATCATCTCCTTCTGGAGCGTCTCCCGGTCACCCTTGTGCTTCTCCTGCAGCGCCTTCATCTTGGGCTGGATGGCCTGCATCGCCCGCTGGGAGCGGATCTGCTTGACGAAGAGCGGGAAGAGGACGCCTCGGACGGTGAGCACCAGGAAGACGATCGAGAGGACCCAGTCCCAGTTCGTCGACAGCCATTCGCCGACGCCGATCTCGTCCCAGACCCAGTGCCAGGAGAGCATGACCCACGACACCGCGTAGTAGATCGGATCAAGCATTAGGGTTGCGCTCCAGTCGCCTCGTTACGGCGGTGGGCGGCCGGCGGAACCGGATCGAACCCACCAGGGTGGAAGGGGTGACACCGCCCGATCCGCCGGATCGCCAGCCAGCTACCCCGCAGCGCGCCGTGGACGGCGAGCGCCTCCAGCGCGTAAGCACTGCAGGACGGGTAGAACCGGCAGCGGGCCGGCAGGCCCGGACTTATCCAACGACGGTACGCGATAACCCCCAGCGCCAGCACGCGACCGGGGAGTGTCGCAGGTCGCGCCACGCCAGGCAGGGTCTTCACGACGCCTCCCTGGTCCGGCGCGGGCGAGCCGCGGCCGCGAGCGCGGCGTCCAGGTCCGCGCTCAGCCGGTCGAACGTCGCGTGGGCCGCTGCCGGCAACGCGCGCACCACCAGAGTGGTGCCCATCGGGTACGCCGAGAGGCGAGCCGCGACAAGGTGACGTAGCCGACGTTTGACCTTGTTCCGGACAACCGCCCCGCCAACCGCCTTGGATACGACAAAGCCGACCTTGGGGCCGCTCATGTCACAGTCGGCGCGGGGGGCGGACGTGACACAGCCCGAGAGCTCCCGGCTCTCGGGCTGGTCGATGCTGGTCTTCAAGTGGACGACCACGGTGCCCCGGCCGACACGTCGACCGGCGCGGACGGCGTCAGCGAACTCGCGGCTGCTCCGCAGACGATTCGCGGCCGGCAGCATGCGGCACCGCCCCGCTCGGCTCAGACGGCCAGGCGGGCGCGACCCTTGCCCCGGCGGGCGGACAGGACGGCACGGCCGGCACGGGTGCGCATGCGCAGCCGGAAGCCGTGGGTCTTGGCGCGCCGACGGTTGTTCGGCTGGTACGTGCGCTTGCTCACGTCAGGCTCTCCTGCGGTCATCCCCGCCCCTGGACGGCGGCGGGGGAGGTCTTCTCGACGGTCTCTCGACTGTCTATTCGGCCGCCACCCTAGCATCCTTCTCAGGAGCGCTGGGCAGCGGAGCAACCTGTCCAGGGTACACGCTGCGTCGATCTGGGACCAAAGCGCTGTGGTCTTGTGGTCGCTGCCTCGTTATCCTGCTGGGACCCGGATGGGGGCCGGGGAGTGCTCGCCCGAGCCGCCAGGAGTGCGGTCAGTGTCACGTGGCCGCCCCGGGGCCACACGGCGCCGGGGTTGTGGATAACTTAGCTCGATGCCGTTGTGCGCAGAGTCCGCGCCGCGGGCGTCCGGGGAGAAGGTTGGGGGGCGAGAAGAGTGGGAGACCTCGACGCGGTCTGGGTGAACGCCGTCAACGATCTCGCCGACCAGATCATCTCGCCGCAGCAGCGGGCGTACCTTCAGCTCACTCGGCTGCGCGCGATCGTCGAGGACACCGCGCTGCTGTCGGTGCCGGACCCGTACACCCGGGACTTCATCGAAAGCCGGATGCGGCCGCAGATCACCGACGCGCTCTCCCGGAACCTCGGCCGCCCCATCCAGGTGGCCGTGACCGTCCGTCCTCCGGAGGACGACACCCAGCGGGCTCCCCTCTACATGGGCGGCGGCTACGGCTCCCCGGCACCCGCGAGCACGCCGGTGCCGCGCCCGATGCCGGTGGAGGAGCCACGTCCGGATCTTCAGCAGGCGCTGTCCTACCCGAGCGGGGCGTACCCGCCGGTGGCGATCACTCCGCCGCCGGACGGAGAGGACGCGTTGTTCGCCGTCCCCACTCAGCCCGTGCCCCGGGAACCCGTCCACGACGGGGCGCCCGAGAGTGGCCCCGGCCGCGCCGGTTCCCCGAGCGCGCCGACGCCCTCGGTGTCGCCGGCCGAGGGACGTGGGCCGCTGGGAGCCCGGCAGGCCGCCGCCGAGACCGGTGGCAACAAGCTCAACCCGAAGTACATGTTCGAGACGTTCGTCATCGGGTCCTCGAACCGGTTCGCCCACGCCGCCGCCGTGGCGGTCGCCGAGTCGCCGGCCAAGGCGTACAACCCGCTGTTCATCTACGGCGGCTCCGGGCTCGGCAAGACGCACTTGCTGCACGCGATCGGCCATTACGCCCAGCAGCTCGGCAACGCCCGCGGCGTGCGATACGTCTCGACCGAAGAGTTCACCAACGACTTCATCAACTCCCTGCGCGACGACAAGCAGAGCGCGTTCCAGCGCCGTTATCGGGACGTCGACATCCTGCTGATCGACGACATCCAGTTCCTCGAGAACCGGGAGCGTACGCAGGAAGAGTTCTTCCACACCTTCAACACCCTTCACAACGCGAACAAGCAGATCGTGATCACCTCCGACCGGTCGCCCAAGCAGCTGGCCACTTTGGAGGATCGACTGCGTACGCGGTTCGAGTGGGGCCTGCTGGCCGACATCCAGCCGCCCGACCTGGAGACGCGGATCGCGATCCTGCAGAAGAAGGCGGCACAGGACCGGTTGTTCGCCCCGCCCGAGGTGCTGGAGTTCGTCGCCTCGCGGATCTCCAACTCGATCCGGGAACTCGAGGGCGCGCTGATCCGCGTGACGGCGTACGCCTCACTGTCCCGGTCGCCGGTGAGTCTCCAGATCGCGGAGGAGGTGCTCCGCGACTTCATTCCGGACGGCACCGCCCCGGAGATCACCGCCGACCAGATCATGGTGTCCACAGCGGACTACTTCGGGGTGAGCCTGGAGGACCTCCGCGGGCACTCCCGCTCGCGCGTGCTCGTGAACGCGCGCCAGGTCGCCATGTACCTGTGCCGGGAGCTGACGGCGATGTCGTTGCCCCGGATCGGGTCGGCCTTCGGCGGGCGCGACCACACCACGGTGATGCATGCCGAACGGAAGATCCGGCAGCAGATGGCGGAGCGACGCTCGCTCTACAACCAGATCGCGGAACTCACCAACCGGATCAAGCAAACGCCCTGACCTGCACAAAGGACACTTCGACGGGCGGTGTGACCACAGGGTCGCGCCGCCCGTCGCTGTATATCGACACTCGTCGTCAAGTTATCCCCAACCGGTGGACGGAGGTTGTGGATTGCCTGTGGATATGTGTGGACAAAAAATTGTCCCTGTGGATTCAGTGTGGACAACCGACCAAGATCCGTGGACAGGTTTCCATGATCCGTGGATATCCCTGTGTACAAGCCCCTCCGGGCGGTCCGCCCGATCGGTGGATAACCCGGTGGATAACCTGTGGAAGTCTTGTGGGGAACGTGTGGGTAAGAGTGGACATTGTGTGGACACCGAATGTCCTGTGGATGGAAGAGCGGTTTTTCCACGGCTTCATCCACCGGTTGTCCACCGGCTGTGAACCAGGGTGAGCAGCGAAAACGGCAGTTATCCCCAGTTTCCACAGGCCCTACTATTACGACGGTAGAGATTTCTAAGAAGAAGAAAAACCAATCTTCGCGGTGTGGATGTTGGTGGGCTGCCGGCGGGCCGACCCCACCGAGCACCCGCACCGGAGAAGCCATAGGGTGGTTCACCGTCACACCTCGCCGTTAGGGTCGATAGTCCGTACGAAGCTCTCGCTGACCCGACGCCCTGACATGAGATCCCCGGAGGCCTCGCATGAAGTTCCGTGTTGAGCGCGACGCGCTTGCCGACGCCGTTGCGTGGACCGCAAAGAGCCTGCCCAGCCGGCCGTCGGTGCCGGTCCTCGCAGGTGTGATGCTGCGCGTCGCCGACGGCCGCCTGCACGTCTCCGGCTTCGACTACGAGGTGTCCAGCCAGGTCGACGTCGAGGTCCAGGCGGACGCCGACGGCGCGGCCCTGGTCTCCGGCCGCCTGCTCGCCGAGATCACCAAGGCGCTCCCGGCCAAGCCGGTGGAGATCGCCGCCGTCGGCTCGCACCTCGAACTCGTCTGCGGCAGCGCGCGGTTCACCCTGCCGACGATGCCGGTCGAGGACTACCCGACGTTGCCCGAGCTGCCGCAGAGCGCCGGCACCGTCGACGCGGCCACCTTCGCCGCCGCCGTCGCCCAGGTCGCCATCGCGGCCGGCCGGGACGAGACGCTGCCCATGATGACCGGCGTACGCCTGGAGCTGTCCGGTTCCACGATCGCGCTCCTCGCCACCGACCGTTACCGGTTGGCCGTCCGGGAGATCAGCTGGGAGCCGGGGTCCGACGACGTCGAGACCACCGCTCTGGTGCCGGCGCGGACGCTGGCCGACACCGCCAAGACGCTCGGCCCGCTGGGCGGCAGCGTGACCGTCGCGCTGGCCACCGCCGGCGCGGGCGAGGGCATGATCGGGTTCGCCGGCGGCACCCGAAAGACCACCAGCCGCCTGCTCGACGGCCAGTCCTACCCGCCGGTGCGGTCGCTGTTCCCGGCGTCGTTCAACGCCGAGGCGCGGGTGCCGGTGAGCGCCCTGGTCGAGGTCGTCAAGCGCGTGTCGCTGGTCGCCGAGAAGGCCACCCCGATCCGGTTGTCCTTCACCGAGGAGGGCCTCGTCGTCGAGGCGGGCGGCACCGAGGAGGCTCGGGCGAGCGAGGCGATGGAAGCCACCTTCACCGGTGAGCCGTTCACGATCGCGTTCAACCCGCAATACCTCATCGACGGACTGGGCGCCCTCGGTGCGGCGACCGCCGTCTTCGGGTTCACCGACGCCTTCAAGCCGGCGGTTCTCATGCCGGCCGGCGACGACGGCGAGGTTGTGCCGGGTTACCGCTATCTGATCATGCCGATTCGGGTCGGGCGCTAGCCTGAACCTTCAGGGGGCGGGCCGCGCGCCGAAGATCGCCGCGTCCGGCGTCCGTCTCGAACACGGCAAGCACACCTGAGTGGAGTGACCATGCAACTCGGACTCATCGGCCTCGGCAAGATGGGCGGCAACATGCGTGACCGCCTGCGCGGGGCCGGTCACGAGGTCGTCGGCTTCGACCGCAACCCCGACCTGTCGGACGCGGCGAGCCTGGAAGAGCTGGTCGGCAAGCTGCAGGCGCCGCGCGCGATCTGGGTGATGGTGCCCGCCGGTGTCACCGAGGCGACCATCGACGCGCTCGCCTCGTTGCTGAGCGAGGGCGACATCGTCATCGACGGCGGCAACTCCCGGTTCTCCGACGACGGTCCCCGGGCCGAGAAGCTCGCCGAGTCCGGCATCGGCTACATCGACGCCGGGGTCTCCGGTGGTGTCTGGGGCAAGCAGAACGGCTACGCACTCATGGTCGGCGGCTCGGACGCCGACGTCGCCCGGCTCATGCCGATCTTCGAGTCGCTGAAGCCCGCAGGCGAGTTCGGATTCGTGCACGCCGGTCCGGTCGGCGCCGGTCACTACGCCAAGATGGTCCACAACGGCATCGAATACGGCCTCATGCACGCGTACGCGGAGGGCTTCGAGCTGCTGGAGGCGTCGGAGCTGGTGCAGAACGTGCCGGGCGTCTTCCGGTCGTGGCGCGAGGGCACGGTCATCCGGTCCTGGCTGCTGGACCTGATGGACAACGCGCTCACCGCCGACCCGCACCTCGACCAACTCAAGGGCTACGCCGAGGACACCGGCGAGGGCCGCTGGACGGTCGAGGAGGCCATCCGCCTCGCGGTGCCGATGCACGTCATCGCCGCCTCGCTGTTCGCCCGGTTCGCCTCCCGGCAGGACGACTCCCCGGCGATGAAGGCGATCGCGGCGCTCCGCAACCAGTTCGGCGGGCACGCCGTCACCAAGAGCTAGCTCCGTCATGTACGTTCGCCGGCTGGAGCTCGTCGACATCCGCTCGTACACGCGGGTGGCCGTCGACCTCCAGCCGGGGCCGAACGTACTGGTCGGCCCGAACGGGGTCGGCAAGACCAATCTCGTCGAGGCGATGGGTTACGTTGCCACCCTGTCCAGCCACCGGGTCGCCACAGACGCGCCACTCGTCCGGGCAGGTGCGGCCAGCGGCGTGATCCGCTGCGCGATCGTGCACGAGGGTCGCGAGCTGCTGGTCGAGTTGGAACTCGTGCCGGGCAAGGCCAATCGCGCCCGATTGGGCCGGTCTCCCGTACGCCGGGCCCGGGACGTCCTCGGCGCGCTGCGCCTCGTCCTGTTCGCCCCGGAGGATCTCTCCCTCGTCCGAGGGGATCCGGCCGAGCGTCGCAAGTATCTGGACGAGCTGCTCGTCCTGCGGCAGCCTCGGATGGCGGCGGTCCGATCGGACTACGAGCGGGTGCTCAAACAACGCAACGCGCTGCTCCGTAGCTCCTACCTGACCCGGCGGGTCACCAAGTCGGCCGGCGACCTGTCGACCCTCGACGTCTGGGATCAGCATCTCGCCCAGCACGGCGCGACACTGCTCGCCGCCCGGCTGGCGCTGGTCGACGCGTTGGCGCCGCACCTGGCGAAGGCGTACGACGCGGTGTCGGGCGGCGGCGCGCTGCCGGGAGCCGCCGCGAGCGCGGTATATCAGGGCACGGTCGCCGAACCCACGCCGGAAGCAGTGCTCTCGGCGCTGAAGGACGCTCGCCAGTCCGAGGTCGACCGGGGCATGACGCTGGTCGGCCCGCATCGGGACGAGCTCGCTCTGTCCCTGGGGCAGCTGCCCGTGAAGGGATATGCGAGTCACGGCGAATCGTGGTCCTTCGCCCTGGCGTTGCGGCTGGCGGCGTACGAGTTGTTGAGAGCGGACGGCCTGGAGCCGGTCCTGGCCCTGGACGACGTCTTCGCGGAGCTGGACAGCGGCCGGCGCCAGCGGCTGGCCGCGCTGGTCGGCGACGCGGCCCAGGTGATCGTGACGTGCGCCGTCGCGGCCGACGTGCCCGACGAACTCGCGGGCGTCCGCTTCACCGTCACCCCGGGAGAGGTGCACCGTGAGTGACGAGGAACTCAAAGGCCCGGAGTTGGCGCGGGCCGTGCTGGACGCGGCGAAGGCCAAGCGGGTGGCGCGCGCGGCTCAGCCGCGCAAGTCCCCGGAGGAGTATCGCCCGCGTGGTTACAGCGGGCCTGGCCCCGACCCGCGCGATCCGGCGAAGTTCGGCGACGTGCTGGCCCGGCTGATCAAGGCCCGCGGCTGGCAGAAGCCCGCCGCCGAGGCGACGGTCTTCGGCGCGTGGGAGAAGGTGGTCGGCCCGGAGATCGCGGCCCGCTGCCGCCCGGTCAAGCTTGAGGAGAAGGAGCTGACGGTCGAGGCGGAGTCCACGGCCTGGGCCACGCAGTTGCGCGCGATCGCGCCGACGATCATCAAGCGGATCGCCGCCGAGGTGGGCAACAACGTCGTGGTGCGGGTCCGCATCCACGGCCCGGCCGCGCCGTCCTGGTCCAAAGGTCCTCGACGGGTACGCGGACAGGGGCCGGGCGACACCTACGGCTGAGCCGGCGCGCCCGTCAGAACTCGGCGTAGACGGCGAAGCCGCGGTCGGCGCAGCGCCGGTAGAAGCTGGCGAGCACGGCCAACTCCGACAGCGGGAAGCTCCATTGCGGCGCCCCACCGTCGTCGTCGCGCAGCGCGTCGAGCCGTCCTTCCAACCATTTGAGCTGCTGCTCGGCCAGCCGACCCTCCGAGAGCGCTGTTCTCAGCACTTCGGCGACGGTGTCGAAGGTGACCGTCGCGCCTAGGCCGGCGTGACCGGTGACGAATTTCTCCAGACCGCCCGCGATCCACGCGCAGGTGTCCGGGTCGATCACCGGGTCCTCGTCCTCGGCGGCCGCGTCAGTGGCGTAGAGCACGCCTTCGAGCCCCAGCAGCAGGTCGATAAGCTCGGTGTACGCCGTGGCCCGGACGGTGCCGGTGCGGGCGATGTGCCCGGCCAGGGCGGCGGTCGGGGCCTCGGTCGAGGGCTTCTCCGCGATGCCGGCGAAGTCGACGAACTCGGCCGGGGCGACCGGGTCGTAGAAGCGGCCGGTCGCCGGCCACTGCACGGCGACGTTGTCCAGCCCCATCGTCAGTCCCCTTCGGTGTGGTCGTCCGGCCAGGAGTGCCTGCGCCGGACGTGATTGCCGACGGCCTCCCGGCGGCAAGGCATCACAGCCACGCGGGCAACCTACGGCATCCCGCCGACACTGCGCTATCCCGCGCGGGGTCTGTGATTCGGGCGGCTGTCCGGTGCCGGACAGGGCGACCGGACGCGGCCGGTTTGAGCGCACCCGCGTAGGGGGAGTTGCGGACGGGCGTGTTCGGGCCGCTACGGAGCCGTCAGGTACGCCTTCGGAGCCATTCAGATGCGACTCGGCGGGTGCCGCGCAAGCAGGATGTCGGTGTCACCCAGTAGGATTGCGGAGGCAGTCGCTCGGCTTGGATGGGCACGGCTGCCGACAGGCATTAACGGAAGGACGAGCGTGGCCGCGTCTAACAAGCAGGATTACAACGCCGCATCACTCACTGTTCTCGAGGGTCTCGAAGCGGTGCGCAAACGGCCCGGCATGTACATCGGTTCCACCGGTGAGCGGGGCCTGCACCACCTGGTCTGGGAGATCGTCGACAACGCGGTCGACGAGGCGTTGGCGGGCTACGCCGACACCATTGACGTGGTGCTCCTGGCCGACGGAGGGGTGCGGGTCACCGACAACGGCCGTGGTCTCCCGGTCGACATCCACCCCAAGATGAAGATCCCCGGCACCGAGGTCGCCTTCACCCAGCTGCACGCGGGTGGCAAGTTCGACGGGAAGGCCTACGCCGTCTCCGGTGGTCTGCACGGTGTGGGTGCGGCTGTCGTGAACGCCCTGTCGACCCGGGTGACCCTGGAGATCCGTCAACAGGGACACGTCTGGCGGCAGGAGTTCGTGCGCGCCAAGGCCGGACCACTGGAGAAGGGGGAGAAGGCCACCGACAGCGGCTCGGCCGTCACCTTCTGGCCGGACGGCGACATCTTCGAGACCACCGAGTTCTCGTTCGAGACGATCTACCGTCGGCTGCAGGAGCGCGCGTTCCTGAACCGCGGTCTCAAGATCAGCCTGCGGGACGAGCGCAAGGAAGAGGCCGAGCCGACCGAGGTCACCTTCCTTTACAAGGGCGGCATCGCCGACTTCGTCCGGCACCTCAACGCGACCAAGACGCCGATCCACAAGTCGGTCGTCGAGTTCAACGCCGACGGAGACGGACACGCCGTCGAGATCGCGATGCAGTGGAACGAGTCCTACGGCGAGTCGGTCTACACCTTCGCCAACATGATCAACACCCATGAGGGCGGTACGCACGAGGAAGGCTTCCGGGCCGCGCTGACCACCGTCATCAACAAGTACGGCATCGACAAGAAGCTGCTCAAGGGTGACGACAAGCTCTCCGGTGAGGACATCCGGGAAGGCCTGACCGCCATCGTCTCGGTGAAGGTCGCGAACCCCCAGTTCGAGGGCCAGACGAAGACCAAGCTGGGCAACACTGAGATCAAGAGCTTCGTCCAGAAGGTCTGCAACGACCGGCTGGCCGACTGGCTGGAGCGCAACCCGGCCGAGGCGAAGACCGTCATCACCAAGGCGTCGCAGGCCGCCCGCGCCCGTATCGCCGCCGCCCAGGCGCGCAAGCTGGCCCGGCGTAAGTCGCTGCTGGAGTCCGGTTCGATGCCGGGCAAGCTGGCCGACTGCCAGTCCACCGACCCCCGTGAGTGCGAGCTGTTCATCGTCGAGGGTGACTCGGCCGGCGGCTCGGCGAAGCAGGGCCGCGACCCGAAGATCCAGGCCATCCTGCCGATCCGCGGCAAGATCCTGAACGTCGAGAAGGCCCGCATCGACAAGGTGCTCAAGAACAACGAGGTCCAGGCGCTGATCACCGCGCTGGGCACGGGCATCCACGACGACTTCGACATCGAGAAGCTGCGCTACCACAAGATCGTGCTGATGGCCGACGCCGACGTCGACGGCCAGCACATCCAGACGCTGCTGCTGACCCTGCTGTTCCGGTTCATGCGGCCGCTGGTCGAGCTGGGCCATGTTTACCTGGCGTCCCCGCCGCTCTACAAGATCAAGTGGAACAAGAAGGGCGACGACGCGCAGTACGCGTACTCCGACCGTGAGCGCGACGGACTGATCGCGCTGCGCCAGGAGAAGCGGGCGAACGCCAAGCCCGACGACATCCAGCGGTTCAAGGGTCTGGGCGAGATGAACTACCCGGAGCTGTGGGAGACCACGATGAACCCGGCCACCCGGACGCTGCGCCACGTCACCCTCGACGACGCGGCAACAGCGGACGAGCTTTTCAGCGTCCTGATGGGCGAGGACGTGGAGGCGCGGCGTTCGTTCATCCAGCGCAACGCCAAGGACGTGCGGTTCCTGGACATCTGACCCCCACCCCGACCTCGCAGGCTGACTACGCAAGGACATCACAGAAGTGACTGAGACTCCGTTCGAGGAGAACGCCGAAGAAATCGCCGCAGAGGCGACGGAACGGAACCGCATCGAGCCCGTCGGGCTCGAGGTGGAGATGCAGCGCTCCTTCCTTGACTACGCGATGAGCGTGATCATGAGCCGGGCGCTGCCGGACGTGCGGGACGGCCTCAAGCCGGTGCACCGCAAGATCCTGTACGCGATGTACGACTCGGGCTACCGGCCGGACCGCGGCTACGTCAAGTGCTCGCGCGTCGTCGGCGACGTGATGGGTCAGTTCCACCCGCACGGCGACAGCGCGATCTACGACACCCTGGTCCGGATGGGCCAGCCGTGGTCGCTGCGGTACCCGCTGATCGACGGCAACGGCAACTTCGGCTCCCCGGGCAACGACCCGGCGGCCGCCATGCGGTACACGGAGGCGCGCCTCTTCCCGCTGGCCATGGAGCTGCTCCGGGACATCGACGAGGACACCGTCGACATGGTCCCGAACTACGACAACCGCACGACCGAGCCCACGATTCTGCCGGCCCGGTTCCCGAACCTGCTGGTCAACGGCTCTGAGGGCATCGCGGTCGGCATGGCCACCAAGATCCCGCCGCACAACCTGCGGGAGATCGCCGAGGCCGTGCAGTGGTGCCTGGCGAACCCGGAGGCGGACGAGGCCACCACTCTCGACGAGCTGATCAAGATCGTCAAGGGCCCCGACTTCCCGACGCACGGCTTGATCGTCGGCGTCGCCCCGATCGAGGAGGCGTACCGGACGGGTCGCGGCTCGATCCGGATGCGGGCGGTGGTCGAGGTCGAGGAGGACAAGCGCGGGCGTACCTGCCTCGTCGTCACCGAGCTGCCCTACCAGGTGAACCCGGACAACCTGGCCGAGCGGATCGCCGACCTGATCAAGGAGGGCAAGCTCGCCGGCATCTCCGACATCCGCGACGAGTCCTCCGGGCGTACCGGTCTGCGGCTGATCATCGTCCTCAAGCGGGATGCCGTCGCCAAGGTCGTCCTGAACAACCTCTACAAGCACACGCAGTTGCAGGAGACGTTCGGCGCCAACATGCTGGCGCTCGTCGACGGCGTACCGCGGACGCTCAACCTGGCCCAGTTCGTCCGGCACTACGTGGCGCACCAGATCCTGGTGATCCAGCGGCGTACCGCCTTCCGCCTGCGCAAGGCGGAGGAGCGCGCGCACATCTTGCGTGGTCTGGTCAAGGCGCTCGACCAGCTCGACGAGGTCATCGCCCTGATCCGGCGGTCGCCCACGGTCGAGGAGGCTCGCAACGGCCTCATCCAGCTCCTGGACATCGACGAGATCCAGGCCACCGCGATCCTCGACATGCAGCTGCGCCGCCTGGCCGCACTGGAGCGTCAGAAGATCATCGACGAGTTGGCCAAGATCGAGATCGAGATCGCCGACCTCAAGGACATCCTGGCCAAGCCCGAGCGGCAGCGGAAGATCGTCTCCGACGAGCTCACCGAGATCGTCACCAAGTGGGGCGACGAGCGCCGGACGAAGATCGTCCCGTTCGACGGCGAGGTCTCCATGGAGGACCTCATCGCGCGCGAGGACGTCGTCGTGACGATCACCCGCACCGGGTACGCCAAGCGGACGAAGGCCGACCTCTACCGCTCGCAGAAGCGCGGCGGCAAGGGGGTGTCCGGAGCGACGCTGCGGCAGGACGACATCGTCAGCCACTTCTTCGTCTGCTCCACACACGACTGGATCCTGTTCTTCACGAACAAGGGCCGGGTCTATCGGGCCAAGGCGTACGAGCTGCCGGAGGCCTCGCGGGTGGCCAAGGGCCAGCACGTGGCCAACCTCCTGGCGTTCCAGCCGGAAGAGCAGATCGCTCAGGTCATCGAGATCCCGAACTACGGCGTGGCCCCCTACCTGGTCCTCGCCACCAAGAACGGTCTGGTCAAGAAGACCGCGCTGACCGAGTTCGACTCGAACCGGTCCGGCGGCATCATCGCGATCAACCTGAAGGACGACGACGAGCTCGTCGGCGCGGCGCTGGCCGGGTCGGAGGACGACCTGCTGCTCGTCAGCAAGCACGCCCAGGCCATCCGGTTCAAGGCGACCGACGAGGCGCTGCGCCCGATGGGCCGGGCCACCTCCGGCGTCATCGGCATGCGGTTCGGCGACGGCGATGAGCTGCTGGCGATGGAGGTCGTCCAGGAGGGCATGGAATTCGACGTTCTGGTCGCCACGAATGGCGGTTACGCCAAACGGACCCCGATCGACGAATATCCTGTACAGGGTCGCGGCGGAAAGGGAGTTCTCACCGCTAAGATCACCGAGCGCCGTGGCGGACTGGTCGGCGCGGTCGTTATCAGCCCGGAAGATGAACTCTTCGCCATTACGAGCAACGGCGGAGTTATACGAACTCCGGTGAAGCCTGTACGGCGGACGCGCGATCGGAACACAATGGGTGTGAAGCTCATGGACCTCCCAGAGGGCGTAACCATCGTCGCGATTGCTCGCAATGCCGACGAACCGGACGAACAGGACTAATGGATGACGGAGACACAGGCGATGTCGGGTGCCGCGGGGGCCTCGGCGAATCCGGTCGATGAGGGTGACGCGGAGGCGAACGCCTCGGCTGCCCGGACGGCCGTCGGTCGCGCGACAGTCCCCGCAGACACCATCACGTCGGCCGGTGAGGAAACTCCAGCGGGCTCCGGAGACACCGCTCCTGGGCGGTCCCCGTCCGCTGAGGCTTCCAAGGCCGAGACCACAGGCAGCAGCACGACGAGTTTCACCCGCCCGCCGGGGATGACTCCGCCCGCGGAGCGTCCGCCGGCCGGGGCGCCGCCCCGCGGCGCGGCGACCGTCGGCCGTACCCCGCTGAAATCGGTCCAGGCAGCCGGTCAGCTGGGCGCGGCCCGGGTGACCGAGGCTGTCCGCGCGGCCCGATCCAACGTGAGCGCCGCCGCCTCCCGCGGCCCGCGGCGCGCGCGTCTGGCGGTCAAGCGGATCGACCCGTGGTCGGTGATGAAGTTCTCGTTCGCCGTGTCGCTCGTCCTCTTCCTGGTCGTGATCGTCGCGACCTCCGTGCTCTACCTGGCGCTGAACGCGATGGGTGTCTTCGACTCCATCAACAGCAGCATCGGTGAGCTGGCCAGCTCCAGCGGTGGTGGTTCGACCGCGGGCGACTTCAAGATCACGGCGGGTGGCGTCATCGGCACCGCGGCCCTGATCGGTGCGGTCAACGTGGTGCTGTTCACCGCACTGGCCACGCTCGGCGCGTTCATCTACAACGTCTGCTCCGACCTGGTCGGCGGCATCGAGGTGACGCTCGCCGAGCGCGACTGACCAACGAAACGAACGCGGCCGGGTGGCATCCATGACCACCCGGCCGCGCCACACCGATACCGATTTGGGTCGGACCCAGATCGTGCGGTAAGGTTCGTTGTCGCTGAGGGGCTATAGCTCAGTCGGTTAGAGCGCAGAGCTGATAACTCTGAGGTCGCTGGTTCGATTCCAGCTAGCCCCACCCTTCACCCCATGGCACGAGCGCCGTCTCGACGAGCACAAAGGTGTGCATCATGTGGAAGAAGCTTCTGATCATCGCTGGTGTCGTCGGCGCGGCCGCGCTCATCGCGAAGAAGGTCAAGGACGCCAACCACGATCGGGCGGTCTGGCACGAGGCGATTACCGCCACGGACGCTCGCTAGCCCGGGGGTCGACCTGATCCGCTGTGGTAGAAATGCTCACAGCGTCGGGGCCTTAGCTCAATTGGCAGAGCACCGCCTTTGCAAGGCGGGGGTTAGGAGTTCGATTCTCCTAGGCTCCACTCCTCACCATCCTGATCAGACGGCTGATCGGCGATCTTGCTATTCGGCAACCGTCGATCGTTTTGATCAAAACTCGGCGTTTCCTCGGCGACAGGGCCGAAGGTCTCCCGCACGCGGCGGTCGTAGTCGGTCGGCGCGTGCGTGTAGAGGTTGAGAGTCGTTGTCGCCTTCTCGTGGCCCATGATTCGCTGCACGACGTTGACCGGCAGTCGGTCGAGCACGAGCCACGTGGCGTACGAGTGCCGGAGATCGTGGAAGCGCAGACCGCCCGACGCCTTCCGTGCGATGTGCGCCACCGCTTCCCGTTCGGTGTAGAACTCGGCCGACCACTCGATGCCCTCAGCGTCCGGCCAATGGGCGACATAGCGGTGAGCGCCGCTCTCCACGATCCGGCCCAGCAGCCCGGCGCGAACGAGCAAGGGCCGCCAGACTTGCCGCCGGAAATTCGATCGCCGGTACGCCGTCCCGTTGGCCGTCGTGAAGACGAGATCACCCGCCGAAGGCTGGTGCCGATCGAACAGGGCGTGAAGCTCCTTCACCACGAACGGTGGAAGCGGGATGGTGCGCACGCCCGCACGGGTCTTCGGGTACGGCTTGATCGTCACTTCCTCCGCCGTCTCCACCGCCACCTGTGACACCCGCAGCGTGGCCGCATCAAGGCGGCCCTTGCGGGCCGCGTGCGCCGTCGCCAACGGGGGCCGGGCCAACGGCCGGCCGCTCGCCGGGAACGGGACTGCGGCCCTGGGGGCCTAGCCCGCCCGGCGGCGGTGTTAGCCCCCGCGACGGCGCGCAGCAGCAGGCGGCCCGCATCCGGAGGCGATCAGCATCACGGCCGACGAGTCACGGACCAGCGTGACCGGCTCCGACCAGCTCAACCGCGATCACGCGGGAGCGGACGGATTCGGCCGGCAAGGGCGCTGCCTCCGGCGGGAGCGCTCGGGCTCCAGGATGGCTGAGCACATCCCGTCACCGACGACCCAGGCGGAGCCGACCCGGAACCTGCCCTCCTGGTCAAGGTCGTTCTGCAAGTGTGGAGCTCCACCTTGACCAGGAGGGCAGAACCCGGGTCCACGGTGTGTGGGTCGACGGCGACGGGATGGCGTACGCGAGCGCAAGGTGGAGTTGACGTACTCGCCAGCGCTGGCGAGCAGGCCGACTGCGTGGCTATTGACCTGTGCCGGGACAATTCACGTCATGGCTGACGAGGACTTCATCACGCGTGGGGGAGTCGCCTACGTCGGCATTCGAGACAGGTGGCCGTTCTATTTGCGGGGCAAGTACGCGAACTGGCCGCTCGCCGAACTCCGCGTTGGCGACGACGAGATCATGATTTCCTCGCTCTTCGGGAAGTCCGTTGTCACCCAGGCCAATCTAGTTTCGATCTCCCGCTTTGGCCGCATCCCCGTCTTCTCTGACGGCTTCAAGTTCGTTCTCCGAGATAGTCGCGAGGCGGTCGTCTTCTGGGCGTTCTGGGGGCCAACCGTACGTGGCGCGTTGCAGAGCCGAGGCTGGAACGTGGTCGGATAGTGGGGCTAACCACGAATTGCAGGCTCGGCGGAAACTCGGCGGGAGGGTCGCCGAGCGCCCACGACAGACGGCAGCGGACGACAACGGCGACCCAGCGTCAGACGCAGAGACGCCCCCGATGATCAAGGTCACCGGAGGCGGTCATCGTTTGCAAGGCGGGGGTTAGGAGTTCGATTCTCCTAGGCCCCACTCCTCACCTCGCGCGGAGCGCCGCCATTCCCGCCGGGACGGCGAGAATGGCGATCTCCACTCCGAACAGCATCCGCTGCAGCAGTCCGTCGATCGGGTACTGCTGAAGGAATTGGGCGACGCTCCAACTCGGAGCCATGTCCGGCAGGCGACTCGCCAGGCAGCCGAGCATCAGTACGCAGCCGGCCACCGACAGCAGCCGTACCGACGTCGCCGCTCGCCCCGAACCGGTACGCAGCCGCCCCGCCAGGAAGAGTCCGGCGATCGGGAGGATGCCCAGTACGCCTACGGCCGCGAACCGGTGAATCCAGCCCGAGGTCGACGTGACCGCGGCACCGGGATCGGTCGGGAACAGCGCCACGAGGACGACCGAGACGATCCACGCGCTCATCAGTGTCGCAGGCATCCCGCGGAGGCGTACGCCGATCCGGCGGGCCCCGGTGACGACTGCGGTTCCGGCGAATGCCAGCGCGAACACCGCTCCCGTGAACAATGTGGCCGCCCCGGCTCCGGCGTAGACGTAGAGGCTGGCCGGTGTCGCGAAGGGATTCACCTCGTCGGTGTACGCGAAGATCAGCACCAGCATCGAGATCGCCGACGCCGCCAGGGTGAGGAGAGCGGCCTTGCCGTTGCCGACGACATCGACAATCGTGTCCGTCGGTCGCCGGTAGATCTCGGGGTACGTCGCGTAATTCGCCATGGATCAAGGCTCGAAGATTCGGCCCTTTTTCCGAATCCGGCGGCCTGGAGACTTCGAGGTCGGGGTAACCCCACCCGGTTCCTGCGGCAGCCCCGAAGGCGACGAAGACAGTGAGGGCGCCCCCGGCCGGGGACGCCCTCACTGTGGTGGTGCTTGATCAGTTGGTCAGCGGACGTGCCGGGGCACCGCCGACCGTCGTGGCTCCGGTGGATCCGTTGCCGGTCACTCCCTGGACACCGGCGACTGTGGCGCTCGCGGTACCCGGGTAGAGGTAGTAGGTGCCGACGACGTCAACCACGAGGTTGATCGTCCCCTGGAGGTTGTGGACGTTGAACGCCTGGTTCGCGTCGACCAAGGTGATCGCGGCGTTCGAGACGATGGTTCCCTTCGCCGGGTTCAGGTTGCTGACCCCGGGCCGAGACATGTCCGCCGACCAGACGGTCAGCACCGTGTTGAGGGTCGGGAGGATGCCGGTGACGTTCAGCGCGAGCGCTTCCGTCGTGTTCGGGGCGACCGCGTCCGGCGTGGTGATCTTCGCGACGCTGTTGGCGCCCAGGGCACGCGGCGTGCCCTGGCCGATGCGGCTGTCCGCGATCCGGGTGGGAGCCATCGGCGTGAACCGAAGGCCGTCGGACAGGGAGCCGTCGTCGATGATGCCGACGAGGTCGACCACGACGTGCGTATTCTGCGAGGTGTAGACGCCGAATCCGGCGACGGATCCGTCGGATACGCAGTCCCAGCACGTGTAGGTCGGAACGACCGCCAGGTTGGGCACGACCTTCCCGGCCGCGTAGTTGACCGTCGAGGCGTTCGGCAGGCTCGAGTTGCTGTCCCACGCGGTGAGGAAGCCGGCCCGAGTCGGCGTGACGGCGGTGATGTTGAGGACCACTGCCGTGATGTGCGTGTTGAGGCTCCGGTTCACGTAGCCCACCCACAGCGGCAGGTAGTAGCCGGCGGGAAGCATGCCGCCCGCCGACCGGGTGTCGAAGATGCGCTTCGGGGTGGTCGGCTGGTACTGCCCGCCGATGTGGCCGGTGCTGGCGAGCGGGTCGTTGTTGGCCGCGTAGTAGCCGCTGACGTCGACGACCACGTGGGTGTAACCGGAGTTGTTGTAGATGGTCACCTTGCCACCGGTGCCGACCTTGACCGTCACCGAGTTGGAGCCCAGCCAGCCCTTGGCGAAGTTGACGGAGGAAGCCGTCGGGCGGGCGACGCCCGTCGGGTAGACCGTCAGGTAGCTGTTGGCGGTCGGTCCGGTCACGGTGACGTTGAGCACGACCGACCCGACGCCCGTGGCAGGTACGCCGCCCCGGCCGGTCACCTGCAGGTTGATGACCTTGCCCGGACCGAGTGGCGCCTTTGCCGCGCCGTTGCCCGTACGCGTGTCCAGGATCCGGGTCGGCGACAGGGCGTAGTAGGTGCCCGCCGCCCCGATACGCCCGTTCACCGTCAGGTTCGTCTGGCGGTGGCCCAGCGCGGTGTTATCCGGCAGCGTGAGCGTCGCGGACTGCTGGTACTGCTTCAGCGGCGTGGTACCGATCGTCACCGTGCAGCTGGCGCCCGGCTGGAGGGTGGTGCCCGAGCAGCCGTCGGTCACGATCTTGAACGACGTCGCGCCGGTTCCACCGAGGGCGGCGGTGCCGAGGACGACTGGATCGCTGCCCTTCGCGGTGACCGTGTACGGCAGCGTCGTCCCAGTGCTGCCGATGTCCCGGGTCCCGAAGTCGAGGTTCGACGTGTTCGTCGAGGCCGCGACGTAACCGATGCTGGAATTCCAGCGGACCTCGCCCGTGATCGGCTGACCGGACAGCTCGCAGTCGAAGCTGTAGGTCGCCGCGAAGGAGGTCAGGTTGTGAGTGTCCGCGTCGCGAGTCACCTGCCGAACGGTGATCGATCCGCCGCTCTGGTTGCAACCGTGCCCGTTGGACGACATGTCCAACAGCGCATGGGTGCTGTCGGCGAACCGGGCGGCCGGATAGGTCTGGCCTTCGGTCCAGGTCTGGTCCGTCGGCGGCTGGGCACTGAGGGAACCGAAGCCTTCGCCGGTCACCGGATCGGTGGCCCAGATGCCGAAGCCTTCGCCGCTGACAGTGGTGTGCACCGTTGCTCCGTCGTAGACACCGGACTTCTCGACGGGCCAGCCGCCGTTCTGTCCGAGGTCGACCACGAACACGGTGTAGGGCGCGGCCGCGGCGACGCTCGCTGGAGTACCGAGTACGGCAGTCGCCGTGACCAGGGCACCAGCAAGCAGGGTGCGCGAGAATCGCATGATGACCCCGTGAGTCTGGTAGAGGGTTGGTGGATAAAAGCAACACAAGATAAGCCCCGCCCTCAGCGTCAGGCAATCGATCATCGCGGCCGAGATTCACCGCATCTGGCCGCCGGTGTGAAGCTCGGCTGACTCCGTCACGTCTCATCCGGATGGAATCTGTCGGGAGGAGGCGGCAACCTCGACAGCACGGCGGACGTCTCTCACCATGGAGACACCAGCACCCTGAAGGGGGTTGATCGCCGTGGGACAGTTGACCGCCGTCCGGCCGGATCAGGCTGAGCACGTCGACGAGTTCGACGCTTTCGTCCGCGCGCGCAAGCCCGCGCTGCTGCGGGCGGCGTACCTGCTCACCGGGGATCAGCACCTGGCTGAGGACCTCGTGCAGACTGCTCTCGCGCGGACGCACGGCTCCTGGAACCGGCTGAACGACAGCGGCAACGCCGAGGCGTACACCCGGAAGGTGATGTATCACCTGCAGGTGAGCTGGTGGCGGCGGCGCCGGGTGGCGGAGGTGCTGCCCGGGGAGTTGCCGGACCGGCAGCGTAGCCGGATCGCGGAGGATTCCGGCCAGATCACGCTCCGGATCACCCTGCGGGCGGCGCTGTTGCGGTTGACGGCGAAGCAGCGGGCAGTGCTCGTCCTGCGGTTCTTCGAGGACCGCAGTGAAGTGGAGGCGGCGGACGCCCTCGGGGTGAGCGTCGGAACCGTGAAGTCGCAGACCTCCAAGGCATTGGCTCGCCTACGGGAGATCGCGCCCGAGCTCGAAGGTCTGATGATCGGCGGCTCGTCGAAGTGAGCGAAGTGAGTCAGGTCGACGACACCTTGCGAATCCTGCTCCGAGATCTGGCGAAAGAGTCCGCGCGTCCGACGATCAGGTCCGGGCGCCGGATCTCGACACGGCATGGCACAGTGTCCGCCATGCCGTCCCTGAGTACTCGAATCATCGTCGCCCTGTCCGTCGTCTATGGCGGTGCCGTCGCGGTCCTGGCGATTCTCGGCTCCGACGCCGTCGGGACGGTGGCCGCCATCGGCGGCGTGGTGATCGGCGTTCTCTGGGTCCTACGCGGGCTGTTCTTCAAGAACGAGACTCGCGCCTGACGGCTCAGCACGAGACCCGAGCCTGACGGCCAAGAAACGAGAATCGGGCCTGACGGCCAAGAAACGAGAATCGGGCCTGACGGCCAAGAAACGAGAATCGGCCTGACGGCCAAGAAACGAGAATCGGGCCTGACGGCTCAGGCGGCGCAGCTGTCGTCGTCGCAGGTGGCACCCTGCGGAGCCAGCACGGTCAGCGGCGATCGGCCTTCCCGGCGCAGCACCTCGTCGAGGACCTCTCGGAGCGTGGACGGGTCCTGGGCGCCGCTGATGGCGTACTTGCCGGCGAAGACGAACGTGGGAACGCCGGTGATGCCCAGTTCGCGGCCCATCGCGAGATCTTCCTGGACCTCTTCGAGACCACCTGGGGACTCCAGGAATTCGCGTACCAGCTGGGAATCGTGACCGAGCCCCGCGGCGACCGACACGAGGGTGTCGAGCGAGCCGATGTCCTGGCCGTCGGTGAAGTGGGCCTGGTGCAGGGCCTCGACCATGGGCCGCTGGTCGGCGCCGTCGCGGCCGGCCCACCAGATCAGCCGGTGGGCGTCGAGCGTGTTCGCGCTGATGGCCTGGTCGAAGTTCATGGTCAGCCCGACCTCGCGGCCGACCGACGTGACCTGGGTGAACATGCGCTTGGCGTTGTCCTCGCCGCCGTAACGACGGCCCAGCCACTGGACCAGCGGGATGCCTTCCGAGGTGGCGCTCGGGTCGAGCTGGAACGCCCGCCAGCGCAGCTTCACCGGTTCGCCGGTGTCCGTTGTGAAGCCGGACACAGCGGCCAGCACCTTCTGCTCGCCGATCCAGCACCACGGGCACACGACGTCGGAAAAGATCTCGATATCCACGCCACACTCCAACGACCCGCCGGTTACCGCGATTCCCGGGTGTGGGACAAACTACTACCGGGTACGCGGAAGGAGGCCGGGACGGTGGCGTGGCAGCGATACGTGGCACTCGGTGACAGTTTCACCGAGGGGCTGGACGATCCGGATCCGGCCGCGCCGGGGATTTTCCGGGGTTGGGCCGATCTCACCGCGAGTGAGCTCGCTCGCACCACCGAGGACTTCCGGTACGCCAACCTCGCCATCCGCGGCCGCCTCTACGACGCGATCGTGGCCGAGCAGGTGGATCCCGCGCTCGCGATGAGCCCTGACCTCATCAGCTTCGCCGCCGGCGGCAACGACGTCCTGCGCCGTTCCTGTGATCCGGTGGCGCTGATGCAGCGGTTCGACGCGACGATCGGCAAGCTGCGGGCGACCGGCGCCGACGTGCTGGTCTTCCGTTTCGCGAACCTCGTCGACCGGCTGCCGGGCGCGAAGCTCATCGGTCCCCGGGTGCGCTACCTGAACGACGCCGTCGGCGAGGTGGCCGCCAAGTACGACGCCCGTCTCGTCGATCTGTGGAACGACCGCGAGTTCGACAATCCGGCGATGTGGAGCATCGACCGGCTGCACCTCGCCCCACGCGGTCACGAACGCGTGGCGGCGCACGTCCTGACCGCCCTCGACGTCAAGCCGCCCGCCGAGTGGTGGGAATCTCCGGCATACCCGCGGAAGCGGTCGTGGCCGATCGCCCGCGCCCACGACGTCCGCTGGGCCGGCACGCACCTCGCGCCCTGGATCAAACGGCGGCTCACCGGCCGTTCGTCCGGTGACGGCATCACAGCGAAGCGGCCCACACTGTCGTCGCTGTAAGTCCCAGAATTCCTCTGCAACCGCTGCCCGCCGTCGCGCGTGATGTCGGCACAACCGGGACGGACCCGGTTGGCGCAGGGGAGGAAAGGGGCCATGGCGGCCGTGACCATGTACGGGGCCGACTCACCACCCATCGGGGTGGAAGTCGAGGCGGGTGCGGACTTCGACGGGCTGTACGCCGCGAGCTTTCAAGGGCTCACGTTGCAGCTCTACGCGTACCTCGGTGATCTGGCGGAGGCGCAGGACGTCGTCCAGGAGGCGTTCTGCCGAGCGTTCGGCAAGTGGAAGCAGATCCGCCGCTACGACGACCCGGTCGCCTGGGTACGCCGAGTGGCCTGGAACTTGGCGACGAGCCGGTTCCGCAAGCAGAAGACGGCGCTGAACTTCCTGCGCCGCCAGCGAGAGGAGCGGACGGCCGAGCCGTCGCCCGACCGGGTCGCGCTCGTCCGGGCGCTGGCCGAGATCCCGCCTCAGCAGCGACGCGCCGTCGTCCTGCACTACATGGCCCAGCTTTCCGTGGCGGAGATCGCCCAGCAGGAAGGCGTCGCCGAAGGAACCGTCAAGTCTTGGCTTAGCCGGGGGCGTGCCGCCCTCGCCGGCCGCCTCTCCGACCCGGCCCAGAAGGGATTCTGATCATGAACGAGTTCGACCAGGACGCCCTGCTCACGGGCGCATTCTCGGAATTCTCCGCAGTGTCTGCCCCGGCGGTGCGCCCGCTCGGCGCGCAGGCCGTACGCGGTGAGGTGGCGCACCGGCGCAAGGTGCGAGCAGTCGCGTTGGGCGTCGTCGCCGCACTCGTCATCGCGCTTCCGGTGGCCGGGTACGCAGCCTTCGGACGTGAGTCCCAGGCCCCGCCGACGCCCGGGACCAGCATCTCGCCGACGCCGTCGGAGACGGTGACCGAGTCGCCGAGCCCGTCGGCCAGCCCGGCGCCCGACGGCCGTATCACGATCGCGCAGCTCACGGCGGGCAAGGTTGACGTGCCCCGCTGGGGCGACTCCGGCAAGAGCCCGGACGGAAAATGCAACGACGGCCGGACCACTCTGCGGAAGCCGGGCACCACGACGAGTCTGGTCACCTATGTCGTAGAGGTGGCATTCGCCAACCTGGACGACGACCTGGCACTGGAGACGGCGGCCATCCTGATGTGCCGGACCGGTGAGACGGGGCCGTCGATGATCGTGGCGTATGACCGCGACGCCGCCGGTCAGATCGTCTCCCTGGGGACCGTCGTCCGGGCGTCGGCCAAGATGCAGGGCATCTGGCACGTCAAGCCGGCTGACGGCGGCGTTGGCGTGAGTGCCGACGTGAGCGACATCGTGGCCTGCTGCGACACGTCCGTCGACAACGAGTTCCACCAGTGGCGGACCTACGCGTGGAACGGCACGGCGTTCGTCCAGACGGCGGGCCGGACCGACTTCTCCAACAAGCCGCTGTACACGGACCTGAAGCTGACGCTGGACAAGGTCACGAGCGCCAAGAACGCCAACGGCGACCGTGACTTCAGCATCGAGATGACGATCAGCAACATCGGCAAGGTCACCTCCGCGCCGATGGCGGTCGACGTCTGGAGCGAACCGGGCGAACTCATCGCGCGTGACTGGGTGGGCCGCGCCGACGAGTGCCACCTGGGTACGGTCAAGTGCCACGCGGCGTTGAAGCCCGGCGAGTCGTTCACCATGACGGTGCACGTCATCATGGGAAAGACCTTGGTGGTCGGGCCCGACGCGATTCACATCCGGGTCGACGCCGCCGGGCGTACCGGTGGCACGATCGCGGACCCGAACTCCAGGAACAACTACGCCGAGGTCCTCATGACGGCGGAGCTCTGGAACATCATCTGACCGGCGAACCGAGTGAAGGGGCGGCCACCGATCGCGGTGGCCGCCCCTTCACTCATCCCCCGTAGGGCATCTTGGGTCGGCATTTGTCCGGCGACGCCGGTACCCTCTGGCGCGTGAGTCACTCGTTCCAGGTGGACCTCCGGGGCATCGTCGACCTGTTGAGCCACCACCTCTACGGCAGTCCCCGGGTCTACGTCCGGGAGCTGCTGCAGAACGCGGTCGACGCGATCACCGCACGTCGAGTGGCCCATCCGGGTGTTCCGACGTCTGTGTGGATCGAGACTCCGAAGCGGACGCCGGACGGCACGCTGCGCGTACACGACACCGGGGTCGGGCTGACCGAGGCGCAGGTCCACGAGTTGCTGGCCACCATCGGCCGTAGCGGTAAGCGGGATGAACTGGGTTTTTCCCGGCAAGAGTTTCTCGGCCAGTTCGGCATCGGCCTGCTCTCGGCCTTCCTGGTCGCCGACGAGATTCGGGTGCAGACCCGGCACGAGGGAGCGCCGACGGTCTACTGGACCGGCTACTCCGACGGCCGCTACGCGGTCGAGTCCGGGCCGGAGCGCGCCGAGGTGGGCACGACGGTGACCCTGGTACCCCGGCCGGACGCCACGGACTGGCTGGCCGCCGAGCGCGTGGTCGAACTGGCCCGCACGTTCGGCGAGATGCTGCCGGTCGGCGTACGCGTCGACGGTGAACTGATCACTGTGGAGTCTCCGCCCTGGGACCTTGGGCGGGCGGAGCTGTTCGCGTACGCACAGGAGACCTTCGGGTTCGTGCCGTTCGACGTGATCGAGGTGAAGGTGCCCGAGGCCGGGCTGCGGGGGGTGGCTTTCGTGCTGCCCCGGCCGGCGAACCCGGCGGCCAAGGCCGGGCATCGGGTGTACCTCAAGCGGATGCTGCTCGCCGAGGGCGCCGAGGGTCTGCTGCCGGAGTGGGCGTTCTTCGTGCGCTGCGTGATCGACGCGAGCGAGCTGCGCCCGACGGCCAGCCGCGAGGCGCTGTTCGAGGACGGTCTGCTGGAGTCGGTGCGCGAGCAACTCGGCGACCAGTTGCGCGGCTGGATGCTGGCGATGGCCCGCCGGGAGCCGCAGCGATTGCAGCAGTTCCTCTCGGTGCACAACGTCGGCGTGAAGACCTTGGCGCTGCACGATCTGGAGATGTTGCGCCTGGTCGACGAGTGGTGGCCGATGGAGACCAACATGGGCCGCATGCCGCTGGCGGAGTTCCGGCGGCGCTACTCGACCGTGCGCTACTGCACCACTGTGGACGAATTCCGGCAGCTCGCGGCGGTGGCGGCGGCGCAGAACCTGGCCGTGGTGAACGCCGGTTACGTCTACGAGCCGGACATCATCGAACGGCTGCCGCTGCTCGATGCGGAGGTGCTGGTCGACCGGCTCGACCCCAGCGATCTCGCGACCCGGTTCGACACCCTCGACCCGGCGACCGACCTGGCGTTGCGGCCGTTTCTCACGATCGCCCAGCGCCGGATGGACCCGCTGGGCTGCGAGATCGTCGTGCGGGCCTTCGACCCGCCCGGTCTGGCCGCGCTGTATCTCGTGGACCGCGAGTCCACTTTCCAGCGCCAGCTCCGCGAGACCCAGGAAGTCGTCGACGAGGTCTGGGCGGGAGTCCTCGCGGCGTTCGAGCGGGCCGAGGCCGCGACGCGGCCCCAGCTCGTCCTCAATCATCGCAATCCACTGGTACGCCGAGTGACCGCGTTGCCGTCGCCGGAACTCGTCGGGCTGGCCGTGGAGTCGCTGTACGGGCAGGCGTTGCTGCTCGGGCACCATCCACTGCGCCCGGCCGACTCGGCCTTGTTGAACCGGTCCTTCCTGGGCCTGCTGCAGCAGGCGGTGCCGGCCGTCGGGCCGGCCTCGGCCGAGCAGCCGGCTCCGGAGGCACAGCCGGAGGGGGAGGACTGAATGGCGAGCGAGGACGAGATCCGCGGGATGATCGCCGCGGCTTGGGACGCGCCGGAGGGCGCCGGGCAGATCGCGCTGGTGGAGGAGGCGATGCTGCACGCCGAGGCGAGCGGGAACGCCGAACTCGCCTTCGACGCCCGGATGGTCGCGACCAACGCGTTCCACCGCGGTGGTGAACCGGCGAAGGCGTTCGTCACGTTCGCCCGGTGCCTGAAGGAGTACGACGAGAACCCCGACCGCCGCAACGGTCAGGACGAGCATCTGCTGCTCTGGTTCTTCAAGTACATCGTCTCCTCGATGGCGAAGTTCCCCGAGGTGCCGTTGGAGCGTACGCACGCCGTCCTGGACGACATGGAGCGCCGCTACCGATCGGGCGGGCACAGCCTGCACGCCGTGTACGCGTACCGGTATGTCGTGGCGTCCCATGTGGGCGACGCCGAGCAGGCCGACCACTTCTACGGACTGTGGGACGCCGCCCCGCGTGACGAGAACTCCGACTGCGCCGGGTGCGACCCGACGTCCAAGGCTTATCACCTCGTCTGGCGCGAGCGGTACGCCGAGGCGATCGCCCTCGCCGAGCCGGCCTTGCAGGGCCGGTTGACGTGCTCGGAACAGCCGCAGTCCATCCTGACCGCGCTGATGATCCCGTATCTGCGGACGGGCCGGCTGGAGCAGGCCCGGGACGCGCACCGGCGGGCGTACCGGGCTTTCCAGACCAAGCCCGCCGACCTGGGTTCGGTCGCCGATCACGTCGAGTTCTGCGGGCTCACCGGCAACGAGATGCGCGGTTTGGAGCTGATCGAACGGCACCTGACCTGGCTTGAGAAGCCGCCGACGCCGAAGGCCGAGATGGAGTTCGCCTCGGCCGCCGCGCATGTGCTGCGCCGGCTGACCGCACAGGGCAAGGGCGACCTGCCGATCCGGTCGGGGTGGACCGTCGCAGAGCTGGCTGGGAACCTGGCGGATCGGGCCGCCGCCCTCGCGATCCGCTTCGACGAGCGCAACGGCAACGCGTACCAGAGTGAACGGATCGCGCGGCGCCTGGACGCCGAGCCGATCGTCGACTACCTGCCGCTGTCGATCACCGCGGCCCATCGGTCCCAGGTCGCTCCGGTGGAGCCGGACGAGCCGGCGATCGCCGAGCCCGATCTGAGCTCCGCGCCCACCACCTTGAGTCTGGACGAACAGCTGGACCTCGCCGAGAACTGGCTGCGAGAGCAGGATCCGCGCGGTGATGCGCTGGCGGACCGGGTGCTCGGCAGCTGGCGGTCGACGGTCAGCGGGACGCTCACCGCCGAACAGCAGGGCCGGATCGCGATGCTCCAGGTGAGCCGGCTGCCCGACGACGACCTCGTGGGCATCCAAGCGGGCCTGATGCAGGCGGCGAGCGGCTTCGCCGAGGCAGGCGACCTGGCCCGCGAGGCGGCCTGCCGGGTGCAGCTGGCGATCGCGCAGTTCCAGACCCAGCCGTCGGAACCGGCGCTCGGCGAGCCGGTGGAGCTGACGATGGCGCGACAGGCCGCCGAGGAGGTGCTGTCCGCCACGACCGACTCTGTGTTGCGCCGGGTGACGCTGCTGCGGGTGGCGTACCTGGAGACCATCGCCGGGCAGACCGACGCCGCGCTGGCCTCGATCGACGCCGCCGACGCCGAGCCGGGGCACGTCCCGCTGCGGCACCGGGTGCAGAGCCTCATGATGCGGGCCGGTCTGGTGCACGCCCTGGACCGGATCGACCAGACGCGCGACCTCGTCGGGGCGGCGGTCGAAGCCCTGCGTCCGCTGGGCCGGTCGAACGAGCTGGCCTCAGCCCTGTTCACGTACGCCAACCTCGTCGGCGGCCTCGGCGATCACTCCGGCGCGCTCGCGGCGTTCGAGGAGGCGGCGGCCGTCGCGATCGACCCCGAACTCCGCCGGAGCGCTCGAGCCAACGCCGGGTTCATGCTGGTCAACACCGATCGGGCCGACGAGGTCATCGACGACATCGTCGAGCACGTCTGCCTCATGGCGGCCGAGGGCGAGGACCGGGCGGCGGCGTACTCCCGGCATCGGCTGGCTGTCGCACTGGCCACCACGCGCCGATTCCGGGAGGCGGCGGAGGTGGCCGAGGAGGCGTTGGCGTACTTCGCCGACGAGGCCGAGGAGGAGCAGGTCATCGCGGACGAGTGCCGGGATCTGCTCGCCCGGGTCTACGACGAGATGGGTGAACCGCTCGCCGCGCTGGCCCAGCTGGAGGCGCTGGCGGCCGGCCGGGGTGGCTTCGACGACGCCGGATATCGGGCACATCTGCTGGAACGGATGGCGGAGGTGCTCTACCGCGTCGATCGGGACCGCGAGGCGGGGCTGCGCTACGGAGAGGCCGCCGCCGGCTATCAGGCCGCCGGAGAGCGGCCGGCCGCCGCCCGCGCGCTGCGGCGACGCATCCTCGCCCTGCATTACGGGCGTGATCCGGAGTCGGCGATCGAAGCCATCGATCAGGCCACCGCGTACGCCGCGGGCGCCGATCCGGAGCAAGAGCCGGGCATCGTCTGGGAGCACGCGATGGCCTGCTACGACGGCGCATTCGTGCTGGCCGACCACCGCTCGTACGCCGACGCCCTGGCGATCGCCGAGAAGGCGCCCGAGCTGTTCCGCTCGATCGAGGCGTTCGAGGAGGCGGCCTTCGCCGAGCTGCGGCACGGTGAGATCCTGGTGGCGGCCGGCGACCCCCGGTCGGGCGAGCGGGTGCTGCGGCGGGTGATCGAGGGGCTGCCCCGGGATCATCAGGCGCGCGCGGAGGCGGCCTGGTGGCTGGCTCGGGCGCTGGAGGAGCAGGGCGAAGCAGAGAAGGCCCGTGAACTCCGCAAAGCGTACGATCTTCCGGAACGCGACTAAACGGGCGTTAAGTTTCCGAGTTGACTGGCGAGTAGGCTGACCGAGTGACGATCGAGCAGCAGGTAGACACCCCCCGCAAGCGCTCGCGCCGTGACGAGATCCTCCAGATCGCCGTCGGGCTCTTCGCTACTCGCGGCTACCACGGCGTTTCCATGGACGACATCGGCAAGGAAGCCGGTGTGACGGGACCCGCCCTCTACCACCACTTCGCCGGCAAGGACGCCATGCTGGTCGCGGCGCTCAAACCGGTCAGCGAGGGCCTGTTGTCCGGCGGCCGGGAGCGGGCCGAGGCCCACCGGGGCGAGCCCACGGCCGCTCTGGAGGCGTTGGTCGACTTCCACGTGGAGTTCGCGCTCGCTCACCCGGCTGTCATCGCGCTGCACCTGCACGAACTGGATCGGCTGCCCGAGGAGCCCCGGCGGGAGATCCGCCGGCTGCAGCGCCGATACGTGGAGGAGTGGGTGACGGTGCTCACCGCCGTGCGGTCGGAGCTGACCGACGGCGAGGCCCGGGTGCTGGCTCACGCGGTGTTCGGCCTGATGAACTCGACGCCGTTCCTCGGCGGCGAGGTCGACCGGGGTCGCCGGGCCGTCCTGCTTCGGGCGGCCGCGCTGTCCGCGCTCAGCGCCTAGGTGCCACCTTAACGATCGATAAGGTAGCGTCCGAGGGGTGTCTGAGATTGAGTCTCTCCTCGTCGCCAACCGCGGTGAGATCGCCCGGCGGATCATCCGTACGGCGAAACGCCTGGGTATCCGCACGATCGCCGTCCACTCCGACGTCGACGCCGGCCTGCCCTTCGTCCTGGAAGCGGACGAAGCCGTGCTCATCGGCCCGGCCAATCCTGCCCAGAGCTATCGCAACGCCGAGGCCGTTCTCGCCGCCGCCAAGCAGACCGGCGCGCAGGCGATCCATCCCGGATACGGCTTTCTCTCCGAGAACGCGGAGTTCGCCCGGCAGGTCGAGGCGGCCGGGCTGATCTGGGTCGGCCCGTCGGCGGAGGCCATCACCGCGATGGGCGACAAGATCAACGCGCGCAACCTGATGGCGGCTGCGGGCGTACCGGTGGCGCCGGGGACCACCGACCCGGCCGGGTCGGTCGACGAAGCGCTGGCCGAGGCGGTCCGCATCGGCTTCCCGGTGATGATCAAGGCGGCGGCCGGCGGCGGTGGCATGGGCATGGCCCCGGCCAAGGACGAAGCCGCGTTCCGCACGGAGTACGACAAGGTGCGCGGTTTCGCCGAGCGCATGTTCGGCGACGGCTCGGTCCTGATCGAGAAGTACTTCCCGAGCGTGCGGCACATCGAGGTGCAAATCCTCGGCCTCGCCGACGGCCGGGTGGTCGCGCTGGGCGAGCGGGAGTGCTCGGTCCAGCGGCGTAACCAGAAGCTGGTCGAGGAGTCGCCCTCGCCCGCGAGCATGCTCACGCCGGAGCGGCGGCAGGCCCTGCACGCCTCAGCGGTACGCGCGGGGGAGGCGGTCGGCTACCGCAACGCGGGCACAGTCGAATGCCTGCTCGATCCGGCGACCGGGGACTTCTTCTTCCTGGAGATGAACACGCGACTGCAGGTCGAGCACCCGATCACCGAGGCGGTCTTCGGCATCGACCTGGTCGAGGCCCAGCTGCGGATCGCGGCCGGTCTGCCGGTCGAGGTGCCGGCGCAGTCCACCGGGCACGCGATCGAGCTGCGGATCAACGCCGAGGATCCGAAGCGGTTCCTGCCCGGCCCGGGTGCGGTGACGGTGTGGGAGGAGCCCGCCGGACTGCCCGGGATCCGGGTGGACTCCGGGTACGCGGCCGGTACGACGGTCACCCCGAGCTACGACTCGCTGATGGCGAAGCTGGTGGCGTACGGGGCGGACCGGGCGCAGGCGATCGAGCGGCTGCGGGCGGCGGTCGCGGCGTTCCAGATCTCCGGCCCGAAGAACAATCTGCCGTTCTTCGCCGAACTCCTCGAGAACGAGGAATTCTTGAGCGGGGACTACGACACCGCCATCGTCTCCCGGATGAGGTGACCACCGATGACGCGAGTAAGCATCCGTGAGGTCGGCCCGCGCGACGGCCTGCAGAACGAGGACCCGGTCCCGACTCCGGCGAAGGTCGAGCTGATCGACGTCTTGAGCGGCACCGGCGTGGGCCGGATCGAGGCGGTCAGCTTCGTCCACCCCAAGGCGATCCCGCAGATGGCCGACGCCGACGAGGTGTGGGCGACGATCACGCGGAATCCCGGGGTCCGCTACAGCGCCCTCGTCCCCAACGTACGCGGAGCGCAGCGCGCGATCGCCGCCGGTTTCACCGAGGTCGAGGTGGTGATCTCGGCGTCGGACACGCACAACCGGCGCAACATCAACCGCGGCACCGACGAGTCGTTGGCCGAGTTGCCGGAGCTGATCGAGACGTTGCACGCCGGGGACGCGACCGCCGAACTGATCATCGCGACGAGTTTCGGCTGCCCGTACGAGGGCGACGTCGACCCGGCCCGAGTCGCCTCCATTGTGGATAAAGCGGTGGGGATGGGCGTCGACCGCGTGGCCTTCGGCGACACCACCGGCATGGCCACGCCTCGGCGCGTACGCGACGTGCTCGATCGGGTGACCCGGGACAAGCCGCTGCTCTGCCACTTCCACAACACACGTGGCACCGGGCTCGCCAACATCCTCACCGCGTTGGATCTCGGTGTGACGGAGTTCGACGCCAGCGTCGGCGGCCTCGGTGGCTGCCCGTACGCCCCCGGCGCGACCGGCAACGTGGCGACCGAGGAAGTCGTGCACATGCTGCACGACATGGGTTACGAGACCGGCATCGACCTCGACAAACTCGTCGAGGCGGCGGAACTGGCCCAGCGGATAGTGGGTCGCGAGCTGCCCAGCGGCGTGCTCCGAGCCGGACCGCGATATCGGACAATTGCTTGATTTTTCCTAATACTCACGTGTCCGGCCTATGCGGGAATCGTTGTCCATAGCGGAGTTTCCACTACCGCTGAAGGGCGACCATGACCAGAACCCGGAACAGCCGGTTCACGCGCGCGGCACTGCGCGCGCTGACCGTCGCCGGGTTCGCCACGGCCGCCTGGTTCGCCGGAACGGCTGCCGCGCACGCCGCTGAGCAGCCGGAGGCTCCGTCCGGATCCGAGACGGCTTTCGGCGAAGCCCACGCCGTCGGCGGACCAGCCGATGAGGCACCGAACACCGGCGAGGACCGCGTTCAGCCGGACCTGGTCACCGCGCTGCTCCGGGTCGCTCCGGAACTCGACGTCCAGCGCGTGGTGGCAGGCGTCGACGCGGTCCTCGCCGTGCCGGGCGACCTGTTGGGCATGCCCGCACCGGATGATCCGGACAATCCCGACGCGCCGCGAGTGCAGCGCCCTCGGGAACAACAACCCAAGCCACACCCCGGGCCGTCCGCCACCTGCGGTGAACACGACCCGCTGCTCGCCCTGGTGCGCCAGGTGGTCCAGCCGGCCCGTCGCATGGTCGCGGCGGCCGCCGGTCCGGCCTTCCGCGCCATTCCCGTGGGCGTGCTGCCGCCTCACAAGTCCACAGTGGTACGCGCAACGGCGCAGCCCCTCTCGGGCAGCGCCGTCGACCACCGTCCCGACGGCGGGGACGACTCTGGGCGTACCCCTGTGCTGGGCGATTGCGCGCCGAGCACGACGCCGGCGGGCAACGCCCCCAACGGAGGCAGTGCGCCCGCCGCTACCTTGACGGCGGTGGCCGTCCTGACCGCGCCGTTGGCCCGGGCCTTGCGCCGCGCAGCGGACAGTGCCCTGCGGCGGGCCGACGCGCCGCGCCCCACCAGCTCGCCTGACTGAGCGAGTTCGCTCCGCGCGCTGAGCGCGCCCTCGATCCCCAGGTACGCGGACGGCTTCCGCGCGCCTGCGGCGGGTCCAGTGTCTGCGACCGGACCCGGCACATCTCGGCACATCACTGCACTCGCGGACCCCCCGGTCTGCAACACCCGAAAGGCAATGAACCATGAACTCGTGGGCTCGTAAGTCCCTGAAGGCCGGTGCGATCTCGGCCGGTTTCCTGCTGGCCGGCGCGTCCGCCGCACACGCCAGTGACCTGACCACGTCGAACAACGTCGGGATCGGCAACGGTACGCAGGTCGACGCGCACATCCAGGCGCCGATCAACGTCTGCGGCAACGCGATCTCGGTGCTCGGCAGCGCCTCGGCGGGCTGTGTCGGCGGCGCGTGGGCGAACCACACCGGCGAGCTGGGCGACCTGACCAGCTCCGACAACTTCGGCCTGCTCAACGGTACGCAGATCCGGGCGCTGCTCCAGGCTCCGATCGACGCCTGCGGCAACGCGATCGGCGTCGGCGGGTCCGCGACGGCCTGGTGCACCGGCGGTTCGTGGGCGAAGCAGGAGTCGGCCAAGACCGAGAGCGGCACCCTGACCAGTACGCAGAACGTCGGTCTTCTCAACGGCACGCAGGTCCTGGCTCCGATCCAGATCCCGATCGACCTGTGCGGCAACGCGATCGGCGTCCTCGGTGGGGCCTCCGCGGGCTGCGTCGGCGGCTCCCACGCGTCGCTGGACGCGGAGAGCCTGCCGGACGCCTGGACCGGGCTGAACTTCGGCATCGGCAACGGTACGCAGCTGATCCCGCTGATCCAGATCCCGATCGACATCTGCGGCAACGCCGTGGCGGTCCTCGGCAGCGCGACCGCCTCGTGCCAGGGCGGTGCGGACGCGGTCATCGGCGACGGTCCGAGCGGGCACGGTCCCGACACGTACGTCAAGGACAAGCCCGTCCACCACAACACCAACAACATCAAGAAGAAGCACGTCAAGGGCGGCAAGAAGACCGAGGGCCTGCCGCTGGTCGGCGACCTGGTCGGCACCCTGTCCGGCCTGACCGGCAACCTCGCCGGCTCCGGCGCGCGTACGCTGCCTGCCCCGGCGGCGAAGCACGGCGGCTACGGCCACGACGGCGGTTCGTGCGCGAACCTGACCAGCGCCATGAACGCCGGCATCCTGAACGGCACCCAGGTTCTCCTGCCCGTCCAGGCGCCGATCGACATCTCCGGCAACGCAGTGGCCGTGGGCGGCAGCTCGGTAGCGCACAGCACCGGTGGTGCCACCGCCACGCTCACCTGCTAGCCGGCGTCTGTACCCGCTCGTTCCGCGTACGGCGGACGGCGTCCACATAGAACCGGGGCCGGGCGAGAGATCGCCCGGCCCCGGCCACTGTGTTTCACTCGGCGGGCTTGGCCTTGATGGCCTTGCGCGCCATCGGCTTCGTCTCGCCGTTGGCCGACGGCACGTCGGACGAGTCCGCCGAGACCCCGCCCAGCTTCGCCAGCAGGCTCGCCAGGTCGATGCCGGTCAGATCGGTACCGAGCTGGAGGCCCTGGGCGACGTTGGAGGCGACCGACTTCGTCAGCGAGCTGGCGCCGTCGGTGGAGATCACGGTCATCTTGTCGATGGACCGCATCGGGTCGCTGGCCGCCGCGACGACCTCCGGCAGCACCCGGACGAGCAGGTCGAGGATCGCGGCCTCGCCGTACTGCTGGAAGGCTTCGGCCTTGAGGCGCATGGCCTCGGCCTCGGCCTGACCCCGAGCCAGGATCGCGGCCGCCTCGGCCGAACCCTCGCGCTCGGTCGCCTCCGCGATCGCGGTACGCCGACGCTGCTCCGACTCGCCTTCCTTGGCGCCTTCGATCGCGTTGGCCTCAGCCAGCGCGGCCCGGCGCGCACGCTCGCCTTCACCGGTCAGGCGAGCCTGCTCGGCGGAGGCCTGCGCACCGGCGATCGTGGTCTGCCGGGCGGCGTCGGCCGCGAGGACCTGGGCGTTGCGAGCCGCCTCGGCCTCCTGCTCGACCTTGTACCGGGCCGCGTCGGCGGGCTTGCGTACCTCGGTGTCGAGCTGGCGCTGCTTGAGTTCGGCGTTGCGCTCGGCGACCTTCTGCTGCTCGGCGAGGATCGCCTGGTCGCGTTCGGCCTGGGCGAGCGGGCCGGCCGCGGCCGACTTCGCCTTCGCGGCGTCGATCTCGGCCTGGATGCCGGCCTTCTTGAGCTCCAGGTTCCGCTGGGCCTCGGCGATCGCCTCCTCGGCGAGCAGCCGAGCCTGTTCGGCGGACTGGCGGGCCTGCGCCTCGGCGATCGACGCGTCCTTGAGCACGCGCGCCGCCTCGGGCCGGCCGAGATCCTGCAGGTAGTTGCCCTCGGCGATGATGTCCTGCAGCTGGAAGGTGTCGAGGACGAGACCCTGGTTGGTCATCGAGTGCTCGGCCTCCTCCGCGACGGCCGAGGCGAACGCGGCCCGGTCGCGGATGATCTCCTCGACGGTGAGGCGGCCGACGATCGAGCGCAGGGCGCCGGCCAGGACTTCGCGGGCGAAGCCGTCGATGGCCTGCTGCTGGTGGAGGAACCGCTGGGCGGCCGCGCGGATCGCGTCCTCGGTCCCGCCGACCTTCACGACCGCGATGCCCTGGAGGTTGGCCCGGATGCCCTGCTTGCTGACGGCCCCGGTGACCTCGACGTGGATGCCGCGGCTGGACAGGTCCATGATCTGGAGCTTCTGGACGACCGGCAGGACGAAGACCGACGCGCCCATGACGACCTTCTGGCCGGACAGGTCGGTCGAGCGGGTGCCGTCGGCGGCCTCGACCCGCCGGCCCTTGCGGCCGGTCACGATGAAGGCCTCGTTCGGGCCGGCCACCTTGATGCGTGACAGCACGAAGAAGAGCAGGACGAGGACGAAGACCACGCCACCGGCGATGGGTAGGAGAAGGGGAAGCATCAGTTCCTTTCTGGATCAGTGAGACGGACCTTGACGCTGGTGTCGCTGGGGGCCTCGACCACCAGGACGTGGACGCCCGCCGGAATCGGCTCGTCGGCGAGGGCGTTGAGCTTGACCTGCTGGCCGCCGATGCGTACGCGGACCTCGCCGTAGCCCCCGGCCCGGATCTCGGTCACGACGACCCCCGGCCGGCCGACGAGGTCGGTCCGATTCGGGGTCGCATCGGTCGGCATGTTCCGAGCCCGGCCGGTGAGCAGCCAAGCCAGGTACGCCACCGGCACCGCGGCGATGGCGCCGATCGCGGCGACGAGGGCGAGCGGAAGGTCGACGCCCGGCAGCGCGCTGACGAAGGCTGCGGTGAAGCCGAAGCCGGCCAGGACGGCCGCCACCACTTCGACGGACAGCACGGAATCGGCCCCGTCGAGGCCGAAGAGCTCGCCGCCCAGCATCGCCACGGCGAGCAGGCCCAGCCCGATCGCCCCGACGATGATGAAGAGGATCGTCGCCCATCCCATGGCCGCCAAGGTAGGGAATCCCCGCAAGGGGCGCAGCCCCGAGCTAGGGAGACAGCCGCCACTCGAGCGCGAGGTATGAGCCGTACCAACCGGAAAGGACGGCCAGGACCACCAGTAGGGCGATCTGAAGTCGCCGATCGAGCTTGATCAGCGCGGCCCCGATCGGGATGAGTAACGGGAAGTCGGAAAGCAGGAACCGCCCTTTCGCGTGGAAGTAGCCGCCGCCTTGGAGAACGACCAGCAGCACCGCTCCCGCGGCGAAGAGGGCGAGCGGCCACGGGGCCTGGCGGCGTACCAGGAGGACCACGAGGAGAGCGATCGAGATGAGGAGCACGGCGGCTGTCACGACGTAGCCCAGCCGCTGCTGACCGCGCACGACCTTGACCAGCGAACGAGCCGTGTCGGCACCGAAGTCGAATTCACTGTGCCAGCCGGCGTTCTGCATCCAGAACCACGCGTCGAGCCGCTGGAGCTTCGTCGCGCACCAGCCCCAGAAGGCCACCAAGCCCAGCGGAGCCAACACCCAGCCCGCCCAGGGCCGCCAGCCGTCGGCCCGGCGTACCACCGCGACGAGGCAGGACAGCCCCACCGCCAGTACGAGGACCACGGCGGTCGGTCGGGTGAGCCCGGCGGCCAGGGTGAGCACGCCGGCGAGCAGCCAGCGGCGAGTCAGGACCGACCACAGCGCCCAGGCGCACAACGCCGTGAACAGCGATTCGGCGTACACCATGTTCTGCACCAACGCGTGCGGCAGGACTCCCCAGAGAGCGGCGAGCATCACGCCGAGCCGAGGGCTGTGGATCTCCGCACCCACCCGGAAGATGCCCCAGGCCGCTGCGACCCCGCTGACCGCGGCCAGTGCGATCCCGGCGTACGCGGCGGGTACGCCGATCGCCGCCAGGGCCCGGATCAGCTCCGGAAAGAGCGGGAAGAAGGCCACGTTCGTGCGGACGAGCTGGCCACCGGCGTACGTGATGGAGGTGTTGTAGCCGTTCGTCGCGATGCCGAGATACCAGCCACCGTCGTATGCCGACAGCAGCTTGACGACCGGCCGGTGCGCGCGATGGGCGAGGACCGTCAGGACGGCCAGACCGGTGGCGCGGACGGCGAGATAGGCGGCCAAGGCGGGAAGGGCCTGGCGCACCACTCCCGACCTGCGAGGGGAGTCTGTGGCAACGGCGGTGCCGAGCGTGAGCACCGCGGGATGCTAGCAGCGGCGCAGGCCGTACCGTCGCCTCGACCGGACCTGGTAGCCTAACGTTCGTTCAGGTGAACGCTCGTTAGGGAGGCCGCGTGAGCTGGGATGAGGTCAAGGAGCGGATCGCCGCCGGTGGGGCGGCCCGCTATCACGAGGCCAACGCCAAGCGCGGGAAGCTGTTCGCCCGGGAACGCATCGCGCGACTCGTGGACGCCGGTTCCTTCGTCGAGGACGGGGCGTACGCCAACGCCCTGGCCGACGGGTTGCCCGCCGACGGCGTGGTGACCGGTTCGGCGATGATCGACGGCCGTCCCGTCTGCCTCATGGCCAACGACTCGACCGTGAAGGCAGGCAGCTGGGGCGCGCGGACGGTCGAGAAGATCATCCGGATCATCGAGCGCGCCTACCAGACCGGTGTCCCGATGGTCTACCTCGTGGACTCGGCGGGCGCTCGGATCACCGACCAGGTCGACCTGTTCCCGGGCCGTCGGGGCGCTGGGAAGATCTTCCACACCCAGGTCCGTGCCTCCGGCTCGATTCCGCAGGTCTGCGCCCTGTTCGGGCCGTCGGCCGCCGGCGGGGCGTACATCCCGGCCTTCTGTGACGTCGTGGCGATGGTGGACGGCAACGCCTCCATGTACCTCGGCTCCGACCGCATGGTCGAGATGGTCACCGGCGAGAAGACCACGCTGGAGGAGATGGGCGGGGCGAAGGTCCACACCGAGGTCTCCGGCGTCGGCCACTTCCTCTGCAAGGACGAGGACGCCGCCCTGGAGGTCGTGCAGGCCTACCTCTCCTATCTGCCGGCCAACTGGACCGCCGAGCCGCCCGCGAGCGAGCCGAAGGCGGCGCGGGGCGGGATCGCCGCCCTCATCCCGGAGAGCGAGCGCCGGGCCTTCGACATGCGCCAGGTGGTCAAGCGCCTGGTGGACGAGGGCAGCTTCCTGGAGATCCAGGAGAAGTGGGCGCGGGAGCTGACCGTCGGATTCGCCCGCCTGGAGGGCCAGGTCGTCGGCATCGTGGCGAACAACTCGCTGCACAAGGGCGGTGTGCTGTTCGTCGACTCGGCCGACAAGGCCACCCGGTTCGTCCAGCTCTGCGACGCCTTCAACGTCCCGCTGATCTTCCTCGCCGACGTGCCCGGGTTCATGGTCGGCTCGGCCGTCGAGCGGCAGGGGATCATCCGGCACGGCGCGAAGATGATCAGCGCCATCAGCGAGGCCACCGTGCCGAAGTTCTGCGTCGTCGTGCGGAAGGCGTACGGCGCGGGGCTCTATGCCATGGCCGGGCCGGGCTTCGACCCGGACGCCACGATCGCGCTGCCCACCGCCAAGATCGCCGTGATGGGGGCGGAGGCCGCCGTCAACGCCGTGTACGCCAACAAGATCGCCGCCATCGAGGACGAGACCGAACGGGCCGCCTTCGTCGAGGCCAAGCGGGCCGAGTACGAGGAGGACATCGACCTCCTGCGGCTGGCCAGCGAACTCGTCGTGGACACCGTCGTCGAGCCGGACGACCTGCGCGGCGAACTCGTCCGGCGGCTGGCCGCCGCGCACGGCAAGGACCGCAGTTTCTCGCGACGCCGCCACGGCGTCACACCCGTCTGATCTCCGCCCGCCCGATTCAAGGGAGCGTCATGGACCACTTCGGACTCAGCGAAGACCTCGCCGAGCTTCGGGAGACCGTCGCCGCCTTCGCCCGCGACAAGATCGCGCCGGTGATCGGTGACTTCTACGCGCGGCACGAGTTCCCCTACGAGATCATCGCGCAGATGGGCTCCATGGGCCTGTTCGGATTGGCCTTCCCGGAGGAGTTCGGCGGGATGGGCGGCGACTACCTGGCCCACTGCCTGGCCATCGAGGAGATCGCCCGGGTCGACTCGTCGGTCGCCATCACTCTGGAAGCGGCGATCTCGCTCGGGGCGATGCCGATCTTCAAATGGGGCACCGAGGAGCAGAAGCAGCGGTGGCTGCCCGATCTGGTGGCCGGCCGGAAGCTCGCCGGCTTCGGCCTCACTGAGCCGGGCGCCGGCTCCGACGCGGGCGGTACGCGGACGACCGCGAAGCTGAGCGACGACGGCCGCGAATGGATCATCAACGGCACCAAGTCGTTCATCACCAACTCCGGTACGGAGATCACCGCTCTCGTCACCGTCACGGCGCTCACCGGACCCGACGAGATCTCCACGATCATCGTCCCGTCCGGTACGCCCGGCTTCACCGTCGCGCCCGGCTACGACAAGGTCGGCTGGTGCGCGTCGGACACCCATGAGCTGTCCTTCGACAACGTCCGGGTGCCGGTGGAAAACCTGCTCGGCGAGCGCGGCCGCGGTTTCAAGCAGTTCCTCACGATCCTGGACGAGGGCCGGGTCGCCATCGCCGCCCTCGCCACCGGGCTCGCTCAGGGCTGCGTGGACGAATCCGTCGCGTACGCCCGGCAGCGCGAAGCGTTCGGCTCGCCGATCTCGGCGTACCAGGCGGTCTCCTTCATGATCGCGGAGATGGAGACGAGCGCGCAGACCGCACGGCTGGCCTGGCGGGACGCGGCTCTGCGGCTGGTCGCCGGGCAGCCCATCCGCAACGCCGCCGCGATCGCGAAGCTGTACGCGGGCGACGCCGCGATGACGAACGCCCGGAAGGCGACGCAGATCCACGGCGGATACGGGTTCATGAACGAGTTCCCGGTCGGCCGGTTCTACCGGGACGCGAAGATTCTGGAGGTCGGCGAGGGCACCTCGGAGATCCAGAAGATGGTGATCTCGCGGGAGCTCGGGCTGAGCTGATTTACGCCGATCGGCGGGGCTGAGTCGGGTTCCGGACATCCCCGCCGATCGTGAGATGCTCTCATGCCGGGATGCGGATCTGGGCCGGCTGGCTGACACGAGGGCGATGGCTGATCGTCGCCGGGTGGGCACTGCTCGCGATTGCGGGCGGTGCTCTCGGTGGCAGCGTCTTCGACCACGCCCAGAACGTCGGCCAGCTCTCCGCCGACGCCGAGTCGCTCCGAGCCGAGGCCCGGCTGCAGCAGCTCAAGCCGGAGGGCGAGACCGTCTTCGCGATCTCGCGCGACGTCGACCCCTACGACCCGGCGCTGGTCGCCACCACGACCGAGGTCGCCCAGCAGGTACGCGGTCTTCCCGGCGTCCACGAAGTCGGCGACCTCTACACCGCGCCGGGCGGTCAGATCGGCCAAGGCAACCGGAGCACGCTGGTCCGGGTCACCTTCGAGCCCGGGGCGTCCGAAGCCGAGATCGACGCGGCCGTCGCGGTGCTCAGGCGACTGCCGAACGTGCTGGTGGGCGGTAAGCCGCTGGCCGAGTGGGCCTTCGCCGACCAGGCCGTCGCCGATGCCGCCCTCGGGGAGGGCCTCGCGCTGGCCGCGTTGACTCTGCTCCTCGTCGTCGTGCTGCGGCGGGGTGCGATCGTCCCGCTGGCCGCGGCGGTCGCGGCAATCACCACGACCCTGCTCGCCCTCGCCGGGCTCGCCCGCCTGGCGCCGATCAGCGAGTACACGGTGAACGTGGTGACGCTGCTCGGACTCGGGCTGGCCGTCGACTACTCGATCCTGCTGCTGTGGCGGTACCGCGAGGCGAACGACCTGGCCGTCGCGCTGCGTACGGCGGGGAGAGCAGTGCTCGTGTCCGGCGGGATGGTCAGCGCGGCCATGGCCGGACTAGCCGTCTTCGGTGAGCCCCTGCTCGCTGCGATGGCTTTGGGCGGGCTGCTCGTGACGGTGGTCGCCACGGCTGCCTCGCTCACGCTGACTCCTGCGCTGCTCGCCATCCTCGGGCCGCTCGCGCGCTCACGCGGACCGCTCCGTGCCCTCGGCCGGCCCGGCGCTTCCGCGCGCTCAAGCGGACCGCTCAGCGCTCAAGGGTCCTTCCGGGTGATCTTGGCGAGAAGAGGTCGTTATAGCGACCCTAACTCGCCAAGATCGATTCTGGAGCGGCTGGCCGCCGTCGCCCAGAAGGGGCCCGAATCGGTCGCCTTCGCCAGCGCCGCGTTGCTGATCATCCTGACCCTTCCGTTCGTCGCCGCCGAGCTGCGGAACACCGACGCGCGCGGACTGCCGAGCAGCGCGGAGGCGCGGCAGGCGTACGAGGTCTATCTGCGGGATTTCCAGCGCGGTCAGGCCGACGTCATCACCGTCGTCGTGGACACCGGCAGTGGCGGGGCGGCGATGCGGGACTACCTCGACCGGCTCAATCGCCTGCCCGGGGTCGACCGGCTCCAACTCCGGCTGGAGATGCCGGCCGACGCGACCGTCGTCGACCTGACTCCGGCGAGCTCCAGCCAGGGTCCGACCGTCGTCCGGGCGGTCCGGGAGGTCCCGGCTCCGGCGAAATCCCTGGTCGGCGGGCCCGCCGCCGAATTAGCGGATTACCAGGATTCGGTTACCGGTCATTTTCCCGTCGTGCTGACAGTCTTGTTGGCGGCCGCCGGAGCGCTGCTCTTCGCGCTCACCCGGTCGGTCGTCATTCCGGTGAAGGCGGTCCTGCTCAACCTGCTGACCCTGGGGGCGTCGCTCGGCGTACTCGCGGTGGTGTTCGGCGGCCGGCTCGACGTCACCACGCCGGTGCTGCTCTTCGTCTTCATCTTCGGGCTGACCACGGACTACGAGGTCTTCCTGCTCGCCCGGATCACCGAGGAGTACCGAGCTGACCGCACTCCTGGCGGCTCGGCCAGGAGCCTCCCCGGCAAGTACGCCACCGACGAGGCGGTCCGGCGGGGCATCGCGCGTACGGGTCCGGTGGTGACCCTCGCCGGACTCAGCCTGATCCTTGTCTTCCTCGGCTTCGTCCTGGGTGGCCTGTCCGCCGTACGCGAGATCGGGGTGGGCATGGCGGTGGCCATCGCCCTGGACGTGACCGTCGTCCGGGGTCTCCTGCTGCCGGCCGCCATGACGCTCCTCGGCCGCTGGAACTGGTGGCCCGGCGACAAGGACGGCGAAGCGTCGGGGGCGAACCGGGCACCGGGCACCGAGCGCGTTCCCAGCGAGGTCCCAGCCGCCGCCCGGAAGATCACGAGCCGATAACACAGCAGGACACCAGGGCACGTTTGTGTCGGAAACACGCACGCAACCTGGTCAAACGGCCGACACGACCTGCCGTCGGCGACCTTGGCTGGCTACTCTTCGAGGCCGTGGAACCCGCAGCCGAGACGCGTAGTCCGTCCATGAAGGACGGATTCGCCGTGCTGCTCCGGCGGCACCGGCTCGCGGCCGGGCTGACCCAGGCCGAGCTGGCCGAAGCCGCCGAGGTGGGCGTCCGCACCGTCCGGGACCTGGAGGCGGGACGCAGCGTACGCCCGCAGCGGTCCACGGTCGAACTGCTGGGTGCGGCGCTCGGCCTCCAGGGGCGGGATCTGACCGTCTTCGTGGCCGTCGCCCGGGGGCGTACGCCGGCAGACCAAGGCCCAGGCCTGGCCAAGCCCCGGGCGCTGCCGAACGCGGGGGAGTTGATCGGGCGCGATCGGGATCTCGCCGGGCTCACCGAGCGTCTGCGGACGACGGCCGGGGTCACCACACTGGTCGGGCTGGCCGGGTCGGGCAAGACCGTGCTGGCCTTGACCGCGTCGGCTCAGCTGCGGGACGAGCTGCCCGGGGGAGCGGTCGGCATCAAGGTGTCGCCGGACGAGGGGGAGTCCGGAGTACTGGACAGCATCTGCGCGGTCATCGGCGTCGGGCACCCGGACGGGCTGGCCGAGGCGTTCCGTCAGCCGACATTGTTGCTGGTGGACGCGGTGGACCGGTCGCGGCCCGCGGTCGCCGCCGCCGTACGCCGCCTCGTCGCGATCGCTCCACAGTTGCGTATCGTCGCCACCGCGCGCGGTCCGATCGGGGTGGCCGGCGAATGGGTGTGGCCCGTCGCGCCGCTGCCGGTGCCACCGGCCGGCACGCGTACGCTCGCGGAGGCCCGAAAGCATCCCGCCAGCGCCCTGTTTCTGGAGCGCTGGGCGCGGCACCGGGGAGACGCCCCGCCCGAGTCCGAAGTAGCCGCGATCACCGACCTCGTACGCCGCCTCAGCGGGCTGCCGCTGGCGATCGAGCTGGCAGCGGCCCGAGGTCGGCTGCTGGACCCCAGCGAGATGCTGGCACGGTTCGGGCAGGACGGTGCAGTCGTGGACGCGGCCGAAGCGGTCCGGGCGGCGGTCGTCGCGAGCTACCGCCTGCTGACTCCGGCGCACCGCCGAGCGCTGCGGTACCTGTCCACCTTCACCCACCGCTGGTCCATCGAGCTGGCCGAGGAGCTGCTCGCCGAGCTGGACGTCGACGTCGTGGAGTTGCTCGACCGGCTGACCGATCTGGGTCTGGCGACGGTGCGGGGGCAGGGCGCCGTCCGGTTCATGGTGCTCGAATCGGTCCGGGAGTACGCCCTGGAACAGGCCGAACTGGCCGAGGAGCTGACGTTGGCCCGCCGGCGGCACGCCATCGTCTTCGCCCGGTTCGCCGCGCGTACGGCGCCCATGTTCAGCGGGGCCCAGCACGGCGCGGCGATCGCGCGGCTGGACGACGTCGCGGGCAATCTCTGGTCGGCCCTGACCCATTCGGCCGACGACGATCCGCACACCGCGTTGTGCCTGGCCGCCAAGCTGCCCCGGTGGTGGCGCTTCCGGGGCCGGGACGTCGCGGGCCGCCGCTGGCTGCGGCGACTGCTGGACGACGAGCGCACCGCCGACGCCGATCCGCTCGTGCGAGCGTGGGCACTGGTGGGCGTGGCCCAACTGGCCAACGAACACGGCGCGGGGGCGGAGGAGATCGATTCGGCTCGGGCGGCCGTGCGGATCTTCGCCGAGCGCGTCGAGGTCACAGGCGAGCTGGCCGCGCGTACCGTGCTCTTCGCGTTGTGCATGGGCAGCGGCGACTTCGACGAGGCCCGCGAGCAGAGCCTCGAGGCGCTCATCCTGGCCAGTCGCACCGGGCGCGCCCGGGACATGGCCGTCGCCCAGAGCAATCTGACCTGGCACGACATTCGTGCTGGAGACCTGGTGGGCGCCCAACGGCGGCTCGCGGAGGTCGACCGGCTCACCGCGCGTACCGGGGACGTCCGGCTCCGTGCGCTCGGCCGCGGCAACCTGGCCGAGGTGCTGCGGCTCAGCGGGCGGCTCGCCGAGTCCGTCGTGGTCGGCACTCAGGCCCTCGACCTGCTCGCTGAGGTCGGTGACCCGAGCCACCGTCGCCGTCTGCTCACGACCATCGCGCTCGCCCAGGCCGAGAGCGGCGAGGCGGGTGAGGCCGACCGCATCCTCGCCGAACTGCGGGCCACCACGCCGCCCGAGGTCGAAGACCCCGCATGCGCGGTGGTCGAGGCCGCGATCGCGCTCGCCCGGGGCCACCGCAGGCTCGCCAGCAGCTGGTACGCCGCCGCAGCGGACGCCTACGAGGGCGGCCACGACCTGCGCGACGTGGTGCAGGCTCTCGTCGGGCTGGTGGCCGCCTCCGACGATCCAGCCGAGCGGCAGCGCGCCCGCGATCGCATCGCCGCCCTGCTCAAGACGAGCGGAATGGTGCTGACCGAACGCGAACGCGCCGTCCTGGCCTGACCCGGGCCGACCCCGCTCAGCTGGCTGTGGCGGTCGGCTCCGGGCTCGTCGTCGGCTCCTCCGAGGGTGGCGCGGTCGCCACGATGAGGCGGATGGTGTCGCCCGGCGCGACGACGGTGCCGCCCACGGGAACGGTCGTGATGACGGTGCCCGGCGTGCTTCCCGGATCCTCCTGGTAGGTCACCGAGTAGGTCAGGCCGAGCTGGTCCAGCCGGGACTTCGCGACAGCCTCGGTCTCCCCGGCGAGGTTCGGCACCTCGATCTGGGTGGTGGGAGCGCTGGTGGCCGTGGTCTCCGACGGGCTCGGCTGCGTCTGCGTCGGCGACGGGCTCGGGGCGGCCGACGTCGCGGTCGGCACCACGGCCGTCGGAATGGGCTCGGGCTCGTCGGACCGCCGGAGCAGGAGCACCACCGCCACGATGACGGCCAGCGCCACGAGGACGGCGACCACGCCGATCAGGATCGGCAGCCACCAGTTCCGGCCCGGTTCCTCGACGTCGTTCCAGTCCTCGGGCGGGACCGCGTCCCGGACGGCGTCGGGGCGTACCTCGGCCCGGCCGGTCCAGTGCTCACCCGGAGTGACCTGGGTGGCGTCCGAGCCAACGGGCGGCAGTTGTTCGGTCGGGATCGCCTCGGTCGGCGCGTCGTACGCCCCCGGCAGCGCCTGCGTGGCGTCCGGGGGAATGGCCTGCGTCGCGTCCGGCTCGATCGGCCGGGTGGCGTCCGGCTCGATCGGCTGGGTGGGCTCGGCGGGCTCGTCCGCAGGACTTGGCGATCTCTCCGACATGTGCCCGTCCTACCACGATTGCCGTACGCCTGCTGGCGCGGCGCGCTGACCACTACGGAGTCGGGCTGGCCGACGCCCCTTCGCCGCAGGTGATCTCCACGTGGTCGTTCCAGCGGGCGGTGCCGCCGGAGTCGGGGTCCGGCGACTGGCTGAGGACGACGCCCTCCTGGCCGGTCTTGTAGGTCGGCAGCAGACCGTTGTTGCCCAGGGGAACCCGGGCGTCGCGGCACGGAAGGCCGACCACCTTCGGCAGCACGGTCTCCGGCGGAGCGCCGGCCACGTAGACCTTGACGGTGATGCCGGCGCGGATCCGCGAGCCCGCCTCCGGGGAGGTCCGCGTGACGAGGCCGTCCTGACCGGCCTCGCCGAAGACGAGGACGACACCGAGCTTCGCCGTACGTAGCTGGGTGAAGTACTCGCGGAAGTCGCGGCCCTGCCCGTCCGGGAGCATGCCGGTCGCCGCCGGTGTCGTGGAGGTGGCCGACACCACCGGGCTGGGAGCGAAGGTGGGCGACTCGTCCACCGACGGCCTGGCCGACGGAGAGGTGGTGACCACCGAGGCCGATGTGGACGGCGCCGCTGAGGGGTTCGCGTTGGCGAGCAGGAAACCGCCGGTGGCCCCGATGATCGCGAGCACGGCGACGGAGGTCGCGATGGCCGCGATCATCGCCGGGCTGAGGCCCTGGCGTGGGGGATCGGCGTCCACTCTGGTCGCCCACGGGTCGGTCATCGTCGCTTACTCCTGTTCCCTGTTCCCTGGCGGCGCGTCACTCGCGGCGGCTCACAGTGTGCAACCCGGGAGCGACACCAAGCCCGTGTGCAGGCCCAACTGACACCAAGTTGACACATGTCGCGGTGGTACGGCGTCAGCGATAGTCTGCCCACCACTGGATACCTCGCGGGAGGACGAGACGATGTCCGCACGAGGCTGGACCGGATCGGTCGCCGTCGCGGCCGGACTGGCCGCCGGGATCGGCGCCGCGCAGCTCGGAGTCGGTTACGGCTTGGGAATCATCGGCTGGCTCGGCGACTCCGCGGGCTGGGCCGCGGCGCTGGCTTGGACTGTCTGGGTCGCAGCGCTGTCTGTGGCCGTGGCCGCACTCACCGTCGCTCGGCGTACCACTGTGGACTCGACCTCGTGGTCCCGCGGCCTGTGGCGGGCCTCGGTCGCCTGCGCCGCGGCCCTGGGTGGACTGGCCGTCGTGCCGTTGACCGCGCTGCCGGCCCGGGAGGTCTCGACGAGCGTGACCTTCGCGCCGGCCTGGGTCGTCGGCTGGTACGCGACCGCGGGCGTGCTGATCGGCCTGGTGCTCGCGGCGGTCGTGCTGTCGGCCCGCGCGGCGGCGGCGAACCTCGTGGCGACGGCGTCCTGGTGGTGGCTGGTGGCGGTGCTCGCGGTGGTCGACGCCGTGGCGGGCGGCCGTGGCCTGGCCCCGACGCAGTTGGGCGTCTGGCGGTTCACACAGGTCGACTCGGTGAGCGACGTCGAGGCGGTCGCCCTGGACCTGCCGGGCAGCGGCTGGTGGCAGTCGATCTACCTGCCCGGAGCGCTGCTCATGCTCGGATCCACCTTCCTCCTCGGGCTGCTCGCCGCGTGGCCGGCCGGTCGGCGGGGTGACGCTCGGGCCTCGGTGGCGCTGTCGGGCGTCGTGGGGCCGGTGCTGCTGGCCGCGGCCTCCGTGCTCGCCGCGCCCCGGCTGGCGGGCGCTCCGGCCGAGCAGGTCTCCGCGCTGCTCATCGCGCCGTACGCCGTGATCGCCGGGTTGGCGGGTTCGGTGCTGGCCGCCGTCCTGACCGCGGCCCGGCCGATCGCGCTGGAGGCCCCGGCAGCGGCCGTCGTGGAGCCCGCGACCGGGCAGATCTACACGCCGAAGCCGCAGGCGGACGCTGAGGTCGAGGCGAAGCCGGAGCCGGAGGCGGAGACCAAGCCGGGAGCGGCGCCGCTCATTCCCGCGCCCCGGAACCGTCGTCGTCCGCGTCCCGCAACGGGACGGGCCACGGTGGTGGAGCGCCCGGAGGAGCCGAAGAAGCCGGAGGACCCGGAGAAGCCGGAGAAGCCGGGCGCCTGAGCGCGCCGGCCGAGATGGTATTTGGCGCGAGCAGGGCCCCCGAACGTGTCCCGTTCCCCCGCTCGCGCCAAATGACACGGCATGAGATCGCTACGCCAGTCGCCCTGGTGTCCGACGAGCAACCGTCATGCCGACCCCCCCAAAGTGGGTCGCCCCCGTGCGACCGGATCTGCGGCAAACGCTATCAACGTCGCGCTCGTTGATCTGTCCATTTTGTTGGGGTATCACGGGGTCCGGACGCTGTGACAGCGGGTTCTGCCGCCACTTCTGCCTGTCAAAAGCGAGGGGAATTCTGGCAATGGTCCTAGCGTCCGATACCACCCTGGAGCGAACCCCTTAGGCTGGAAGCTCATTGCAACGACTCGGTTACCCACAGCAGCAGACCGAGAGCCGGGGAGGGCATATGGGCAAGGACGTCTCGGAGGGGACGTTCACCAGCGCGGATCGGATGCGGTACCGGCAGAAGGTCAGGCGATGTCTGGACACCTTCGCCCTGATGCTGGACGACTTCGCGTTCGACGCCGACGCGCCGACGACGGGACTCGAGATCGAGATCAACCTGATCGACGGCGAGCACGAGCCGGCCATGCGCAACCTCGGGATCCTCGAAGACCTCGAGGACCCCACCTTCCAGCCCGAACTCGGTCAGTTCAACCTCGAGATGAACGTGCCGCCTCAGCTCATCGGCGGCGACGGGCTGGCGCAGTACGAGAAGCGGCTCCTGGAGACGCTGGCCCGCACCGACGCGAAGGCCACCGAGCACGGCGCCAACCTGGTGCTCATCGGCATCCTCCCGACGCTGACCGTCGAGCACGCGATCCTGGACAACCTCTCGACCAACCCACGCTATCGCGTCCTCAACGAGCAGATCCTCAACGCCCGGGGCGAGCACATCACGCTGGACATCCGGGGCGTGGACCACCTGAAGATCGAGACCGAGTCGATCGCGCCCGAAGCGGCCTGCACCAGCCTCCAGTTCCACCTCCAGGTCTCCCCGGAGAAGTTCGCGAACTATTGGAACGCCGCTCAGTCGGTCGTGGCCTTCCAGCTCGCGGCGGGGGCGAACTCGCCGTACCTGTTCGGCCACCAGTTGTGGCACGAGACCCGGATCGCCCTGTTCAAGCAGGCCACCGACACCCGCCCGGACGAGCTGCGGGCGCAGGGCGTACGCCCCCGGGTGTGGTTCGGGGAGCGCTGGATCACCTCGATCTTCGACCTGTTCGAGGAGAACGTCCGCTACTTCCCGCCGCTGCTGCCGATCTGCGACGACGAGGACCCGCTGGAGGTGCTGCGGTCGGGCGGCGTACCGCACCTGGGGGAGTTGCGCCTCCACAACGGGACCATCTACCGGTGGAACCGTCCGGTCTACGACGTCATGAACGGCCGACCGCACTTGCGCGTGGAGAACCGCGTGATGCCGGCCGGGCCGACGATCGTGGACATGATGGCCAACGCCGCCCTGTACTACGGCTTGGTCCGCTACCACGCCGAGCAGGATCGTCCGATCTGGACGCAACTGAGCTTCAGTGCGGCCGAGGACAACTTCCACGCCGCGGCGCGCCGGGGCATCGCGGCCCCCATCTTCTGGCCCCGCGTCGGCGAAGTACGCGCGACCGATCTACTGCTGGACGTCATGCTCGCCAACGCGGCCGAAGGGCTCGACGGGTTCGGCGTTGACGCGGCGGTGAGCAACCACCTGCTCGGCATCATCGAGCAGCGGTGCCTCAGCGGGCGTACCGGGGCGACCTGGCAGGTCGACACCGTGCGGGCGGCCGAACGGCGGGGACTGGACCGCCCGTCGGCCCTGCGGCACATGCTGGCCCTGTACGCCGAACTGTCCAGATCGAACGCTCCGGTGCACACCTGGCCGGTGGAGTAGCACCGATCGGCCGTTGGCCGTCGAGCCCGGCAACTCCATAGTCCACTGTGTGCATCTCGGGGACATGAAGCCACGCCTTCGGCAGGAAGCCGTCGTGCTGGTGACCGTGCTCGGCGTCGCGTCACTGTTCTCGACGCTGGCGGTCGCCCACCCCGCACCTGGCCGGGCCGCTCCGACGTCGTCGCCCGCCACCGTGCCACCGAGGGTCGGCACCACGCTGACGCGCTCACCGACCGCCGTGCTGCAGCCGACTGCCGCGCTGCAGCCGACCGGGCCGCTGGAGCCGACCGGGCCGCTGGAGCCGACCGGCGCGTTGCAGCCGACCGCGCCGGCCTGGCAGCCGCGCCGATTTACCGTGGTCGGCACCGGAGACGTCCTGCTGCACCAGGGACTGTGGCGGCAGGCGCGAGCGGACGGGCACGGACGCGGGATGGATTTCCGGCCGCTGTTCGCCGGGATCAAGCCCGTGATCGCCGGGGCCGACCTCGCCGTCTGCCATCTGGAGACCCCCCTCGGACGCCCGGGCGGGCCGTTCACCGGATACCCGGTCTTCACTGTGCCGCCCCAAGTCGTCCCAGCGCTCAAGGACACCGGATTCGACAGCTGCTCGACGGCCTCCAACCACAGCCTCGACGCGGGACTCGACGGCATCCGGCGTACGCTCGACGCCCTCGACGCGGCCGGACTGGCACACACCGGAACGGCGCGGTCACCGCAGGAGCGCGCCACCACCACGATGCTGAACGTCGCGGGCGTACGCGTCGCGCAGCTGTCCTACGCGTACGGGTTCAACGGGATCCCGCGTCCGAAAGGCAAGGAGTGGGCGGCCAACCTCATCAAGACCGCCACGATCCTCGCCGACGCGCGTACGGCCAAGGAGCGGGGCGCCGAGGTCGTCATCGTCTCGCTGCACTGGGGTACGGAGTACCAGCACTCCGCCACCGCCGAGCAGGCCTCGATCGCGCGTACGCTTCTCGCCTCGCCCGACATCGACCTGATCCTGGGCCACCACGCGCACGTCGTGCAGCCCTTCGAGGAGATCGGCGGCGAATGGGTCGCCTACGGTCACGGCAATCTCGTCAGCACCCAGAGCTTCTCCGCCGACACCCGGGACGGGGTGATCTCCCGCTTCACCTTCGCAGAGATGGCGCCTGGCCGATTCCGTGTCGTGCTGGCCGAAGCGTTGCCCGTCTACATGCGGCTCGGGTCGGGAGCAGCGCGTGTGCTGCTCGTGTCGGCCTGCGTACGCGGAAAGGGCTCGACGGCGGCGGACTGCGCGGCCAGCGGCCGGCGGACGACCAAGGTGATCCGATCTCGGCGCGCCACGGTGCCCGTCGCATGAATACCCCGCGGAGTGCCCGTCGCATGAAGACCCTGCGGGGCGCCCGTCTCACGAAAAGACCCCGCGGGCCGGTCGGGTGCCCGCGGGGTCCAGTCAGCTCGACTTAGAGATCGAACTCCCCGTCCTTCGTGCCGGCGACGAAGGCGTCCCACTCGCCCGGCGTGAAGACCAGCGTGCCGCCGTCCCGATTCTTCGAATCACGTACGGCGATGGCGCCGCCGACGAACGCGACCTCGACACAGTTGTCACAGCTGGGACTGCTACGAGTGCTCTTGCGCCAGACCGCGTTGCTCAGGTCGACGCGAAACCCCTTTGTCTCGATCTCCACAGTGGCTCCTCTACTAGCTGCTGAATCCGTTCGGCGGACTGCTCCGGTCCGAGCGCCGCCGTATGGATGTGCTCGAAGAGATTCTTGTACCTCTCCAGCTCGTCGCGTTTGTCGATGAAGAGGCCCCCGGTGGCATTCTCCGCGAAGACCACGGATCGGTCGCCCGGTTCGCGGAAGTCGAGGATGGCGAATGTTCCGTCCATTCCCGCGTGTGAACCGATTTCAAACGGAAGCAGCTGAAGTGTCACGTTAGGCCGGTTAGCGGCGACGACCAAATGCCGCAACTGGTCGCACATGACCTCGTCGCCTCCGACTGGCCGGCTCACCGCGGCCTCGTCGAGCACAACCCACAGGTGGAAGGAGTCTTCCTGGTCCAGCAACGATTGACGCTGCATTCGGACACGCACCCGTGAGGAGATTTCTTCGTCACTGCGGCCGGGCAGGATGCCCATGGTGGCCCGCGCGTACGCCTCCGTCTGGAGTAGACCCGGAACGAGCTGCTGCTCATAGGTCCGTACGCGGACCGCCTCGGCTTCCAGCCCCACGTAGGCGCTGGAGAGAACTTGGCTGAAGGGATGCCACCACGCCTTCTGGCGGGCCTCCCGGGCGAGTTCGATCAATTCCTGGATCTCGGCCTCGCCCGCGCCGTAGATCGTGAGCAGATCCCGCACATCCCGCACATTGACCGAGGTGTGCCCGGTCTCGATGCGGGAGATTTTGGATTGCGAGCACTCCAGTTGGTCGGCGACGTACTCCAGTGAGTAGCCCGCGCGCTCGCGACGATTACGCAGCTCAGCGCCCAAACGTCGCCTTCGGACGGTCGGGCTTTTACGGTCGATGGTCACGGCGCACCTCCGCGACGGGTACATAGTCGGCGTACGGTACGCCCTTGAGCAGGGACAACCTCCCCATTGTCCGGAGTCTGCCCGCTATGAAACCGCACTTCAAGTGTCCGAACGCGCACATAGGGTCCGACAAACCGACTACCCGATCATGACGGATATCCGGTCATCCACCGCAGAGTGACAATCTGCTCCGTGCAACTTGCATTGATCTTCCTGATGGTGCACAGTGAGTGGGAAATCGGGCACTCATCGTGATCAACACGAGGCAACGTCCGGCGTGATCGTCATGCCTTGTGCCGTTTCGGCGCATGGCCGTTACTTCGTTAACGACTCAGATGAGGCGAACGACTCCCGGGAGGGCATCGTGACACCGAAGGCCGGCGACATCCTTCACGTCACCCGCGACGCGAGCGTGCAGTTCGCGACGCCGATCTTCTTCCGGGTCATCCGGGTGCACGACTGGCCGACTTACGACGGCTGGCTCTGGCTCGACGGCTACCAGCTCAACGCCGCAGGTGACGCCGTCGAACGCCGCTCGATCTTCGTGCAGGGCAACGGATTGCGCCAGGTCCGCCAGAACCCGGCCGGCACCGGCGCCGCGATCGGCGCTGGTCACCGTGGCCGCACGAACCTCCAGGATCGAACGGTGGCCGGAACCCATGTCCGTCCGGCCGTGCGCCACGCGTCGGCGGTCGCGACCGGCTGAAGCGACCGAATCGGCGCCCAGCCGTCCGATCGCCCGGTACGCCGGGCGGCCGGACGGCTTTACTCTTGCGGCTACTCAGCCGCCCTCGGCCCGCCCCAGCTGTCCGGTAGCCGACCCGCGAGTTCGCGGGGGATGACCTCGTCCAGCTGCGACCGGCGTCGTTCCGCGACCGCCCGGCGAGCCGCGGTCAGCCAGTCCGGAGTGGTCGCCGGCGAACCGATGCCGAATCGGAACCAGGCCGGTTGATCGGTCAGGCTCGCGTACCCCTCGATCAGCTCGTCGATCAGCTTCACGAGTTCGGACCGGGCGTTGCGGCCCGCGGCCAAGGTGACGTGGTGCTCGGCGAGGTACGCGGTCCGCCGGTCGGCTGTGGAACGCAGCCGCGCCCGAACCTCGGCCGCACGCCGACGCTGGACGGCCGCGATCACGGCGGTGGCCCTATCCCGCTTGAGCTGGCGTACGAGCGCCGCCCGGTGGGACGGGCGCAGCCAAGACAGTGGACTGGCCAACGCGGTCTGCGCCGCGCGGATCTGCAGCTGGATGCGTTCCTCGAACGCGGTGGCGAGGGAGAGCTGCCGATCGGCCTCGGCGAGCCGATCCGACGGCGGCGGTTCGGGCGCGGCGGCGTACACCCGATCGGCCTCGTCGACGAGGCGCCAGAGCCAGGCCTCCTCATCGCCCATCTCGTCCAGTTCGAGACGCGTACGCGTGGCCGGCCGGAAGGACTCGGCTTCCCCGGTACGCGCCGCCGGGACGGAGACGTGCCCGATCGTGACGTCCACAGAGGCGTCGGCGTCGCAGCCGCAGTTCCGGCACTGGGCCGAAGTGTTACGTGGATCAGCCACGCCGTCTCCCGCAGGGCAGTGAAAAGAGCACGGCCGTGCGTACAGGCGCGGGGAAACCGTCGCTTGGCCCATTCCGCCTCGTTGTATCAGAAAGTGGGGCCGCGATCGACGGCGACCCGCCGCGTGACCAGCAGTTTTTTGCGGGTACGCCCGCCGGCTCGAGGAGTGTGACCGTGACGATCAGCCAGGAGAACGCCGGCGCCGCGCCGACGCCCGAACGCCTGATGGGCCAGCTCCCAGGCTTCCAGCTCAACCCGGCCGGGTTGACCCCGAGCCAGGTGAACGGGACGGAGCAGCCGTCTCCGACGCCGAGCCGGTGGGCGGCGAGCGAGGCCGAGGTGGACGACGCCCGTCCGCTCGACAGCGGCGCGCCGATCGGTCTCGGGCTCGACGAGCCGGTCTTCCCGCCGCCCGCGTGGCTGGAGGAGACCGGGCTGGCCGACCACCCGTTGCTGCGGGGACTGCTTATGGAGCTGCCGCCCAAGGGCGCCGCGCCCTCGCCGGAGTGGCTCAACCGGTGGTTCGAGGCGGCTCGGGCGATTCTCGAGCTGCTCTACGTCCGTGCCTAGCCGGCGCTAGACGGGGAAGGTCGGGACGGGCTGCTCGGTCGGCGTGGGCGGGGTGGCCTTCCACAGCCCGATCCGCTGCGCGCCGAGCCGGGCGAGGTACTCCGGGTTGAGCAGCAGATAGCGGCGCCAGAGCCGCTTGGGCTCCAGGCCCAGCCGCCAGAGCCACTCCAGGCCGTAGCGCTGCATCCACGGCGGCGGCTTGCGCAGCCCACCGGCGTGGTAGTCGAAGGCGGCCCCCACCGCGAGCAGCGGCATCGCCAGGTGCGGACGCAGCGCGTGAGCGAAGTTCTCCTGGCGCGGGCAGCCGAGCCCGACCAGGACAATCCGCGCGCCCGACGCCGTGATCCGACCCGCGATCTGTTCGGCCTCGCCCGGCTCGACGGCGCGGAACTTCGAGGCCTCGATCCCGGCGAACTTCAGCGCCGGAAACATCCGCTGAAGCGCCGGGACGAGCCGGTCGAGCGTGGGCGGGGTCGATCCGTAGAGGTAGACCGGCAGCCCGGCGGCGGCGGCCCGCTCCAGCACGCGGAGGGTCAGCGTGGGTCCGTAGACGCGGTCTCGCAGACCGGCGCCGTGCAGCAGGTTGAGCGCCCACCGAACCGGCTGCCCGTCCGGCGTCACGAGGTCGAAGCTGTTGAGGCGGGCGCCGAGGGCGGGGTCGTGGACCCCTTCCATCACGCCGTGGACGGCCAGAGCGGTGACCGCCATCGGACGGCCCTGCTCAGCGGCGGCGATGATGCGGTCGGTGGCCTCCGCGTAGTCGGTCGCGTCGACGAGTACGCCGAGGACGCTGCGTTTGCGCGTCGCGACCGTGGTCACGAACGGGTCCACTTGTCGGCGTTGGCCTCGTAGATCTCGCGGAGGATCGCCGGGACGTCGTAGGTCATCCGCCAGTCCGGGTAGTGACTGCTGAAGCGGGACATGTCGCTGACGTACCACTGGTGGTCGCCGATGCGCGCCTGCTCCACGTAGTTGATCTGCGCCTCGTGACCGGTGATCTCCTGCGCGATCTGGAAGGCCTCGATGTGCGAGGTGTTGGAGAATCGGCCGCCGCCGAGGTTGTAGACCTCGCCGCTGCGCGGAGCGCGGAAGAAGGCCTCGAACGCGGTGAGCACGTCGTGCGAGTGGATCGCGTCGCGGACCATCTTGCCCTTGTACCCGTAGAGGTTGTAGGTCCGGCCTTCCATCACGCATCGCATCAGGTACGCGAGGAAGCCGTGCAGCTCGGCGGCGGAGTGCGCCGGCCCGGTGAGCGTGCCGCCGCGGAAGCAGGCGGTCTTCATCCCGAAGTACCGGCCGTACTCCTGGACGGCGACGTCGGCGGCGACCTTCGACACGCCGAAGATGGAGTGGAGGCTGCCGTCGATCGACATCTCCTCGGGGATGCCCTCGGCGTAGTACGGGTGCGCCGGGTCGAGCTCCCAGCGGGTCTCCAACTCGACCAGGGGAAGCCGGTTGGGCGTGTCGCCGTAGACCTTGTTGGTCGAACAGAAGATGAAGGCGGCCTCGGGGCAATGCTGCCGGGTGAACTCGAGGACGTTGAGGGTGCCCACCGCGTTGACGTCGAAGTCGGTGAACGGCTCCTTCGCCGCCCAGTCGTGCGACGGCTGTGCGGCGGTGTGGATGACGAGGGAGATGTCACTGCCGTAGCGCTCGAAGATCTTGGCGAGCAGCTCGCGGTCGCGGATGTCGACGTCGTAATGGGTGTACGAGTCGCCGAGCTCGCTGGTCAGGCGGACCAGGCTCCAGGCGGTCGAACCGTCGTCGCCGAAGAAGTACTTCCGCATGTCGTTGTCGATCCCGACGACCTGCAGACCCAGCTGGGCGAAGTGGCGGGCGGCCTCGGACCCGATCAGTCCGGCCGAGCCGGTAACCAGCGCAACACTCACCGTTAATACTCCTGGCCTGCGTCTTCGGGGCACGGGGACACCGGACAGCATAGCCGCGGAGCAGGCGCGGGCAACCGGCCGGGATTCATGGACGAAGCGCCGGAGGGAGTACGGCTGTCGGGTTGCCGACGCACTGCCCTGACATACAGTAAGGGCGCCGAGCCTCAGCTCAGCGCCCTTACGGCGGTGGGGAAGGAGGGAGTTGAACCCTCACGCCCTTTCGGGCACACGGACCTGAACCGTGCGCGTCTGCCATTCCGCCACTTCCCCAGAAGTGGACAGCCGGCACAGCTTACGCTATGCGTGCTGTCACCACCAACCAGGTTGTTCCCAAAGGCAGAGCCGGCGGCGAGAATTCACCGTTTGGGCCAGGTGGCGGCGCGGGAAGAAGATTAGCACGGCGATCTCGGGCGGCCGAATCGGCCGGTCGGGAAGGCAAGGTGGATTGGGGCGCAGACGTGACGGGTGGCGGGCGGATAGCATCATGTCCTCGGAACCCGAGGAGGACCGGTGAGCGTGCTGCAACGCTTTGAGAAGAGGCTGGAAGGCCTGGTGGAGGGCGCCTTCGCGAAGGTGTTCAAGGGCGTCGTCCATCCCGTGGAGATCCTGAACGCCATGCAGCGGGAGGCCGAAGCCCACAAGGCGATCCTTGCGGGCGGCCGCACGCTGGTGCCCAATCGCTATGTGATCGATCTCTCGCCTTACGATCACAGCCGCCTGGCGCCGTACGCGGCCGCCCTGGCGCAGGAGCTGGCGCAGTCGCAGGCCGAGTTCATCGGAGAGCAGGCCTGGACCGTCTACGGCGACGTGATCGTGGAGATCGAGCGCGGCGACGGGCTCGACACCGGGATGTTCCGGGTGACCGCCGAAGTCTTCACCGGCGCCGAACCCGGCGGCGGCTACGCCGAGCCCGCCTACGACGCGCCGCCGGCGTACCAGGGGTATGACCAGCCCGGCGGCTACGACCAGCCGGGGGGCTACGGCGCGCCGCAGGCCGGCGCCCGCAACGTGCGCTTGGTCTCGGCCGACGGCCGGACCTACCCGGTCGCCATCGGCTCGACCGTGATCGGCCGGGGCGACCAGGCGAACCTGCGGCTGCCCGACGTCGGCATCTCGCGCCGACACGCCCGGATCGACTACGACGGCGGTCAGGTCGTCCTGACGGACCTCGGGTCCACGAACGGCACGATGGTCAACGGCCAGCGCATCTCGGCCGTGGCCCTCAACCCGGGTGACATGATCCAGATCGGCACGACCACGCTGACCTTCCGCGTGGACGGCTAGCGGCCGTGCCGGAATTCGTTCTCGCCGCCGCCCGGTTCGGCTTCCTCATCCTGCTGTGGATCTTCGTGTTCACGGTGGTGGGCGTCATCCGCCGGGATCTCTTCGCCGGGGCGCGTGCGTCCCGGCTGGTCGCCGCGCCCCGCGGGGTGGGTGCGGCGGCGGCGGGACCGTCCCGACCGGCCAAGGTCAAGAAAGGCCGGGCCGCTCATCAGCTGGTGGTGACGGCGGGCGCCCTCGCGGGCACCCGCCTCACGCTGGGCGAGGCGCAGATCACGATCGGGCGGGCCGAGGACTCCACGCTCGTCATCACCGACGACTACGCCTCCGCCCGGCATGCCCGGCTGGTCCCGCGGAACGGTCAGTGGTTCATCGAAGATCTGGGCTCGACGAACGGCACTTATCTGGACCGGAACAAGGTGACCGGCCCTACCCCCGTACCCCTTGGCGTGCCGATCAGGATCGGCCGCACTGCCCTCGAGTTGCGACCATGACCCTCACCCTGCGCTACGCGGCCCGCAGTGACCGCGGCCTGATCCGAGACGGCAACCAGGATTCCGTCTACGCCGGGCCGCGGCTGCTCGCCGTCGCCGACGGCATGGGCGGCATGGCCGCCGGTGACGTCGCGAGCAACATCGTCATCGGTGCGATGGCCCCGCTCGACGAGGACGTCCCGGGCGATGCCCTGGTCGATGCCCTCCGCGGCGCCGTCGAAGCCGCCAACCAGCAGCTTCGCGACACGGTCGACGCCAATCCCCATCTGGAGGGGATGGGCACGACGCTCACCGCGATGCTCTTCTCCGGTACCAAGATCGGCCTCGTCCACATCGGCGACTCGCGGGCCTACCTGCTGCGGGACAACGAGTTCGCGCAGATCACCAAGGACGACACCTACGTGCAGATGCTGGTCGACGAGGGCCGCATCTCCGCCGAGGAGGCCAGCAGTCATCCGCAGCGCTCCCTGCTGACCCGGGCCATGGACGGCCGGGACGTCGAGCCGGAGTACTCGGTGCGGCAGGTCATGCCGGGCGACCGCTACCTGATCTGTTCGGACGGCCTGTCCGGCGTGGTCAGCGCGGAGACCATCGGCGAGACCATGCGCGAGTACGTCGACCCGTCCCAGTGCGTCGACCGGCTCATCGCCCTCGCCCTGCGCGGCGGCGGCCCCGACAACATCACCGTGATCGTCGCCGACGCCCACGACGAGGACATCGTCGAAGACGTGCCGGTGGTCGGCGGGGCGGCCGCCCGGGATCGTGGAAACGAGAGCGCCGGTGGCGAGTCGACGCCGGCCGCCCGTGCGGCCTCGCTGACCGCCAACGCCGCGCCACGCCCGGCCGCCCCGACCGAGCCGCAGAACTCGGCCGAGGACGAACCGCGGCCCCGCCGCCGTCCCTGGCTGACCGTGGGGATCCTGGTGGTCCTGGTCGGCATCCTTGGTGGCCTGCTGTACGCCGGCTGGCATTACACCCAGTCGCAGTTCTACGTCGGGGTGACCGAAGACGGCTACGTGGCCGTCTTCAAGGGCGTACCGGGGTCGATCGCCGGCCTCAGCCTGTCCGAGGTCGACACGGCGAGCCAGGTGAAGGTCGACGCGCTGACCCAGGTCGCTCAGGACCGCGTACGCAAGGGGATCGCCGCCGCGACCGAGACTGAGGCGCAGCAGATCCTGGCCGGTCTGACCAGTGACAGCCCGACGAACCCCAACCTGCTGCCGACCTGTACGCCGTCCGCCGGTCCCTCGGCGAGCGCGTCGGCGTCGGCCGCCGCCACCACGGGTGCGACCGCCACGACCGCGGCCACCGCCTCCCCCTCCCCGAACGACGGCGCGCTGAGTCCGGCCCCCTGCCGCTCGTAGAACTCCCACCGTGAGGATGCTGTGACCGCTGCCGCCGTCTCCCCGCCCGTCGCCGCGCCCCCGGCGGCGGGGAAGCGCGCGCGCCGGGCCCGCCGCACCGAGCTGATTCTGCTGGTGCTCGGCATGATCGTGGTGGTCGGCTACTTGGCGGCGGCCGAGGCGAACCTCCTCGACACGATCACGCCGGACTTCTGGGTGCCGGCCGGCATCCTGGGCGTGATCTACGCCGCCATGCACCTGGTGATCCGCTTGCGGGCGCCGTACGCCGATCCGGTGATCCTGCCGGTGGTGGCCACGTTGAACGGCCTCGGCGTCGTCTTCCTGCGCCGGCTCGACCTCGGCAAGGCGAAGACGGGCGAGCGGGCCGACTTGTCGATCTTCGCCGGGGAGGGCGGACGGCAGCTCCTCTGGACGGCCATCGCGGTCGCCATGGCGGCGGTGCTGCTCTGGTTCCTCACCGACCACCGGACGATCTCCCGGTACGCCTGGACGCTGGGCTTCGTCGGCATCATCCTGATGATGCTCCCGGCCATCCTGCCGAGGCGGTTCTCCGAGGTCAACGGGGCCAAGCTGTGGATCAAGCTCGGTTCGTTCTCGATTCAGCCCGGTGAGTTCGCCAAGCTGATGCTCGCCTCCTTCTTCGCGTACTACCTGGTACGCAAACGGGAGGTGCTGGCGCTGGCCAGCAAGCGAGTGCTGGGGATCGACTTCCCCCGGGGCCGCGACCTGGGCCCGATCCTCGCGGTCTGGGTGCTCAGCCTGGTCGTCCTCGTCTTCGAGAAGGACCTCGGCACCGCGCTGCTCTACTTCGGCCTGTTCATCGTGATGCTCTACATCGCGACCGAGCGGGTCAGCTGGCTGCTCATCGGTCTGATCCTGTTCTTCGGCGGCGCGTTCCTGGCGTACTTCCTGGGCAAGGTCATCGGTGGGCCGTTCGCCAACTTCTACGACCGGGCCAACATCTGGCTCGACCCGTTCAGCGGCGACCGGCCCTACAACGAGGGCTACCAGCTCGTGCAGTCCCTGCTCGGGCTCGGCACCGGAGGTCTGTTCGGCACCGGCCCCGGTGCGGGGTCGCCGGGCCAGGTTCCGGAGGTCCGCAACGACTTCGTCTTCGCCGGGATGGGCGAGGAGATCGGGCTCATCGGGCTCACCGCGCTGCTGTGCCTCTATCTGCTCATCGTGGTCCGCGGCTTGAAGTCGGCGCTCGGCGTACGGGACTCCTTCGGCAAGCTGCTCGCCGGTGGCCTGGCGTTCACCTTGGGTTTGCAGGTGTTCGTCATCGTCGGCGGGGTGAGCCGGTTGATCCCCCTCACCGGCCAGACCACGCCGTTCCTGTCCGCCGGTGGATCCTCGCTGATGGCCAACTGGTTACTCGTCGCCATCCTGCTGCGGGTCTCCGACGCGGCCCGCGCGCCGCTGGGTGCGCCGGGCGGCATGATCCGGCCGCCGGTGGCGACACCGGCTCCTGGCCGAGCCCCGGTGGGGACGGCCTCCGCTCCGGCCGGTGCGCTGCGACCCGCGCCCGGTGCCGGGCCGGCGCAACACCCGGCCCACCAGCAACCGCCGGCCCATCACCCGGCGTCGGGAACCCCGAGTGCCCCTCCGCCCGTCTCATCGGGCGTGCCCGCGCCCCTGCCCGGCACCGCCGAGCAGCCGATCCTCGGCGGTCCGGCCGACGACATCGACGGTGACGCCGAGACCGAGATGATCGACTCGCCGTCCCGCCCGAAGGAGAACCCGTGAACGCCCCACTGCGCCGCGTCGGAGTGGTCGCGATGGTCCTCTTCGGGCTGCTGTTCGCGAACCTGAACTTCGTCCAGTGGCACAAGGCCAACGACTACCGGACCAGCCAGTACAACGGCCGCGTGCAGGTCGCCGAGTACGACCGGCAGCGCGGCGTGATCCAGGTCAGCGGCAAGCCCGGAGCACAGTCGATCACCACCGAGGACAACCTGAAGTTCCTCCGGCAGTACCCGTACAAGGCCGAATTCGCCCACGTCATCGGCTACAAGCCGGTCAACGGCGAGGCGACCGGCATCGAGTACATCGAGAACGAGTTCCTCGCCGGGACGAGCGACCAGTTGTTCGCCGACCGGCTGCGGGACCTCTGGTCGAACGAGAAGACGCCCGGCGGGAACGTCGTGACGACCCTGTCGCTGCGGGCGCAGCAGACGGCGTACAAGGAGCTGCTGAACAACGCCAACGACGCGAAGGTCGGTTCGGTGGTGGCCCTCGACCCGACCACCGGCGCCGTGCTCGCCATGGTCTCCACGCCGAGCTACGACCCGAACCTGCTGGTCAGCCACGACACGAAGGCGGCCAACGCGGCGTACGACCGGCTCGCCTCCGACCCCAGCCAGCCGCTGCTGAACCGCGCGGTCAAGGAGACGTACGCCCCCGGCTCGATCTTCAAGGTGATCGACTCGGCGGCCGCCCTTGAGCGCGGCTACACGATGAACACCTCGATCCCGGCCGGCTCTTCGTACACCGCACCCGGGACGACGCACGCGATCAAGAACGCGGCGCCCTCGATCTGCCCGGAGGCGCAGGTCACCCTGATCGAGGCGCTGACCGAGTCGTGCAACACCGGCTTCGCCCAGCTGGGCGTGGCGCTCGGGCCGCAGGCGCTGACCGACACCGCCGAGTCCTTCGGCTTCGGCGATGACAGCCTGCGGGTCGGGCAGCTCGGCAAGGACAACGGGATCCTGGTCGCTCCGAGTCAGGTGGGCAGGCTGACCACCGACAGCGGCGGCCCGGACCAGCCGATCATCGCCCAGACGTCCATCGGTCAGGCCGACGCACGGGTCACGCCGATGCAGGCGGCGCTCATGGCGGCGACCGTCGCCAACGGTGGCGTCCAGATGCGGCCGTACCTCGTGCAGCAATTGCTCGGCCCGGACCTCACGCCGTACGACATCGCCTCACCGCGTCAGCTGCGCACGGCCTGCACCCAGGGTGTCGCACAGAGCCTGCAGGCGATGATGGTCAGCGTCGTGGAGAACGGCACGGCTAAGAAAGCGCAGATCGACGGCTATGTCGTCGGCGGCAAGACGGGCACGGCCCAGAACGCCGAGAACGCGAAAGACCACGGCTGGTTCATCGGCTTCGCGATGAAGGACGGCAAGCCCCTGGTGGCGGTGGCCGTCCTGCTCGCGAACGCCGGTTCGGGGGGTAGCGGCGAGGCCGCACGCATCGGCGGACAGGTCATGAAGGCCGTCATCGCCGACCGGGGAGGTAAGTAGTAATGGTGTCCCCAGGGACGCTGCTGAGTGGGCGATACCGGCTCGATGAGCGGATCGCCACCGGCGGCATGGGCGACGTGTGGCGGGGGACCGACGAAACGCTCGGGCGCACGGTCGCGATCAAGATTCTGCTCCCGGCGCTCCTCGAGGAGCCCGGGTTCTCCGAGCGCTTCCGGCTGGAAGCCCGCACGATGGCAACGATCAACCACCCTGGCGTCGTCGACATCTACGACTACGGCAGCGACCAGCAGGTGGCCTATCTCGTGATGGAGTACGTGGAAGGCGACGCGCTCTCGCGTACCCTCGCGCGCGTCGGGCGGCTCACGCCCGCGCGCACCATGGCGCTCATCGCCCAGGCCGCGGAGGCCCTGGAGGCCGCGCATCTCAAAGGCATCGTGCATCGCGACGTCAAACCCGGCAATCTGCTGGTACGCGCGAACGGCACCCTCGTGCTCACCGACTTCGGCATCGCCCGCTCCGCGGTCGCCTCGCAGTTGACGGCGGCGGGAGCAGTGCTCGGCACGGCCTCGTACCTGGCGCCGGAGCAGGCGGCGGGGCAGACGGCGACGACCGCGTCCGACATCTACTCGCTCGGCGTGGTGGCGTACCAATGTCTGTCGGGACGGCGGCCGTTCGACGGGGACAACCCGATCGAGATCGCGATGAAGCACGTCCGGATGACGCCGCCCGCGCTGCCGCCCGACGTGCCACCCGCCGTACGCGCGATCGTCGAGCGGGCGATGGCCAAGGATCCGTCGGCTCGCTGGCCCAGCGCGGCGATCTTCGCGGCCGCGTCGCGGCAGGCGGCGGCCGTTCTCAGCAGCGAACAGTCCGGTCGTGCCGCGTCGCCGAGTGCGCCCGTGTCGCCGGTGCCTTATTCGCCTGCGCCGTCATCGCCGGCTCGTCCGCCGGTCCGGCCCGTCACCGGCAGCCCGGCCGGTACGCCGGTCGGTGCCGGCCTGCCGCATCGCGTACCGGGACAGCCGGCGCAGCCCGTGCGCCCGGCCGCTCGCGTCAGCGTTCCGGCAGCTCCGGCACCGGTCTCTCCGTTGGGCGCCACCGGTGTCGCGACCGGTGGCCGCACCTCGACGGGGTACGCTGCCACTCAGGCCCCGAGTAGCGGAGGCTGGCGTACCTTTTGGATGATTTTGTTGGTTTTTCTGGCCATGGCTGCCATCGTGGCCATTGCCGCGTTCATCGGGTATACCGTCACCCGGAACACGACGGCGAGTGGTGCGGCTCACACATCCACCGTCGCGAACGTGACAAGACAGGCAAACATTTGGCAAGCTGACTCGGCCCGAGCAAACCTAGCCGAGACCTCCGCCGCGACCGCGGTGAGGGCGATCGCGACCGACACGGCAGGATCACGGGTCCTGGCGCCGACGAGCGAAGGACGACGGACGAGATGACGCAGGCCCGGCTGCTGGGTGGCAGGTACCAGGTCGGCGAGCTGCTCGGCTACGGCGGCATGGCGGAAGTGCACCGCGGGCGCGATCTGCGCCTCGGCCGGGACGTCGCGATCAAGATGCTCCGCACCGACCTCGCCCGGGACAACACCTTCCAGATGCGCTTCCGGCGGGAGGCGCAGAACGCGGCCGCCCTGAACCACCCGGCGATCGTCGCCGTCTACGACACCGGCGAGGAGCGCGCGCCGACCGGTGAGGCCCTGCCCTACATCGTCATGGAGTTCGTGCCGGGCCGGACGCTCAAGGAGGTGCTCGCCGCCGAAGGGCGGCTGATGCCCCGCCGGGCGCTGGAGATCACCGGCGACATCTGCGCCGCCATCGAGTTCAGCCACCGGCACGGCATCATCCACCGCGACATCAAGCCCGGCAACGTCATGCTGACGCCGCAGGGGCAGGTCAAGGTGATGGACTTCGGCATCGCCCGGGCCCTGGCCAGCGGAGCCACGACGATGACGCAGACGTCGGCCGTCATCGGCACCGCGCAGTATCTGTCGCCTGAGCAGGCCCGGGGCGAGGCCGTCGACGCCCGATCCGACGTGTACGCCACTGGCTGCGTACTCTTCGAGCTTCTGTGCGGGCATCCGCCGTTCGTCGGCGACTCGCCCGTCGCCGTCGCGTACCAGCATGTTCGCGAAGACCCGCCGCCGCCCTCGAACAGCAACCGGGACGTCACGCCGGACATCGACGCGGTCGTCCTGAAGGCGCTGGCCAAGAACCCCGCGAACCGCTACCAGTCCGCCGCGGAGATGCGCGCGGACCTGCTTCGGGCGGCGAACGGGCGGCCGGTGCTGGCGACGCCCGTGATGCGCGAGGACGAGACGCTGCCGCTGAACGCGCCGACCGCGCGCGTCGCCACCGGGCGCAACGGAGCCCGAGTCGGTACGCCCAAGCGCAAGAAGACGTCGGGCGCGGTGATCGCGCTGCTGTCGTTCCTCGGCGTGCTCGCGGTGATCGCCGTGACCGTCGGCCTGGTGCTCCTCAACCAGCCCAAACGGATCGGTGTGCCGTCCGTGCTGGGCAAGACGTACGCCGAGGCCCAGTCGGAGCTGACCGCACTCGGCTTCAAGACCAGTCCCGGCGAGCCGATCACCAGCGACTCCTGCGACAAGGACAAGGTCACCGACCAGACGCCGAAGGGCGGCCAGAAGGCCGACGCGAACTCCACCGTGACGCTGCGCGTCTGCACCGGTCCGGGCCAGGTCCAGGTGCCGAACCTGGACGGTCTCACCAGGACGAGCGCGGAGCAGCTGTTGACCCAGTTCGGTCTGGAGCCCGACTTCAAGCCGGTGGACAGCGACAAGCCGGCCGACTCGGTGATCTCCTACAGCCCCGGGAAGGGCACGACGGTGGAGAAGGGCTCCAAGGTCGTGGTCCAGATCTCCAAGGGCAACCGGGTGGTCGTCCCCAACGTCGTGGGCATGCCGGAACAGCAGGCCTGCACCAGGATCAAGGAGGCTGGCCTCACCTGCAAGATCGAGCAGGGTAAGGCGGTCACCGATCCTGCCAAGGACGGCCTGGTGAGCAGCCAAAGCCCCAAGAAGGACACGGTCGTCGACAAGAACACCACCGTCACGATCAAGGTCGACTACCTCGAGGAGACCAACCCCTCCGAGACGGCGTCGCCCACCCCGACGACGACGGGCTGATCAGGCCGTAGGGCTCAAGCGGCGAAGGCGGCCAGGCGACGCTCGTCGACCTCGGCCGCCAGCGCCTTCGCCGGCTCCAGCGCGTCGGGGAAGCCGCAGGCGGCGAGCCAGTTCGCCAGCATGAGGTGACCGCCCTCGGTGAGCACGGACTCCGGGTGGAACTGGACACCTTCGATCGGCAGCGTCCGATGCCGCATGGCCATCACGACGCCGCGGCCGCCGTCCGGGGCGACCGTCCAGCCGGTCACCTCGATCTCGTCCGGCAGCGTCGACTCCACGACCGCCAGCGAGTGGTAGCGGGTCGCGGTGAACGGCTCCGGCAACCCCTCGAGTACGCCGACGTTCAGGTGCGTCACGAGCGACGTCTTGCCGTGCAGCAACTCCGGAGCGCGGTTCACCGTCGCCCCGAAGGCCGCCCCGAAGGCCTGATGCCCCAGGCATACGCCGAAGATGGGCACGTCGCCGCCGCACTCGCGCAGGACGTCGAGGCAGATCCCCGCGCTCTCCGGCGCACCCGGGCCGGGGGAGAGCAGGATGCCGTCCGCCCCGAGCCGGGCCGCTTCGGCGACCGAGATCTCGTCGTTGCGGCGTACGTCGCACTCCACGCCCAACTGGCCGAGGTACTGGACGAGGTTGTAGACGAACGAGTCGTAGTTGTCGATCACGAGAACGCGCATGGTCACCCCACCGTGGTCGGAATCGGAACCGAGGTCGCCGACGGGTCGACGGAGTGCGTGGGCACCGTGTTGTTCGTCTCGGTGTCGTACGGGATCACGTCCTGGCCGGGGACGATCTCGCCGACCTGGACGTCGTCGAACGGCAGCAGCGGTTCGGCCCAGGGGAACGCGAAGAACCACATCAAGGCGCACAGACCGGCGACGGCGGCCACGCTCGTCGAAATCCGGACCCACAGCGGTCCCGGCAGGTGGCGCCAGATCCACGCGTACATCTGCTCAGCCCTTCAATTCCGCGGGGGGACCGTCGGCCCGGGGCCGCTCGGATCCGTCGACCAGGGCGGCGTGAATGATCAGCCGCTGGTAATTGTCCCACTTGGGATTGCAGGTGGTCAGGGTCAGGAACCGGTCCAGGGAGACGGTCGGGTTGCCCGGCGTGACCTTGTCGTTGGTCGACTTGGCCGCCGCCTTCACCTCCGGCGGGTTCGGCGACACCACCTCGACCTGGGTCGGTTTGACGATCCGGGTCTTCACCACCGCGTAGACGTACCAGGTGGTCCGGGTCTCCACCACGATCTTGTCGCCGACCTGAAGTTTGTCCAGATCCCAGAAGACCGAGCGCATCCGGTGGCCGGCCATGGCGAAGTTGCCGTCCTGGCCGGGCATCGCGCTCTTCGGGTAGTGCCCGGGGGCGTACCGGATGTCGGCCGGGGTGACGCCCTGGACCACGACCCAGTGCTTGTTCAGCCGGGGGATGTAGAGCCGGGCGATCGCGTCGCCGGGCGGCGCGGCCAGCGTGTTCGTGGCGGTGCTGGCGCTCGGCGTCGGCGTCGGGTTGTCCCAGGCCTGGGCGAGCTGCTGATTGAGGTCGCTCTGGTGCGAGTCGACGATCGCCGCCTTGCCCCACACCTCATACGCCGCGAACAGCAGGAGCACCAGCCCACACGTGATGAGCAGCTCACCCGTCGTCCGCAGGGTGGTCCGGATCACCGATCCGACGGTGACCCGGGTGTAGTCCGCGTACGCCGAGGCGTAGACGTCCTTGCGCCGGACGGCACGGATCGGTGCGCCCGAGTCGTCCCGGTCCCGCGGCGGCTTGCCGGGCTCGGCCGGGTCGCTCGGGTCGGCCGGAAGAACGTCGGGGATCTTGCCGATCAGCGAGGTCTCGTCGATCCGGGGGATGACCGCGGTGGCGTCGGCGGCCGGGATACGCGGAATGGTCGCCGTGGCATCGGCCGCCGGGATACGCGGAATCGTCGCCGTGGCGTCGTCGGCGACGGGCTGACCGCTGACGGGCTGACTGCTGACGGGCTGACTGCTGACGGGCTGACTGCTGACGGGCTGACCACTGACGGGCTGACCACTGACGGGCTGACCACTGACGGGCGCAGCGCTGACGGGGGCCGGACTCACCGGTGCCGGGCTGATCGGTGCCGGGCTGATCGGCGCGGCGCTGGTGGGCGCCGGACGCTGAGGCACCGGGCCGGTCGGCGCGGGGACCGGTGACGGTGCAGCGTCCGCCGGCACGACGGGCAGGACCGCCGTCGCGTCGGCCGGCTCCGGCCGGGCGGCGGGCGTGGGGCTCGGCTTCGGCCGGGGCGAACTCACCGGCTGCGCCGGCTCGGGGGTCTCCGCGGTGATCCGCGGGATGACCGTCGTCTCGTCGTCGGCAGAGTCAGGGGCGCGGTGCCGGCTCATCGGGCCACCTCGGCGTGGGTGAGATCGGTGGACCCCGTGTACGCGGGCGCGACGATCTCCGATTCGGAGACGACCTGGTAACCCAGCCCGTAATCGCGGACGGCGTCCTGGAAGGCGCGTACGCCCGGCTCGGCGTCGAGCGCGGCGCGTAGCCGGTTCGGGTCGCCGATGGCCTTGATGACGAAAGGCGGCGAGTACACCTGGCCCTCCAGCAGGATGGTGTTGCCGACGCAGCGGACCGCGCTCGTCGAGATGATGCGTACGCCCATGATCGTCATCGCCTCCGCGCCACCCGCCCACAGGGCGTTGACCACGGACTGGACGTCTTGCTGGTGGACGACCAGGTCGTCATTGGTGGCCCCCTCGGGACGGCTGCCGCCGGCCCCGGCCGGCGCGTCGTTGAGACGGACCGTGACACCGGGGCCCTTGAGGGCGACCAGCCCGGCGGCCTGCCGGCGGGCCTCGGCCTGGGCGCGCGCCTGCGCGATGGGGGTGTCCGACCCGGCCAGATTGCCGGTCAGTTCATCGACCTCGGTCCGCAGCCGGGAGGCGGTCGCCTGTTCCTCGGCGATCCGGGCCTGCTGCTCGGTGATCACCTGGGCCATTTGCGGCCGCCTATCCTCACGGAGGTCAGTCCCCGAGGCGACGTTTGCGCTGGTGGTGAACAGTACGCCGGCCGCGATCATGATCGCGGGGACGCCGACGGACCAGCCGAGGGACCGCCCGGTACGGCGGCGAGGCCGTAGGATACCCACTGCTCGCCCGACCGCCCGACGCCACGACGAGGAGCCGGATGTGTACTCCACCACTCCCCCTTCTCGTCATGGCGTGTCGATATGACTACGCTAGCTGTTGAACATTATTCAGGCCGGTCCGCGCCGTCATCCTCCGGTGCGGTGACCCGGTCCCGGAATTCGGGTCAAACCAGCCCCAGGGAGAACTACGGTGCCGAAGTCGCAGGTCCGCAAGAAGAAGGTCTACACGCCGCCGACCGACGTGCGGCCCACCGCTGCGATGGCCGACAAGCGGCCGAGCCCGATCTGGCTGCCCATCACCGCGGTGACGTTGATCGTTCTGGGTATCGCCTGGCTCGTCGTGTACTACCTCTCGCAGGGGGAGTATCCCGTACTGAGCTGGAACTACTGGAACATCGCGGTCGGGTTCGGCGCGATGGTCGTCGCGCTCGGCCTGCTCTCCAAGTGGCGCTGACCCGGTCTTAGACCACATAAAAGGCCCCACAGCCGAAGCTGTGGGGCCTTTTACCACTCTTCCGGGCGGTCAGCGCGTCCCGTCACCGAGGGTGGGCGGTGCGCCGCGCCAGCGCGACAGCGTATCCCGCAGGCAGGCCTCCGTCGTCCCGGTCGCGGGCGGATAAGCCGAGCGCTGACACGCCGTCGGCGCGCTCTGGGTCAGCAGGAGCACCAGCCAGTCACCGGCCACTCCGGTGGTGGTCACCGCGCGTACCTTCACGGTCCGCGTGCGGCCGTCGGCCGCCACGGAGAACCCGCTCGCCGAACTGGCCAGCACCGTGGGCGCTCCCCGCATGCCCGAGTTGTACGCCAACTCGTAGTGATCCAGCGTCGTCCCGGCCGGGAGGAAGCCGCCCGCCATGCTCAGTCCGCCGACCACGGCGGTCGTGCCCTCGTAGTACGCGTACCCCTTGGGAGCCGACGGGCGGTTGGCACAGCCGTAGATGTGGAAGTCGTCGACATACCAGTCGTAGTAGTCGGCGTTCGACGCGCTCGAGAGCCGGAACCGGAACTTGACCGTTTTACCCGCCAAGCTGGTCAGGTTGAGCCGGATGTCGGAGTAGCCCCGGGTCTGGGTGAGCCCGGTGTAGCCGAGCGCGGCGGGCGGAGCCTGCCAGGCCCCGTTGTTGATGCTGACCTCCAGCACCGTCGCCGCGCCGGTGGACCGCGACAGGGTGGACTGGGCGAACCGCAGGTACGCGTTCGCCGGAACCGTCACGGCTACCGGCATCGTCGCCGTGGCGCCGTTCCCGGTCGGGCCGCTCGCCCAGGTGTTCAGGGAGCTCGTGCCGGACGCGGCGTACTGGTAGGGGGCGTAGCCGGCGGGAAGCCCGGCCGGGATGTACTCCCAGTAGTTCGTGTTCGACAACAGCCAGCCGCCCGCCGACTCGAACCCGTCGAAGTACGCCGTGTCGATCGGCTGGGTGGCCGACGACGGGCACAGCGCCAGGTGGGTCACGCCGGTGCCGGCGAGCGTCTGGGCGCCCGCCATGTTGGTCTGCGTGATGGCCGCATCGACCGCACCGCAGTTCGCCGGGGTGATGCCGAACTTGCCGATCAGCTGTGTGCACGAGCTGCGGAGCGCGGCGGCCAGCACCGTGTAGTCCGCGCCCGACGGCAGGACGTGCATGACCCGCCACCAGAGCTGCGCCGACTGCCGGTTGGTGAGGCCGTTCGTCCCGGTCGCGATGAGGTACGCCGCCTTGTTCGCCACGCCGGAGTTGATGTGGACGCCACCGTTGTCGTCGTCGCCGTTGTACCAGTACTGGCCGCCGAGCGTGGCGGGCTGCCGGTAGCCGACGTCCGGGATGGCGGTCGGGTCGTCCATCCGGCGCAGCGGCACCGGAAGCGTCGATGACGCAGTCAGGTCCTCGCCCAGCCACCAGGCCTTCGCCGGGTCGTCCTGGGCGGTGGCGTACTGCTGGTCGAACAGCTCGCCCATGATGTCGGAGAGCGCCTCGTTGATCGCCCCCGCCTGGTACGCGTAGTACAGGTGTGAGGAGTACTCGGTGATCGCGTGCGTGTACTCGTGGGCGGTCACGTCGTCGACCACGAACCCGGTACCGAAGACGAATTGGCTGCCGTCCCAGAAGGCGTTCTCGTACGGGCAGTACTGCCGCACCAGGTACTTGTAGCAGGCGCGGACGGTGGCCCGAATCTGCGCGCCGCGCCCGTCGAAGGAGTCCACTCCGAAGGAGTCCTGGTAGAACGAGTGGATCGCGCCGAGCAGGTCGTATGCCTTGTTGACCTCGGCGACGGTGCTCGCGACGCCGCCTTCCTTCCGGGTGGTCGGCTGCAGGCCGAGCGGGCTGGTCGTGGTGCACGCGTAGTTGGCGGCGACGTCCACGTTGACGGCCGTGTTGGCGAGGTCGCAGATGACGCGGTAGCGCGCCGACTGCCGCTCGGACATGGTCAGCCGGGTCTGGCCGTCGAGCGCGTCCACCAGGACGGTCGCCACGTCGCCGCCGTTGCCGGCGCGTACGCCCACCTGCCAGGTCGGGCGGAGGCCGGCCGCGCCGGGGGCGCCGAGCACGGTCGGGTCGTACAAGGTCAGTTCCGGCGTGCCCGCCCGTAGTGTCGTCGCGTCGAGGCCGACCTTCTCCGCCGTCGACGCGACGGCCGTCGCGGCCGCGGTCGCCGCCGGGACGGCCGGCTTGGTGGCGACCGGCGACAGGCTCGACGTCTCGGCGATCGCAGACTGGACTCGCTTGCCGTGGCTCGTCACCACGATCTGGCCGCCCAGCACGGGCAGGCCGCCCGCCGTCTGCTGGTAGCGGCTGATCGTGTCGCCGCCGGGCAGCGTCGTGGTCTGGGACTTGCTGAGGGAGTGCGCAGCGGTGAGCCCGAAGGCCGCGGCGTATCGGGTGGTGAAGGCGTCGGCGCCGGCCGTGGTCAGCGCCTTGCCGGCCTCAGCCGTCGCGGCCGTGACCGTGCCGGCGGGCGAGACGAGGACGGTGTTCTTCCCGTTGCCGGCCGTCCGCAGTTCCCGGATGCCGGCGCCGATCGACGTCGACCCGTTCGGCGGCGTCTGGCTGCGCTGGTCGGCCGTCGTCGACGAGCCTGAAGTCGAGGTGGCCTCCGAAGCGGGGCCGTCGCCGGTGCTGCCGGCCACGGGGGCGGGCGACAAGGTCGCGACAGGGGCGTCGTCCGGGACGGCGCTCGCCACCGCAACCCCGGCCAGCGCTACGCCCGCGGCGAGGAGCGCCACGCGGGTGCGTGTTCTCAAGACTGGTCCTCAAGGGGTGAGGGGGAGGATGCCGCCCGAGTCTAAGGGCGCGAAACCACGTGGCGCTGCCCCGCCGACTCCCGCCGGACGAGCGGTCCTCGTAGGCTGACCGTACGCTGTGGCGTAGTAGACGTTACTGACGGGTAACTAAGACGGTAGGCTGAGCGGCACTGGAGCCGAGCAGAACGAGGAGTGGTGCATGGGCGGCGTGCAGATCGTCACCACGATCGGGGCTTTCGCGATCACCGCGGTCGCGGTCTTCCTGGTCGTCCGCGCGGTACGCAGCATGCTGGCGGTGATCCGGCTGGGCCAGCCAGACCCCACGCGTACGGGGAACAAGGGTGAGCGCCTGAAGGTCATGCTCGCGGAGACCGTCGGTCACACGCGGATGCTCAAGTGGACCGCGGTCGGCGTGGCGCACTGGTTCGTCATGGTCGGCTTCGTCCTGCTCTCCTCGCTCGTGCTGGAGGCGTACTGGGAGGTGGTCACCCCGACCGGCGAGCTGCCGATCATCGGCCACTGGGGCCTGTTCGGCGTGGTCACCGAATGGGTCGGCGTCCTCGGCATCCCGGCGATCCTCTACCTGATGGTCATCCGGCTGAGGAACCGCCCCAGCCGCCCCGGCCGCCGCTCCCGGTTCGCCGGCTCGACCATGTGGCAGGGCTACTTCGTCGAGTGGGTCGTCCTGCTCGTCCTGATCATGGGCATGCTCATCCGAGGCTTCAAGGCCGCCAACGGCCACCTGCCCTACCCGGTCTGGGCCGCGCCCGTCAGCCACGCGCTCGGCGACGTCCTGCCCGCCAGCGCGGCCGCCGTCTCGATCATCGGGATGATCAAGATCGCCGTCTCGATGATCTGGGTCATCGTCATCAGCCTCAACCTCACGATGGGTGTGGCCTGGCACCGGTTCGCCGCGTTCTTCAACATCTTCTTCAAGCGCACCGGGACCGAGCGCCCGGCGCTCGGCGCGCTCAAGCCGATGACGGACAGCACCGGTCAGCCGCTGAACTTCGAGGAGGCGGACCCGGAGAAGGACCTCTTCGGGGTCGCCCAGGTCGAGCACTTCACCTGGAAGGGCCTGCTCGACTTCACCACCTGCACGGAGTGCGGCCGCTGCCAGTCGCAGTGCCCCGCGTGGAACACCGCCAAGCCGCTGTCGCCGAAGCTGCTCATCACGAGTCTCCGCGATCACGCGTACGCGAAGGCCCCGTATCTGCTGGCCGACGAGAGCCACCGAGACCTCGACGTCCTCGCACTCGCCCGGGCGGAGAGCGAGCGGCCGTTGATCGGCGGCGCGGACGTGAACGGCGTCATCGACCCGGACGTTCTGTGGTCCTGCACCACCTGCGGCGCCTGCGTCGAGCAGTGCCCGGTGGACATCGAGCACGTCGACCACATCGTCGACATGCGCCGCTACCAGGTCATGATCGAGTCCAGCTTCCCGGCCGAGGCCGGCGTCATGCTGCGCAACCTGGAGAACAAGGGCAACCCGTGGGGTGCCCCGCCGAACACGCGAGAGGACTGGACCAAGGGTCTGGACTTCCAGGTTCCCCGAGTCGCGGACGGCGCCGAGTTCGAGTACCTGTTCTGGGTGGGCTGCGCGGGCGCGTTCGAGGACAAGGCCAAGAAGACCACCCGCGCGGTGGCGACGCTGCTGAACGAGGCCGGCGTCCAGTTCGCCATCCTGGGCAACAACGAGACCTGCACCGGTGATCCGGCCCGCCGGATCGGCAACGAATTCGTCTATCAGATGCTCGCCCAGCAGAACGTCGAGACGCTCAAGGAAGCCGGCGTCCTGAAGATCGTGGCGACCTGCCCGCACTGCTTCAACAGCATCGGCAACGAATACAAGCAGCTCGGCCTGGACGTCGAGGTCGTGCACCACACCGAGCTGCTGGCGCACCTGGTCAAGACCGGCAAGCTCACCCCGGTCCGCCCGGTCGACGGGGGCTTGACCTACCACGACCCGTGCTACCTCGGCCGGCACAACCGCGTCTTCACCCCGCCACGCGAGGTGCTCGGCGCGGCCCTCGGCGACCAGCCCGTACGCGAGATGCAGCGCACCATGGAGCGCTCGTTCTGCTGCGGCGCCGGTGGTGCGCGGATGTGGATGGAGGAGCGGATCGGCAAGCGGATCAACGTGGAGCGCACCGAGGAGGCCATCGCGACCGGCGCGGCCACCATCGCGGTGGGCTGCCCGTTCTGCTCGACGATGATCACCGACGGGGTGAACACCGCGGGGGCGGGGGAGAAGGTCGAGGTCGTCGACGTCGCCACCGTCCTGTTGCGGTCGGTCAAGCCGGAGCCCACCGCGGCAGCGGCGACGGCCGAGTAGGCGGCTTGTAAGATCCACGTCATCGACGGTCTACTGCTCACGGTCCTGCTGCCACTGGTGCTCTTCGTGCTCCTGACGGCGGGCAACGCCTTCTTCGTGGCGGCGGAGTTCTCGCTGGTCACGGTGGACCGGGCGGAGATCGACGAGCTGGCCGACTCCGGCGACAAGCGCGCACGCACGGTACGCCGTGCGTTGCGCGCTCTGAGTTTCCAGCTCTCCGGGGCGCAGCTCGGCATCACGATCACCGCGCTGCTCACCGGTTACATCGCGCAGCCGGCCTTCGACGTGCTGCTGTCCGGCCTCGGTCTCGGCCCGGCGATCAACCACGCCATCGCGCTCACCCTGGCCACCCTGCTGTCGATGCTCTTCGGCGAACTCGTCCCGAAGAACGCGGCACTGGCCCGCCCGATGCCACTGGCGTTACGGACCTCCGGACCGCTGCGCGTCTTCTCGCGTACCTTCACGTGGCTCATCGCGGCCCTGAACGGCAGCGCGAACTGGCTGGTCCGCCGGTTGGGGGTCGAGCCGCAGGAGGAGCTGGCCAGCGCGCGGTCGCCGGAGGAGCTCGGCCTGCTCGCGGCGATCTCCGCGCGGGCGGGCGCGTTGCCCTCGGACACTGCGCTGGTGCTCCAGCGCACCGTGCGGTTCGGCGAGAAGCGTGCGGCCGAGGCGATGACGCCGCGAGTCGACGTGGTCGGCCTGACCGCGACCGACACGGTGGCGGATCTGATCACGACGTCGATCGAGACCGGGCACAGCCGGTTCCCGGTGTACGAGCAGACCCTCGACCAGGTCACCGGGGTGGTCGAGCTGACCGACGCGCTGGCGGTGCCGCCCCACCGGCGTGCGGTGACCAGCGTCAACGCGGTCGCGCGCGAGCCGGTGCTCGTGCCCGAGTCGCTCGACCTGGATGCGGTGTGGGAGGCGCTCAACGCCGCCCGGGCCGAACTGGCGATCGTGGTCGACGAATACGGCGGCACCGACGGCGTGGTCACGCTGGAGGACCTGGTCGAGGAGATGGTCGGCGAGATCGCCGACGAGCACGACACCGATTGGGTCGACGTCGAGCTGACCGCACCGGCCGACGCCCGCGAGCACCTGGTGGACGGTGTGCTGCGCGAGGACGAGCTGCGGGAGCAGACCGGCTTCCGCCTCCCGGACGGCCCCTACGAGACGCTGGCCGGCTTCCTCATGGCCCGGCTCGGGCACATCCCGAGCGTGGGCGAGACGGTACGCGAGAACGGCTGGGAGTTCACCGTCGTGGAGACCGACCGCCACCGGGTCGAGCAGGTACGCGTCGTCCGCCCGGAGTCCGACGACGAGCACGAGGACGATGCCGCGTGACCGGTATCGTGATCATGATCCTCCTGCTGCTGGGCAACGGGTTCTTCGTCGGCGCCGAGTTCGCCCTGATCGCCTCCCGGCGTACCGTGCTGGAGCCGAAGGCCGCGACCTCACGGCGTGCGCGGTGGGCGCTGACCGCGATGGGGCAGATCCCACTGATGATCGCGGGTGCGCAGCTCGGCATCCAGATCTGCTCGATCCTGCTCGGTGCGATCGCCGAACCGGCCATCGCCCACCTGCTCGAGACTCCGTTCGAGCTGGTCAACCTGCCGGAGCAGCTGGTGCATCCGGTGTCCTTCGTGATCGCGTTGGCCATCGTCGTCTACCTGCACACGGTCCTGGGCGAGATGGTCCCGAAGAACATCACGCTCGCCGGGCCCGAGGCCTCGGTGGTCTGGCTCGGCCCGCCGATGCTGCTCTTCTGCACGGTCACCAAGCCGCTGCTGCTGGTCATGAAATGGCTGTCGCGCCGGGTCCTCAAACTCTGGCGGATCGACGCGGTGGACTCGGTGAAGTCGGTCTTCACCGCGGAGGAGCTGGCCGGCCTGGTCACTCAGGCCCGCTCGGAAGGCCTGCTCGATCCGGAGCAGCATGCCCGGATCTCCGGCGCGCTGGCGATGCATCAGCGTACGGCGGGGGACGCGTTGCGCCCGTGGGCCGAGGTCGACCTGGTCACCGACGACACCTCGCCCGCCTCGCTCGAAGTGCTGGCCACCCGGACCGGCCGGTCCCGGTTCCCGGTCGTTCAGCGGCTCAGCCGCCGCGTCCTCGGATTCGTGCACATCAAGGACGTGATCGGCATGAGCGGCGCGGCCCGGCGAGCCCCTATCCCGCCCGACGTCATCCGGCCGCTCGCCGTGGTGCCGCCGGAGCGCAGCCTCGCCGAACTGCTGCTGGCGATGCGTCGCGAACGCCGGCACATGGTGCTGGTCAGCGACGGGCGCCGCCCGATCGGCGTGGTGACCTTGGACGACGTCCTGGCGGCGGTCTCGGGTCGCTGACCCCTCCCAGCGATCATCGAGCTGCGTTGACCGCGAGTAAACAGGCGTGAGCAGGGTGAAGTTTCCGCACTGACGCCTTGCGTACGCCGAACGCCCGCCCCTAGGGTGATGAGCTGTGCCCCACCCCCGCACTCTCTACCGTGGACTGATTACGGCCCTCGGCGTGTTGCTCATCGGCTTGGTCCCCTCGACGGTCTACGCCGCGCCCAGCGTGGCCGAGATCGAGAAGCAGATCAACGAGGCCTGGGAGAAGCTCGAGCCCGCGATCGAGCAGTACAACAAGGTCCACAACGATCTGACCAAGAACCAGAAGAAGGCTCGCGACCTTCAGAAGAAGATCGCGCCGCTCAGCCTCCAGGTGCAGGTCTCGCTCGGCCAGGTCGCCGACATGGCGAGCGCCTACTACATGACCGGGCCGGCGTCGCGGCTGACCGGGCTGCTGAACGCGAAGTCGCCGGATCAGTTCCTGGACCAGTTGACGACGCTGGAGCAGATCTCGCAGACCCAGCAGCAGGCGATCGCGGGGGTCGCGGCGCAGCGGGACATCTATGACGGGCAGAAGGCCCAGCTCGACCAGCTCATCGCCACGCTCGCCCAGCAGGATGCCGCGTTGGCGGCGCAGAAGAAGTCCATCCAAGCGGAGATGGATCGCCTGCAGAAGCTGCGCATCCAGGCGTACGGGTCGTCGACGGTCGGTGGCAGCCTCCGGATCGGCGTCTGCCCGCCGGTGCTGCCGGGTGGTGCCCGCGCCACCGCGGTGAAGAGGGCGTGCTCCCTCATCGGCAAGCCGTACGTGTGGGGCGCTGACGGGCCGAACTCCTACGACTGCTCGGGCTTGACCAAGGCAGCGTGGGCGGCGGCAGGCAAGAGCCTGGAGCACTACACCGGCGCCCAGTGGAACGAGTCGCACTACGTGAGCCGGGCAAACCTACAACCCGGTGACCTGGTGTTCTTCTACTCCGATCATCATCACGTCGGCATATACGTCGGTAACGGGCTCATGGTCCACGCCCCGCACAGTGGTGACTACGTGCGAATGGCGTACATATCGAATATGCCGATCAGCCCCAGCGGGACGCGTTCCGTGCTTTAACGGACAATTGTGCCGAATTTCGGCACAATTGTCCCAATGAGGGGTCTCCGTCTCAGCCTGGGCAGCGGAGCCGGCCTGCTGGCCGTTCTGCTCGCGACCGTCCCGGCTCCCGCCAGCCCGACCGCCGCCGTCCGCACTCCGGACCAGCGGCGGGCCGCCGGTGAGGCCGTCACCCTCCGGTACGCCTTCGACGCGGGCTTGGCGGATCCGATCTGGGACGCTGATCGGACTCTCCGGCTGCACCCCGTCGGGGTGATGGGCGGTGCTCTGACAGCCAAGACCCGCGCCGGCACGGTGGCGGTCGGATATCCGCCGGTCTGTCCGGGTGACGAGGCCGAATGCCCGAGGGCGATCCTCGAGAGCGATCCGGGGCCGTGGCTGAATCCAGGGCAGGCCGACGTCGCATGGGGCGCGCAGGTGTTGCTGGATCCGCAGGACACCAGTGACGGCGAGAACATCGTGCAGAAGGGCTTCTCGACTCAGGGCACCCAGTACAAACTCCAGGTGGATCACTTCGCCGGCCTGCCCAGTTGCGTCGTCGCGGGATTGGTTTTCGGGGTCAACCGCATCTATGTCGCGCAGTGGCGTCACACCGTCGCGGACGGTGCGTGGCATCGGTTGGATTGCGTACGCCGAAGCACCGGACTGGCGTTGTTCGTAGACGGTGAATTGCGGGCGAGCACCGTGATTCCCGCGCAGTTGTCCATTGTGAACTCCGATCCGCTCCGGTTGGGCGGCAAGGGGATCGGGCCGTGGAACGACCAGTTTCACGGCATTCTGGACGACGTCTACGTCACGGTCGGGTAATTCATTGACTACACATTGAAGTGCGCGCGCGTCTCGGGTTGCGGTTTGATAACGCACGACTTTAGAGTCATCGAGGCGCAGGAAGTCGGTCGGCCATCCGGGGCGGCCCCTCGCGCCGCCGCCGAACCGCGACACCGTCGTGGACCGGGGACCCAGGTAAGTGAGGCGCGTGTCGCCTCGGGGGTGAATCCGCGTCAGCGGTAGCGCATCTTCCAGCGCGAACCCGGCAGCTAACCCGGTAGGCGGTGAGGGCGACTGCGAACGTCCTCGGTGGAAGAGGAGACCCACCCACGGTGGCCAGCCAACCCACCCGCAAGAAACGTGCCCTGATCACTCTCGCGCTCTCGGTCGTCGCCACGATGGGGATGCTGCTCAGCAGCGAGGCGGTCCGGGCGGACCCGTCGGTCAGCGCGCTGGAGAAGCAGATCGACGACGCCTGGAACAAGCTCGAGCCCGTGCTGGAGCAGCACAACGACACCAAGGAAAAGCTCACCGCCGAACGCAAGCGGCTCGAGGGACTGAAGAAGCAGCTCGATCCGCTGGAGCTCGAACTGCACGTGGCCAGCGCGCGAGTCGGCGAGTTCGCCGCCTACCTGTACACCGGCGGCAACACGACCGAGCTGAACGCCCTGCTCTCGGCCAAGTCGCCGACCGATGTCACGGACCAGCTGGTGCTGCTCGACCAGTTCTCGCGCATCCAGCAGGACAAACTGTCGGATGTCATCGCCAAGCGCGACGACCTGGCGAACAAGAAGAAGCCGATCGACGACAAGATCGCCGCGCTCGCCGACGCCGAGAAGAAGCTCAACGACCAGGCCAAGCAGCTCAACAGCCAGATCAAGACGCTGCAGGATCAGGTCCAGAAGTTGTACGCGACCACCGGCGGACTCGGCGACCTGCGCCCCGCCCCGTGCCCGGCGACCTACCCGGGTGGCAAGGCCGCCACTGCGGTCAAGTACGCCTGCCGCCAAATCAGCAAGCCCTACGTCTGGGGCGCCGACGGACCCGACTCCTTCGACTGCTCGGGCCTGACGATGGCGGCGTGGAAGGCGGCCGGCATCTCGTTGCCGCACAATGCGAAGTCGCAGTGGAACTCGGTCCAGCACGTGTCACGGGCCAACCTGCGTATCGGCGACCTCGTCTTCTACTACTCCGACATCCACCACGTCGGCATGTACGTCGGCAACAACTGGATCGTGCACGCGTCCCGAGCCGGCGTACCGATCATGATGCGAAAGATCGACGCCGCACCGATCTACGGGTACGGCCGCCCCTACGGCGCCTGACGGCTGCGCTTTCCCGCGTTCCCGCGTTCCCGCGTTCCCCCGTTCCCCGCTGGATCAGGGATCTCGGTCGAATCTTGCCCCAAGATTCGACCGAGATCCCTGATCCAGCGCTCGCTGCGGCGAGCGGTAGCCCCCTACGGGACAGTCACCTAGCTCGCACGACGGAGCGCTGAACCCGTCGCGACGGCGATGTCTCGCGCTCGGCGTACGACGAGCATTCTCGGCATGACTCGCCTTTCGTTCGTCCTCTTCGGATTCCTCTTGTCGGTGCTCCTGACCGTGGCCGGGCACCTCGACGGCAACGGCCTTTCGCCTTGGGCCCACACCATCAGCGACTACGCGGCCGCTGATCGCGGTGGGGCGGTGGAGACCGCCATGGGCCTCGCCGCGCTGGCCACCTTGGCGTTGCTGCCGTCGCTCCATCGAGCCGACCGGCTGGCCACCGCGCTGCTCAGCGTTTGGAGCGGCGCTCTCCTCGTCGCCACCGTCGTCCCGACCGATCCGGTGGGCGAGGTGCTCAGCACCACCGGCTATGTCCACCGGTACGCCTCCACCGTCGCGTTCGCCGCATTGCTGGCGGCCGGGCTGCGGCTGGGCTTTCGCCGACTCACCGCCGCCGGAGCAGCCGCCGCGCTGGCCATGCTCGCCTCCACCTACCTCCTCCACCGGTACGCCATCGGCCTGACCGAGCGCGTCATGGCCGCCGCCGAGTTCGGCATGTTGATCGCCCTCACCTGGCGGCTGCTGCGGGTGGCCGCCATCCGTCAAGGTTTCCTTGACGGCGCCGGGCGTGTCAAGCTAGCCTTGACAGCATGATGATCGAGAAGGCCTGCACGACGGACATCGGCCCGGCAGTGACCGCTGCCGGGCTGGCCGCCGTAAACGAGGCCAGCCGCCAGGCCGACCGCATCCTCGGCCCGCGCCCCCTCCCCGGGACGCCCGAATGGGAAGCAGAGCAAGGCGACGCCGCGACGACCCGCGACATCGCGACGGGACTGCTGCAACTGCGAATCGAGTTGGCGCTGGGGCTGGACCCGTTCGGCACCGTGCTGGGTCTGCGCCGCTGGGGAGCCACGTGGGAACTCATCGCCCGAGCCGCCGGCGTCAGCCGCCAAGCCGCGCACGAGCGCTGGGGCAGACGCGTACGCGAGACGCTCGGCCTCCTCGAGAGCGCCGAAGCCGACCTCTGACGAGGCCGGCTTCGGCTAACAGCAGTAGTTCTTCTTAGCCAGCTCGGAGAAGCTGCCGGGTTCCGGCGTTCGCGAACACTGGAGGATGCCCGTCGTCGAGTTGTCCCACGCGTGAACGTCGCCCATGATCGCGGACTGACCTGCGCAAGTGACCGTGAACGGGAGCGTCAGCTCGCCGACGCCCACGAAGCCGATGTACCGACCGGGCACTTTCACGTTGTCCAGAAACGAATCCACGCCGCTCAGCGGTGGGCTCTTCGCCTCATCGACGGGAATGCCGAGATCCTTGTTCGCCTGTGCGAGCAACCAACGGACCCATTCCTCCTCACGCGGGCCGTTGGCCACCTCAGCCACCAGCCGCGCCTCTGGCCGTACGACGCCGACACTGCGCTCGCCGGAACTACTGATCTCCAGCTGCTTCGCGCCGGTGAGAACCTTGACGGTGCTCTTCGCACCCCAGGTGACGGACGCCTGATCAGGCCGGCAGTCGACCACGCTCCCTGCGCTGGCCTTCGGCCCGACCGGTTCTGGAGCCGACGGCGTACAGGCCGCTAGCCCAGTCGCGAACGTCAGGAGGGCAAGCCCGGATACCAGTCTCATCTTCTCTCCTACCGAACGGTGACTTCGGCCGTGGCCAGCCGGACGACGCTCAGTATTAGCGCGACTGGGCCCGTGACCCTACCGCGAAGATCATGTCTTCGTCATGGGCAGGCGGCTCGGCTGCAGGGTCGCCGCCACGGGGCGAGAAGGAAGGGACCCCGGAGAGTCGAAAGCCCTGGTGGAGATCTAGGTCTCGACCAGGGCTCTTCGTATGGAGCGGGTGAAGGGAATCGAACCCTCACTGTCAGCTTGGGAAGCTGATGTTCTGCCATTGAACTACACCCGCAGGCGGCGCAACTCTATCAGGTCTGCCCCGGGGGTGCGTAACCCCGGCATCCGATGATCGGCTGATGTCTCTGCCACGATGATGACCGCAGCACGGCGACAGTCAAGGCCGGGCGTACTATTCTCGACCGTCGTCGATCCTCCGTAGCGTCCGAGGAACCCCCGATCCCGGGGCGCACTGTCGCGACACGACTACCGGCGTGTCGTGGGGAGGAGATGGCATGGCAGACGCAGGGCGTAAGCCCATGAAGCGTGCGGCCGGACTCGCGGTGGTCGCTGCGGCCGCCTTTGTGCTCAATGCTTCACCGGTGGCGTTGGGCGCGTTCGCGGCGACGTCGGCGGCTTGTTACGACCCGGTTGTGAGCGGCGCGGCCACTGCGAAGGCGAAGCCCGGCAGCGTCGGCAAGGTCGACCCGAACGAGTTGACCGCCGCGCAGACCGATGCCCGTGAGAAGGAGACCAACGCCCTGCTCAAGGGCAAGGGTAAGACGCCGGGCGCGGTCACGGCCGCCGCGACGATCACGATCCCGGTGGTCGTCCACGTGGTCAGCTCGGACGGCACGCGGGCCAACGGGAACATCCCGGACAACCTGATCACCGCCCAGCTCGACGTGCTCAACAAGTCGTACGCGGGCGGCTACGGCGGCTCGGCGACGGCCTTCCAGTTCCAGCTGACCAAGGTGAACCGGGTGGTCAACTCGGCGTGGTACCCGATCGTCTACGGCTCGCAGGGCGAGAAGGAGATGAAGGCGGCGCTGCGTGAGGGTGGCGCCGGCACGCTGAACATCTACACCGGTCTGCTCAGCGACGACCTGCTCGGCTGGGCGACCTTCCCGACGCGGAAGCTGTCGAGTTCGGACGGTGTCGTGATTCTCGCCGAGTCGGTGCCCGGTGGCACCGCGTCTCCCTACAACGAGGGTGACACGGCGACGCACGAGGTCGGCCACTGGCTGAACCTCTACCACACGTTCCAGGGCGGCTGCTCCAAGACCAACGACAAGGTCTCGGACACGCCGGCGGAGCAGTCGGCCGCCTTCGGGTGCCCGGTCGACCGCGACACCTGCTCGGCCTCGGGCACCGACCCGATCCACAACTTCATGGACTACACCGACGACGCCTGCATGTACGAGTTCACCGCGGGCCAGGCCCAGCGGATGCTCGACGGGTGGACGGCCTACCGGAGCTGACAGGATCTCGCCGCGTTGACTGACTGCGAGGTCAACGCGGCGAGAAAACGGGGGAACAGGGGTCTTGAGCCGGGGGGCGTCAGGCCGCGATCACATCCCGGAGCACTGCGGGAACATGCCCGCGTCGCCACCCTCGGCGGCGCGGGCTTCGCCGTTCGGGCGGGGATTCGCGCCACACCTGGGCCACGCCGGACCGGGCTCGCCCGTCGCTGGTGGGGCCCATGGGGGAGTGCAGCATCGCGACCTCGACGTGCAGTTCGAAGAGGCGCCAGTCGACCGAGTCGTCGGCGCCGGCTCGCGCGGCGATGCGGGCGATGACCGCGGCGTCCTCGACCGGCCGGGCCGTCCCGGTCAGGTACGCCTCGACGTCGGTCTCCTCGGCCGGGAAGGCGTGTAGCGCGTATCGGCCGTCGCGTTCGAGGTCGCGGCGTTTCGGCGAGTCGATGAGGAAGCAGTAGGCACCCTCCTCGGTGATGAGCGGGGAGACGGGGTGCACCCGCGGGCCGCCGTCGGACCGGACCGTGGCGAGGTAGCCCAGTCCCGGGCCGTACTGGTGGAACAGCGCACGGATCTGCGCGGCGAGCCGGGGAGATGCCGCGGCGAACTGCGTCCAGGAAGCCATACCACGATTCTATAGAACAGACGTACGAACACCTAGCCGAATCGCCGAGGTAGCGCGGAAGTAGTACATAAAGCCGGGCAGGTAGAGTCCCAGGGGTGCTGCTCTCCGACCGCGACCTCGTCTCCGAGCTGAAGGCCGGCAATCTGCTGCTCGACCCGTTCGAACCGGACCTGATTCAGCCGTCGAGCATCGACGTGCGACTGGACCGGCACTTCCGGGTCTTCAACAACCATCTCTACACGCACATCGATCCGGCCGTCCAGCAGGACGAGCTGACGGCGTGTGTCGAGGTGGACGACGATCAGCCGTTCGTCCTGCACCCGGGCGAGTTCGTGCTGGCCTCGACGCTCGAAGTGGTCACTTTGGGCGAGCAGCTGGCCGGCCGCCTGGAGGGCAAGTCGTCGCTCGGCCGCCTCGGTCTGCTCACTCACTCGACCGCCGGCTTCATCGACCCGGGCTTCTCGGGCCACGTCACGCTCGAGCTCTCGAACGTGGCCAACCTACCGATCAAGCTCTGGCCCGGCATGAAGATCGGCCAGCTCTGCCTCTTCCGGCTCTCGTCGCCGGCCGAGCATCCCTACGGCTCGTCCGTCTACGGCTCGCGCTACCAGGGGCAGCGCGGTCCGACGCCGAGCCGTTCGTGGCAGAACTGGCGGACCTGGCCCACGCGCTAGCTCAGGCCGAACATCTCCAGGCATGGGCGCAAACCCTCGATCTCCACGGGTACGCGTGAATGCTGCGACCAGCGTTCGCGAGTGAGTCGCAGCCGACGGGAAATGGCGGGCACGCCGCGCACCGCGTCGACCTGGACGCCGTCGGGCTGATAGCCCAGCTTCTCCGAGACGCGCAGCGACGAGTGGTTGTCCAGGAATGCGGCCGAGCACGCGCTCAACGCACCGAGGCCGTCGAAGGCCAGGGCAAGCACGGCGGCGCGCATCTGCGTACCGAGTCCTTGGCCGTGGAACTGCCGTCCCAGCCAGGACCAGCTGCGGACTTCCCGCGTGACGGCGTACTCCTTGGCGCTCAGGATCTGCCGGCCGATCGGCTCGCCGCCCCGGAAGGCGACCAGCCCGAGACTCCAGTCGTCGGGCCGCCATTGGCCGAGTTCGGCGAGCGCGCCCAGAATCACCCGGCGTCCGACGTCGGGCTGCTGTGTCCACGGGTGCATGAACGGCATGACGTCCGCGTCGTGGATCCCCGCCGCGGCGACGTCCCCCAGACGGGCGAGTTCGTCCAGCTGCGGCAGGCGCAGCTCCAGATCGGGCGTACGCACACGTAAGCCGTACAACGGGAGATGGGCTACCAGCACCGGGTCATCCTTGAGGCTGACCGGTCGCGGGGCAACCGGTTATCGGCGTACCCCTCCTCCGCCCGGTCAGAATGCGGTCGTCTGTCGGGTCAACCTCATCGTCGTAGCCGCCGCGATCCGGCATGCTAATTGCCGTACTCGAACGACTGCTGTGGTCGTCTCGCCGGCCACTTTCCCCAGGCACCCGCGCCGGCGTCGGCGCGGCCGCCATCCTGCTCCTATGCTTGGCCATCCTGGAGTGGGCAGACGGACCCGAGCCGCACTACATCGGCCTGATGGCGACGGCTCCGTTCCTGGCGGCCGCCTTCGCCCCGTGGCGATCCGTGCTGGTCGCGGGCGGCTTGGCCACCGCACTCGGGACCGTGTTCGCCGTGATGGGCGGTGCACGCGGCCAGACCACGTTGCTCAACGTCATCGGGATCGCCCTCGCGACCGGCCTGGCGTCAGCCGCCGCCGCGGTACGCCAGAAGCAGGCCGAGCGGATCGCCGAGCTGTCCCACCTCGCGATGATCGCCCAGCAGGCCGTGCTGCGGCCGCTCGGCCCGACCGTCGGCGGACTGTCGATCGCGGGCCGATACATCTCCGCGACGGCGGCGGCCGACATCGGCGGGGACCTGTTCGAGGCGGTCGAGACGGCCTACGGCGTACGCATCATCGTCGGTGACGTCCGGGGCAAGGGCCTGGAAGCCGTACGCCTGGCGAGCATCGTGCTCGGCTCCTACCGCCACGTCGCGTACGACCGGGCTGATCTGCGGGCCATCGTGGCCGACCTGGACCGGGCGGTCGCCCGCAGCGTCGGCGAGGAGGATTTCGTCACCGCGGTCCTCGTCGAGGAACGCGGTGGAACGCTGACCGTGGTGAACTGTGGTCACCCCGCGCCGCTCCTGCTCCGGCGGGGCAATGTCATCCCGCTCGAACCGCCGGCGCCGGCCCCGCCGCTGGGCTTCCTGCCCTCGGTCAAGGCCCGGGTGGAACGTCTGGAGCCCGGTGACCGGCTGCTGATCTTCACCGACGGGCTCGCCGAGGCCCGGCGGGACGGCCGGTTCTTCCCGATCGCGGAGCGCGCCTGGCGACTGCTCGGCCATGGGACCGTCGGCGACGGGCTGGCCTCCGTCGAGACCGCACTGGTCGAATGGGTCCACGGACGGTTGGACGACGACATCGCGCTCGTTCTGCTCGAATACACCGGTCCGCAGCCCGGTGGGCCGATGCCCAGCTGGGAGGTCGGCACCGCGCCGTCGTCGGCTCGGCCGGCCTCGGAGGGCGGCGGATCCCCGCCGCGGACGCCCTCACCCGGTCTGCCCCCCGATCGGCCGGACGCCGGGCCGATCCAGTCGAGCGGTCCGCGCTCTACGCGTACCGCTTAGGAGACGAAACGGGCCGTGCGGGCGCGACGGGCCTGGCCCATCGCGAACGCCGCCGGAAGGGCGCTCGGCGCGCGGTGCCGCCCGATGTAGCGGGCGGGGGTGCGGCTGTCGAACAGCCGGGCGATGATCACCTTCATAGTCCGTTCCTCCCCTGTCGAGTCACTCTCAGGAACGAAAGCCTCCGAAGAAGGTGACGGGGCGAGCGGCGTGTCGGGTTGCCCTGGTCGGACCGGGCCTACTCACTTTTCCGGCTTAACGGACGAAAGTGGCACTTCTTTCAACGTGCGCGGTGATTTCTCCCCGCCCGGTTACCGCTGAGTAATGTTTGCGCGCTACAGTCGAGGTTACTGATCGGTAACCGGCACACACCAAAGGGCTTGGGGAAGCGATGACGCACTACAAGAGCAACCTTCGGGACCTGGAGTTCAACCTCTTCGAGGTCTTCGACACGCCGTTCGGAACCGGCCCGTACGCCGACGTCGACGCGGAGACCGCGCGAGGCGTGCTGGCCGAGGTCGACCGGTTGGCGCGAGTGGACCTGGCGGCGAGCTTCGCCGAGGCCGACCGGAACCCGCCGGTCTTCGACCCGGCGACGCACTCCGTCACCGTTCCGGACGCCTTCAAGAAGTCCTTCCAGGCGTTCATGGACTCCGAGTTCTGGCTGCTCGACCTGCCCTCGACGGTAGGTGGCACGCTCGCGCCGCGCAGCCTGTGGTGGACCATCGCCGAGATGGTGCTGGGCGCCAACCCGGCGGTCTGGATGTACTCGTCCGGCCCGTCCTTCGTGAACACGATCCTCTCGGAGGGCACGGAGGAGCAGAAGAAGTGGGCGCAGATCTTCGTCGACCGCCGCTGGGGCTCGACGATGGTGCTCACCGAGCCGGACGCCGGCTCGGACGTCGGCGCCGGCCGGACCAAGGCCGTCCCGCAGCCGGACGGCTCCTGGCACATCGAGGGCGTCAAGCGCTTCATCACGTCCGGTGATCAGGACATGACCGAGAACATCATCCACTACGTGCTGGCCCGGCCGGTCGACACTCCGGGAGCCGGCGGTCCGGGCACCAAGGGCCTGTCGCTGTTCCTGGTGCCGAAGTTCCACTTCGACCCGGAGTCCGGCGAGCTGGGCGAGCGCAACGGCGTCTTCGCCACCAACGTCGAGCACAAGATGGGCCTGAAGGTCTCGGCCACCTGCGAGATGACGTTCGGCGGGCACGGCGTACCGGCCAAGGGCTGGCTGCTCGGCGAGGTGCACGAGGGCATCCGGCAGATGTTCCTCATCATCGAGAACGCCCGGATGATGGTCGGCACCAAGGCGATCTCCACCCTGTCGACCGGCTACCTCAACGCGCTGGAGTACGCCAAGGAGCGGGTCCAGGGCGGCGACCTCAAGTCGATGACCGACAAGACGGCTCCCCGGGTCACCATCACGCACCACCCCGACGTCCGCCGTTCGCTGATGCTGCAGAAGGCGTACGCGGAGGGTCTGCGCGCGCTCTACGTCTACGCCGCGCAGTGGGCCGACAAGGCGCGCATCGCCGCCGCTGCCGGTGACGCGGACGCCGCGAAGAAGGCGACGAAGATCAACGACCTGCTGCTGCCGCTCGTCAAGGGCGTCGGGTCGGAGAAGGCGTTCGAGCTGCTGGGCTCGGAGGCGCTCCAGACCTTCGGCGGGTCCGGCTTCCTGCAGGACTACCCGCTCGAGCAGTACGTCCGCGACTCGAAGATCGACTCCCTCTATGAGGGCACGACCGCGATCCAGAGCCTCGACCTGTTCTTCCGGAAGATCGTCCGGGACAACGGCAAGGCGATGCTCACGGTCGCGGCGGAGATCACCGAGTTCCTGTCGGACGACAACGAGAACAGCGAACTCAAGCAGGAGCGCGAGGCGCTGGGCAAGGCCGCCATGGAGTTCCAGCGGATGGTCGGCGTCCTGACCGGCTGGTTGGGTGAGGCGGCCGGGGGCGACCCCGACGCCGTCTACAAGGTCGGCCTGCACTCCCGCCGGCTCCTGCTCGCCCTGGGTGACCTGGTGGTCGCCTGGCTGCTCCAGCGGCAGGCGACCGTCGCGCTCGCCGCGCTCAACGGCGAGGTCAGCGAGGCGGACCGGGCGTTCTACACCGGCAAGATCGCGGCGGCGAAGTTCTTCGCCTCCGAGGTGCTGCCGAAGCTGGGCGCCGACCGCCGCATCATCGAGGGCGCTTCGCTCGACCTGATGCAGCTCGACGAGGCCGCGTTCTAAGTCCTCTCATGTGGACGGCGTCGGGCTTGAAGCTCGGCGCCGTCTGCCGTTCCGGTGAAGATTGCCACAACCTACGGTGTCGTAACCTACGGTGCCGTAACCTGATGACGTGAGCATGACGGCTGACCTGAAGCAGAAGCTGAAGCCGACCGACATCGGCAAGCCGCGCCTGCGCGGCTGGCTCCACGCGTACGCGTTCTTCATCGCCCTGGCCTGCGGGGCGGTGCTAATCACGCTGGCCGCCTTCCAGCCCGGCATCGCACCCGTCGTCAGCGTCGCCATCTACAGCGTCACCGTCTGCGGGCTCTTCGGGATCAGCGCGCTCTACCACCGTCGGGTGTGGAGCGAGCGCGGTTACCAGATCATGCGGCGGCTCGACCACGCCATGATCTTCATCTTCATCGCCGGGACTTATACGCCGTTCTGCGTACTGCTGCTGGACCAGAGCAAGGCGACCGTGCTGCTCCTCATCGTCTGGGCCGGCGCGATCGCGGGCGCGGCGGTGTCGCTGATCTGGCCGCACGCCCCCCGCTGGGTCTCCGCCCCGATGTATATCGCCCTCGGCTGGGTCGCCGTCGCCGTCCTGCCCGACATCCTCCACAACGGCGGTGTCGTGGCCCTCGTCCTGCTGCTGGCGGGCGGTTTGGCGTACACCGTCGGCGCGGTCTTCTACGCGCTGCGCCGGCCTAATCCGTGGCCGACGGTCTTCGGGCACCACGAGTTCTTCCACGCTTGCACCCTGGTGGCCGCTCTCTGCCACCAGATCGCGGTCTACTTCGCCCTCTACGCCTGACCCCCAAGATGGCGTCGGTACGGTGAGCGGATGGATCTCAACGCGGACCTCGGTGAGGGCTTCGGGCACTGGACTCTCGGCGACGACGACGCGCTGCTCGCCGTTGTGACCAGCGCGAACGTGGCCTGCGGCTTCCATGCGGGCGACGCGGGGATCATGCGCCGGGTCTGCGCGGGCGCAGCCGAACACGACGTCGCCATCGGGGCACAGGTCGGCTACCGGGATCTGGCCGGGTTCGGCCGCCGCAAGATCGAGTATGAGCTGCCGCAGCTCCGGGACGAGCTGATCTACCAAGTCGGCGCCCTCCAGGCGCTGGCGGCCAGTGAGGGCGCGCGAGTCCGGTACGTCAAACCGCACGGCGCCCTGTATCACGCGATCGATCATGTCCCGGCGATCGTCGAAGCCACCCTCGCGGTCGGCCTGCCCTTGCTGTGCGCGCCCGAATCACTCCTGTCGACCGAGGCCGCCGACTCCGGCGTACAAGTCGTCTTCGAAGGATTCGCAGACCGCGCCTACCGCGCGGACGGCACGCTGCTCCCGCGCGGCAAGCCGGGCGCGGTGATCGGCGACATCGAGGAGGTCGTGGCCCGCGCGTTGCTCATGGCCGTGGACCAGCGGGTCATCGCGCTCGACGGCACGGTCGTCCCGCACAACGTCGACTCGATCTGCGTGCACGGTGACACGCCCGGGGCGGTCACGCTCGCTCAGCGGGTACGCACAGCGCTGGAGTCAGCGGGGGTCGGCCTCCGTCCGGCGGTGTGACTGGGTCGTCTCGCCGCCCAAGGTCAGCATGCGGCAGGATTGTCGGATGCGAGTGAGGGCACCGGAGTTACGCGGTCGAGGCTGGTTGAACACGGGCGGCAAGGAGCTGAGGCTCGCCGACCTGCGGGGCAAGATCGTCATTCTGGACTTCTGGACGTTTTGCTGCATCAACTGCCTGCATGTCCTGGACGAGCTGCGCCCGCTCGAGCAGAAGTACGCCGACGTCCTGACGATCGTCGGGGTCCACTCGCCGAAGTTCGAGCATGAGAAGGATCCCGACGCGCTGGCGGCGGCGGTCGAGCGCTACGGCGTCGAGCACCCGGTGCTGGACGACCCGCAGCTGGAGATGTGGCAGCAGTACACGGCCAAGGCGTGGCCGACGCTGAGCGTCGTCGACCCCGAGGGTTACCTGGTCGCGAGCATGGCCGGCGAAGGGCACGCGGAGGGCCTGACGCGCCTGATCGAGCAGATCGTCGCCGAGCACGACGCCAAGGGGACGCTGCACCGGGGCGACGGGCCCTACGTGGCGCCGCTGCCCAGTAAGACCGCGCTGCGGTTCCCCGGCAAGGCGCTCGCGTTGCCCGGCGGCAGCCTGCTCGTCAGCGACTCCGCCCGTCACTCGCTGGTCGAACTCGCGGCAGACGGCGAGACGGTGGTCCGCCGGATCGGCTCCGGTACGCGTGGCCGCGCCGACGGTGGTCCCGCGACGGCCAGCTTCTCCGAGCCGCAGGGTCTGTGCCTGCTCCCGGCGAAGGTCTCCGACCAGGTCGGCTATGACGTCGTCGTCGCCGACACCGTCAACCACCTGCTCCGGGGCGTACGCGTGGAGACGGGAGAGGTCACGACGATCGCCGGCACCGGGCGGCAGTGGCGGTCGACGGTGGACTTCCACCCGCACGACGCGGTCAGCGTCGACCTGTCGTCCCCCTGGGACGTCGCGTACTACGACGGTCGCGTCGTCATCGCGATGGCGGGTATTCACCAGCTCTGGTGGTTCGACCCCATTCGGCGTACCGCCGGGGCCTATGCCGGGACCACGGTGGAGGCCTTGCGCGACGGCGACCTGGAGCAGGCGTGGCTGTCGCAGCCCTCGGGCCTGTCGGTCTCGGCGGACGGCAAGCGCCTGTGGCTCGTGGACTCCGAGACCAGCGCGCTGCGGTACATCGAGGACGACGAGCTGCACACCGCCGCCGGCCAGGGGCTCTTCGACTTCGGGCACGTGGACGGCCCGGCCGACACCGCGCTCCTCCAGCACCCGCTCGGCGTCTGCGCGCTGCCCGACGGCTCGGTTCTCATCGCCGACACCTACAACGGGGCGATCCGCCGGTACGCCGACGGCCAGATCTCCACGGTGGAAGCCGGATTGGCCGAACCCAGCGACGTCGTCGTGACCGCCGACGGTGCCGTCCTCGTGGTCGAGTCCGCCGCCCACCGGCTCGTCCGGCTGGCGCCGGGCGCCGTGGACTCGCTCGTGGACGGCGGCCGCCTGACGGTCGAACGCCCGGCCACCCCGATCAGCTCCGGCGAGGTCACGCTCGAAATCCTGTTCACGCCGCCACCCGGGCAGAAGCTCGACGAGACCTACGGACCGTCCACCCGGCTGGAGGTGTCGGCGTCCCCACCCGACCTGCTGCTCGAAGGAGCCGGCGTGACGACGTCACTCGTCCGGCGACTCGTCGTCAACCCGGATGTGGCGTCCGGCGTACTGCAGGTCGTGGCGCAGGCCGCCACCTGCGACGCCGACGTGGAACACGCCGCCTGCCACCTGGCTCGGCAAGACTGGGGCGTACCCGTGACCGTGGACGCCGCCGCTTCCGATCGGCTGGCGCTCGCGCTGCTCGCTCGCTGAGCCTGCTTCCTACGCTTCGCGCGCTGGCCGCTTCTTGCGCTTCGCGCGTTGTGCGCTTCGCGTGTTGTGCGCTTCGCGTGTTGTGCGCTGGATCAGGGTTCGCGGTCGAATCTTGCACGATGATTCGACCGCGAACCCTGATCCAGCGCTGATCTCTCGGCGGGCGGGGCGCCTACGCGACGTCGAACGTGTAGTCGGTGTACGTGAGCCAGGAGCCGTAGGCGTCGACCGCCCACACCGTCAGGACGTGGGATCCGGCTGAAGTCGGCGTCCAGGTCACCGTGGCCGTTCCGTCTTGTCCGGCGGTGACCGTCGCGTACTCGCCATAGTCGAACTGGTAGGTGTAGGCGGCCGTCCCCGGAAGCCGAGGCGTGAGGACGAACACCGCCTCCTCGCCGACTCCGTTCACGGTGGCGGTCACCTTTGGCCCGGTCAGCAGCAAGAGGAAGACCTTGTATTCCGGGCTCACCCAGCCGTTGGCGCTGCGGCCGCGTACGGCGAGCTCCGCGACGTCCGATCCCTCCGCGATGATCGTGACCTCAGCGGTGCCGTCCGGTCCGGGCGTCACCGTCCACTCACGATCGTCCAAGCGATAGGTGTACTCGACGATCGGCGAGATGCCCGGGTGCGGAGTGAACCGCACCGTCAACCGGCTGCCGTAGTCGACCTCGTAGACGCCGGACGGACTCTCCGCCCCGTTGACCGTCAGGCGGGGTGCAGTGTCCGCCACGAGGATCGTGTACCTGGCCTCCGGGCCGACGTTCCCAGCCCCGTCGATGCTGCGTACGTGCAGGACGTTGACGTTCCCCGGCGGGGACAACGTCAGCGTGGCGATTCCGCCGGGTGCGTCGGCCCGCAGGTATCCGGGCAGGTCGAACGGGTCACGCCAGATGGGCGTACCGTGCTCGTCCACCTGCCCGACCGGTACGCCGAACGAGCCCGTCCAGTCGTACTGGAAACCCACCACGTCCGCGACCCCGTTCGCGGAGAACGTGACGGTGCCGGGCGTTCCACCCGGCACCCACACCGACTCCGGGAAGTCCGCGCTCGTGACGACCGGCTCGGCTGCCGGACTTTCGCCGTCCGGGGTGAAGTAGCAAGTGGTGGACCAGTCGGAGAAGTCAGAACCGTCCGACACCCGCGCCTGCCAGGCATAGCTTCGGCCCGACGTGAACAGCGAGGCCGGAGCGAAGATGCTCGACTGGTAGCCGTTGCGGGCCCGTTCGGTGAACACCCTCCGCAGGTCGGGCTGGTCCGTAGGCCAGATCGCCCATTCCGCGGTCAAGTTGTCCGTGTCGTGGCTGTCGGCGTCGGCGAACATGGCGGACAAACCGATGGAGCCGGCCGAAACGGGGTTCCCCGGCGCCGTGGACGCACAGGGCCGCCCACGGTTGAACAGTTTGGCCGAGTCGACCGTGGGCGGAGTGTTCGATGCGACCGACAAGACGATGCTGTTGCCGCTGTTCAGAATGGCCCGGCCGTACTCCGCGTCACCTTCGACGTCAGCACCGACCCGGATCTCGAACGACACGCTGTGCAGCCCGGCCTGGACGGCTTCGCGTACCAGGTCGGTGGCCGGCGTGGCGATGATTCGCGGGCAGAGTCCGTCGCCCGCCCGGTCGGCGCCCAGCAGGGCGACCTCGGCTGGCGGGTTCGCCCACGTGGCGGCTCCGCCCGTCGTGGACCACACTTCGATGGAACGCTTCGAGCAGTCGGCGACCGAACGCTCCTCGAAGAACAGGTTCGCCGCCGAAATCTTCTTGCCGGCGTATGCGGTCAGGTCGAAGGTGACGTAGGAACGGGAGAGATGGTGCTTGCCTTCGGCGTCGCGCCAGGCACCGAGCGGCGCGGTGCCGAGATTGGCATCGCGCACGTCGACGCCGCTGTGCGCATCCCGGGAGTCGGTGTACACCCAGGCGGTGAGCGGCGCGCGATCGCTGTACGCGTGGGCGGCCGCCGGCGTGGCGGTGGCCGTCATCCAGCCGGCGACGGCGGACACGGTCGCAAGGACGGAGACGGAAAGCCTTCGTCTGGTGGTCGAGATCTTCACTTTGTCCTCCCCGTGTGCCGATCACTGATTTGTGACCTGCGCAGCATGGTAGGGGAGGAAGGCCCGTTCGGTGGGCCCGAGAGCCGGTGCTCTGGGATCAGGCGGCGATTGGCTGCGGTCGGCTGACCGTCTCCGCCGACGGCAGTTCGCGGCCGTCCTGCTCGGCCGTGATCAGGCGGCGGAGCGAGAGAGCCAGCAGCGAGGCGATCAGGCAGCCGCCCACCGTCAACGCCACCCAGATCCCAGCGCGGCCGCCGGCGATGAGCGGAGCGGCGGTCACCGGGCCGACGATGCCGCTGATGCTCCACACCATCGAGCCCAGGGCGTTGAAGCGGCCGCGCAGTTCGTCGGTGGCCAGCGCGTTGATCAGCGTCGGATTCACCGGCGAGATGAGCGTCTCGCCGAAGGCGAAGACCGCCGCACAGGCGATGACGGCGATGCTGGAGATCACGGCGTTTCGCCCGTCGACGACCCCGGCGACGCCGAGGATGAGCCAGGACGCGCCCATGATCACGCCGACGAGGGCGAGGATGCGCGTGCGGCTGCGGCCCTGGATGAGGCGGACGACGATGAGCTGGGCCAAGACGATGACCAGGGTGTTCGCCGTGAACGCCAGGGCCACGACCCGTTCCTTGACGTGCGCGACGTCGATGGCGAACGCGGTGAAGCCGACCTCGATCTGGGCGTATCCGCTGATCGTCATGACGACGCTGAAGGCCAGCAACCGCCGGAAGCCCCGATGCGAGAAGACCTCCCGGTAGCCCGCTTTCCGGGCGGCGGGCTGGTCGCCGGTCGCCGCCGGCTGGACGAGCCGTTGCCCGACCCCGCGCATGAACAGCAGGTTCAGGAACGGAATCAGGTACGCGACGGCGTCGAGCGTGTAGATCAGCTGGAACGTGCTGGGCCGCTCGATGTCGACGATCGACCCGGCGATCACCGAACCGACGCCGATGCCCAGGTTGAGCAGGGTGAAGTTCAGACCGAACGTCTTCTGCCGCTCGTGCTCCTCGGTGACCGAGGAGAGGATGACGTTGACGCCGGCCCAGATGATCCCGCCGCCGAGGCCGATCAGCGTGGCCGCCGTGAAGGCTAGCGCGACGTTGTCCACCAGGCCCATGCCGAAGACGCCCGCCGCCTCGACGAGCAGCATCGGGACCACGATCCGCCGGGCGCCCCACCGGTCGACGGCCCAGCCGCCGATCGGGCCGATGACCAGGGCGCAGACGGCGATCCACCCGATGACGAGCCCGGCGGTGAACGCCGAGATGTCCCGCACCTTCGTCAGATAGATGAACATGAAGGGCAGCGTCAGACCGCGGCCGATCGCTGAGAAGATCGTGGCCAGCAGGATGCGCCGAGCCTCGACACGATGGGGCAGCAGGTCATGCAGCATGCCCTCATCCTGGCGGCCAGGTACGACACTCGGCCAGCGAGTTTCCGTAAGGCGTGTCGGTGATCACACGCCTTACGGATGGTGGGCGGCCGCTGTCAGGCGACGGGCTCCAGGCAGTAGATGTCCGAACCCTGGGTCAGGGCGTCGTTCTGCGGGTTCGGGCAGTCCTTCTGGTCGGCGACCTTCTTGACGATTTTGAACGCGCCGGACCCGGCGGTGCCACAGTCCACGACCGACGCGGAATTGCCGGTGCGCTGGACGCACTGCCCGACCGCCAAGGAGTCGCTGCTGCCGCCGCCGCCGCCGAACAGCTTGTTGACGGCGAACAGTACGCCGAAGGCCACGCCGATCAGCAGTACGCAGGCCGCGATCACCATGACGAGGACCTTCGCCGTGCCGCCCTTGCTCGGGGCGGGCTCCGGTTCGGCGCTGAACTTGTCGAACCGGTTCTGATCCGGTGGCGTAGGCGTCGAAGGCTGCTGCTGTGGAGGTACGCCGGCCGGGCGTTGCTGCGGGATCGCCGGCTGCTGCTCACCCCAGGCGTTGGGGGGCGGCGTACTGGGCTGTTGCGGCTGGGCGGGCGGGGCGGACGTCGTCTGCGCCGGTCCCATCAGGTCGCTGTACGCCGACATCCCGGCCCCGCGTCCGGCCGGAGCCGGGCTGACCGGCGGCTGGACGGGTGCGGCCGGAGCCTGCGGCTGGGCCGGGGCGGCGGTCTGCGCGCCCGAGCCGTAAACGGTCGGCTGAGTGGGGCTTCCGTACACCGTGGGCTGGGTCGGCGCGCCGTAGACACCGGGCTGCCCGGAGGTCGGCGGTACGCCACCCGCCTCAGCGGGCGAAATCCGGCCGACCGACACCGACGCCCGGGCCGAAGCCTGTGCGGGGCGGCTCTGCGGACCGGCCTGCGCCGGGATCTGCGGGGCGGCCGGCTCGGGTGCGGCAGCGGGTGCGCCGTACTGCGCCGGGGCGGCCTGGGCCGCCGGGGAGCCGTAAGTCCCGGAGGCCGGAGCCGGGCTGGTCGGGGCCGGTGGCGCCATGGGGACGCTGGACGGTGGTTCGGACGCCGGGCTCACCGGCTGCGCGGCAGTCGAGCCGTAGACGCGGCCGGATCCGCGCGACTGCGGAACCGCCTCGGCCGGCGGAGCGATTCGGCTCGCCACGGGGACGGCGGCCTTCGCGACCGTGCCGGCGGCACCGGCAGCGGCGGCTCCCACTGCTCCGGCGGCGACGGCTCCGGCCACCGCAGCCGTCGCCGGGGCGACAGCCGGTGCGGGGATCGGCGCCGCCTCGGGCGATGGCGTCGGTGCACCGTACACACTGGACTCGACGGGGTTCGCCGGAGCCGGTGCGGGCGGAGCCGCCGAGCCGTAGACGCTTCCGCTGGAAACGGGCTCGCTGTAGGACGAGCCGTTGTACGCGGGCGCGGGGTCGCTGTAGGACGGAGCCGGCTCCGGGTCCGCGTACGACGGTGCCGGGTCATAGGAAGGCGCCGGGTCGTATGAGGACGACGGTTCATACGAAGGCGCCGGGTCATACGACGGCGTGGGTTCGTACGAAGGAGCCGCGTCGTGCGAGGGAGCAGCGGATCCGTAGACGCCGCCACCGGACGACGGTGCGGCCGGCGAGATCGGCTCCTCGAAGACCGACGTGTACGCACGCGGCTCGGAAGCGGGCTCGGGCGCCGCTTCGCCGCCGAACGGCGACCAGCCGGTCGAACTTGCCTCGGGGATCTCGAATGCCCAGCTCCCGGTACGCCCCTCCGGTGCAGCCGAGGAAGCGCCGCCCGTGGAGACGGGCGTAGCAGCCGCAGGCGGCTCCTCGACCGGCGGCGGGCCACTGGGCGCGAAGGACTGCCAGGCCGGGGGCGACGACTGCGCCCACGACGGGGAGTCCTCCGAGCGGGTGGCCGCACTCCAGGCGTCCGGGGCCGGCTCGGCCGGGTTGGGCAGCGGAACGACTGCCGGCGGCGGAACGTACACCGATTCGCCCGGAAGCGGGGCGAACGACGAGTTCTGCGCAGGCGGCGGGTCGTACGAGGACCCGGGCGGGTCGTAGGACGACGCGGGCGAGTCGTAGGACTGCGCCGGCGGGCTGTACGACTGCGCGGGCGGGTCGTAGGACGACGCCGGTGAATCGTAGGACTGCGCCGGCGGGCTGTACGACTGCGCGGGCGAGTCGTAGGACGGCGTCGACGGCTCGTAAGAAGCCGCCGGAGGCGGCGGGGGAGCGTCGTAAGCGGGTGCCGGCGGCGGAGCGTCGTATGCGGGCTGGGCGTCATGAGCCGCCGCACCGCCGTCGGGCGGGAAGCCGCCGAACGCGCGCGCCGGAGCCGAGCCGCCGTATGCGCCGTTCGCGGCGGGCGGTGCCGCCTCGTCCGCGCCGAACATCGGGAACGGCGAGGCTGGTGCCGCCTCGTTGGGCTGCCCGGGAGCGAAGTCCGGGAAGTCCTCGGCGGCCGGCGGTGTGCCGAACACGCCGTAGCGGTCCGACCCGGCGTCGCCCGCGCGGTCGGGGAACTCGGACGTCATTCGCGCGCCTCCTTCACGTACCGGTCGTACCGTACCGGTCCGCAGCGCGGACGGGAACCCGGGCCATGGGCCGACCTAGTCGCCAGAGTTGGGTGCCAAAACCGGACAGAACGAGAAAACCGCAGGTCAGCCGCGTGGTGTGATGGCTGCGAGCAGCTCAGGGCCGCGACGGTCGACCGCGTCACCTCCGATGATCACGCCCAGCCAGACCGCGCCCACCCCGTACGCGACGCCGACGGGCAGGGCCAGCCAGGTCCACAGATCGCCGGTCAGTGCAGCCGCCAGGATCAGCGGCGAGGACAACGCGACCGAGCCGACCATGGCGACCAGGGCGAGCAGGCTCTTGGTCAGGCCGCCGCCGGTGTTCACCGCGAACGGGTTCGACGTCTCCGGGAGGGCGTACGGGCCGAAGACGCTCACGATCACGCACGCCGCCAGGCTGACCCCGTACGCGCCGAGCAGGGTCCCGATCCGCAACGGGATCTCGGCGGCATTGCCCCCGAGCACGGTGACCAGCACCGAGATGACCACGATCAACGGGACGATGTAGAGCGAGTACCCCAGGACGCGGCTGAGGATCTCCCGTCGCCCCGGTACGCCGGTCGCCAGGTGCAGCGCGTACGCCGTGCCGTCGAAGCCGAACTGGTTGGCGACCGCGACCGCGGCCAGTACGCCCACGAACACCATCGCTCCGGTGCGGATCGCCGGATTGTCCGGTAGGGGTTCGATGTCCACGTCTTCGCCCAGTAGTCCCGACGGGCCGCCGAGGTTGAACAGCACCGGCAGGAAGACGCCCAGGACGGCGAAGGTGATCAGGTTCGCCCGGCGACGGGTGTCTCGCCACCAGTAGCGTGCCTCGCGTACCACCATGGCTCCCCCGGCCGTCGCCGGAAGCCATCGCAACCGGCCGAAAAGCCTGGTCACGGGTGAGCCGGAGCCGGCAGTGCGCCTTGGACCGGAGGCGTCGGTCGCGCCCAGCATGGCCCGTTCGATGGTCGCCGACCACCACCACAACAGCAGAGCCGTGGTGGCCGCGCCGATCCCCACCTTCGCCAGTCCCGCCAGGTAGTCGCCCTGGGCGGCGGAGACCGAGGCCGACCAGGGTGCGGCCAGCGGGGTCCAGCCGAGAATCTCGGCGAAGCCCTTCAGCTGGGAGAAGTCGGCCCGGGAGAGCGCTGAGATGCCGAAGATCTGCGCCGGCCCGAGCAACGCGGCCAGCAGCGCGAGGCCGATCGCGGCCAGGTCGCGTACCCGGCGGGAACCCAGCAGGTTCGCGAACGCGCTGGTGACCGCCCGCGAGAGCGCCACGCACATCAGCAGGCCGACCACCACGCCGAGCGCGCTCACCACCGCCGCGACCGCCCCGTGGCCGAGGGCCGTCCCGATCACCAGCCCGGAGGTCGCGACCAGGGTGGCCGCGACCGGGACGCCGAGCAGCGCGGCCGTGAGCAGACCGGTGATCAGCGTGCGCCGGGGGATCGGAAGCAGGGCGAACTTGGCGGGGGTGAGGGTTTCGTCGACGCCGAACCAGAGCAGCGGGCCGAACAGCCAGCCGATCACGAGCAGCGCCCCGGCGAACACCGGGACCAACGCCGTCAGCTCGGGGTAGGCCGGTTGCATCGAGGCGATCAGGGCGAGGCAGCCACCGCCGCCGAACCAGACGCCGAAGAACAGCGACAGCACGAACATCGCGATCCGCGCGGGCTTACCGCGGAATCCGTTGCGCAGCACCCGGAGTTTGAGCCGGGCGAAGAGACTCACAGCCACTGGAGTTCCTCGCCGGTCGCGGTCCGCCCGCCGACCACCTCGACGAACACCTCTTCGAGATCCCGCCCGCCGGTCACCTGTTCCAGCGTGCCGACGGTGCGGATGCGCCCCTCCGCCATGATCGCGACGTGGCTGCAGAGCCGCTCGACGACTTCCATGACGTGGCTGGAGAAGATCACCGTCCCGCCACCTTGGACGTATCGCTGGAGGATGTCGCGGATCAACGAGCCGCTCACCGGGTCGACCGCCTCGAAGGGCTCGTCCAGCACCAGCAGCCGGGGCGCGTGCAACAACGCGCAGGCCAGGGCGATCTTCTTCTTCATCCCCGCGGAGTAGTCGACGACCAGCGTCCGGCCCGCGTCGGCCAAGGCCAGCACGTCCAGCAACTCCTTCGCGCGCTGGTCCACGATCGCGCGCTCCATGCCGCGCAACATCCCTGTGTACGCGAGGAGCTCCGCCCCGTCCAGGCGGTCGAAGAGGCGTACGCCGTCCGGCATGACCCCGAGCAGCGCCTTGGCCTGGACGGGATCCGCCCAGACGTCGTGCCCGAGGACCACAGCCGTGCCCTGATCAGGACGCAGCAGCCCGACCGCCATGCTCAGCGTCGTCGTCTTGCCCGCGCCGTTCGGGCCGAGCAGCCCGAAGAAGCTGCCGGTCGGGACGTCGAGGTCGACGCCGGCGACGGCGACCTTCTGGTCGAACCGCTTCACGAGGCCATGCAGGGCTAGTGCTGTCACGCACTGAGCTTAAGGTTCTACCGCCCGTTCCCCGCGAGCCAGTTGCGCCGGCCCGCCTTCGCCCGCGCCCGCTCGCCCGTTTTATTCCGGCTGGATCAGGGACCTCGGTCGAATCTTGGCGCAAGATTCGACCCGGATCCCTGATCCAGCGCTGAATGCTGCCGCACCCGACGGAGCGCGGGACGTCAGGAGACGACGCGGAGCGCTTCCGGCGCGTGCAGCCGGAACATGATCTGCCGAATGTCGGCGGGCACCCGATGCTGGGTGGCGAACGAGACCGCCACCATCACGGCGAAGGCGAGTGGCACCGTCCACGCCGCCGGCTGTGCGATGAGTTCGCCGAGTGTGCCCGGCATCTCGGGACCGAACACGGTGACGAGGACCGAGGCCGCGGCCGCCCCGCCGCCGGCCAGGACGCCGGCCGCTGCGCCGAGGTCGGTCAGACCTCGCCACCAGGTGCCGAGCACGAGCAGCGGGCAGAAGCTCGACGCGGCGACCGCGAAGGCCAGCCCGACGACTTGGGACACGTTCAGGCCGGTGACGTTCAGGGCGAGCAGCAGCGGAATCGCGCCACCGCTAACGGCGGCGACCCGGAAAGCGCGGACCGAACCCCGCCCGAACACATCGGTCGCGAGCACGCCGGCGACCGCGGTGAGCAGCCCCGACGCGGTCGAGAGGAAAGCGGCGAACGCCCCGGCCGCCACCAGCGCGCCGAGCAGCTGCCCCAGTACGCCGGACCCGAGCGCTCGTTCCGGCAGCAGCAGCACGACGGCGTCGCTTCGGCCGGAGGCCAACTCGGGTGTCCAGATGCGCCCGAGGACTCCGTAGAGCGTGGGGAAGAGGTAGAACGCCCCGACGAGACCCAGCACCACCAGGGTCGTACGCCGAGCGGCCGCACCGTCGGGGTTGGTGTAGAAGCGTACGAGGACGTGGGGGAGGCCCATCGTGCCGAGGAAGGTCGCCAGCATCAGCGAATAGGTGCTGAACAGACCGCGTTCGCCACCCTCGCTCGGCAGCAGCCAGGCCAACGGTGCGGGGACTTCCGGCTGCCCCGTCGAGCGCCAGTGCAGCACGAGGAAGATCGCCGGCACCGCGAGCGCGGTCAGCTTCAGCCAGTACTGGAAGGCCTGGACGAAGGTGATGGCGCGCATCCCGCCGAACGCCACATTGGCCGTCACCACGCCCGCGACCAACACCGATCCCGCCCAATAGGGCGAACCCGTCACGGTCGCCAGGGTCAGCCCGGCGCCCTGGAACTGCGGCACGAGGTAGAGCCAGCCGATGAAGACGACGAATCCGGTGGCCAGCTTGCGCAGCCGCCGCGAACCGAGCCGAAGCTCGCAGAAGTCGGGCAGGGTGAACGCGCCCGAGCGGCGTAGCGGCGCGGCGACGAACAGCAGCAGCGCCAGATATCCCGCGGCGAAACCGACGGGATACCAGAGCATGTCCACGCCGTAGCGCAGGATCAGCCCGGCGACGCCGAGGAAACTCGCCGCGCTCAGGTACTCCCCGCCGATCGCGGCCGCGTTCCAGGTCGGGCTGATGACCCGGGAGGCCACCAAGAAGTCGCTGGTCGTGCGGGCCAGCCGCAGACCGTAGGCCCCGATGCCCAGCGTCGCGAGCGTCACCACGCCGATCGCGGGGATCAGGTAGGGGTTGCTCACCGCCGATCACCGCCGGCGTCGCGGTGCAGCGCGGCGTAGTCGGTCTCGTTGCGGTCCGCCAGGCGCACGAAGGCCACGCCCACCGCGATCAGGAAGGGGTACGCGAGAAAGCCGAGCAGCAGCCACGGCAGCCGGAATCCGGCGATCCGAACCTCGCCGAAGCTGGGCGCCAGACTGAACAGCAGCGGCAGCGTGCCGAGCCCGACGAGCACGACGACGGCGAGCCGGAGGGCGAGCGCGAGCTGTGCCCGGACGAGACCCCGGAGCAGGACGTCCTGGACGGCCGCCGGATCGGCCGGATCGCCACCGCGCCGGGGGGTGGCGATCTCCGCGAGCACCACCCGAGTGCGGACCGGCCCCGGCGCGTCGTCAGTCCGCTGAGCAGCGGACTCCGAGCCGTCGGGGGGCGGTGTCATGCCGGGAGTCTATCGACGAGGCACGACACCGCCATCCCCCTCAGCGCTGGTAGTCGTACCCCCGGCGGCCCTGGCACGGGCCGAACCCGGTCGGGAACCGCTCGGCCAGAATGCGCCGGGCCTCGGCCCGGCTCCAGTTCCACTCGTACCAGTCATCCTGGTCCTCGCTCAGCTCCCGGTCGATGTCGCCGAGGACGCAGTTGCGGGCGTTCTCCGGCAGGTCGACCAGGGCGGGCACGGCGTCGGCCGACATCGCGCCCAGGTACCAGAGGTCGATCTTCTCGCCCGCCTGGTACCGGTCGATGTTGTGCTGGGCGATGTAGTGCTCGGGGTTGAGCGCGGCTGCGGCGAGCAGCATGACGACCCAGATCCCGAGGACGGCCCGGGACAGCCACGGCGCCTTCATCTTCCAGCCGGCCAGCAGGACCAGCAGGAAGCTGATGCCGAGGAAGATCTCCAGCATCGCGACGGCGAAGCGTTCCCGGGTCAGCCCGTACGTGTCGACGTAGAGCTGGAGCCGGGTCAGGGCGGAGACCACGATGACGATGCTCAGTACGCACAGCGTCCCGAGCAGGATCTGCAAGGTCAGCCGTTCGCGGCGCTGCTCCTTGTGCCCCCAGCGGGCGGCGGCCGCCACGATCATCAGGGTCAGCAGCGAGACCACCACCAGCTGCCGGAAGCCGGCGACGGCGTACTTGGCGTAGGTGATCTGCGAGTGCTCCAGGACGTAGGTGTTCCCGCCGAACAACGCCGTGAACTGCACGGCGACGAAGCCGACGAAAAGCAGGGCGAGCGCGGCCAGCGGCAGGGCCAGCAGGTCGCGGCCGAACCGCGGGCGGCCCGGGCTCTCCATGCCCCGCAGGTCCGGTGGGTTGCTGGCGAGGAACACTCCGCCCGCCGCGAGCAGCAGGCCCACGCACAGCAGGAAGATGCGCAGGATCATGTTGCCGGCGTCCCAGTGCGGGATGACCTTGCCGATCCGGTTGAAGAACGCCTCGAGGTAGTGGGCGAAGACGGCGTCGGCCGAGGCGAACAGCGCCCCGAAGATCAACAGGAGTACCAGCGTGATGACCAGCGACAACACGACGTTGGCGTTGCGTCGGGACCGGGCGGCGGCGGCGGAGGCGTCCCCGTCCTGCCCGGCCGCGCGGCGTCGTTCCGCCCGGCGCGCCGCCATCCCGGCCAGGCTCTGCGCCACCCAGGGGATGCTGCGGAATCCGGCGATCGGCGCGGCGACCACGCCGAACAGCATGGCCCGTACCGACTTGCCGCCCGCCGCGGCCAGCGAAGCGCAGGCGAGCGCACCGATGACGAAGTAGAAGGTGAGAAGTCCCGACGCTCGGATGGCGCTCATCGTCAGCAGCGCCAACGCGGCCAGCCCCCAGACCAGGCGCATGATCCGATCGTTGCGGCTGACCTCGGCGTCACTGCGCCAGGCGGCGTACCCGACGCCGAGGGCTGCGGCGAGACCGGCGATCGGCCAGCCGATGCCCGGCTTGCTCAGCGGCAGGGCCAGGGCGAAGCCGAGTCCGCCGAGGAGGATGCCCAGCAGTGCCAGGGCGGGGGCGGGACGCCGCGGCCCCGGCCACCGGGTCTGCGTGAAGCTCGGTGGCGGCGGCTTGCGTGGGGCGTACCCGGGTTGGTTCGTCCAGTAGCCCGTCGGGGGCGGCGGATATGGCGGCATGGGCTGCGGCGCCCCGGGCGGCGGAGCCTGGGGCGGCACCGCGAACACCGGCTGCCCGGCCGACTGCGGAGTCGGCTGGGGCATCGGCTGCGCGGATGGTGGTTGCGCCGCGGGTTGCGTGGGAACCACGTTCGGTGCCGGCTCGACGGTCAGCGCTGTCGCGCCGACCGGAGTCGCCGCCGGCTCCGCGGTCCCAGCCGGCTCGGCCGCCTGTGCCGTCACGGCCTTCTTCGCGGGCGCCGCCTTCTTCGCAGGCGTGGCCTTGGCCGGTGCTGCCTTCTTGGCGGGCGTGGCCTTCTTGGCCGGGGCGGCCTTCTTCGCCGCCGGGGCCGCGGCCGGATCGGCGCCTGCTGCCGCCTTCTTCGCCGGCCGGGTCCGCTTCGCCGGTGGCGCGGGCGGTTCCGCCTCCGCTGGGACCGCGGGCGAGGCTTCTGCCGCCTCCGGTGTGGACGGCGTCGCCTCTTCCGGCGGCAGGGGCTGTTCAGGCGTCTCAGACATCCGGCTTCTCCTGTCAGACCAGCGGGTCCGTCACAGCGGACTGGACTGTAACTGGAAGGAGGCTCAGGCGGGGGCCCCGCGTTGCCAGCCCTGCTTGGCGGCGCGGACGAGACGGTCTTTCAGCTCGCGGGTATGCCGACGGCTGACGGGCAGCTCAGCGCCGTCGACGACGACGACGTAGCCGGTGTTGGTCAGCCGTAGTTCACCTATAAGTCTGATCTGCACCAGGTACGAACGGTGGATACGCACGAAGCCTGCGTCAGCCCAGCGCTCGGCCAGCGTCGCCAGCGGTACGCGGACGAGATGGGAGCCGCCCGCCGTATGCAGCCGGGCGTAGTCGCCCTGTGCCTCCACCCAGCGGACCGCCGAGCGGGGCAGCATCTTCGTGACCCCGGCCAGCTCCACCGGGATCGACACGTCCTCGCCCGCCGGGACCGGCGGGGCGACCGGGAGGACGAGCCGGGCGACGACCCGCCGGACGGACTCGGCGAGCCGGTCGGCCCGGATCGGCTTGCGGACGTAGTCCACGACGCCGAGGTCGAAGGCGTCCACCGCCGCGTCGTCGTACGCGGTCACGAAGACGACGGCGGGCGGCCGGGCGAACCGCCGCAGGACGCGGGCCAGCTCCAACCCGTCCAGGCCGGGCATCCGGATGTCGAGGAAGACCGCGTCGACCTCGTGATCCCGCAGGATGCGCAGGGCGTCGGTCGCGTCGGCGGCGGTGTGCAGCCGGGCGATGCGCGGATCGGCTCGCAGCAGATAGGCCAGCTCGTCCAGGGCGGGCGGCTCGTCGTCGACCGCCAGGACGCGCAAGAAGGCCGGAACGTCGGGCGTACTCACGCGGACACTCCGGGGTGGAACTTCGGGATCCGGAGACTGACCTTCGTCCCCGCGCCCAGTGCGGTCTCCACGATCAGCCCGAACCGGTCGCCGAACACCGACCGGAGTCGTTCGTCCACGTTGGCCAGGCCGACGTGCTGGCCGGCCTCGTCGTCCTCGGTCAAGTGGTCACCGCCTCCGGGGCGCCTCGCCAGGATGGCCGGATCCATCCCGACACCGTCGTCCTCCACCGTGATGTGGCATTCCGAGCCCGCGTCCTCGGCCTCGATCCGCAGACTACCCACCCCGGGTTTGCGGGACAGCCCGTGGCGTACGGCGTTCTCGACGAGCGGTTGCAAGCACAGGAACGGCAGCGTCACGGGCAGCACCTCGGGCGCGATCCGCAGGCGTACCTGGAGACGGTCGCCGAACCGGGCGCGTTCGATCGTCAGATAGCGGTCGATCGACCGCAGCTCCTCGGCCAGCGTCGTGAACTCGCCGTGCGCCCGGAACGAGTACCGGGTGAACTCGGCGAACTCTTCGAGCAGCTCCCGCGCCCGGTCCGGGTCGGTACGCACGAACGAGGCGATCGCGGTCAGCGCGTTGTAGATGAAGTGCGGGCTGATCTGGGCACGGAGGGCGCGTACCTCGGCGCGGGCGAGGCGGGCGCGGGACCGGTCCAGCTCGGCCAGCGCCAACTGGGCCGACACCCAGCGACCGGTCTCCAGGGACGCCTGGACCAGACCGGGAGCCGGGCGATCCGAGGTCACGGCGGCCAACGCCGCTCGGGCGGTGACGCCGTCCCCGGTCAACGGCACGATGACCGCGCCCCGGACCGGGCAGTCGATCCGCTCGCACGGCAGCTCCTCGATCGTCAGGACAGCGGTACGCCCGGAGCGGATCCCGGCGCTCGCCGCCGCCACGAGCTGTTCCGAGTGGTGGCCACCGAGGCCGTCCAACGCGAGTTGCGTACCGTCCTCGTAGAGGCCGAGACCGGCCGACCCGATCAGGGGACGGAGATGGCGTACCGCCCGGGTCGCGGAGGCCGGAGTGAGACCGGCCCGCAGCGGCTCCGCGGCCAGGCCCGCCGAGTGGAGCACCTGATAGGTGGCGCGCTGGGCCGCGGTGGCGATGCGCGGACGGCGACGGAGCCGGACCACCGCGCCCACCGCGAGCGCCAACGCCAGGACGAGCGCGAGCGCGGCGAGAGCGGTGGGCATGCGCGCCGCGGAGCTAGTACGCGCCCTTGCGGGCGAACACCACGCCGACCGTCCGCCACAGGATGGCCAGGTCGTAGGCGAGCGACCAGTTGTCCACGTAGTAGAGATCCAGCCGCACCGCCTCCTCCCACGTCGTGTCGGAGCGGCCGGAGACCTGCCAGAGGCCGGTCATGCCGGGCCGCACGAGCAGACGGCGGCGGGCCGGGCCCTCGAAGTCGTCGTCGCCGGCGGGCAGCGGACGCGGCCCGACCAGGGACATCTCGCCGAGGATGACGTTGATGAGCTGGGGCAGCTCGTCGAGCGAGGAGGCCCGCAGGAACCGCCCGATCGGGGTGACCCGGGGGTCGTCCTTCATCTTGAAGAGCAGGCCGTCGCTCTCGTTGAGGTCGACCAGAGTCGCCAGGCGCTCCTCGGCGTCGGTGTACATGGTCCGGAACTTCCAGACCCGGAACGTGCGGCCCTCGTGGCCGATCCGCTTCTGCCGGAAGAACACCGGACCGGGGTCGGTGATCTTGATGGCCAGCGCGATGATCGCGAAGATCGGCAGGAGCGCGATGACGCCGAGGATGGCGCAGATCCGGTCCATCGCGTTCTTCGCCAGGAGCGAGACGCCGGACAGCGTCGGCTCCTCGACGTGCAACAGCGGCAGACCCTCGATCGGCCGGATGTGCACGCGGGGACCGGCGATGTCGGTGATCTGCGGCGCGACGACCAGGTCGACGCCGGAACCCTCCAGCTCCCAGGCCAGCTCACGCAGCTTGCCGGGCTCGGAGTTGGCCGAACCGCAGATGGCGATGGTGTCCGCGCCGACCTCGTGGACGAGCCCGATGATGTTGCGGTTCGTGTAGACCGGGATCGGGACCTGGGCCCGGCGGGCGGCGGAAACGCCGTCGGTGAGGTGTATCGCCACCGGCTGCAGCCCGGCGGCCGGGCTACGCGTGACGATCTTGTAGACGTAGAGCGTCTCCTGCAGGGTGCCGACCAGCAGCGTGCGGTGGTTGGCGTGCCGGATGCGCCGCCGAACGGAGTGCAGCGCCCGCCGGGCCAGTCCGCGCAGGATCAGCATGTAGACCAGGGCGCCGAGGACGGCGGTCAGCACGGACCACCGGGACAGCAGCACACGGAAACCGAAGGCGGCGACCGAGACGGTGGCCAGCACGGCCACGCCCGCACGAACGACACGTTTGAACTCGTCCGCCCCGATGCCGAGCCGGCGACGGTCGTAGGCCCCGTTGCCCCAGAGCAAAATGAGCCAGCAGACCGGCAACGCCACGTAGGCGATCTCGGCGAAGAACGGGACGTTGAGGCCGGTGCTCGCCCGCGTCTCCCACCAGGTGACGGCGGTGTAGCTGCCGAGCACGGCGGCGGCGTAATCGAGGACGATCAGCACCATGATGTAGGGCCGATGCCATCGGGCGAGCCGCGGACGCGTGCGCATCCAGACCGAGCGCGTGACGCCGTTGTATTTCTTCCGAGCGCCGTTCACCGCGGCGGCCCGGCGACCGGCGCCGGTTCTCGGCCCGCCGTCGGCGGGTTGACCTGTGGACTCTCCGGCAGCCGGAACCGTCGGAAGCTCTTGCGTGGGCTCCGACTCGGTGCGTCCCGCGACCTCTGGAGGCTTCTTGAGACTCGTCGTCACCTCACCCGGGTCCTCCCGTGCCACGTTCGCCAGTCTTCCATTCCCACCACCGAGACAGGGCTCACATGTAGTGGGGAGGAAGCCCGAGTCACTATACCGACGTTTGACGGGTGCGGAAGAGGGCTGATCATGCAGTGACTCTGAGTTCTCCGCACGTCACCTCAAGAGTTTGGACAGCCGGCGGTCCGCGAGGGGCTTTCCGCCGGTCTGACAGGTCGGGCAATACTGCAGGCTGGAGTCGGCGAAAGAGACTTCCCGGACGGTGTCTCCGCAGATCGGGCAGGGCTGCCCGGTACGCCCGTGGACCCGCAATCCGCCCTTCTTCTCGCCCTTCAAGGTGGCCGCCTTCTGCCCGACCGACCGGTTCACCGCGTCGGTGAGGGTGTCGAGCATCGCGTCGTAGAGCGACTTGATCTGCTCGTCGGTCAGCTTCCCGGTGAGCGCGTACGGCGAAAGCCGGGCGGCGTGCAGGATCTCGTCCGAGTACGCGTTGCCGACCCCGGCGATGATCTGCTGGTTCCGCAGGACGCCTTTGATCTGCCCGGACTGCTTGCGGACCAGCCCGGCGAACTCCTCGAGCGAGAGCCCGAGCGGCTCCGGGCCAAGCGAGGCGATCTGCGGGATCGTTTGGGGGTCGCGGACGAGGTAGACGGCCAGCTTCTTCTGCGTGCCCGCCTCGGTCAGGTCGAAGCCGGACCCGTCGTCGAGGCGTACGCGCAAGGCGATGGGGCCCTTGCCGGGCTTGAGTGGAGTGGCCGAGGTGAAGGTCTCCCGGTAGTGCAGCCAGCCCGCTCGGGCCAGATGTGTCACCAGCATGAGATCGTCGCCCAGACTGATCTCCAGGAACTTGCCCCGCCGGCCGGCGTCGGTGACCGTCCGTCCGGTCGCCGCGCTCACCGGTGGATCGAACGTCTTCAGGGCGCTGATCGCCGAGACTTCGATCCTGCTCACGGTGTGGCCCACCGCACGCTCGCGCAGGAAGGCGGCGAGCGCTTCGACTTCGGGCAGTTCTGGCACCCGTCCAAGTTACCCCGACCGATAAGGTTCTTCAGGTGTCCGGGACGTGGAGACGGGGCTGGGTCATCGCCGCCCTCGCCGTGGTGCTGGCTGCGCTGATGGCCCTGCACGGGTACATCCCGAACGGGGTGCGCAACCTCGGCAGCCTCCTGGAGACGTTCCTGCCCTGGCTCGGGCTGCCCATCCCGATTCTGGCCGGGCTGGCGATCTACCGGCGCTCGGCACCGGCAGGCATCGCGGTCCTGCTCCCGATCGTCGTCTGGCTTGCCCTCTTCGGCGAGATCGTCCTCCCGGCCAAGGGCGGCGGCTCGCACGATCTCCGGGTGGTCAGCAACAACGTCCTGGCCGGGAACGAGGACCCCGCCGCCACCAGTCAGGCGCTCATCGCGGCCGATCCCGACGTCATCGGTCTGCAGGAGATCCCCGCGAGCGCCGTCTCCGCGTACGAGGAGGCGTTGGGCTCGGCGTATCGGTATCACGTGGTCCGGGGGACCGTCGGGCTCTGGAGCCGCTACCCGATCACCGAGTCGAGCGCGGTCGACCTGCGACTCGGCTGGGACCGAGCGCTCCGGGCGGTGGTGAGCGCCCCGGCTGGGACGGTCGCCGTCTACGTCGCCCACATGCCGTCGGTCCGGGTGGACGTCGATCAGGGGTTCACCGCCGACCAGCGCGACGACAGCGCGGAGGCGCTCGGTGAGGCCCTCTCGGCCGAGGAGAACTCCCGAGTGGTCCTGCTGGCCGATCTGAACGGCAGCGTCTACGACCGGGCGCTCGCCCCGATCACCGCCCAGCTGGACTCCGCTCAGGCCGCGGCGGGCAGCGGCTTCGGGTTCACCTGGCCGGCCGGCTTCCCCCTGGCCCGCATCGACCACGTCCTCATCCGGGGCGTCGACGTCGCGCACGCCTGGGTGCTGCCCGCCGACGGAAGCGACCATCGGCCGGTGGCGGCGGACCTTCGCGTCGCGTGAGCCCCGCGCCAAGGTGCGTGGGGCTTGGCGCGCGCTCCTTCCGGCGCGGCGGTCTAGCGCGTTATGCGGGATAAGGCGGCTATTCGGGCTGCGCAAGGGGACGTTATCCCGGATAACGCGCCGAGCCCACGCGCCGAGCCCACGCGACCCGTGGGTGCGACCGCGCCGAGCCGCCGCGACCCGTGGGTGCGACCGCGCCGTCGACGGAGTCGACCGGGTAGCGTTGCGCACCGTGAAGGTCGTCGTCGCCCATAATCGCTACCGGTCGGACGCGCCGAGCGGCGAGAACATCATGGTCGACCTGGAGTCCGCCCAGCTCGCGGCGGCGGGCGTCGACGTGGTCCCGTTCCAGCGCGAGTCGGACGACATCCCCTCGCTGCCGGCCACACAGAAGGCGTTGCTGCCGCTGTCGCCGATCTGGTCGCCATCCTCCACCCGGGCGCTGGCCGACCTGCTGCGCCGCGAGCGGCCGGACGTCCTGCACCTGCACAACCCGTATCCGCTGCTGTCGCCGGGCGTGGTCCGGACCGCGCACAAGCATGGCGTGCCGGTGGTCCAGACCGTCCACAACTACCGACAGGTATGCGCACCGGGGCTGTACTTCCGGGATGGTCACGTCTGCACCGACTGCAAGGGCAAGGCGTTCGCCCTCCCGGCGATCCAGCACAAGTGCTACCGCGGCTCGGCGGCGCAGAGCGCGATCATGGCCACGACGCTGGCCGTGCACCGGGGCACCTGGCACTCGGTGGACCGCTACATCGCCTTGACCGAGAGCATCGCCGCCCACCTGCGGGACTACGGCATCCCGCCCGAGCGGATCGCGATCAAGCCGAACGCGGTCGAGGATCCCGGCCCGCCGGCCCCGGTGGGGGAAGGCGTCCTGTTCGCCGGGCGGCTGTCGCCGGAGAAGGGCCTGGGCATCCTCCTCGACGCCTGGCGCCGGACCGAACCGGGAACGCTGGGCACGCTGCGGATCGCCGGAGACGGCGACCTGCGGCCGTTGGCGGAGGCCGCCGCCGCTGAACGGCCGGACGTGGAATACCTCGGACCGCGCGACCGGGCGGGCGTACGCGACCTGATGCGCGCCTCCGCGCTCGTGACCGTGCCGTCCACCTGGTTCGAGCCGCTCTCGACGGTGATCATCGAGGCGCTCGCCAACGGACGGCCCGTCCTCGGGACCGCCCTGGGCGGCAGCCCGTACCTCATCGACTCGGCGGGGTGGGTGGTCGCGCCGACCGCCAACGCGCTCGCCGGAGTGCTGCCGCTCGCCGTCAAGGAAGCGGGTTCGCTGGCGCAGAGCGCGCGGGAGCGTTACCTGGCCAACTTCCATCCCGACGTGGTGACAAGTCGCCTCATCGAGATCTACTCGTCCGTCGTCGGATCCCGCCGCGCCTAGCCGGCCCGGCCGGCTCAACTCGGCCGGCTTCAGCTCGGCTGGTACGCCTTTCGCGCGGTGAAGGCGATGCTGGCCAGCAGGAACCCGCCGTTGACGACGGTGAAGGCGACCGCGTACCAGACGGCCCAGTCGGGCTGGATCGCCAGGACGAGCCCGGCGAGGAGGAAGACCACTCCGGGATCGCGTACCAGCTTGACCACCCGGACGGGCAGTGACCGCGAGGGCATCATCGACGCCGCGTTCGGGCCGGACTGCAGCACGCTCGTGATGAGGTTGACCATCCACGTCCCGGCGAACATCGTCAGCAGCCAGACCGGCGCGTCCGAGCGGGCCGCGGCGACCGCCGAGATCGCCGTTACCAGAGCGATCTGCGACGCCACGTCACAGAGGATGTCGATGCGGGCGCCGGCCGCGGAGCCCTGGCCGGTGACCCGGGCGAGTTGGCCGTCCGAGCAGTCCAGGACATACGCCACCTGCCAGCCGACGAGAGCCAGGACGCCGATCCAGCCGGCCCAGGAGTCCGCGCGGAGTACCACGACGACGGAGACGGCCAGCCCGACGACGAGGTTGGCCAGCGTCAACGTCGTCGGCCGGACGCCCGTCCGCGACGCGGCGTACGCGATCGCCGCGCCGAGCCGTTGGCTGAAGGCCTCCGAGAACAGTCCGCCACCGCGGTTGACCTGGTAGAAGTCACGGACGGACGGCATCGACGTAGTCCTCCACCAGGGTGCGCAGCTTGGCCGGCGACATCGTAGCGCCGACGCCGAGGTGTTCCAGGATCGTGTAGCGCTCGGGCCGGGTCTTGGGGGCGAACTCGACGACCTCGACGAAGTCGTCCAGGGACAGCCCGAGGTCGGCCGGGAGCCGGGGCAGTCCGTGCCGGGCGAGCACTGCCGACATCTGCCGGAAGCGGGGCTGATCCCCGCGCAGGAAGGTGCAGAAGAGGCCGCCCAAGCCGACCTGCTCCCCGTGGCTGCCGTGGCCCGGCTTCAGGATGTTCATCGAATGCGAGATCTCGTGGCAGCCGCCGCTGGCCGGGCGGGAGGTGCCGGCGACCGCCATGGACAACCCGGCCATGATGAGGCCCTCGGCCAGGGTGATCAGGTATCCGTCGTCCGAGATCGAGCCGGGGTGGTTGATGAGCGCCTCGGCGCTGGACCGGGCCATGGCCACGGCGAGGCCGTCGACGGGTTCGCCGGTTTCGCGGGCGGAGAGCTCCCAGTCGGCGACCGCGCTGATCTTGCAGAGCACGTCCCCGATGCCGGCCTTGGTCTGACTGTCCGGTCCCGACTCCACGAAGTCCAGATCGACGAAGACCGCCAGCGGAATGTGCACGCCGTAGGACGGCCGCGCCCCGTCGTGGTCGAGAGTGGCGGTGGGGGAGGCGATCCCGTCGTTGGCCAGGCTCGTCGCGACGGTCACCATCGGCAGGCCGTAGCGGCTGGCGGCGTACTTGGTGGTGTCGACGGTCTTGCCGCCGCCGATGCCCACCACCGCGTCCACGCTCATGGTGCGCAGCTGCGTACCGAGCTCCAGGGCGGACTCCAGAGTCCCGCCGGTGACGTGCAGGATCTGCGCCTTCTTCAGGGTCGGCGCGATCAGCTCGGCGATCTTCTCGCCCTGCCCTGGGCCGACGACGATGGCGACCTCCCCGTTGGCCGACACCCGGCCGTCGGCGAGCAGCTTGCCCAGGCTGGCCACGGCGCCCCGGCGGACGTCGATGGTCAGCGGCGCCTGGACCGAGCGGGTCAGTAGCGGCATGCGATCTCCCGGGCGCGGGCGAGGTCGTCGTGGTTGTCCACCTCGACCCACTCCACCCGGCCGATCGGGGCGCCGGTGATCAGGCCGCCGCGGTTCGCGTACTCCTGGTAGCCGTCCTCGTAGTAGAGGTTGGGGTCGCGCTCCCAGGTCGTCTGGAGCGCGTCGGCAAGGTCGGCCGCGACCTCCGGCTGGATGCGGGTGAGCCCGATGTACTCCCCGTGCGCGGTCGCCGGGTCCATGAGCTTCGTGATGCGATCGAGGCGGCCGTCCGGTGCGAAGATCACCTTCATCTCCTCGTCGGCCAGCTTCTTCTGGTCGTCGATCGCCAGGGTGATGCCGTTGGCCGGCGCGGCCAGCAGGGTCCGCTCCACGCTCTGCGGGTGGACGGTGTCCCCGTTGACCAGCAGCGCGCCCTGGGCGAAGTGCTCGCGCGCCAGCCACAGCGAGTACGCGTTGTTCCACTCCTCGGCCTTGTCGTTGTGGACGAGGGTGAGCGTGATCCCGTACTTCTCCTCCAGCGCCGCCTGGCGGGAGACCACGGCCTCGGCCCGGTAGCCGATGACGGCGGTGATCTCAGTGAGGCCGACGGCGGCCAGGTTGGCCAGCGCAATGTCGAAGATCGTGGTCTCGCCGTCGACCGGCACCAGTGTCTTGGGCACCGTGTCGGTGTAAGGGCGCAGACGCCGCCCGGCGCCGGCGGCCAGAACGAGACCGATCATGGGAGAACCTCCTGCTGGATGCGGGGTCCGGGGGTCGGCCCCGGGTGCAGCCCGACCAGCTTAGTGGAAGTCCGTACAAGCGGAGTTCACCCGCCGGTCACCCGCTTCACCCCGCCCGGGTGACCCGACGACATATGTCAAGTCTTGAGTGTTGGCCGCATCGCGGCGAGGATGTCCATACGGTTCGTTTCAGTGAGGTGACGACCGAAGGGCGGCGTTGATGATGTTTGTCCGAGACGCGATGACAAAGCCGATTCTCGTGGTCGGCCCGGAACACACCCTCCGCCAGGCCGCGCAGCTCATGGCGGCGCGCCGGGTGGGGTCGGCGATCGTCATGGACCCGGACGGCGCCGGGGTCGGCATCCTGACCGAACGAGACCTCCTCTACGCCATCGGCGCCGGCAAAGATCCGGACGTCGAGGTGACTAACGGGCATATCACCTGGGAAGTCGTCTACGCCCGGCCGGACTGGTCGCTGGAGGAGGCCGCGATGGCGATGTCCCGCGGCGGCTTCCGGCACCTGGTCGTGCTGGACGAGGACGAGGTCCTGGGCATCATCTCCGTGCGCGACATCATGCGGGTCTGGGCACAGCGACGGGCCGAGGCGGCGGCGTCGGTCTGACCGGGCCGCTCACCATTCGGGAGCCCGGTAAGTCGCGCGCGTCCGCGGCCTGGCCATCGGTACGCTGAGCAGCTATGTCCCCTGCGCAGCTCATCTCGTTCGCCCGTGGTGCCCCGTCGCTCGACATCGTCGACATCGACGGGCTGAAGGCCGCGGCCGTCCGTGCGTTCGACGCGGACCCGGCCGGGGTGACCGCCTACGGCAACAGCCTCGGTTACCAGCCGCTCCGGGAGTGGATCGCGGCCAAGCACGGCGTACCCGCCGACCAGGTGATGGTCACCAACGGCTCGTTGCAGGCCGATGCCTTCCTCTTCGAGCACCTGGTCAAGCCGGGCGACCACGTGATCGTGGAGAAGCCGACCTACGACCGGACCCTGCTCAACCTCCGTAACCGGGGCGCCGTCGTCCACCAGGTGACGCTCGAGCCCGACGGCATCTCGGTGACCGAGCTGCGCGGGCTGCTCGAGGCGGGCGTACGCCCGAAGCTCGCGCACATCATCCCGAACTACCAGAACCCGGCCGGGGTGACTCTGTCCGAGGAGAAGCGGCACGCACTGGTGGCGCTGGCCCGGGAGTTCGACTTCGTGATCTTCGAAGACGACCCGTACGCCGACATCCGTTTCCGGGGCGACGCGCTGCCGCAGATGATCTCCCTCGACACCGATGGCGTCGTCGTCCACGCGTGCTCGTTCACCAAGACGGTCTGCCCGGGTGTCCGGGTCGGCTACCTGATCGGGCCGGGCCGGATCATCGACGGGATCGCCAAGACGGCGACCAACACCTACATCTCCGCCGGTCAGGTCGCGCAGGGCATCGTGCACCAGTTCTGCGTCTCCGGCGACATCGACCGGTCGATCGCGAAGGTGAGCGAGGCGCTCGGCGAGCGGGCCAAGGTGCTGGGCGAATCGCTGCGCGCCCGGATCCCGGGGGTGCGCTTCACCGAGCCCGACGGCGGCTACTTCCTCTGGATCGAACTTCCGGAGGACGTGCACGTCGACAAGCTCCTGCCGGAGGCGGCCACTCGCGGCGTCGCCGTCGTCAAGGGTTCCGACTTCCTCCTGGAGGGCGGCGAGCACGCGCTTCGGCTCGCCTTCTCGGCGGTCACCGTGGACGAGATCGACGAAGGCGTACGCCGGCTGGCCGAGGCGATCGAAGCCGTCCGCGGCTGAACCGTCGCCCGAAGCTCAGCACCAGCTCCTGATCGGATAACCGACCGATAACAAGGCGGCGTCCCGGCCTTCCGCCGGGGCGCCGCTCGGTTCAGAATGCTGCCGAGCCTCATTCCCCCGAGCGCGCCGGGCGGGCCGCCTGCCCCCACCCCCCGAACGCGGACGGTCCGCCCGGCGCCCTCGGCCTTCTCAGTGCGCGTAGCCTTGTTGGCCGTACGAACGGCTTTGGGAGGAGGCGTCATGGCGGATCGGATCGGCAACGGCGAACCCAAGGGATTGCGGGCCTGGACGGCTCCGGTCCGGGCGGTCACCCGGATGTGGGGTGGCACGTTCGACGAAAGCCTGCCGGAGGAGCCCGGCCGCAGCGGCATTGTGGACTGTGCGGTCTACGTCGACGGCGTACGCCGTCCGGGTGAGATCGACTATCGCAGCGCGCTGGAGGCGGCGCGGGCCGAACCGACCGCCTTCGTCTGGCTCGGCCTCAACGCTCCGCGTCCGGAGGAGATGACCGGCATCGCCGAAGCGTTCGGGCTGCATGAGCTGGCCGTCGACGATGTGATCAACGCGGGGCAGCGACCGAAGCTGGAGCGCTATGAGGACTTCACCTTCCTCGTGCTGCGCTCCGCCCGCTACATCCCGCACGAGACGCTCAGCGAGCATGCCGAGGTGATCGAGACCGGTCAGGTCATGCTGCTCATCGGCGACCACTTCGTGATCACGGTCCGGCACGGCGAGGCGTGCACCCTCCGGGGCGTACGCAAGGAGCTGGAGACCCGGCCGGAACTGTTGCGTCTCGGGCCCTGGGCCGTCGCGTACGCCGTCACCGACCATGTCGTCGACCTCTACGTCGACGCCTCCGAGCGGCTCGAGGACGATCTGGACGAGGTCGAGGAGAAGGTCTTCTCCCGCGAGGGCACCGCCCAGGTGCAGCAGATCTATCAGCTGAAGCGGGAGATGGTGGAGTTCAAGCGGGCCGTCCTGCCGCTGCAGCGCCCGATCATGTCGCTGGTCGGCGACTCGTCCGAAGTGGGCAAGGAGCTGCGGCGTTACTTCCGGGACGTGCAGGACCACCTGACTCGGACGGTCGAGCAGATCGCGGGGTTCGACGACCTGCTGAACTCGATCCTCCAGGCGCGACTGGCTCAGGTCTCGGTCGAGCAGAACAACGACATGCGCAAGATCGCGTCGTGGGCCGGTATCGCGGCGTTCTGGACGGCGGTCGCCGGGATCTACGGCATGAACTTCGACAAGATGCCGGAACTGCACTGGCAGTACGGCTATCCCATCATCTTCGCCGTGATGGTCGGCGGCTCCCTGCTGCTCTTCCGGTTGTTCCGCCGCTCCGGCTGGCTCTGATCGCTCTCCTGAAAGCGCTGGATCAGGGTTCGGGTCGAATCTTGCTCCAAGATCCGACCGAGAACCCTGATCCAGCGCGGAAAAGGGGCCGAGCGCTCAGCGCTCGATGTCGACCTTCTCGATCACGATCGGCGTGGTGGGCCGGTCGGACCGGTCCGTCGCCGTCGTGGCGATCGCCATGACGACCTGCTCGGACGCCTCGTCGGCGACCTTGCCGAAGATGGTGTGCTTGAAGTTCAGCCACGGGGTCGCGCCGACGGTGATGAAGAACTGCGAGCCGTTGGTCTTCGGCCCCGCGTTCGCCATGGCCAGCAGGTACGGCTTGTCGAACTGCAGCTCCGGGTGGAACTCGTCCTCGAAGGTGTAGCCGGGGCCGCCACGGCCGGTGCCGGTCGGGTCGCCGGTCTGGATCATGAAGCCCTCGATCACCCGGTGGAACGGCGTGCCCTCGTAGTAGGGGCCGTTGCCGGCCTGGCCGGTGCGCGGGTCGGTGTATTCCCGGGTGCCCTCGGCCAGCTCCACGAAGTTGCGGACGGTCTTCGGGGCGTGGTTGCCGTAAAGCTCCAGGCGGATCGGCCCGAGGCTGGTGTGCAGGATTGCGTAGCGGGCGTCAGCCACGTGCTTGCTCCCGTCATCTGGCTCGCCGTCCGGCGCACCGGGCGGTGCGAGGACACGGCGAGGCGTTCATTGCCGCCCCCGATCCTCCCACTTCGTCCAGAGGTGGGGACGGGCGGATCGCGCGTTCCGGTGGTGCGACCTGCTCGGAAGGGGCACGATATTTGCGGGGACACCATTGGAGGTGGGGGTTTTGTTCGGTTTCGGGGGGACTCCGAAGACGCATGGCCAACTGGCCAAGGAGGAGTTCGGCGCCGGCTGGGATCACATGGTGCAGGCCGCGTCGCACGCTGCCGGAGGCATGGGATCGGCGGTCGGGCCACGGGCCCACGCCATGCGGTCAATGATCACGCCTGCCGCTGGGCGTGTCCGCGGCATCGCGTCGTCGGGGTGGGACACTACGGTGAGCACGATCTCGCCGCTGGTGATGGCCGCTCGGGAAGGCGCCCGGGAGGCGACCGAGGCGGCCCTCAAGGAGAAGGCCAAGCTCGCGAAGCTGGCCAAGAGGGAGGAGCGGATGAAGCAGAAGCGGATCGGGCTGGCCGTCGGCCTGCTCGCCGCCGGGGTTGCCGTCGGTGCCGCCGCCGCGCTGGTGATGCGCCGCCGCCGTCGGTCGACCTGGGAGGAGTACGACCCGTCGCAGGCGCTCGACACCGCGATGGAGTCGGCCTCCAACACCCTCGACAAGGCGTCCAACGGCCTTGAGAAGGCGTCGGACAAGACGGCGGAGAAGATGCGGAGCGCCGGCGACAAGGTCGGCGGCATGGGCCGGAACGCCGCCGAAGAGACGCGCGCGATGGCCAATGAGATGACCGACACGCCGTCGCCGTCGAAGAACGGCGTACGCCGGAGCTGACGGTCGCGGACGACAAGCCGGTGGGACTGCAAGCGCCCACCGGCTTCACGGCAAGCTGACGTAGCCTGGTCGGCATGACAACTGTCGGCCAGGTACCGGTCTGTTACCGTCACCCCCAACGTGAGACATATCTGTCCTGCTCACGGTGTGGCCGTCCGATCTGCCCCGACTGCATGATCCCCGCGTCGGTCGGGCATCAATGTCCGGAGTGCGTCCGCGAGGGTTCGCGCAACCAACGGACACCCGTCACCGCGTTCGGCGGCGACGCCCGTCGTGGTTCTCAGGGTTACGTCACCAAGGGCCTCATCGCGATCAACGTGGCCATGCTCCTTATCGGACTGCTGATGAGCGGCGCCGGCAGTCTGTTCGGCGGCAACTGGGGCGGTCTGCTCGGTGGCGACAGCTCGCTGAGCGAGTGGGGCGGCATGGTCGGCTCCCAGACCGTCATGTCCGACGGCCGGCTGCAGTATTACGACGTCATCGCGCAAGGCGAGGCGTACCGCTTCCTGACCAACATGTTCCTGCATGCCGGCCTGCTCCACCTGGCGCTGAACATGTGGGCGCTCTGGGTCGTCGGCCGGGTGATCGAACAGGCCCTCGGCCCGCTGCGGTTCCTCGCCCTTTACCTGGTCGCCGGGCTCGGCGGCAGCCTCGCGATCTACCTCTTCACCGGGCCGTACCTGACCGTCGGCGCGTCCGGCGCGATCTTCGGCCTGTTCGCGGCGCTGTTCATCCTGCTCCGGCGGGTCGGCCGGGACGCGACCGGGATGCTCTCGCTGATCCTGATCAACGTCGTCTTCACCTTCGTCGTCCCGGGCATCTCCATCGCCGGGCACCTGGGCGGGCTCTTCACCGGTGCGGTCGCCGCCGCCGGACTGGCCTACGCCCCGCAGAAGAACCGCGCGATCATCCAATACACCTCGCTCGGCGCCATCTTCGTGGTGATCGTCGCGGTCGCCCTGATCCGGGCGGCGACGCTCAGCTACTGACGCGGCAGGGTCACGGTCAGCGCCGCCCCGCCTTCGGGCGCGTGCCCGGCGCTGATCGTGCCACCCAATCGGCGTACCAGTCCGGCCGCCAAGGCGAGGCCGAGACCGCTGCCCACTTTGCGTACCCCTTGATATCGCTGGTGGAGCGCGCCGCGCTGGAAGGCGACGGCGAGATCGTCGTCGGTGAAGCCCGGTCCGCCGTCGCGGACCTGGACTATCGCGGCCTGCGGGTTCGCGGTCAGCTCGACCATGATCGGCCGGCCTGGCGGGACCACGCGCAGCGCGTTCTCCAGCAGGCCGTCGATCACCTGCCGGAGGCGGCCGGGGTCCGTGGTCACCCGCAGCTCCGCGTCGGGCGCCTGCACCTTCAGTGGTACGCCGTGTGCAGTGCACCGGGGCTGCCAAGCGTCGTGCACCGCCCGGACGACCGGGACGAGATCCACGATCGCGGTCTGGAGGGGGAAGTCCACCGCGTCCAGGCGCGCCAGGGCGAGCAGGTCGTCGATGAGCCGGGCCAGGTGGTCGGCCTCGCCGAGCATGGTCTTGCCGACCGGCGCGGTCTCGTTCTCCTGGACCACCCCGTCGGCGAGCGCTTCGGCATAGCCGCGCAGCGTGGTCAGCGGCGTCTTCAGCTCGTGCGAGATGGAGAGCAGGAACTCGCGTTGCCGGGCCTCCGAGACGGCCAGCGCTCCGGCCAGCTCGTTCAGGGCCAGCGCCAGATCGGCGACCTCCGGGGGTTCCTCCACCGGTACGCGTACCGCGTGATCCCCGGCGCGGATGCGGGCGGCGGCGACGGCGGCGTTCCGCAGCGGACGTGTCAGCCGACGAGCCAGGAGTACGCCGGCCAGCATCCCGGCGAGCAGGCCCGCCCCGAGGGGGAACCACAGTCCCTTGAGGACGGCCCAGGCGGTGCCGGTGGCGGCCGGCGCGGTCAGCACCACGCCGTCGCCGTCCCCGACCGGGCGGCCCTCCACCAGGGACAGTCTTCCGCCGAGCGACGTCCGCCGGCTGATCGACTGGCCCTGACTGATCTGCCGCACGATCGACTCCGGCAGACCAGGGCGGTCGCTGACGCCGTTGCGGATGAGGTAGATCTCGACGTCTCGTTTGCGCAGCGTGGTCGCGAGGCGCTCCTCGTCGGCCGTACGCCCCCGGTCGAGCCGGTTCCGCAGCACCTCGGTCACCAGCTGCGCTTCTTCGGCGAGCACTTGGCGAGCCCGGTTGTCGGCCACGCGTACCGCGATCGGGATCGCGACGAGGGCGGTGACCAGCACGGAGACCAACGCGACCGCCGCTCCGGCGAACCCCGCTCGGGTGACCAGGCCGGCTCGGCGCGGTTGAGACGGGGTCAGCAGCTGCAGCGGCCTGGTCAGCTCGTCGCGCACGCGTACCCCACTCCGCGGACGGTCCGGATGACGGTCGCGTCGGCACCGAGCTTCGCGCGTACCTGGGCGACGTGCACGTCGACGGTCCTCGTCCCGCCGTGGGCGGCGTACCCCCAGACCGCGCTGAGCAGCTCCTCCCGGGTGAACACACGGCCGGGCCGCTGCATCAGATGGGCGAGCAGGTCGAACTCGGTCGCCGTGAAGGCGAGGTCCCGGCCGCTCGCGGTGACCGTCCGCGTGGCCGGATCGAGGCGTACGCCGCCGACGGTGCGGCTGCGGTCCGGCTCCGGCCGCCCGCCGCTGCGGCGCAGCACCGCGCGGAGCCGGGCGACCAGTTCCCGCGGGCTGAACGGCTTGGTCAGATAGTCGTCGGCGCCCAGTTCGAGCCCGACGATCCGGTCGACCTCGTCGTCGCGGGCGGTGAGGAAGACGACGGGAGTCCAGTCGTCGTCGGCCCGGAGGCGGCGGCAGATCTCGGTGCCGTCGAATCCCGGCAGCGCGATGTCCAGTACGCACGCGACCGGGCGCAGCCGCCGGGCGGCCGCCAGCCCGGCCGGGCCGTCGCGTTCGACGTGCACCCCGAAGCCGTCCCGCTGGAGGTAGAGCCGGACCAGATCGGAGATGGCCGGCTCGTCCTCCACGACGAGGATCAGTCCCTTGTCGGTCACCGCCCCATCTTGTACGGAGTTTGTACGAGGCAGGTAAGGCGGAGGTCAGATCAGTACGCGCCCAGCGGGCTGACCAGCCGGGGCGGCTCGGTCGCGACAGTGCGCTGGGCGGCGAGCGTACGCGGCTTGAAGATGTGACTGAGCAGCGCGTCGAGGTGCCAGACGTGCTTCGGATGCCCGACCTTGATGAGGAACCGTTCGCGTACGCCGTCGATCGCGGTGGCCGCGAACTCGACGGCGCCCAGCCGCTGGTCGGGGTGCCAGACGACGTTGCTCAGGTGGCGCAGCTCGGTATTGAGGTGCAGCCGCATCTGCCGCAGCAGTCGCGACTCCTGCGTCACCACGAGCCGCCGATAGGTGAGGACGAGCAGATACTCCCGGCCGAGGGGCCGCTCCGGGCGCGTGCATCGAGTGACCAGGACCGCGCCGTCGTCGGGCTCGACACACCGGCGCATCACGTGCATGTGGCGGGTGACGGTCGCCATCGGGAGACCGGCTTCCGCCGTCGCTGGCAGAAACGTTCTGGAGAACACGTCCACGGAAGTTTCAACGAGTGCAAGATGCACCGGACACCGCTTACCAGCTTCGTACCTGGAACTGATCGGCGGGGAGCATTCTCGGCGCAGCATCTGGACATGCGAAAGGTTCTTGTTTCGATGCTGCTCGGGGCGGCTCTACTCGGTGGCGCGACCGCCTGCGGACCCGCCGACGTCGCCGGTGCGACCGGCCAGGCCGCCGCAGAGTTCACTCCGGAGGGTGAGGCTTTGGTTGCGCTCGGCTTCGATCCGGAGGCTGTGGCCGCCGCCGAACCCGGGTTCGCCGCCGCGATCGCCCCCGCGTCCACCGTCACTCCGTCGCCTTCCGGCAAGCGGGACTGGCGCAAGCGCCGGGCGGTACGCGTACTGCTGGCGAGGAACACGCTGCACGGCGAAGCGGTGGTACAGAAGAAGGACGGAACCACGGTCACCGTGCTGGTCCAGAAAGGAGTGATCACCGAGTTGACCGCCGATCGAGTGACGGTCAAGTCGGCGGACGGCTTCACGCTGACCTGGTCGCTCGGCGATCAGCTCCGAGTCGTCGAGAAGCGGAAGGCGGTCCAGCCGACCGAGGTCAAGGTCGGCCAGCAGATCGGGGTGGCCGGGGCCCGGCAGCAGGACGACGCGGTCGCCCGCTTCATCCTGATTCCAGCGCAGAAATAGTCGTTCGTCACCGGATCCAGTATTCTCAGCGGTGCTGCGAGCCACGCAGCACCGCGATTGTGCGCCGGCCTCGGGTCAACGGCTACGCTGTCCCCGATCTGTCGGGGTGAGGCTGGAGTTCTGCCGCCATGAAGCTGTCCATTTTGATGCCGGTCTACAACGAGGAAGAGCGGCTGCCGGAGGCGCTGAAGCAGGCGCTGGCGGTCGAGTACCCGTGCGACGTCGAACTGGTCGTGGTCAACGACGGCAGCTCGGACCGGACCCGGGAGATCCTGGAGGGCTGGGAGGACGCCCGCCTCCGCCCGATCAACCACGAGCGCAACAAGGGCAAGGGCGCGGCGATCCGCACCGCGGTGGACGCGGCCGACGGGGATTACATGGTGATCCTCGACGCCGATCTGGAGTACGACCCGAAGGACATCCCGCGCCTGCTGGAGCCGGTCCTGGACGGCAAGGCCAAGATCGTCTACGGCAATCGGAGCTTCGGCGGGCACGCCGCCTTCTCCTTCTGGTACGTCATGGGCAACAAGGGCGTCACCCTGTTCGCCAACATCCTCTACAACAGCTACATCGGCGACCTCGAGACCTGCTACAAGCTCATGCCGCTGGAGCTGTACCGCTCGCTGGCGATCAAGTCCAAGGGCTTCGGCATGGAGGCGGAGGTCACCGGTAAGCTGCTGCGCCGCCGGATGCGCCCCTACGAGGTGCCGATCAGCTACCACGCCCGCACGCGCGAGGAAGGCAAGAAGATCACCGCGATGGACGGGGTCGAGGCGCTGCTCATCCTCCTGCGCGAGCGCATCCGCCCAGTGCCTAGGCAGCGGTGACGGTCAGCACGACCTTCCCCAGGTGAGCGTTGGCGGCGACCCGCTCGTGCGCCTTCGCCGCCTCCTCGACCGGGAACGTCGTGTCGATCACGGGACGGATGCGCCCATCCTCGATCATCGGCCACACCTCATCGCGTACCGCTGAGACGATCGCGGCCTTCTCCACCACGGGCCGCGAGCGGAGCGTGGTGCCGGCCACCGTCAGGCGCTTGCTCACCAGCGCGCCGAGGTCCAGCTCCGCGCGGCGCCCGCCCTGCAGGCCGATGATCACGAGCCGGCCGCCGGTGGCCAGGGCCGTGACGTTCTTCCCCAGGTACGCGCCCCCGATGATGTCGAGGACGAGATCAGCCTGTACGCCGCTGAAATCGTCCTCGCGATAGTCGAGGAGTTCGTCCGCGCCCAGCTCGCGCAGCTTCTCGTGCTTCTCCCGCCGAGCCGTGGCGACCACCCGAGCGCCGAGCGCCTTGGCATATTGGATCGCGAACGTGCCGATCCCGCTGCCGCCGCCGTGAATGAGCACGGTCTCGCCCGGAGCGAGCCGCCCCACCATCGTGAGGTTCGACCAGACGGTGCAGGCGACCTCGGGCAGCGCCGCCGCCTCGACCAAGCTCAAGCCCTCGGGCTTGGGCAGGATCTGGCCCTCCGGCACGGCGACGCGCTCGGCATAGCCACCCCCGGCGAGCAGCGCGCACACCTCCGACCCGTCGGCGAGCCGACCCGCGCACTCCAACCCCAAGTACGCCGGCGCACCGGGCGGCGGCGGATAGAACCCCTGAACCTGCAACAGGTCGGCGCGGTTCACCGCGGTCGCGGCGACCTCGACGAGCACCTCACCCGGACCCGGCTCCGGCTCGGGCACCTCGCGCCAGACGAGGTCACCGGTCATAGCACGCATGCCTGTAGGCTACGGTGCGAGCCCGTCACAACGGGCTGGGAGGGTTCGCCTAGTGGCCGAGGGCGGCGGTCTTGAAAACCGCTAAGGCAGCGATGTCTTCCAGGGTTCGAATCCCTGACCCTCCGCAGGTGATGGTTATCAACACAGGTAGGGCAGTTATCCACAGGGTCTGTGGATAACTGCCCGCGTAACCCAGTCGATCTTGTTCGGAGATCCGGGCTACGCTGCGGCAATGGAGATTCGGCTCGCGAATTCGAGTGATCTGCCGCTGCTGTCGGGGATCGAGGTCGAGGCCGGGCGCTTGTTCGCCGACGCCGGGATGGATGAGATCGCCGGGGACGAAGGCGCGCCGCTGTCCGTGCTGGCGGAGCACCAGGCCGCCGGGCACGCGTGGGTCGCCGAGGTCGACGGCGCGGTGGTGGGCTACTTGATCGCCGAGGAGGTCGACGGCTGCCTGCACGTCGAGCAGATCTCGGTGCGGCCGGCGTACGGGCGGCGTGGCATCGGCGCGGCGTTGCTGGAGGCGGCCGCGGAGTGTGCGCTCGCCGAAAACCGGCCGGCGTTGACGCTCACCACGTTCGTCGAGGTGCCCTGGAATGCGCCCTACTACGCTCGGCACGGCTACCGCCTGCTCGCCGAGGACGAGCTGACGCCCGGGCTGCGGGCAATTCGGGAGCGCGAAGCCGGGTTGGGGCTGGACAAGTGGCCGCGTACCGCGATGCGCCGCGACCTCGCCTAGCAACCCCGCGGGCGTGCGTGAAGGGCCTGAGGTCAGGGGCGGATGCAGCAGCCACTGCAGATCTTCGGCTGCTCGAGGGTGAACGCCAGGCAGCACGTCTTCCGCTGGACGGAGAGCCCCGACTCGGTCGTGCAGATGTCCACGAGGTCCTCGAGGTCCAACGCCGCGAGCAGGCACAGCAGCGAGTCGTGAGTGGAGCCGGGGAGCGCGTCGCTGGCCCGGATCATCCCGTACGCGATGCCGGAGGCGACCGAGCCGAGCAGCGTACGCCGGCCGACGTTGACCTCGGTGCGGATCGCGTCGAGCAGCGGGTTGAGGTGCCGGTCGAGCAGCGTCGTACGCAGAGTGGCGAGCAGTTCGTCCTCGTCGGCGACGACGATGGTCCCCGGCGTACCGGCGAGCCGGTCGGTCGGGAGCACGGCGAACGGTACCGGCGCGGTGCCGACTGTCAGGAACGGCGCCTCGTCGTGGAACTGGACGTAGGTGGTCTCGGCCGTCAACAGCGGTACGCGTCGCGCCGCCGCCCAGCTCAGCACGGTCGGCAGTCCGGCCCAGTAGCTGTAGCTCTTCCACGCGAGGGTGGCCGCCGCGTGCGGGGCCGCCTTCCAGCGTCGCGCCGCCGCCTGCAGCAGCAGGTCGAGGCCGGCCGGTTCGGTCAGCTTGGCCGCCTGGAGCCAGCCGGGGCCGGTCGCGACGTCGAGCCGGATCGCCTTCGCGGCGTCCATCACGGCGAGCGCGTTGGCGACGGGAGTCCAGGCCACGGGCGTACGCCGAGGCGGCGCGAGCACCCCTGCCGTCATCCCAGCCACCCTTCGGCCCACCTGTCTGGACTGCCCTCACGGAGAGCAACCGGGCCAGCGTAACCCCATTAGGCTAGGCTTACCAGACCGGGGCGCCACTTTGCGGTTCATCAGATCTCAGTGTGCCGTGATTTCCGACTCATGGCGGCCTGTTCTCCGAGATGCGTTCGCCCTTTGTCAAGCCACTTGTCGGGTATTCATCACGATCAGTACATAGATAGTCGTGCGCCCGAGACTGGAATCCTCACGCGCGCGAGCCACCGCGAACCGGCCGGACCCGCGCGGAGCGGAGGGTGGCGATGGCGACGTCGGGGGCCGACCGTGCGGCGGAAGCGTTTGCAAGCGAGCTGGCTCGCTGGCGGATGGATCGCGGCATGTCCAAGAAGCAGCTGGCCGGACTCATGGGTTTCGATCCCTCCTATGTCAGCCACATCGAGGGACGGCGGCATCGCCCGACCGAGGACTTCGCCCGCCGGGCCGAAGCGGTGCTGGCCACGGCGGGTGCGCTCTGGCAGCGGTTTCAGGAGTTCGAGGAGGCTCGGCACGGTCGTTCGGCCGCGTTGATCGCCCGTGACTCGCCGATGCCGCCGCAGTGGCTGCCACCGGGGACGGGCTTGGTCGTCGAGCACGAGGAAGCCTTGCTGGCGTACCGCGATGGGCAATATGTGACGACCGTAAGGCGTTCGCTCTACAACGCCGGCGTCGACCCGGTCAGCCGCTACTTGATCCGCGTCGCGGTGGACCGATTTCCCGGAGATCCGCAGCGGTCCAACCGGCATCACCGGGAACATCCGCTGGAGCTGGACGAGCTGGCCCTCCAGGCGTCCTGCGGCGACGGTTCGGCGTACGAGCGGATGCACTGGCGCGTGAAGCAGGACCGGGACGCCTTCAAGGAGATCTGGCTGCTCTTCGAGAACGAGGAGGGCCGCTTCCCGCTGTATCCCGGCGAGCGCACGGCGGTGACTTACAGCTACCGCGTCGGCGAGGAGAAGTGGGGCAGCTGGTTCCAGCGGGCGGTCCGCCTGCCGACCCGGCGGATGACCGTCCGGATCGACCTGCCCCAGACGCTCGACCCACAGGTGTGGGGCGTCGAGACCTCCATGTCCGCCGAGGAGACCCCGCTGCGTACGCTCATCGAGAAGCAGACGGAGGGTGACCGGGCGATCTTCACCTGGACCACCGACAACCCGAGCCTGAACGCGCGTTTCCGCCTGCAGTGGCGCTTCCGTGCCGTGTCGTCGGCGCCCCCGGCGCTGCACCTGCCCACCGGGGCGGAGGGGCAGCCGCTCGCGCCGCGACTGGCGTCGGTGGGGGTCGTGCAGTGGCCGCCGCCTACGCAGCGGGAGCCCACCGCCGGACAGCTACGCGCGACCACCAACGGCCGGCATCCCCTGCGCGCCCGCGCCCGCCGGCTGGACCTGCCGGACGAGGAGGAGCAGGCCCGCCTGATCGTCGCCGACCTGACGGTGGCGTTGGAGGAGATCGGCCGGCTGCATCCGTTCAACAAGGGCATGGGCCTGGCCGCGCCGCAGCTCGGCGTGGACGCCGCCGCCGCGGTCATCCGCCAGCCCGGCCGAGGTGAACCGTTCGTGCTGCTCAACCCGGTGATCGTGGAGGAGTCCACCGAGGCCGACGAGCAACCCGAAGGCTGTCTGTCCTACTTCGACTTCCGCGGCTGGGTCCGGCGACCGCTGCGCATCGTGATCGAGCATCAGCGGTTCGACGGCGGCCGGGTGGTGAGCACCTTCGAACGTGGGCTGGCGCGGCTGGTCGGGCACGAGGTGGACCACCTGGCCGGACGGCTCTACGTCGACCGGATGCCGCCGGACGCGCCGCTGGTTCCGTTGGCCGACTACAGCTCGGGGCCGTGGGTCTACGATCAGCAGCCGTTGGAGCAGAAGGCCTGGTAACCGACGAAGGCGACCACGTCGAGCAGGGTGTGCGCGACGATGAGCGGCCCGATCCGCCGCCATTTGAGGTAGACGAGCGCGAACACCACGCCCATGATCGCGTTGCCGACGAACCCGCCGAACCCTTGATACAGGTGGTAGGAGCCGCGGAGCAGGGCGCTCGCGGCGATCACCGCCGGGACCGACCAGCGCAGCTCCCGCAGTCGGGTCACCAGGTACCCGACCACGACCACCTCCTCCAGCACGGCGTTCTGCACGGCGGAGAGGATCAGGACCGGCACGCTCCACCAGAGGTCTGGCAGTCCGGACGCGCTCACCTCGGTGTTCAAGCCGAGCGCGCGAGCTCCGAAGTAGAGGCCCAGCCCGGGAATCCCGATCAGCGCGGCCAGCGCCGCGCCTCCGCCCAGATCGAACCAGGGCCGCTGCAGGTCCAGGCCGAGCACCAGGCGCGGCTTGCCGGGGTCCCGCCCCAGCAAGTGGTACGCGAGCCCGACGACGACGAGGGCGAAGAAGATGTCGAGCAGTTGGTACGTGAGGTCGAAGTAGGGCCGGACCGAGCGGGAGACGTTGAGGGCGGACGTCTGACTCGACAATGGACCGGGCTGGGTCAGCTTGGAGATCAGCGACACCAACGAATAAATCGCCGATTGTCCAAGTGATAGGCCGAGGACCAGGAGCAACTCGTTGCGGCGGCGTACGGCGAGGTTCCTCACGCCCCGCACTATCGCACAAGTTGTGCGACTTGCCGTCACTGATTGTCGCGAGAGTCGTTACGTGTCCGACCTGCAACGGCTGTTGAAGGAGTCCTGGACCCTCGTCGAAGAGGAGCAGGACAAGTTGGCCGGCTACTTCTACGCCCGTATTTTCCTAGGTCGTCCCGAACTCAGAGACCTCTTTCCGGTCACCATGGATGTCCAGCGAGCACGACTGCTGGGCGCGATCGTCAGCGCCATCCAGACCGTCGACGATCCCGAACGATTCGACGAGTACCTGCGGTCCCTCGGCCGCGACCACCGCAAGTTCCAAGTCGTTCCGGAGCAGTACGAAGTGGTCGGCGCGGCGTTGCTGGAGGCGCTGCGTACCTTCGGCCGGGGCGACTGGACTCCCGAGTACGACCAGGCGTGGCGGGACGCGTACGACGTCATCGCCCGCAAGATGCTGGCCGGGGCGGAGGCCGACACCAACCCCGCCTTCGTCCACGCCGAAGTAGTCCACCACGAACGGCGCGGACGCGACATCGGCATGCTGCGCGTACGCCCACTGCAACACCTGGAGTACCGCCCGGGGCAGTACGTCAGCCTGGAATGCCCGAAGTACCAGCCGCGCGTGTGGCGTACGTATTCGATCGCCAACGCGCCCCGGCCCGACGGGACCATGGACTTCCACATCCGGGCGCTCGGCGCGGGCTGGGTCTCCGGCGCGCTGGTCCGGCGTACGCTCCCCGGCGACATGCTCCGGCTGGCCGCACCCATGGGGACCATGGCTGTCGATCGGCGGTCGCAGCGCGACATCGTGCTGATCGCCGGCGGCACGGGCCTGGCGCCGATCAAGGCGATCATCGAGGAGCTGGCGACCTTCAACCGGACGCGCTGGGTGCACGTGTTCTACGGCGCCCGGGATCGGGAGGACCTCTACGACCTGCCGGACCTGCAACGGCTGGCCGCGGTTTACCCCTGGCTGTCGCTGATGCCGGTCTGCTCGCACGACTCCGGCTGGGGCGGCGAGGAAGGCCTGCTCAGCGAGGTCGTCCGGCGCTACGGCCCATGGCAGGACCACGACTTCTACCTGTCCGGCTCACCCGCGATGATCCGCGCGACCCTGCGGGCGCTCAACGAACTCCAGGTTCCTTCGATGCGCGTCAAGTACGACGCCTTCGCCGACTACTAGGCCGCTAGGTGATGAGGCCGGGCGAACCGTCTCGCCCGGCCTCGGTCACTCAGCCTTCTCGGAACTCGACGGCGAACGGCCCCGTCCGTGGAATGACGACGACGTTCGCAGTCGCGAAGTCGGTCCCTCCTTGCCAGATCGGGCCGCCTTCGTCGCCGCAGTAGCACTGCAGCTTCACGCGTTGCGGGCCGAGGACGAACAGCTCGGCGGTGACCGGTGCGGCGGATGATCCGTCCCGGATGCCCATGATGTCGCCCGTGACGGCGTTACGCACGAGGAACCGGCTGCTTCCGGTACCGGACCAGGTGATCGTCACCTTGGTGCCCTGCTTCAGCCGGTAGTCGTACGTCGTCGTCTTGCCCGTCCGAACCTTGACCAGGTCGGCCAGCCACCGGTTGCCGGTCCCGCCGCTCCACTGGTTCGCGTGACCGTCCGCCCCGAAGTACAGCGGCCACTTGTACGGGCCGAGATAGTCCACCGTGTAGGTGCCGTCGGAGGCGATGGGCGTGTAGCGGACGTCCGCCCCGCTGCCGAAGTCTGGCTGGACGATGCCGACGTAACCATGGGTCGGCGTGCCGCCGGTCGAGGTGGTGACCTTTCCGCTGATCATTCCAGCCCGATCAAGCCTGATCGTCGGCACGGCCAGCGTTTGTCCCTTGGCGACGGAGAAGACGGCCGCATCGCCCTGCACCCCGGTCCCGCCGGTGGTGCCGACCCATTGCGCCCCCAGAACCGACCCACGCTCCGGCAGCGCGAACAGCTCGTACTCCCCAGGCTCGACGTACATCGTGACCCGGCCGTCGCTTCCGCTGCGTCGGCAGTAATCGCTGATCTCGAAGCTCGTCCGGGTCGCGGTGTAGAGGCAGACGTCGGCGACCGGCTGCCCGGTCGCCCGGTCCACCACGCTCGTCGTGAGCTTCGCCAACGGCTGCATGACCGCCGTCACCTGGCTCTGCTGGCCCGCCGTGATCGTCACGGTCGCGACGTCGGCCTGGAAGGAGTAGCCCTCGGAGCTGACATTCACCCGGTAGGTCCCGGCCGGGACGTCCGGGATGATCAGTTCGCCGGTCTCCGTGCCACTACCCAGATATCCGCCGTCGAGGTACGCCTCGAATCGCGGAATGGATGCTCCGGTCAGCGCGTCGGTGGCCGTGATCCGGAGGCTGCCTGTCGGCAGGCGCGAGTCGTCGACGGTGGTGGTCTGGCCGGCCGTCACGGTGATCACGCTGGCCGTCGCCGAACTGATCTTCCCGTAGGCCCACTGCTGGAAGCCGGTCTCCCAGTTCTCGAAGGCGATCGTGTAGTTCCCGGCGAACAACTGCTCGAACGCGTAGTCGCCGGACATCGAAGTGCTGGTGTAGACGCCCGCGCCGGACTGGACTGACGACACGCTCACCGACAATCCCGGCATCGGGCTGCCGTCAGCCGCGGTGAACCGCCCCGCGATCCGGCCGATCCCGGGCAACTGCTCGTCCACCGTGGTCACCGAGTCGCCGATGACCCGGAACCTCGTGGCCTGATCCTCGGCGAGTTTGCCCGGAGCCCACTCCTTCGCTCCGGAGCTCAACCGGACCGACAACAGATAATCGCCTGGTTGCAGACCGTCGATGCGGTATGCGCCGGTCGCGTCGGTCTGCCCGTAGCCCATCGAGGGACCGGCCTCCGCGCCGACCGAGACGTACGCGGCGGGCGTGCCGTCGGCGTACGTCACGTGTCCGGCGAGCGAGCCGGTCGGCAGAGCGGTGTCGTCGACGACAACGGTCTGGCCGATGCCGACGGTGAACACCGTGGCCGTCGCCGGATCGCGAGTCCCGTACGCGTACTGGGGTGTGCCGCCGGTCCAGAACGACACGGTGTAGGAGCCGGGCAGCACGGCGACCCGATAGGTGCCGTCTGCCACCGTGTTGGTCGACGCGGTGCTGATCCCGTCCACCTGAACGTAGGCGCCGTCGACGCCGGCTCCGGAGCTGTCAGTGAACTTGCCCTGGATGACACCAGTCGGCAGGAAGGACTCGTCGACGGTGGTCACCGCCCCGGCCGTGACGGCGAACAGATCCGCGTCGGCAGCGGAGAGTTTGTGGTGCGCGTATTGCTTGGGATGCCCGGGGTATCCCTCGCCGCGGACCCAGACGCGGTAGGACGCGCCGGCCGGAACGCCGTCGATCGTGTAGTGGCCGGTGTAGTCGGTCGTGGCGTAGCCGTTGAAGGACTCGTCGGTGGATTCGACCGACACCGTCGCGTACGCGGCCGCAGCGCCGTCGGCCTCGGTGATCGTTCCGCTGATCGTTCCGGTGTCCTCGGCGTACGCGGGACTGCCGAGCGCGACGGCCGCGAGGATCGCGGCGGTCATCGTTCCGAGCCCGCGCAGGAGTGATCTGCTCATGCTTCCCCAAGGGGTGAGAAAGGGACGGGTTCGGGGTGGGCCAAATCGATGCCCGATGAGCTCCCCGTGGCGCTCACGATAGTGGACCCCTACGACGATCCGGTGCCCGCGAACGCACGCCCCGCGATGGAGCCGGGGTGGTCGCTTGGGCCGGTGGCGTGGCTGCCCGCGGGCCCCGCCGCGCCCCACCGGATAGTCGCTTTGCTCTCCCTCGGCGGGGCAGGGTATTCTCGTCCGGCGACGATCTCACCGATCGCCGTTGGAGGCTTCGCCTAGTCCGGTCTATGGCGCCGCACTGCTAATGCGGTTTGGGTTTAACGCCCATCCGGGGTTCAAATCCCCGAGCCTCCGCTCGCCGATCGCCTCGGGCCTCGTGCTCGATGTGACCGGGGAAACCCGATTAGTCCGCTCGGTGGACCTTGTGTAGACTGAGCGGGCGCCGAGCGCCCGTAGCTCAACGGATAGAGCATCTGACTACGGATCAGAAGGTTAGGGGTTCGAGTCCCTTCGGGCGCGCAGCACGGCCCCCATCCCAACGGGATGGGGGCCGATCTCGTTTCTGGGGTTCGGTCTCGCGCCCTACGCCGTCCGGCGCGCCGACCGCCGTCAGGAAGCCTCGCGATCCTTCACGTAGACGGCCTCTCCCTGGCGTCCCTCGATCAGGCCTTCGGCCTTGAGGACCAGCATCGCGCCGCGGACGGAGCCGTAGCTGATGCCGTATTCCTCCCGGAGTTGCGAGATCGACGGCAGCTTGTCCCCGGGGCGCAGCTCACCAGACTTGATCTGTTCACGGATCGTGTCCGCAAGCTTGACGTACTTGGCGGTCATCTTCTTCTCCCTGACAGGCTCGCCTGAGTAGTAGATCACTGTCACTGGGGTTCCATCAACTACCAAAAGCCGCTCAACGTAGTCGAGGAGAATTACTACGTCGAATCAGTTCATCGATAGACACTTATCACCTTCGGGCTGGGCGACCAGGTGAAGGCTTCTGGACGGAAGCATCGGGTTTGCCGTACGCGGGTCCGGAAGGCCATCCTCCAAGCGTCCGATGCGCTGTCGCGTTATCAAAATGTTACGTAGCGTGCGATCTTGACGCTGTGTAGCCGTCTGCCAGATGTCTGTCCGGAAATATCGCCCGGATCCGAATCCAAATCGGTCGCCGTTTAACGCAGAGTCACTTGATCAGGTCCGGCCCCGAATTCACGGTTACCGGTGAGTAGCTAGAGGGCTTGTGACGTATCTCGCGGAGCGGAAACATGCGTGACACAACATTGCCGTCCGTTGCCATCCACGCTCCCTCTCGGCTACCGCAGAGCCGATCCGCGTTAACGGCGTACGACGGGCAACAGCTTCGAGGAGGACCCCCAGTGAAGGACTCGAACGGCAACCCGGTGCAGGGTCGCACCAGGTGGCGGCGGTTCGCTGCCGTCGTCATCCCGGCGGCGGTCGTCGCCGGCGGCCTGATGACCGGCGTCGCGCAGGGCAAAGTGCCCGTGGCGCTCAACGTCTCCGGGCAGAGCTTCAAGATCAGCGCCAACGAGCTGACCGGCACCGGCTTCACCCAGTACGGAAGCGTCGCGGTCAAGAAGGACGGTACGCAGATCCCGGTGGCCGCGTCCGGCATCAAGTCGGCCGAGCTCGTCAACCTCTGCCAGTCCGTCGTCGTCGTGCCCGGCCACCTGTCGCTGGTCATCCGGGCCGGCCGTACGGACGGCCACCCGGCGACCGCCCAGAACCTGCTCATCGGCATGGATGCCCTCGCCGGTGACGCCACGTTCACGAACATCGACATCGGCACCGACGCCTCCGCCCTGTCCAAGGATGGCTTCAGCAGCCACGGGCAGACCGGCGCGTTCGGCCAGGAGGCCGACAAGGTCGAGATCCACAACCTCAAGCAGCGCGCGTACAGCACCAACGCGGGCACGTTCACCCTCACCGGCCTGTCGATGAAGGTGGACCTCACGGGCTACGAGTGCTTCGCCGACTCGGCTCTGGACTGACCGCGCCCATGGTGTGACGATCGGCCGGCCGCCCGACCCCTGGGCGGCCGGCTCGACGGTCACCCGCACTGCCTGGAGGCAAACTCCTATGGAAAACACCCCTCGGGAACAGGAGACGACTGCCGTCGAGCAGCCGTCGCCGGCCGTCCGAGCGGACCCACCCTCCGTCTGGCAGCGGTTCCGCACCTGGCGGCGGGCTAGGCCGTTCTGGGGTGGACTGCTGGCGATCCTGGCCGGCGTCGAGATCTACGCCTCGACGCAGACGTCCATCGGGGACATCGTTCTCAAGGTGGGCGTCGAAGGGTTCCAGGCGTACCTGATTCCCCTGATGCTGGTCCTCGCGGGCTTCCTGGCCTGGTTCACCCCGGCGCAGCGGGCCTTCTACGGGATCATCAGCGCGTTCATCTCGGTGTACGCGTTGATCGGCGTGAACTTCGGCGGCTGGATCCTGGGCACGCTGCTCGGGATGACCGCCGGTGCGCTGATCTTCTCGTGGAGCCCGGTCGACCCCGAGTCGGCGAACGCCTCGGGCGGCCCCGGTTCGGACGACGAGCCGGGATCCGCCGCGGACACCGAGGACGACGGGGACGAGCACAGCCCGCGGCACGCGGCCACCGACGAGATCCGTGAACCGGATCTCGGGGAGCCCGACCTCGTCCGGGGTCGGGCCGACGGAGCCGCCCGCGGGAAGCTGCTCGCCGTCACGATGGTGCCGCTGCTGATCGCGGCCATCGGCGTCGTCGCGATGCGATCGGCTCCGGCGGCGTACGCGGCGAGCTGTCCCACGCCGAGCCGCACTGCCACCCGCGCTCCGAAGCCGTCGGCGAGTACTTCGCCGGCGGCTCCGGCGCCGTCGGCCAGCCCTTCGGCGAAGGCGTCGCCGTCCGCGTCGCCGTCGCCGTCGCCGTCCACGGGCGTCCTCGGGCAGATCGTCGACGGTCTGATCGATCTGTTCACCCCGGACAGCCCGTCGCCGACCCCCTCGGCGTCGGGGACGACCCCCAAGCCGGCCACCTCTCCGGGAACCACCACTCCGAAGAAGGTGACCACGACCAAGTCGCCGGCCAGCCGGCGTACCGTGACCTGCCCCGGGCAGTCGGCCTCGGCCTCGCCGTCGGCCGTCCCGCCCGCGAAGCAGTTGCAGGCCGCGGCCGGTCAGGTCGACGTCACGGCCAAGCCGGGGCTGCTCACCGGCTCGAAGGTCACCATGGTGAACCTGGCGTTCCAAGGCATCGTGGACCTGCCGACTGCGGACGGCACGATCCCGGTGCTGAAGTTCACCATGAACAGCTCCGTCACCGACGACTTCAAGCTGCACACGTACGGCCGGGGCAAGTCGCCGGACGTCGACTTCATCACCGATCAGCTGACGGTGCGGGAGAACGTCGTCTTCTACACCAGCCGGTTCCAGGCCAAGCTGTTCGGCCTGCTGCCGGTGGACTACTCGCCGTCGCACCCGCCGGACATCCCGATCCCGCCGCTGATCCCGATCATCTTCACGGATCCGCACATCGAGCTGGTCTGGGTGAACTCCGACGTGCTGACGGCCAGGCCGCAACTGGTCACCAAGCCGGTCTGAGCGGCGACCACTCCGCAGACATGACAAGGGCGGGCATCCCAGCCGGGGTGCCCGCCCTTCGCGTACGCCGTCAGAGGCGGGCGAGCGCCTTCTGCAGCGGGTCCAGGCCGAGCGAGCCCAGGTTGAGCGCGTCCCGGTGGAACGTCTTGAGGTCGAAGTCGGCGCCCTTGCGCCGCTTGGCGTCGTCCCGGGCCTGCAGCCAGATCCGCTCGCCGACCTTGTACGACGGCGCCTGGCCCGGCCAGCCCAGGTAGCGGTTCAGCTCGAAGCGCAGGTTCTCGTCCGGCACACGGCAGTGCGCCCGCATGAACTCCCAGCCCAGCTCAGGCGTCCACCGCTCGCCCGGGTGGAAGCCGAACGGGTTGTCCCGGGGGATCTCCAGCTCCAGGTGCATGCCGATGTCGACGATCACCCGGGCCGCCCGGAACGCCTGGCCGTCGAGCATGCCGAGCTTGTCGGCCGGGTCGGCGAGGTAGCCGAGGTCGTCCATCAGCCGCTCGGAGTACAGCGCCCAGCCCTCGCCGTGCCCGGAGCACCAGCAGAGCAGCCGCTGCCACCGGTTCAGCAACTCCGACCGGTACGCCGTCTGCGCGACCTGCAGGTGGTGACCGGGCACGCCCTCGTGGTAGACGGTGGTGACCTCACGCCAGGTGGAGAACGAGTCGATGCCCTGCGGCACCGCCCACCACATCCGGCCGGGCCGGCTGAAGTCCTCGCTCGGGCCGGTGTAGTAGATGCCGCCGTCGGAGGTCGGGGCCAGGCAGGCCTCGATCCGCTGGATCGGCTGCGGGATGTCGAAATGCGTACCGTTGAGGTCGGCGATGGCGCGCTCGGCGAGGCTCTGCATCCACTCGCGGAACGCGTCCTTGCCGTCGATGCGGTACTTCGGATCGGCGTCGAGCTTGGTGACGGCGTCGTCGATCGAGGAACCCGGACCGGCGATCTCGGCCGACACGGCGCGCATCTCCGTCTCCAGGCGGTGCAGCTCCTCGAAGCCCCAGGCATACGTCTCGTCCAGGTCGACCTGCGCGCCCAGGAAGTACTGCGAGGCGAGGGCGTACCGCTCGCGTCCGGCGGCCTGCTTCTCGCGTCCCTTCGGGGCCAGCTCGGTCCGCAGAAACTCCCCGAAGGACGAGGTCGCGGCGGTGGCCGCGGTCGCCGCCTCGGTGAGCCGGTCCGCCAGTGCGCCGCTGGCGTTCAATCGCCGGGCCAGGCCGTGGTAGAAGTCGTCGCCGGCCGGGTCGGTCCAGATGTCGCACTGCTTGGCGACCTCGATGATCTGCTGCCGGGCGGAGACGTGGCCCTCGGCCGCCGCCTTCAGGACGGTCCGCTGATACTGCTCGACCGCCGCCGGAATCAGCTCCATCCGGGCCGCGATGTTGACCGCGGCCTCCTCGCCCTCGGTCGGCATGAGGTCGAAGACCTGGCGTACGCCGTGGATGGCGGACGAGATCACGTTGATCTCGCTTTCGTCCTCGCCGGCCTCGTAGCGGGCGAGCGACAGGTTCAGTCGTTCGAGCATCGCCTCGCGTGCCACGAACTCGGTGTCGCCCTCCGGCTCGGTGGCGTTCAGCTCCGCCACGGTCCGCCGGGTCAGGTCGGCCTGCGCGGCGAAGCCCTCCGGGGAGAGGTCGTCGAGTTTGTCGTCGTATCCGGTGATGCCCACGTACGTGGCGCCGATCGGGCTGAGTGGGGCCCACTCCTCCACGTACTGGTTGGCGATGTCGTCAATCCGTCCCATGCGTTGAAACTAGCGGACCGGGCCGAGGGAACGCAGGCAGTAATTAGCGCCACGGCGTCTGAATTCCGCGCGACTCGGGCCGGGCCGATCTGGCAGTGTGTCAGGAGTGACCGCGCCTATCACTCCTGACAAGGGCAGCTCCGCCGCGTGGCTGCCCGCTTTCGCGGCGAACGTCCTGATCTGGGGCGCCAGCTTCGTCTTCATCAAGTACGGCGTCCTTGAGATGCCGGCCATCTGGGTCGGGGCGATCCGGATCGTTCTCGGCGCGATCACGTTGCTCGTGATCATGCTGATGTTCAAGGAGCGGCTGCCGCGCGATCCGAAGATGTGGGCGCATCTGATCGTGCCCGGAGTGGTCGGCGTCGCGATCCCGTTCACCTTGTTCCCGCTGGGCGAGGAGCGGGTGCCGAGCCTGGTCGCCGGGATCTGGAACGCGACCACCGCGCTGTGGGTGCTGCCGTTCGCGGTGTTCGTCTTCCGCACCGAGAAGTTCCGCGTACGCTCGGCGCTCGGATTGGCGCTGGGTTTCGTGGGCGTACTGGTCGTCCTGGGCTTCTGGCACAGCGGTGGGGCCGACCTGACCGGCCAGCTCATGTGTGCCCTGGCCGCGTTCTGCTACGGCATCTCGATCCCGTACATCAAGCGGTTCACGACCGGCCGGGGCGTCGCCGGGATCTCCATCGCCGCCGGGCAGAGCGTCGTCGCCGCCATCGCGATCGTGCCGGCCGCGCTCCTGTCGGCGGGCGCCCCGCCCACCCCCGGTGAGCTGTCGATGAAGGCGATCGGGTCCATGCTCGCGCTGGGCGTGTTCGGCAGTGGCGTGGCCTTCGCCCTCAACATGCGGGTGATCACGAGTGCCGGAGCGTCGACGGCGGCCTTCGTGACCTACCTCGTGCCCCTGGTCGCCACGACGCTCGGCATCGTGCTGCTCGGTGAGTCGCTGACCTGGAACCTGCCGGTCGGCGCGCTCGTCGTGCTTGCCGGAGTGGCGGTCGCCCAAGGCTTGATCCGGCTGCCTCGGCGAGCCCCGGCCGTCGCTGCGGAGGGCGCCCCGAGCCGAGACTCAGTGCGCGTGTGACGCGCACCAGTCGAGCAGGGCGTCGGCGTCCATCGCGTTGACCACTCGGTCGGCAGTCAGCCCGGCGGTCTGCGCCCGTTCGCAGCCCAGCTCCTGCCAGCCGAGCTGGTCCACAGCGTGCGCGTCGGTGTCGATCGCGAAGCGCAGACCGTCCACGTCGGCGGCCCGTTTGAGCAGCTCACTCGGGGGATCACGGCGGTCGGGACGGCAGTTGACCTCGATCGCCTTGTCGTACTCAACGGCGGCGGCGAAGACCGCGTCGGCGTCGAAGCTGCTCGGCGGCCGCCACCGGGACGCGGCGTGCGCGGCATCTGTCTTCACCCGTAGTTTGCGGCCGGTGCAGTGGCCGAGGATGTCGAGGTTCGGGTCGGCCAGCGCGGTGAGCATGCGCCGGGTCATCACGGCGCGGTCGTCCCGGAGTCCGCTGTGGACGGAGCCGACCACCACGTCCAACTCGGCGAGTAGTTCGGGGTCCTGATCCAGGCTGCCGTCGGCGAGGATGTCGACCTCGATCCCCGTGAGCACCCGTAAGCCGGTGCCCATGAGCGCGGCGTTGATCTCGGAGATCTCGGCGAGCTGGCGACGCAGCCGGGCGGCGGTGAGCCCGTTCGCGATGGTCAGCCGGGGGGAGTGGTCGGTGATGACGACGTAGTCGTGGCCCTGTTCCGCGGCGCCGCGGACCATCTCGGCCAGCGTCGCCCCGCCGTCGGACCAGTCGGTGTGGACGTGACAGTCGCCGCGCAAGGCGTTCCGGAGCGGGTTCACCGGTCCAGCCTGCCAGACCGGCATTGTTCGCACGCGCTGAACGGCGTACTGTGCAGCGTCGCACGTGTCGACACGACTTTCGGGGAGGTGCCGTGATCGCACGTCTGCGAGCCTTGGCCAGTCTCGTGATGCTGGCCGGGTTCTTCGTCTTCGCACTGGTTCTGCTGGTCCTGGGGGTCGGCGTCGGGATCTGGGCGATGGGCCACAGCCACGCCGCGATCAAGCTGGTCCTGCTGGCCGTCCTGGGCTTCGGCGGCGCGATCGTCGTCGGTGCGAAGCGAGCCCTGTTCTACAAGGCGCCGCCGCCGGACGGGGTCGCGATCGACCCGCATCGGGCGCCGGAACTCTGGGCCGAGGTACGCCGTCTCGCCGAAGCGGCCGGCACCCGCGCCCCGGACGAGATCCGGGTCGTGCCCGAGGTGAACGCGGCCGTCTCCGAGGACTCCCAGCTCCTCGGCCTGATCGGCGGCCGGCGCTACCTCTACATCGGAATGCCGCTGCTGGTGTCGCTGACCGTCAGCCAGTTCCGGGCGGTCATCGGCCACGAACTCGGTCACTACTCCAACGCCCACACCCGGCTCGGCGCGGTGGCCTTCCGAGGTCGCCTCGCCATCGGCGGCGCGCTCGACCACCTCGGCGGCAGCCTCATGGGACTGCCGTTCCGGGCGTACGGCCGGATCTATCTGTTGGTCGACAACGCCGCGTCGCGGGCGCAGGAGCGTGAGGCCGACCTGATCGCGGTCCGGGTCGCCGGTACGCACGCCGCCGCCTCCGCGCTGGCCGAGCTGCCGGTGATCGACGCGGCCTGGTCGTTCTACTTCGATCGCTACGTCGGACCGGCCTCGCAGGCGGGTTTCCTGCCGCGCGACATCTTCCGCGGCTTCCACGACATGTCCCAGGCCCGCCGGGAGGAACTGGCCGAGCTGCGCAAGCAGCCGCCGCCGGAGCAGAAGTCGGTATGGGACACCCACCCGCCGATCGGCGAGCGGGTCGCCCGAGTACGCGCGCTCCCGCCGGTCTCCTTGATGGAGGACACCCGGCTGGCCGGTGCGCTGATCCCGGCCCTGGACCAGCTGGGCGAGCAGTTGCAGCAGTCCGTGGTCAACGTCGGCGACCGCCGGGTGACCGGCGACTGGTCGGAGATCGCCCAGGCCTCGAACACCGCGCGGTTGCAGGACACCTGTGACGATCTGTTCCGCCAGGCGGCCCGGGTCCTCGCCGTGCGAGACGTCAGCCTGACCGATCTCCTGTACGCGATCGAGGTCGGCCGCGGCCCGCAGCTGGCCGAGGGATTCTTCCCGGGCACGCCGCCGCACGAGGCGTACGCGCAGCTGCCGCAGGTGCTGGAACCGTTGCTGACGCTGGCCGCGCTGCGGAGCGGGCAAGTCCGCTGGGTGCATTCCTGGTCGCAGCGGGCCGAGTTGGTCGGGCCCAACGGCCAGCCGGTCGACTTCGCGGCGCTCGCGAAGCTGGCCGTCGAGCCGCAGACCGTCGGCCAGGCCCGCAACCACCTGGCTCAGCTGGGCATCGCCGTCGAGCAGGCCCGGGTCGTCGAGGCGGTCGCGACGGCCAAGAACGCCGACGTCATCGGCGGCATCGGCAACACCAAGGTCGGCAAGACCGACTGCGACATGCTGATCCTCGACAACGGCCTGATCCTCATCGCCGGTGGCGGCGACAGTAATCAGGGCAACCAGCGCATGGTGACCGCGCTGCGGTCGGCGCCGGTCGCCGAGTTGGCCAAGCGCTATACCTTCGTTCCGTACGAGGAGATCGCGGCGGTGACCATCACCAAGAAGGTGCCACTGAAGGCGACCTTGTCCATGCGCAACGGCGAGCAGTTGGAACTGAAGGAGGGCTGGACCAGCGACCTGCTGCACAAGCAGAGCCGCGACGTCCTGCTGGAGATCCTGGAAGGGATCGGGCCGAGATGACCGCCGAGTCGATGGCGATCGAACAGTTCCCGGAAGGCCGGCTGCCCGAAGGCCGGCCCACGGAGGACTTCGAGGAATTCGAGACGCGGGCGATCGGCGACTTCCGCCTCGTCGCCCTGCTCTTCGGGGCGGTGCTGGCGGGCGCCATCGCGGCCAGCAGCCCGCACGACGAGGAGTCGGTGCAGAAGTGGGTGCTCTATGTCCTCATCGGCGCGCTGATGGGCGCGGCGGCCGGCGAAGGCTTCGGCTTCGGCATCTCCCGCTGGCGTGAGGTCACCCGGATCCGGCCGATCTCGATCTGGCGCGTCCTGCCGATGCTGGTGCTGGTCGTGGCGATCGCGATCGGGCTCATGTGGCTCACGCCGGTGGTCTCCTCGGCGATCACTCCGCGCGGATGGGCGCTGTCGACCATCGCCATCATCGGGGCGCTGCCGCTGGCCGCGACGTTGACCGCGGTGCAGCTGGTGACCCGGCGCAAGCTGCCCGGCTCGGTCGGCCAGCAGCTGGAGACGCTGCTCTGGTTGCGGCGTACGGTCTCCCGGATGCTCAGCGAACTGGGTGTGCTGGTCCTGCTGGTGATGGCGGTCAACCGGGCGGCGCTGGAGTTCGGGGAGAAGCAGGACCCGATCGTGGTCATCTTCGCCGGGGCGATCGGCTCCTTCATCGTCGGCATCATGTACGTGCCGGCCGCGACCACGTTGCGCCGCCGCGCCAGCACATACGTGCAGCGCAACTTCACGCTCGACGGGGTCGGCCAAGGCGAGCTCATCGGAGCGGCCGAGGATCTCGGGAAGCTGGAGAAGCTGCTCGGGCTCGATCAGACCACCTTCGGGGACCTCCGGTCCGGGCTCGTCATCCTCACGCCGTTCGTGGTGAGCGCGCTCTCCGCGCTGCTCCCCAAGTTCTGACCGTCGAGCGCTGGATCAGGGTTCCGGGTCGAATCTTGCTCCATGATTCGACCGAGAACCCTGATCCAGCGCCACAACGAAAGGTCAGAATCGGAACTGGGCGAAACGCCGCTGGGTCGTCCCGTTGATCTGGGTGAAGGAGCCGCCCGCGGCGATCTTGCCGAGCCGCGTACTGGCCGCCATGGTCTCCACGCCCATGACGCCGTTCGCGTCGGCGAGCCAGGGCAGCAGCCGGCCCGACAGGTCCAGCGCGGCTAGTTTGATCCGGTCGGTCGAGCCCTCCTGACACGCGCCCTTGTCGCCGACCGCGGCCGATTTGCAGATGCGGTCGAAGTGGCCGCCCATGACGATCGTGTCGTTGACGCGTACGACCGATTGGACGTCGCCGTCGGCGGTCACCGTCCACTTCGTCGCGCCGGTCGTCGCGTCGAGCGCCATCGCCCGGCCGCCTTTGCCCGCGACGGCCGCGTACAGGACGCTTCCCGTCAGCGACAGGCTGCTCACGGCGTACCCGATGGTGCTGCGGAACGCGGGCCGGACAGCGCCGGTCTGTGGATCGACCACCGCGATGCGCGCGGTGTTCTTGAGCCCGTTGACCTGCATGAACGCCCCGCCCAGCAGGATCCGGTCGCCGGTGGCGACGATGGTGTTGACCGAGTCCTGCGCGGTTGGCTTCCACTGTGGATCAAGCGCGCCGGTGGCGAGGTCGAAGGCGGCGAGCCGGCTGCGGGGCTGCCGGTCCACCTGGGTGATCGTGCCGCCGACGTAGATCCGGCCGCCGCTGACCGCGATCGCGTGCGGGTGCCCGTAGACCGAGTGGCGGAACGGGCCGAGCGCGCCGGTCACCGGGTCGAGCTGGGCGAGATTGTCGCGGGTGTAGCCGTTGACGGCGCCGAAATCACCCCCGACGTAGACGCCGCGATCCGTCGCGGCGATGGCCCGCACGCGGCCGTCCGCGACCGGGCTCCAGTCGAGCAGCTTGCCGGTCCGCGCGTCGATCGCGGCCAGCCGGGTCCGCGCGACGAGCTTGCCCGTGGTGTCGATCGCGTGCGTGAAATCGCCGCCGAGATAGAGCCGATCGCCCAGGTAGGCCATGCTCTGGATGGTCCCGTCGAAGGTCACGGTCGATTCAGGGGAGGCCCGCACCTCCGCGTGGGCCACGCCGGGAATCAGCGCCCCGGCGAGGATGAGGCCAGCGGTCAGAGTGCGAACAACTCGTGACATAACGGATACAACGAGGCAGTCCACCGGGAGCCACTGGGCTATGGCACGCTTCCGTCGTGAATATCGCGGTGGTCGGTCTCGGTCTCATCGGCGGATCTCTGCTGCGGTCCCTCGCCGCGGCCGGCCACCAGGTGCTCGGTTACGACGCAGATCCAGCGGTACGCGCAACGGCGCGCACTGCCGCCGCCAAGGCCTCGGTGGATCACCGGTGGCAGATCGCGGCCTCGGTAGGGGAGGCGGGGAAGCCGTCCGAACTGGTCATCCTCGCGGTTCCGCTGACCGCGGTGGCCGGGGTGCTGGACGAGTTGGTCGACGCCGGCTTCACCGGCCTGATCACCGACGTCACCAGCGTCAAAGGCCCCGTCCGCGATCTTGTCGAGGAGCGGATGCGCCGGGCGGCCACGCCGTTGGCGGGATTCGTCGGCGGGCATCCGATGGTGGGCCGCGAACAGTCCGGCTTCGAGGCGGCCGACCCGTACTTGTTCACGCAGTGCGCCTGGGTCCTCTGCCTGGAGGAGGAGACGTCGCTGCCGGACTGGTTGCATCTCGCGGCCCTCGTGACCTCGCTGGGCGCCCGGGTGGTCCCGACGACCGCCGCCGACCACGATCGTTCGGTGGCGCGGGTCAGTCACCTTCCGCATCTGCTGGCCGCCGCCCTCGCGGCGAGCATCGCCGACGACCCGCTCAGTGCCACGCTGGCGGCCGGTTCCTTCCGGGACGGTACGCGAGTCGCCACCACCCGGCCCGAACTGACGGCCGAAATGGCCGGAGGCAACGCCGAACCGGTCGCCGCGGCGCTGGACTCGCTCCTGGCCGACCTGGACAAGGCCGGTACGCTGCTGCACCGCGCCGACCCGGTCCGCGCCCTCCTGCCGTGGCTGCGGCCGGGCCACGACGCGCGTACGCAGTGGCCCGCCCTCGCCGGGGACTCGACCGACCTGCCGGCCCGGGCGGACGTGCTGCGCCGGCTCGGCGGGGTCGGCGGCTGGATCATCGACGTCGCCGACGATCGGCGTACGGTGACGGCCGTCCGCCCGGCCCGCCCCTGACGCCCCTGGCGCACCTGCCGCCCCTGGCGCCCCTGGCGCTGGATCAGGGTTCTCGGTCGAATCTTGACCGATGATTCGACCCGAAACGCTGATCCAGCGGGTTTGCTGGGGCGATACGAGCCGACACCCTGTGGGATCGGACCCGTTAACCGAACATGAGACCGACATTGCGCGAGCCCTACCCGGTACGCGTACCGGCAGTGCTCGCGGGGCTGGCCGGGGCAGGCGCATGGCTGGCCGGCTTCGGTGCGCTCGCTCCCGACCTCGCCGCGTACGCCTGGTGGATGCTCGGTTCGGGGGCGGCCGCGTGGCTCGCCGCATTGGCGTTGTGCCGTCACGGGGACCGGGGTGTCGCGGCCGGAATCGCCGTCGCCTTGGCCATCGGATGGTCGAGTACGGCGCTCGCTCTGGCCGTCACATGGGCGCAGACGGGGACATGGCCGTTGTGGTGACGTTGGGTAGCCGTACAGTGGCAATAGTGGGCTTGACGTGCGACGTCGGTGCGGGCAGTCTCACCTTCGTGTGGACGCTGCAACGGCTTGACCCGGAACGGCGGCGCCGGCGACTTCAGCTGCTGACGGAGTTGGCCGACGCCAAGTCGGTGCGCGTACGCCTGGCTCCTCGCCGTGCTCGCGGCGACCAGTTGCGTGATCTCATCGCTCTGCGGCGCAGACTCGCCGGATGAGTCGTGGCCTCCGCCGAAGGCCGAGGTCACCGGATACTGTCACACAAGGCCCCGATGTCGCGGGGACTGAAGTTGACCTTCGAGGAAGACGATCGTGTCGCACTTTGCCGCCGCGGTGGTCCGGGGCCGCTCCGGGTGGACCGCCACTGAAATCGACCTGAGCGACGCCGCCGATGTCGAGGATGTCGCCGACCGCTTGCGTGACGTCGACCTGAACGCGTCCGTCTCGCTGCTCTTCGTGGAGTCCGACGACTCCTATCTGGCCGTCCTCCGCCTCGACGAGGGCGAGGACCTGCGGGTCTTCGGCTCCGACTCGGCCTTCGTCGACGAGTCCCGGCTGGGCAAGCTGCTGCTGGGCGACCTGACCATCGGCGGCACCATCGAGCCTGCGCTCGAGCCGACCGACGCCGAGGACTTCGCCGAGGACGCCGACGACACCGAGGAGGAGGAGCGCCCGGCCGCCGATCCCACGGTGAACCCGATCGGCGACGCCGACCTGCTGGCCGACCTCGGGGTCTCCGCGCACCACCTCCTGGAGCTGTGCGCGACCGACGGGCTCATGCCGGCCGACGTCACGGCCGAGATCTGCCAGGTCATCGGCTGCGCCGACGAGGTCGAAGAGCTGCGCGAGGCGTGACCGCGCTCGCCGAGCGGCACGCCCGGTGGATGCGCCGCGCCCTGGAGGTCGCGCGGACCGCGGTCGCTCAGGGTGACGTACCCGTCGGCGCGATCCTGCTCGACCCGGACGGCAACGAGGTGGCGTTCGGTCACAACGAGCGCGAAGCCGGCCTCGATCCGACCGCGCACGCCGAGATCGTCGCCATCCGCCGCGCCGCCGCCCGGCTCGGCACCTCGCACCTCGACGGCTGCACCCTCGTCGTCACCCTCGAACCGTGCACGATGTGCGCGGGGGCGATCACCCTCGCCCGGCTCGGCACCGTGGTCTTCGGCGCCTGGGAACCCAAGACCGGCGCCGTCGGGTCGCTCTGGGACGTCCTGCGCGACCGGCGGCTCAACCATCGACCCGAGGTGTACGCCGGAGTGCTGGCCGACGAATGCGGCGCCCTCCTCCGCGACTTCTTCCGCACCCCTCCCTGTGCGTGATCATTGCGTCAGCCACGCTGTTTCGGCCTGCGAAATGTCTGCCTTAACGACATGGCTGACGCGATGATCACGTGACTCGCGGCACGAAAGGTTTACGATCGGTCGGTCTTGTACTTAGGCTGAGCGAGTGACTACGAAGACGGACGGCCGAGTCGTCCGCGGCGACCGGACCCGGAACGCCGTCCTGGACGCCGCGGTCGCGATGGCCACCGAGTCCGGCCTGGACGGCCTGTCCCTCGGTCAGCTCGCCGAGCGGCTCGGAGTCAGCAAGTCAGGCCTGTTCGCGCACTGGCGCTCGAAGGAAGAGCTGCAGCTCGCGGCGATCGAGCACGCCCGCAAGATGTGGGCCGACCTCGTGGTGGCGCCCGCGCTCCAACAGCCGCGGGGCGTACGCCGGATCTTCGCGCTGCACGAAGCCCGATTGCGGTTCTACTCCGACAATGTGCTGCCGGGTGGCTGCTTCTTCGCCGTCGCCGAGTTCGAGCACACCGGGCGTACCGGGGTGGTGCCCGACCGGCTCGGGGAAGTCCTCGGTGAATGGCTGACCCTGCTCCGGCGGCTCCTCCGGGAGGCCGTCGACCTCGGTGAACTTCCCGCCGACCTCGACGTCGAACAGCTCGCCTTCGAGATCGACGCGGCCGGCGTCGCCGCGATGCTGCATACCCGGCTGCTCTCCGTGAGCACTGCTCACGCGCGTACGGCGGTCCTCACCCGGCTCCGCGCGCTGACCACCGATCCGACCCTGCTTCCGGAGGAACGATGACCGAGACCCTGCAGTACGCCGGCGTGATCCGCCAGGTCGTGGTCCACTTCGACGACCTCGACCCGTCCGCCGTCGTGCACAACTCCCGGTACGCCCTCCTGCTGGAGCGAGCGGTGTCGAACTGGTTCAGCGACCACGGCTACTCCTTCGCCAACGGACGCCCGAGCAGCGAAGACATGATCGTCGGCGTACGCGAGTTCGCGATCACCTACAACGTGCCGATCCGTGGCACCGGCCCGATCGACGTGCACTTCTGGATCGACAAGCTCGGCCGCAGCAGCGCCGTCTACGGGTTCCGCTTCCTGTCCCCGGACCACACCACCGTGTACGCCGAAGGCCGCCGAGTCATGGTCAAGATGGACTTCGCGACCGGCGTACCGGTGCCGTGGACCGAGGACGGGCTGGCCCTGGTGGAGCCGCTGGTCAGGCGATAGCGGTGTCGAGGGCCACCTCGACCATCTGGGAGAACGTCTGCTCGCGCTCCTGGGAAGTGGTGGCCTCACCCCGCTTGATGTGGTCGCTGACGGTGAGGAGCGTCAGCGCCCGAGCGCGGAAGCGAGCCGCGATGGTGTAGAGCGCGGCTGACTCCATCTCCACCGCGAGCACACCGTAATCCGCGAGCTTGTCGTAGAGGTCGGGGCGGTCGGTGTAGAACGCGTCGGCCGCCAGCACCGGGCCGACGTGCATCTCGATGCCCCGCGACTCGGCCACCTCGACCGCCTTGCGGAGCAGCCCGAAGTCGGCCACCGGCGCGTAATCGACCAGACCGTCGAACCGCACCCGGTTCATGTTCGAGTCGGTCGCCGACCCGTTCGCCGCGATCACATCGCGCAGGTTGAGCGACTCCGAGAGCGCGCCACAGGAGCCGACCCGGATCAGCGTCTTCACGCCGTACTCGTTGATCAGCTCGTGCGCGTAGATCGACGCCGACGGCATGCCCATGCCGGAGCCCTGGATCGAGACGTCGACGCCCCGATACTTCCCGGTGAACCCGAACATGTTGCGGACCGTCGAGTAGCACTTCGCGTCCTCGAGGAACGTCTCCGCGATCCACTTCGCGCGCAGCGGGTCACCCGGCATGAGAACCCGCTCGGCGATCTCGCCGGGCTTTGCTCCGATGTGCGTGCTCATGGTCCCGATCTTCGCACGTTGACCGGTTCGCCGGGCGGCGGTTACCCATGTGACCGGGTGCCCTGGGGTCGTGTAAGGTAGCGCGCGGTGGTGTGTCCGAGTGGCCTAAGGAGCACGCCTCGAAAGCGTGTGAGGGTGCAAGCCCTCCGCGGGTTCAAATCCCGCCGCCACCGCGTTTGATAAACGGTCCGCGCTCTGCGCGGGCCGTTTTCTTATGGGGTGAGCGCAGTCACCGGCGGCCGTGATCTCCGGCTCGCGGAGCCGGCAGGGAGGGCCGTCCGACGGCCCGACCGGTGCCCGACGGGAGCGACGGTCGGTAGTCCCGCGGACCGGGGCATAAAAAGGGCCCCCCGCGTACCCGCTAGAGCTCGCTTATCCTTGCTGCCTTCCGGCCCTGGGGAGGTTCACGAGGTAACGCCACGCGAGGGGCGTGACCACTGTACCCGGTATCCCGGGTGGGACGAACGCCGGGCCTTATGTATCCTTCTCCACGGAGGATTCGCCTAGAGGCCTAGGGCGCACGCTTGGAAAGCGTGTTGGGATAAAACCCTCACGAGTTCGAATCTCGTATCCTCCGCTCGGTTGAGCAGTACAAACGCGGGACCAGCCCTATCCAAGCTGGTCCCGCGTCTGCGTCTGGTCTTGGACGTACCCTCAAGCGGCTTTCCGTCCGTCCCGTTCCAGGGCCCTCGCCGTCTCCGCCGTCCGCTGTCAGCGTCGCCGGAGCAGCTTGGCCAGCCCGGCCGGCCCGACCAGCAACAGCGTCGCGACCGCCCCGATGATCAGCGGCACGCCGACGAAGGGCAGCAGGACCGCCGATCCCACCAAGGCGACGCCGATCACTTGGGCACGCAAGAGCCAAGAACTGGTGTACAGCCGATCGACAAGTCCCATGCCGGTCATGGTAAGCACCATCCGCGACTCGCTCAGGCGCCCGCTCGGCTCCGGCCTCGCCGCGTCAGCTCCCCACCCCGCCTCGCTCCGTTGATCATGAGTTGGCCGTTGTCCCGCTGGTGTGTCGGGACCGGAACTCCATGATCAACGGGGAACCGCCGCAAGACGGGCGTGACGCCCCTCGGCGATGTCGGCCGGTCGTGAGAGGCTATGAGTCGGCAATCGGGAGGTGGTCGTCCGTGGCGTTGGCGCTCTATCGCAAGTACCGTCCGCGCACCTTCGCCGAGGTGATCGGGCAGGAGCACGTGACGGAGCCGCTCATTCAGGCGCTCAGCTCCGGGCGGTTGAATCACGCGTACCTCTTCTCGGGGCCGCGCGGCTGTGGCAAGACCTCCAGCGCTCGCATCCTGGCCCGGTCGCTCAACTGTGAGAAGGGCCCCACCCCCGAGCCTTGTGGCGAGTGCGAGTCCTGCCGGGCGCTGGCGCCCGACGGCCCCGGTTCGATCGACGTCATCGAGATCGACGCCGCGTCCCACGGAGGCGTCGACGACGCCCGGGAGCTGCGGGAGCGGGCCTTCTTCGCGCCGGCCGTCAGCCGCTTCAAGATCTACATCATCGACGAGGCGCACATGGTCTCGTCGGCGGGCTTCAACGCGCTGCTCAAGCTCGTGGAGGAGCCGCCGGAATACGTGAAGTTCGTGTTCGCGACGACCGAGCCGGAAAAAGTGCTCGGCACGATCAAGTCGCGGACGCACCATTACCCGTTCCGGCTGATGCCGCCCGGCGTCCTGCGTCCGTACCTGGAGAAGCTGTGTGACCTGGAAGGCGTCACCGTTGATCCGTTGGTGCTGCCGCTGGTGGTCCGGGCCGGTGGCGGCTCGGCCCGGGATTCGCTGTCGGTGCTCGACCAGCTCATCGCGGGCGCGGGGCCCGAAGGCGTCACATACGCGCGCGCGGTCGCGCTGCTCGGCGTCACCGACGCCACGCTCATCGACGACGTCTGCGACGCGCTGGCCGCGGGCGACGCGGCGGCCGCGTTCGGCGCGATCGACCGGGTCGCCGAGGCCGGCCACGATCCGCGGCGGTTCACCGCCGACCTGCTGGAACGGTTGCGCGACCTGATCCTGCTGCGGCAGATCCCGGACGCGGCGGCCAAGGGCCTGATCGACGCCCCGGTCGACCAGCTGGATCGGATGCAGGCTCAGGCGCAGCGGCTCGGCCCGGCGACGTTGTCCCGGTGGGCCGAGATCGCCCACAACGGACTCGTCGAGATGCGGGGCACGACCTCGACCCGGCTGCTGCTGGAACTGATCACCGCCCGGATGCTTCTGCCCGCGGTGGACGCCTCCGAGGTCGGGCTGCTGTCCCGCATCGAACGCCTGGAGCAGGGCGTACCGAGCGTCGGGCCGGCGGGTTCGGCGGCGTCTTCCACCGGGTCCGCTCCGGCGAGTGACGGCGACGGGCGGGCGGCGGCCCGAGCCGCGGCGGCTTCGGCGGCCCGATCGGCTGGCCCGGCCCCGGCCTCCGCCGCTCAGGCTGCTCCGACTCAGGCTGCTCCGACTCAGGCTGGACCGGCCCAGGCCGCTTCGGGCGCGGCGGCTGCGCCGATGTCTTCGGCACCTGTCACGGCGGCCGAGCCAGAGGCCGCCCGACCGGCGTCGGCCCCGCCCGCGGACCGCCCGGTATCCGCTCCGGCGAATCCGGCGGCCGGCGTACCGAAGAGCGCCCCGATCGATCGCCCAGTGTCCGCCCCGGCGACCCCGGGGGCTGCCCCGGTCTCCACGTCGGCGAACCCAGCCGGGGTATCGGAGAGCGCTCCGGTCGACCGCCCGGTGTCCGCTCCGGCGAGCCCGGCGGCCGGCGTACCGGAGAGTGCCCCGGCGAGCGGCGAGATCGACGCTCCGGCCCTGCGCCGGGCCTGGGACGAGATCGTCCAGCTGACCGGGCGCAGCAACAAGCGCACGGCGGCGATGGCTCGCGACGGGGTCGTCCGTGACGTCGAAGGCACCACGATCGTCCTGGTCTTCAAGGCTTCGTTCCACGCCAACTCGGTCAGCGCCGATCCCGGCGCACTCCTGGACGCCGTCCACGAGGTGGTCGGCGGGCGCTGGCAACTGCGCTGCGAGGTCGGCGGCGACCAGCGGGGCGGTGGTGGCGGTGGGTCGGTCTCGCGTACCGCGAGCCGACCGGCGCAGCCGACTCGCCCGGCGGCATCGCCCCGTGAGCCCCGGAGCGCGCCTCCGGCCGATGCGGAGGATTGGCCAGCCACCGCACCGATCGGTGGTACCAGCGGCGGTGGCAGTGGTGGCGACGTCCCGGTGAGCGCGGCTGGACCGTCGGCGTCCGCGCCGGTCCGGAGCCAGCCGCTTGCGCAGGCGCCCGCCGCGCAGACCGTCTCCGCTGGTGGGCGAGCCGCCACGGCGACTGCGGTCGTCGATGAGGACTTCGGCCCACTCGACGAACCACCCTACGATCCCGAGTTCGACGGGCCGGTGAACCGTTCGGCCGCCGGCGGTGGAGCGACGGCGACCGCGGTCGCTCCGCAGCGCGCGGGCGCGGCGGGCGCTCGGGCCGCAGCCCGCTCGGCAGCGGCAGCGGCGGCGGGCAAAGCGGCGGCCCCGGCTGCCGGGCGCTCCGCTTCGCGTACGCCTCCTGCCCCGCCGACGGCCGCGCCGCGGACCGGAACCGAAGCGGAGGAGCCCGGCTTCGACCCGGGCGACGAACCCACCGACGAGGTCGTCGACGCCGCGACCGCCCGGCAGTCGGTCGAGCAGCAGGCGATCGAGTCGCTCCGGCAGTCGTTCTCGCACGTCGAGAAGATCGCCGACCTCTGAGGCCGCAGCGTTCGGGCGGCCTGGCCGGCCGCGCCGATCGGTTCGGACTTCGCTCCACCGCATTGGTTTCCGCGCGATCGCCCCACGGTCGTCATCGACTGCCAGCAGGTGAGACTGCACGAGCTCTAGGCCCCATCGTGGATCCGGCAGCGGGCTTGATCAAGTGCCCGTGGTCAGCTGCGAACGGGGCGATTTAGGAGATCATGTTCCCGTGGCATGCGGAAACGGGTCGTCTGGCGCATGCCACGGGCACATGATCTCCGATTGGAGCCCGAAATCGCTGACGCAGGGCACTTGATCTAGCGCCGACCCGGCGGCCGACACAGCGGCCGACCCGGCAGTCGACACAGCGGCCAGCCCGGCGGCCGAAATGGCAGCCGACGCAGCGGCCGAAAACGGCGGCCGAGCCGGCGGCCGGAAGGCGAGCGATAGGGAAGCGGCGGCGAGCGCGAGGATCGTCGGTCCGCTGCATTAGTCTGGGCGCGAAAGCATTCGTGACGAAAGGCTGACAGATGCGTCCCGGTGGCATGCCCAACATGCAGCAGCTCATGAAGCAGGCGCAGCAGATGCAGCGCAAGCTCGAGGCCGCGCAGGCGGAGTTGGCGGAGCTGGAGCTGACCGGCGCCGCGGGCAACGGCCTGGTGACCGTCACCGTGACCGGTGACGGCGCACCCAAGAGTGTGAAGATCGATCCGAAGGTGGTCGACGCCGACGACGTCGAGACTCTGGAGGATCTCGTCCTGGCCGCGTTCACCAGCGCGCTCGACGAGGCGGCGAAGGTTCGCGACGCGAAGATGGGGCCGCTGACCGGCGGCATGGGTCTGCCGTTCTGATGTACGAGGGTGCGATCCAGGATCTGATCGACGAGCTGGGCCGGCTGCCCGGCATCGGGCCGAAGAGTGCCCAGCGGCTGGCGTTCCACGTGCTCGCGGCCGACCCCACCGACGTGCGCCGGTTGGCGCAGACGTTGCTGCGGGTCAAGGACGTGGTGAAGTTCTGCTCGATCTGCTTCAACGTCGCCGAGGACGAAAAGTGCCGGATCTGCCGGGACGCCCGGCGAAGCGACGAGGTCCTGTGTGTCGTGGAGGAGCCGAAGGATGTCGTGGCGATCGAGCGGACCAACGAGTTCCGCGGCCGCTACCACGTCCTCGGCGGAGCCATCAATCCCCTCGAAGGGGTCGGCCCGGACAATCTGCGCATTCGCGAGCTGATGGCTCGACTGTCCCATGGGGACGTCAAGGAGCTGATTCTGGCCACCGACCCGAACACCGAGGGTGAAGCTACCGCCACGTATCTGGCGCTGCTGGTCAAGCCCATGGGGATCACCGTGTCGCGCCTCGCGAGCGGTCTCCCGGTCGGCGGCGATCTTGAGTACGCCGACGAGATCACCCTGGGCAGGGCGTTCGAGGGACGTCGGACCATCTGACCGGGCTCACAACGATCCCTGACGGGGCTCACAACGATCTGATATCGGCCCCTCCTCTGTCCACCGATCAGCTATTAGTGTCCGGCTATCGGTGAAGCACGTCACAGGACAGAGGTGAACCATATGAGCGCCTCAAGGCTCCGAACCGTTACCGCGGTCCTCGCAGCCTCGGTGGCCGTGTCGCTGGCCCTGGCCGGATGCCAGAGCAAGCGGGACGACACATCAACCTCCACGAAGAAGGACAAGCTCGTCTTCGGGGTGGCCGGCGACGCGAAGGTCATGGACCCCGCGTTGGCCAGCGACGGCGAGTCGTTCCGGGTCGCGCGTCAGATGTTCGAGGGTCTGGTCAAGCCGGAAGAGGGTGGCACGAAGATCGTGCCGTCCCTGGCCGAGAGCTGGACGCCGGACGCGGCTGGGACCACGTGGACGTTTAAGCTGAAGACGGGCGTGAAGTTCCACGACGGCACCGACTTCAACGCCGAGGCTGTCTGCACCAACTTCAACCGCTGGTACAACTGGTCCGGCCTGATGCAGAACCAGGACATCTCGTCGTACTGGCAGGACGTCTTCGGCGGGTTCGCCAAGAACGAGTCCGCTGAGCTTCCCCCGAGCCTCTTCAAGAGCTGCACGGCCAAGGACGCCTCGACCGTCGACATCGCGCTGACCCGGGTCACCTCCAAGTTCCCGGCGGCGCTGGCGCTGCCCGCGTTCTCGATGCAGAGCCCCAAGGCCCTCAAGGACTTCGAGGCCGACAAGGTCGGCGGCACCGCCGACAACGTCACCTACCCGGCGTACGCGCAGGAGCACCCGGTCGGGACCGGCCCCTACAAGTTCGTGAAGTGGGACCACACCAACAAGGCTGTGGAGCTCGTCGCGAACGACGACTACTACGGGACCAAGGCGAAGATCAAGACGCTGATCTTCAAGACCATCTCCGACCTGACCGCCCGTAAGCAGGCGCTGCGCAGCGGCGAGATCCAGGGCTACGACCTGGTGGCTCCGGCGGACGTGAAGCCGCTGAAGGACGAGGGCTTCAACGTCCTGCCCCGGCCGGCGTTCAACATCCTCTACCTGGCGATCAACCAGAGCGGCAACCCGGCCCTCAAGGACGTCCGGGTCCGGCAGGCGATCGCGTACGCGGTCAACCGGCAGGCCATCGTGGACTCCAAGTACCCGGCCGGTTCCTCGGTGGCGCTGGAGTTCCAGCCCCCGGGTCTCGACGGTTACAACGACGCCGTGACCAAGTACGACTACAACGTCGACAAGGCCAAGCAGCTCCTGGCCGACGCCAAGGCGACCAACCTGAAGCTCGACTTCTACTACCCGACCGAGGTGACCCGGCCCTACATGCCGGCGCCGAAGGACATCTTCGAGCTGATCGCCGCCGACCTCGCCAAGGTGGGCATCACGATCACGCCGCACGCGCTGAAGTGGAGCCCGGACTACCTCAACGCGGTGCAGACGGGCAAGAAGCACGACCTGCACTTGCTGGGCTGGACCGGTGACTACGCCGACGCGTACAACTTCATCGGCACCATGTTCGACCGTCAGAAGGGCGAGTGGGGTTTCAACAACCCGGAGCTGTTCGCCGAGTTCAAGGCGGCCGACACGGAGCCGGACCAGGCGAAGCGGATCGAGAAGTACAAGGCGCTGAACGCCAAGGTCATGGACTTCCTCCCGGGTGTGCCGATCGCACACGGTCCGCCGTCGATCGTCTTCGGCAAGGACGTGACCGGGGTCAAGCCCAGTCCGTTGACCGACGAGAAGTTCGCGACGGCGTACTACACGTCCTGATCTCCCACATAGAGGCTAGGCGGCACACGGCGACGTCCGTGTGCCGCCTAGCCGTGGCACACCCACAAGGACGCCGCCATGTTCCGTTACATCGTCCGGCGACTGCTCCAGCTCATACCCACCCTGCTGGGCCTGTCGCTGATCCTCTTCCTCTGGCTGCATCGCCTGCCCGGCGGGCCGGAGACCGCGATCCTCGGTGAGCGCGGTACGCCCGAGACACGCCTCAAGCTGCGCCACGACCTCGGCCTGGACCAGCCACTGTGGATCCAGTACGGCCGCTTCATGCGCCGACTGGTCACCGGCGACCTCGGGGTGTCGATCAACACGCACCGTCCGGTGACCACCGAGTTCCTGGAACGTTTCCCGGGCACGGTCGAGCTGACGATCACCGCCCTCATCATCGCCATCGGCCTGGGCATTCCGCTCGGTTACCTGGCTGCCCGCAAGCGCGGCGGTCCCCTGGACTACTCCTCGGTCGCGGGTTCGCTGCTCGGCGTCTGCATCCCGATCTTCGTGCTGGCGTACCTGATCAAGGAGGTCTTCGCCGTCAAGCTGGGCTGGTTCCCGTCGGCCGGACGGCAGGACGTCACCATCGACGCGACCCGGGTCACGGGCTTCTACGTCCTCGACGGCATCCTCACCGGAGAGTGGGACGCGGCCGCCGACGCGCTGAAACACCTGGTCCTGCCGGCGATGACATTGGCGACCATTCCGCTGGCCATCATCGTCCGGATGACCCGGGCCAGTGTCCTGGAGGTGCTCGGCGAGGACTACGTCCGGACCGCCCAGGCCAAGGGCCTGACCGAGCGCACCGTACGCGGCCGGCACATCATGCGGAACGCGCTGCTCCCCGTCGTGACCACGATCGGCCTGCTCACCGGCGGTCTGCTGTCCGGGGCGGTGCTCACCGAGACGGTGTACGCGTTCACCGGGATCGGCCAGTTCATCGCCGAGTCGATCGACCATCGAGACTATCCAGTGCTCATGGGCTTCATCATGTTCGTCGCGATCATCTACGTCACCGTCAACCTGCTCGTCGACGTCGCGTACGGCGTCATCGACCCGAGAGTGAGGGTGCGATGACTCCCGACAACCTGACTCCCGAGGCGGCCTCGGGCACGACCGCGCCGGAACAGCGTCAGGACGAGGCCACCGGGCTCAAAGGACTGACTCCGAAGGCGAAGAAGCAGCGGCTCGACCGGCTGGCCGAGCTGGCCGCGGTGCACGCCGACGAGAAGGGCCGCAGCCTCTGGGCCGAGGCGTTCCGCCGGGTACGCCGAAACCCCGCCGCCGTCGTCGGCGCGATCATCCTGCTGATCTTCGTGCTGGTCGCGATCATCGGACCGTTCCTCGTCCCGTACAGCCCGACTTCGACCGCCTGGGCCGACCAGGTGAAGGAGGGTCAGAACATCATTCCCGGGCCGAGTTCGGAGCACTGGTTCGGGTTGGACCACAACGGACGGGACGAGTTCAGCCGGGTCATCGTGGGTGCCCGGCAGACGCTGCTGGTCGGCGTCGTCGCCACCTCGCTCGGCCTGCTCGTGGGCTGCCTGCTCGGCGGGCTCGCCGGTTCGGCGTACGCGTTGGGCGGCCGCCGGGGCCGGCAGATCGACAACGCCATCATGCGGGTCGTCGACATGCTCCTGGCGATGCCGAGTCTCCTCCTCGCGGTGAGCGTCGCGGCGTTGCTCGGGCCGAGCCTGATCACCGTGATGATCGCCGTCGGTGTGATCTCCGTGCCGGTCTTCGCCCGGTTGCTGCGCGGTTCGATGATCGCCCAGGGGCATTCGGAGTACGTCACGGCCGCTACCGCGCTCGGCGTACGCCGTGGCCGGATCGCCGTCGCGCACGTGCTGCCGAACTCGCTCGCCCCGGTGCTCGTCCAGGCGACGTTGACGCTGGCCACGGCGATCATCGAAGCGGCCGCGCTGTCCTTCCTCGGCCTGGGTAACCCCGACCCGGCGGTGCCGGAGTGGGGCGTCATGTTGACCGACGCACTGACTCGTCTCGAGGTGGCGCCCCGGCTCACGATCTATCCCGCCGTCGGGATCATCATCACCGCGTTCGGGTTCACGCTGCTCGGCGAGGCCATGCGCGAGGCGCTCGACCCGAAGCTGAGGAAGTGAAGCATGGCGCTGTTGGAAGTAGAAGACCTCGGCGTCACGTTCCACGCGGATCGCGACGTGCGAGCGGTGGACGGCGTCTCGTTCACCGTCGACGCCGGTCAGGTGGTCGGACTGGTGGGGGAGTCGGGTTGCGGCAAGTCCGTCACCTCGCTCGCCCTGATCGGCCTGCTGCCGCATCAGAACACCAAACGCGTACGCGTGGACGGCAGCGCCAAGTTCGACGGGCTCGACCTGTTGCGGGCCGATCGGCGTACGCTGCGCGACATCCGGGGCCGGGAGATCGCGATGATCTTCCAGGATCCGCTGTCCTCGTTGAACCCGGTCGTGCCGATCGGTGTGCAGGTCGCCGAGGTGCTGATCCGCCACCGGGGGATCGGTAAGCACGAGGCCGAGCGGCGCTCGGCGGAGTTGCTCGATCGGGTCGGCATTCCCGATCCGCGTCGGCGGCTCAGGGAGTACCCGCATCAGCTGTCCGGCGGCATGCGCCAGCGGGCGCTGATCGCGATGGCGGTGGCCTGCCGGCCGCGCCTGCTCATCGCCGACGAGCCGACGACCGCGCTGGACGTGACCATTCAGGCCCAGATCCTGGAGTTGCTGAAGGAACTGGTCCGGGAGGACGGGACGGCGCTGATCATGATCACGCACGACCTCGGTGTCGTCGCCGGGCTCTGCGACAGCGTCAACGTCCTGTACGCCGGACGGGTGGTGGAGAGCGCCGGCCGCCATGAGTTGTTCGGCCACCCCACCCACCCGTACACGGTGGGTCTGCTGAACTCGATCCCGCGACTCGACGCCCTGCGCGGTGAGGAGCTGACCCCGATCCGTGGCTCGGTACGCGACGTGCTGGCCTGGTCGTCGGGGTGTGCGTTCGCCCCACGCTGCGACCGGGCGATCGAGACCTGCCTGACCGGCCCGCCGTCCCTCGAGGGGACGTCTCACTCCTACCGCTGCGTCAACCCGGAGGTCGCGCCGTGACCGCGCTGGTGGAGATCAAGGATCTGCAGGTCCACTTCCCGATCCTGCGCGGGGTCGTGTTCGACCGGGTGGTCGGCCACGTCAAGGCGGTCGACGGGGTGACCCTCAGCGTGCCCCGGGGCAAGACGTACGGGCTGGTCGGCGAGTCCGGCTGCGGCAAGACGACGCTGGGCCGGGCGTTGCTGCGCCTGGTCGAGCCGACCGGCGGCTCGGCGGTCTTCGACGGCACCGATCTGACCAGCCTCAGCCCGTCCGCGCTGCGCGGAATGCGCCGGCGGATGCAGATGATCTTTCAGGATCCGCTGTCCTCACTGGACCCCCGGCAGAACGTCGAGTCCATCCTCACGGAGGGCCTGGCCGCGCACGGCATCGGCGCCGACCGGGCCGAACGGCGCGACATCGTCTGCGAGACGCTCGACGCGGTCGGCCTGCCCCGCTGGGCGTTGTCCCGCTATCCGCACGAGTTCTCGGGCGGCCAGCGGCAGCGGATCGGCATCGCCCGCGCGCTGGTCCTCAACCCGGACCTGATCGTCGCCGACGAGCCGGTGTCGGCCCTCGACGTCTCGATCCAGGCCCAGGTGCTCAACCTGCTGGGCAAACTGCAGGCCGAACGCGAGCTGACCTACCTCGTGATCGCGCACGACCTCGCCGTCGTGCGGCACATCTCCGACGTCGTCGGCGTGATGTATCTCGGCGCGCTGGTGGAGGAAGCCTCGTCGATCGAGCTCTACCAGCGACCGCTGCACCCCTACACGAAGGCGCTGATGTCGGCGGTTCCCGTACCGGATCCGCTGGTAGAGGAGCGTCGGGAGCGGATCCTGCTCTCGGGCGACCTGCCGTCGCCGGCGAATCCGCCGTCGGGCTGCCGGTTCCGCACCCGATGCCCGTGGGCGCAGGAGCGGTGCGCTCAAGAGCGGCCGGAGCTGCGCGTACTGGCCGAGGGGCACACGGTGGCGTGCCACTTCGCCGAGGAGATCGAAGCTTCGTGATCATCGCGCCGGCCATGCTGTAAGAGCGGGCATTTCGCCGGGCGAAACAGCATGGCTGGCGCAATGATCAGGCGAGGCGGACCGTGTGCCGCACCCCGGCCCGAGCCCGTTCCAGGTAGGCGCGCACGATCGTGGCCAGCACCGCCGCCGGGTCGATCCGCAGTTCGTTCGCGGTGAAGGTCAGCACGAGCACGCCGTACTCCGTGAAAGCCTGCTGGCGACGCAGCCGGCGAGTCCACGCCTCCGGCGACGGGTCGAGGTCGGGCGCGATGATCTCCAGTGCGATGGCGGTGTCGGCGATCCAGCCGTCCGGCGTCGGCAATGCCTCGCCGTCCGGCCCGATCAGCGCGGGCTGCCAGCGCACCTTGGGCAGGGCCGGATTGCTCGCGCACAGCTCCCGCAACTGGGTCAGCGGCGAGCCGCGCAAGCCCTGCTCCACCTCCGAGAGCGCCGCCCGCAGCAGCAGGCTGCCGCGTTTGGGCCCGTCGCGCAGCTCGTCCTGCAGGGCGTCGAGGGTGGTGAGCCGCCGCTGCAAGGACTCGACGACCAGCGCGCGAGCCGCGTTCGGGTCCAGGCCCGGGACCATCCGCACGGTGTCGGCCACGGCTCGCGCAGGGGAGACCACCGCCATCCGGCCGATGGCGGTCGCTCTCGGATCCAATCTATGAGTACGCGAGACGGCCGCGAACCGGGCTGGTGACAAGCGTCGGCGATCCGGGATCAGCACGTGCACCAGATCGTCGGCCGGGGCGGAACGGACGGCGTGCAGTTGCAGCGCGGCCGGCCCGGTGAGCTGGGCGGACTCGCCGGCGTAGAGGAGGCTGGCGAAGGCACGCTGCTCCCGGCTGAGCGGACCGCCGTGGGTGGCATAGACGGCGGGGAGGACGGTCTGCCAGACCCCTCGTTCCAACCGCCAGCGCAGAGCGCCCTTCGTCAGGGCATCGGGCAGGCCGTCGAGGACCTGGTCGCGCCGGACCAGGCCGTATTGCTTCTCCAGCAGCCCGTCCAGGTCGGGGCGCGTCCATCGCCTCGGCATGGCGGCCAGCCTGCCGGAGGGAGGTGTTCCCTGGTAAGCCCCTGTGGATAACGATTCTTCATCAAAGCCCCTGGTCAGGGCGCCGTCACAACACTGGTGGGGCTTTGATCACCTTTGCGCGCGTGCGCTGCGTCGGCCACACAGCGCAGCGCCTGCGCTGCGTCGACCACACAGCGTGGGCGACCGCCCCGTTGGGCGTACCCCTTGGTCCTAGCCTTCGGGCCGGTGGAGCAACCCGACCGCGAGCTGATGCACGGCCTTGAGGTCCTCCGGGGCGACCAGGGTGACCGCACCCCCGGTGATCTTGTACCACTCCGCCGCGCCCTTGTACTGCACGGACGTCTGGGCGGTCGTGCCCTCCAGCGCGGTCCGGAGAGTGAGATCGCCGGTGACCACGCCCACCTCGTCGGTCATCACCCCGCCGGGGCCGGGCACGATGTCGGTGACGAGTTCGGCAGGCGCGGTCATCCGGGTCCTCCTGTCAGGCGCAGGTCTTGAGCATGGTGGAGAGGGCGTCCTTCTCCTTGGCCGTGATGGTGAGCTTGTAGTACGCCTTCACCGTGATCCAGTCCTGGGCGTAGACGCACCAGGCGTCCTGCGACGGCGGCTTCCAGGTCGACGGGTCCTGGTCGCCCTTGGAGCGGTTGGAGCTGGCCGAGACGGCGAACAGCTGCGGGCGCTCCATGTCGTTGGCGAAGTCGGACCGCTGCTCGTCGGTCCACTTGTCGGCCCCGGACCGCCAGGCGTTGGCCAGCGGCACCATGTGATCGATGTCGACCTTGGTCAGCTCGGTCTGGGTCGTGTCGTCGTACCAGCTCACCCAGGTGCCGCCGGTGACGTTGCAGCCGGTGAGCTTGACGTTCTTGCCGTCGCGCTGGAGCACCTTGTCGCGGACGTCGCAACCGGTGCCGGCGCTGCGCCAGTGGGGGAACCGATCGCGCGAGTACCCGGTCATCGGGCGGGCGTCGGCGATCTTGAGGGACGCGAGGGCGGTCGAGACCGACCCGGCGGCCGCGGTGGGCTTGAGCCCACCCGTTGATTCGGACGGGGAGGCCAGCGGATCCTCGGTGCAGCCCGCGGCGAGCACGAGGGCGGCGGCGAGCGCGCCGATGAGGCGAAGGGGGGTACGCACGCTGAAAGTCTCCCTTGGACCGTCGGGATGTGGTGAGGATTCTCCCGCGCGTCGGCGTGTCAAACCTCGCCGGGCTCCTTGACTAGCCAAGGAAGATGGTCATCGTGACACAGCTGCGCCTGGGGACGACCGCCGGCCGGGCAACCCTGGCCGCGGCGGTGCTCGCCAGCGGGATGGCCTTTCTGGACACCACGATCGTCACCGTGGCGCTGCCGGCCATCGGCGAGGACCTGAGCGCCAAGCTCTCCGGTCTGCAGTGGACCATCACCGGCTACACCCTCACGCTGGCCGCGTTCGTCCTGCTCGGCGGGGCTCTCGGTGATCGGCACGGTCGTCGAAAGATCTTCCTCGTCGGGGTCGGCTGGTTCACCGTCGCGTCCATCGCGTGCGGCTTCGCCCCCACGATCGAAATCCTGATCGCGGCCCGGATCCTGCAAGGCGTCGGCGCGGCCCTGCTCACGCCCGGTTCGCTGGCCATCCTCCAGTCGTCGTTCGCGCCTTCCGATCGGGCTCGGGTGATCGGCGCCTGGTCAGGGCTGTCCGGGGTGGCCACCGCGGTCGGCCCGTTCGTCGGCGGCTGGCTGATCGACGCGCTCAACTGGCGCGCGGTGTTCTTCCTGAACGTCCCGCTCGCGGTCGCGGTGTTCTGGCTCGGCCGGCGGATGCCGGAGAGCCGCAACCCGGTCGCCCGGCATACGCGGTTCGACGTCGCCGGGACCGTCCTGGGCGCACTCGGCCTCGCCGGACTCACCTACGCCATGATCGCGACACCGGAAGAAGGCTTCGGCAGCCCCGCTGTCTGGGCCGGGTTCGCGGTCGGCCTCTTCTGCCTGGTGACCTTCGTCGCCGTGGAACGCCGCCGCAGCCGCCCAGGCGTCGGCATCTCCGATCGCGAAGGGCGTCCCCGCATCATCGCCATGATGCCGATGTCGCTGTTCCGGTCACGGACCTTCAGCCTGCTGAACGCGTACACCGTCGTCGTCTACGGCGCGATGGGCGGACTGCTCTTCTTCCTCGCCATCCAGCTGCAGACGGTCTCCGGCTACTCGGCGCTGGAAGCCGGTATCGCCACCCTCCCGATGACGTTGCTCCTGCTCGTAGGCTCCGGCCGGAGCGCCGCGCTCGCCGCTCGCATCGGACCCCGCCCGCAGCTCGTCATCGGCCCGCTCCTCTGCGTCGCCGGAACGCTCCTGCTCCTCGCCGTCGACGAGAACACCCTCTACTGGCGAGACGTCCTCCCCGGCGCGATCGTCTTCGGCCTCGGCCTCACCGCCCAAGTCGCGCCGCTGACCGCGTCCGTGCTGTCCGCCGTCGACGACACGTACGCCGGCATCGCGAGCGGAATCAACAACGCGGCCGCGCGCGCTGCCTCACTGCTGGCAGTGGCGGCGCTGCCGATGATCGTCGGACTCGCCGGGGCGGCGTACGCGAACCCGGAAGCCTTCGACTCCGGCTACCACCAGGCATTGCTGTGGTGTGCCGGGGGCTTGGCCGTCGGCGCCTTGCTGGCCGCCTTCCTCCACCCCCCTCGCCGCACACCCCCCTCGGCATAACCCCTCTCGCCCTCTGGGCGTGATCGTCGCGTCAGCCATGCTGTTTCGCGCGACGATTCGTCCGTTTAAACAGCATGGCTGACGCAATGATCACCGCGCGTTGTCCACAGGGCACGGCGTTCGTGGCGTAAGGCCGAGCAAAGATCGACGGATGCCACGTCGACGAAATCACTCCCAGGTCGCGAAGTACTTCGACGAGCAGTACGGGATCGCCCGGCGGGACCAGCTCGTCGGCTCGTTCGTGACCGACGCGGAACTCCGCTGGCGGCTGGAGACTCGCGAATGGCGGACCGTTCTGCCGTCGGTGTACGCGCTCTTCCGGGGTGATCTGGCGCTGACCCAGCGGGCCTCGGCGGGTCTGCTCTACGGCGGCCCCACCAGTCAGCTGACCGGTGCGGTGGCCTTGACCTTGTGGGGCTTGCGGTACGCACCACCCGCTGAACGAGTCACTCTCCTCGTGCCCACGATCAAGAGAGTGTCTTCTTCGCCGGGATTCCGAATCATTCGCAGTGATCGGCTGCCGTCAGGACCGACCGAGATTGCGGGGCTGCGAGTGGCGCCGGTGGCGCGGGCTGTGGCCGATGCCGCCCGCGACCTGATCGATCTGCGTACGACCCGGGCGATGGTCACGGAGGCGGTGCAGCGACAGTTCGCCAGCCTGGCGGAGCTGACGGTGGAACTCACGGAAGGGCCACGCCGCGGAAGCGCCGACCTGCGCCGAGCGATTGCGGATGTGGCAGGCGGTGCGCGGTCTGCGCCGGAAGCGGAGCTTCGGGACCTGTGCCGGACAAGCCGAATCCTCCCGCCGGTCTTGTGGAACCCGACGTTGGCGGACGTCGACGGCGTACGCCTCCCGACCCCGGACGGCTGGATCGACGACGCCGGCCTCGCCATCGAGGTGGATTCGAAGGAGTTCCACGCTTCGCCTGAACTGTGGGCGAAGACCCTTCACCGGCACAATCAGCTCACCGCGGCCGGTGTCGTCGTCCTCCACGTCACTCCGGGCGACATCCGACGCGATCCGGGTGCGGTACTTCGGCTCATCGAGGCGACGTACCTCGATCTGCTGCTCGCCGGACGTCCTCATCGGGCGCGGCTCATTCCATGATCGTCGCGTCAGCCATGCTGTTTCAACGGACATTTCGCCGAGCGAAACAGCATGGCTGACGCAATGATCACGCCCTACGGAGCGGGTCAGCGGTTGACGGCGCTGGCCACGGCCTTCAGTGACGCGGTGAGAATGCTGCTGTCGACGCCGACGCCCCATCGGACCTCACCGTCGATCTCGCATTCGACGTACGCGGCCGCCTGGGCGTCGTCACCAGCGGTGAGCGCGTGCTCGGCGTAGTCCAGGACGCGTACGTTGACGCCCTTGTCGCGCAGCGCGTGGGTGAAGGCGTCGATCGGGCCGTTGCCGATGCCTTCCAGTCGCGCGTCGACCCCGTCCAGCTTCGCCTCGACCTCGATCTCGACCTTGTCATCCACTGTGGAGACGGAGTAGGAGCGTACGGCGACGCGGCGGTCGGCGAAGTACTCCTCCTGGAAGATCTCCCACATCCGGGCGGGGCCGACTTCGCCGCCGCCGTCGTCGGTGTGCCGCTGGATGACTCCCGAGAACTCGATCTGCATCCGGCGCGGCAGGTCGAGGTGGTGTTCGCTCTTCATGATGTACGCGACGCCGCCCTTGCCGGACTGCGAGTTGACCCGGATGACCGCCTCGTAGCTGCGGCCCAGGTCCTTCGGGTCGATCGGCAGGTAGGGGACCGCCCAGTAGCCGTCGCCCTGGGCCTCCAGCCCCTTCTTGATGGCGTCCTGGTGGGAGCCGCTGAACGCGGTGTAGACCAGGTCTCCGGCGTACGGGTGGCGCTCGTGTACCGGCAGCTGGTTGCAGTATTCGACGGTCCGCTTGATGTCGTCGATGCCGGTGAAGTCGATCTCCGGGTCGACGCCCTGGCTGAACAGGTTCAGGCCCAGCGTCACCAGGTCGACGTTGCCCGTACGCTCGCCGTTGCCGAACAGGCAGCCTTCGACGCGCTGCGCCCCGGCCAGCACTGCCAGTTCGGCGGCGGCGACGCCGGTGCCCCGGTCGTTGTGCGGGTGGACGCTCAGCACGACGCTGTCGCGCCGCGGCAGGTTCCGGTGCATCCACTCGATGCTGTCCGCGTACACGTTGGGAGTGATCATCTCGACCGTGGCGGGCAGGTTGATGATCAGCGGCCGGTCCGGTGTCGGGTCGACCGCCTCGATGACGGCCGAGCAGATCTCCAGCGCGTAGTCCATTTCTGTGCCTGTGTAGGACTCGGGGGAGTACTCGTAGAAGATCTCGGTGTCCGGGGTGTGGATCTCGGCGTACTTCTGGCACATGCGGGCGCCGTCCACGGCGATCGCGGTGATGCCGGCGCGGTCCAGCCCGAACACGACCTTGCGCTGCACGATCGAGGTCGAGTTGTAGAAGTGCACGATCGCCCGCTTGGCGCCGCGCAGGGCCTCGAAGGTGCGGTCGATCAGGTGCTCGCGGCACTGGACCAGGACCTGGATCGTGACGTCCTCGGGGATCAGATCCCACTCGATCAGCTGGCGGACGAAGTCGAAGTCGGTCTGGCTGGCGGCCGGGAATCCGACTTCGATCTCCTTGTAGCCCATCCGCACCAGCAGCTCGAACATGCGGCGCTTGCGCTCGGGGGACATCGGGTCGATCAGGGCCTGGTTGCCGTCGCGCAGGTCGACGGCGCACCAGCGCGGGGCGCGCTCAATACGGCGCGTGGGCCACTGCCGGTCGGGCAGATCGACGGCGATCTGCTCGTGGAAGGGCTGGTAACGCTCGAAAGGCATGCCGCTCGGGCGCTGGCGCGCGATGGGATCCGCGGCGTCTTCGCTGGAACTCGGCACGATGGATACGTCCGACATGGGTCGATTCTCCCGGATGGTCAGGTGGCTCAAGGATCGCGTGTGGGCTGATTCACAGGCCGGAAGCGAGAAAATCCGGCGGGATGCGCATCGATCGACCGGCCGGGACGCAGTACGCGCGTCGCATCACCGCGACGAGATGCCGGTCTCAGGCCTCGTCGCGGCAGCGAAGGAGAAGCGCACGCCACATGACCTTGGCAACATTACCGGCAGATCTCGGTCCTGGTACGCACCTCCCACATCGCGGGAAGGGCGGGTTGCCGCCGGTGAACGGATCATGGTCGAATCCCGGACCATGGGGGAACGACTGCTGACCAAGATCTTGCCGCCACCGGGCCTGCCGCGACGCCTCGCGGTGCAGTCCGCGATCATCGCCACCGGCTCCGGCACTTTTCTCACCGGCAGCGTGGTCTTCTTCACCGAGATCGTGAAGCTCACGCCGGTCCAGATCGGTCTCGGCTTCTCCATCGTCGGCGCGGTAGGGCTGGTCGGGTCGCTGCCGTTGGGGCATCTAGCCGACCGGATCGGCGGCAAACGAGCCTGGGTCCTCGGCGCGCTCGGCGAGGCGGCCGCGTTCGCCTGCTACCCGTTCGCCCGCGGCTTCTGGTCGTTCCTGGCGGTCATCATCTTCACCTCGGTCGCCGACATGCTGGCCAACGGCGGCCGCACCGTCTACACCGCCGCCGCGCTGCCCAGCGAGAGCCGGGTCCGGATCATGGCGTTCATGCGGGCGTACCTCAATGTCGGCTTCACCGTCGGCGCGGGCCTGGGCGCGGCCGCGCTGGCGCTGAACTCGCACGCGGGCCTGATCGCGCTCGTCCTGGCGAACGCCTTCGGCCTGTGCGTGAACGCGTTCGTGGTCTCCCGCATGCCGACGATCCACGCGCCGCGCGAGACGCGCGCCAAGGCCAGCCCGTGGGGCGTGCTGCGGGATCACCCCTACACCACACTGTCCGTGCTGCTCTCGGTGATCTGGCTGCACGGCATGATCTTCAACGAGATCATGCCGCTGTGGGCGGTCACGATGACCGACGTGCCCAAGCCCGTGCTCGGCGCGCTGTTCGCGCTCAACACCGTGATGGCGGTTCTGCTGCAGGTTCCGGCCACGCGCGGCGCCGACTCGCTTTCGGGGTCGGTACGCCTTATGCGGTGGGCCGGATTGGCGAGTGCGGTGGCCTGTCCCGTCATCGCGTTGAGCGGGATGACGCACGGGTGGCTGACGGTGGCCGTCCTCGCCGCCGGGGTCGCCTTGACGACCGCCACGGAATTGTGGGCGTCGGCCGCCCAATGGTTCTTCCAGACCGAGATTCCGCCCGCCGACCAGCGTGGGGCTTACGTCGGGGGCAGCCGGTCGATCGCGGGCGTCGCCCGGATGGTCGGCCCTGCCTCGTTGACCTTCCTCGCCATTCAGACCGGCGGCTGGGGCTGGTGGCTCATCGCGCTGCTCTTCCTGGCCTGCACCGTCGCGATCGGACCGATCATCGGCTGGGTCGAGCGTACGCCGCGCAACGGCGCCGCCCTCCCGGCCGCTGAACCCGTCACAGTCGCGTGACGCGCCCTGGCAGGCATTCGCGCTGGATCAGGGTTCTCGGTCGAATCTTGGACCAAGATTCGACCCGGAACCCTGATCCAGCGCTAAAGGGTGGGGCGCCCGGGGGTGCCGGCGCGGAAGGGCGCTGCGTGGAAGTGGAACGGGTCAGCGGGTGGCGGGGACGAACTCCGCCGCGATCAGCTCCGCGATCTGCGCCGTGTTGAGTGCGGCGCCCTTACGGAGGTTGTCGCCGGTCACGAAGAAGTCGAGGGCCCGCGGGTCGTCGAGCGAGCGGCGCAGCCGGCCGATCCAGGACGGGTCGGTGCCGACGGCGTCGATGGGCATCGGGAACTCGCCGTTGGCCGGGTCGTCGACGAGGATGACGCCGGGCGCGCCCCGCAGCACCTCACGGGCTCCCTCAGCGTCCACTTCGGAGCCGAAGACGGCGTGCACCGAGATCGAGTGGCCTCGGCTCACCGGCACGCGTACGCAGGTCGCGCTGACCTTGAGGTCGGGCAGCCCGAGGATCTTCCGGGATTCGTTGCGCATCTTCAGCTCTTCGGACGACCATCCGCCGTCCTTGAGCGAACCCGCCCACGGGATGACGTTGAGCGCGACGGGTGCGGGGAACGGCCCGAGGTCGTCGCCGACGGCGTTGCGGACGTTGCCCGTACGCGAGCCGAGTGCGCGATCGCCGGCGACCCGGGAGAGCTGGTCGTGCAACGCGTCCACGCCGGCCTGCCCGGCGCCGGAGACGGCCTGGTAGGAGGCCAGCACCAGTTCCTTGAGGCCGTATTCGCGGTGCAGCGGGGCGACCGCGACGATCATGGCCAGCGTGGTGCAGTTGGCGTTGGCGATGATGCCCCGGGGCCGGTTACGCGTCTGCTCCGGATTGATCTCGGGCACCACCAGGGGAACATCCGGGTCCATCCGGAACGCGCCCGAGTTGTCCACCACGATCGCGCCCGCCTCGGCGGCGACCGGAGCCCAGGCGGCCGAGATCTCGTCGGGCACGTCGAACATCGCGACGTCGATGCCGTCGAACGCGTCCGAGCTGAGCGCGACGACCTCGATCTCCTCACCGCGTACCGACAGCCGCTTGCCGGCCGAGCGCGCGGAGGCGATCAGGCGGATCTCGCCCCAGACGTTCTTGCGGCTGGTCAGGATCTCCAGCATCACGGAGCCCACAGCGCCGGTGGCGCCGACGATCGCGAGGTTGGGCAGCCTGCTCATGGCGGTTACCGCCCGGTGCCGGCGTAGACGATCGCCTCGGTGTCGCCGCCGAGTTCGAACGCGTCGTGCACCGCCTGCACCGCCTTGTTGAGGTCGCTGTCCCGGCAGACCACCGAGACACGGATCTCCGAGGTGGAGATCATCTCGATGTTGACGCCCGCCTCACCGAGCGCGGCGAAGAACCGGGCCGCCACACCGGGGTGCGAGCGCATGCCCGCGCCGACGAGCGAAACCTTGCCGACGTGGTCGTCGAAGAGCAGGCCCTTGAAGCCGATGGCGGACTGCACCTTCGACAGGGCGGCCATCGCGGCCGGGCCGTCGTCCTTGGGGAGCGTGAAGGAGATGTCCGTCCGCCCGGTGCCCTCGGTGGAGACGTTCTGCACGATCATGTCGAGGTTGGTCTCGGCGTTGGCGACCGTCTCGAAGATGCGCGCGGCCTCACCGGGGGTGTCCGGTACGCCGACGATGGTGATCTTGGCTTCCGAGCGGTCGTGCGCCACACCGGTGATCAGTGCCTGTTCCACGGGGAGGTCCTCCATTGATCCGGTGACCATGGTGCCGGTCTTGTCCGAGTACGACGAGCGCACGTGAATCGGCAGGTTCGCCCGCCGGGCGTACTCGACCGAACGCAGGTGCAGCACCTTCGCGCCGCACGCGCACAGTTCGAGCATCTCCTCATAGGTGACCTGGGCGATGTGCCGGGCGTTGGGCACGATCCGGGGATCGGCCGTGAACACTCCGTCCACATCGGTGTAGATCTCGCATACGTCGGCGTCCAGCGCCGCGGCCAACGCTACGGCCGTCGTGTCGGAGCCACCCCGGCCCAGCGTGGTGATGTCCTTGGTGTCCTGGGAGATGCCCTGGAACCCGGCGACGATCGCGATCGCGCCCTCGTCGAGCGCGCCGCGCAGCCGGCCCGGCGTCACGTCGATGATCCGCGCCTTGCCGTGCACCGAGGTCGTGATCACGCCGGCCTGCGATCCGGTGTAGGACCGGGCTTCGTAGCCCAGGTTGTGGATCGCCATCGCGAGCAGCGCCATCGAGATGCGCTCGCCCGCGGTCAGCAGCATGTCGAATTCACGCCCCGGCGGCAATGGGCTGACCTGGTGCGCCAGATCGATCAGCTCGTCGGTCGTGTCACCCATCGCGGAGACGACCACGACGACCTCGTCGCCCGACTTGCGGGCGTTCACGATCCGCTCCGCGACCCGCTTGATCCGTTCGGCGTTGGCGACCGAGGAACCGCCGTACTTCTGCACCACCAGGGCCACGGTGGGGCTCTCCTCTCCTCGCCGGCTCTGCTGCCGAGATGACTGCCGCTGACTGCGGCGCACGGACTCCGCGCGGTGCGATCCGGGCGAAGGCACCTGTGAGGATACCGGCCCGCCCCCCTGATCAGCACAGTCCGTTCCCACGATCTGACCCGGCGTACAAGATCTGCGTGGGGCCCGGTCGGCGGGCGATCAGGCTGCGTCCTGGACCGCGCCGGGCCGGAAGGATTACGGCCGAAGATCGGCTGTGTCGTTGCACACCGGCGTGGCGCGGCGGTACGAGAATTCGCCCATGCGTGTCGCCCGACCCCTGCTCGCCCTCGTCGCCGTGGCGACCGCGGCCGCCCTCGCCACCGCCTGCAGCTCACCGCCGCCCACCGACGCCGATCCCACCACCGGCCCGGCCGCGCCGGACGACCCCCGGTCAGTGCTCGCGGCCCGCGCGGCCGCCGCGAAAGACCTGCGCCAGACCGCGCTCTACGCGCTCAAGACCACCGGTCGCGCCGACCGGTCCGTGTCGGTCACCGTCGCGCAGGACGGTGGGTGGAAGGTCGACGTCCCGGCCACGGCGCTGGGGGGCACGGTCGACATCTCGCTGGTACGCACTGGCGACGCGTACTACCAATGCGCGTTGCCGTCCGCGGCTCGACCGCAGAGCGGATGCGTACGCCTCACGAAGGTGGTGTCGGCGTACGACCCGAAGGTGCAGCACCTGTTCACCGACTGGCTGGAGGTGTTCATGGATCGCCAGGCCGCCTTGGCGGTGACGGTGGCCACCACGTTGCCCGGTGTCCAGGGCACCTGCTTCAGCGTCGACACGTCGGCGGTCTCCGTGAAGGCGCCGGTCGATCCGGGCATCTACTGCTACGCCGACAACGGAACTTTGACCGGTGCCCGGACCAGCGTCGGCACGCTCACCCTCGTCGGCGCACCGACGCCCGCGCCGCCGACGATCACCCTGCCAGGAGCCGTCGTGCCGGGGCCGCCGCTGCCGAACGCGTCGCCGCCCGCGCCCTCGCTCACCCCGAGCGCCAAGCCGAGCGGTACGCCCAGCGGCAAGCCGACTGTGACGCCCACCACAAGCAAGGGCTGAGGGCGGTCCCAATTAGCCGGATTCACCCGGCACTCTCAGCGAACGTGAGTATCGTGGGCGGCCATAACGCCCCCTGGGGCGCCCCTGCCACCCCGGACGTGATCAGAGGAAAGTGCTTACCCCTCCGCGCATCACCGAAGATGTGACCGACCGGCTCCGCGCCGCCCACAGCGCGGTCGATGCCTGTCGTTCGGTGGTCGACGTCCTGGCCACGCATACCGACGCGTTGATCGCGACCCTCCTGCACGTTCACGATCATCTGCGGTGCGTCGCGGCCGCCGGTTCCTGGCACGTCTTCTCCTCGGTGCCGTTGGGCCGGGGCGTCGTCGGGCGCGTGTACGCGTCCGGGAGTACCGCCGTGCTGACGGACGTCACGACCGACCCGGAGTTCATCCGGCTCGGGCCGGACGTCGTCGCCGAGATCTGCGTACCGATCCTCGACCGAGCAGGTCAGCCGCTGGGCGCGCTGAACCTGGAGTGGACCAGTGAACTCGCCGCCACTCCCGATCTCGGAGCTTGGCGAGCCCTCGCCGAGGAACTCGGGAAGGTCCTCGGGGCCCGGATCGACGAGTTGGGCGGGCCGCCGGCCGAGACGCAGGCTGAGAAGCTGCTTCGCCACAGCGTCGCCCTGTCCGCGGCAGGGACCGAGGCCGAGGTGTACGCACGGGTCGCCGAAGCAGCACGGGACGTCTCCGGACTCTCCTCCGCCGTCGTGCTCACCCCGATCGTCGGGGACTCGCCGGAGGCGGTCGAAGTGCCGGCCGGGGTCACCGGGAGCGCTGCCCTCTTCATCGGCGGTGTCGTGTTGCGCAGCAGCTCCCCGGGGCGTCGCGACCGGGCGCTCGTGCAGCGGCTGGCCGATCTCGGCGGGCGGGAGCTGGGCGTACTGCTCGATCGGGCGCGCCGGCACGGCACGTCGTTCACCCTCGGCGACCCGGACCAACTCGATCCGCGCGGCTTCGAGGCCGTCACCAAGGCGGGCGTACGCACGATGATCGTCGCGCCGATCGGCCCGGGGGCGCTGGGCGGCGTACTGGTCGCCTTCGACGACGTGACCGCCCATCCGGAGCCGGCCCGGGTCAGCCTGCTCGAACTGCTCGGCACCCAGGCATGGACCTGCCTCGACCGGCTGCACTCGCTCACCCGGCTCCGGCATCGGGCCAGCTCCGATCCGCTGACCGGACTGCGGCACCACGGGCCGTTCGGCGAGCGGCTGGCGGCGGCCGAACCCGGCCGGACGGCGTTGCTGGCGATCGACGTGGACCAGTTCAAGATCATCAACGACACGTACGGGCACGCAGCGGGCGACCGCGCGCTCGTCGACCTGGCCCGCGCGCTCGAAAGCACCCTTCGGCACGGGGACGAGCTGTATCGGATCGGCGGTGACGAGTTCGTCGCCGTCGTCGAAGTGCCCAGCGTGAGCGAGGCGGTCGCGGTCGCCGAGCGGCTGACGGCGGCGGCCCGCCGCGTCGGGCGGACGATCTCCGTCGGCGTCGCCCTGCAACGGCGCGACGAACTGGGCGAGACCACGCTCAACCGGGCCGACCAGGCGCTCTACGAGGTCAAACGGCGCGGCCGCGACGGCGTCAAATTCGCCGCCTAACCCCACCCACCCGCTTTTCGCGCGATCATGAACTATCGGTCGTGATCAACCGGCGTGTCGCGTCCGGACCATCCTGATCACCTCCGCGAGCGGATGATCGACTTGTTAGCGGGTGCGCGTACGCGATCGGGCGAGGACCGCGCCGAGTGTCATGACCGCGGCCGCGACGGCGACCCGGCGGCGCGACCGTTCTCGTTCCTTCGCATGCGACTGCGCGTTCGCCACGACCGGGCTGACGTGATCGGGCCGTTGCGGCGGCAGCATCGGCGGTACGACGACTCGCGACGGCGTCGACGGTGTCTGCGGTGTCGGCCGTGTATGAGTCGTCGGTGCGGCAGTCCTCGGTGGCGGTGGGATCAGCGTTCGCGGTGACGGAACGGCCGGCGGGCGTACGCGGACCGGCCGCGGTTTCGGTACGACCGACGGCCACGGCGGAACGGCGATCACCGGCGACTGGCTCACGGAAGTAGACGGCGAAGGAGACGCCGACGGACCGACCGGACTCGGGCTCTGCGGTGGGCGTACCACTGGGGAAGGAGAAACCGGCGACGGCGAGGGACTCGCGGGCGGAGCCGGGACCACCGCGCAGCTCGCGGCATCGGAGGCAGTGAGCGGCGCGCCCGCCGCGATCCGCGTGGCCGCGTGCCCGTCGAGCGGTACGCGATAAGTCGCACCGCTTTCGTTGTGCAGCGCGAACAGCGCGTTGTGATCGAGCCAAACCGCGCCGTAGCTGCCCCGGGGAAGGCCGCCGGGGAAGCCGAGCGTCGTGACCGTGCCGTCGACGCCGACCGAGATCAGGGCGGGCCGGTCGGACGTGGCCGAGACGGCGAGCAGCGTGCCGCGAGTGGCGTCGAAGACCCAGTCGCCGATCGACACCGGTGTGCTCAGCGGGACCGGCGTGGCCCGGACCAGCCCGGCGATGCGGATCGTGATCAGGTCGTCGCCGCTCAGGAGGAGCAGCGTGCCGGCGTGCGCGGCGCCGACGAAGACGTCGCCCAACCCTCGCGCTTCCCTCAGAACACTGATCTGCCCAAGGCTGGAGATACGCACGAACTGTGCCCGCGCGCCCACGGGCTGTGCGATGCCGTAGAGGGAGTCGTCGTCGTCGCGGCCGATCGCGTTCATCCGCTGGGGGAGCACACGTATCGACATCGGCTCGCCACTCGGCCCCACCGTGACCAAAGTGGACGTGCCTGCGGCGGTGCGCACCTGAACCGGATCGCAGGTCCCCGCCGGGCCGGCAGCCGCCATGGCGGCCCACCCGACCAGCGGGAACACCCCGGCCGCGGCGTACGCGATCACCCGCATAACGAGCACAACGCCGCCCGTTACGAGGCGTGACGGACACCGTTCTGGTCTACGTGGGACTGATCTTCGGGGGCATCCTGGTCGCCGTCGTCACGGCACTCGTCGCGGCCGGCATCGTCATCGTCGTCCAGCGGTTCACCGACGCAGCCCGGGAACGCCACGACGGCTACGTCGACGCCATCGGCATGGTCTTCGCCGTCGTCGGCGTGCTCTACGCCATCGTGCTGGCCTTCGTCGTCATCACCGTCTGGGACCAGATGGGCTCCGCCCGGGAAGACTCCTTCACCGAGGCGACCGCGCTCGTGGACGTCTACGCGTACGCCGAGAACGCCGCCGACCCGGCCCGCTCCGAGATCCAACTCCTCGCCCGCTCCTACGCCGACCAGGTCATCCGCGACGAATGGCCCGCGATGCAACACCACGAGACCGTCCCGCTGAACGGCTGGAACACCCTCGACCGGCTGCGGGAAGCAGTCCGGGGCACCGCCCCGGACGCCGAAGCCTCGGACGCCGCAGTCGACTCCTACGAAGCCGCGATGGACGCCGTCACCACCGCCTCCGAAGCCCGCTCGGCCCGCGCGACCGCCTCCACCCGCGGCCTACCGCTCGTGATGTGGTTCCTACTCGTCGGCGGCGGCCTGCTCACCATCGCCTTCGCGTACCTGTTCGACATCGCCGGGCTCGTGCCCCAACTCATCTTCACCGTCGGGCTCACGGTCATGGTCGTGCTGCTGTTGTACGCCGTCTACCAGCTCGAATATCCGTTCGCCCGGGGCGAGCGCATCGAACCCGACGCGTTCCGGTTCGCCCTGGCGCGGTTCGCCCAACTGTCCGGCTAACGATCAACGGAGAATGCTGGTCAGCTGACCCGATCGGGGTCGGGCGTCTCCGCCAGCGACTCCGCCGTGACCGGGTGCCGAATGCCGGGATGCGCCTCGGGCAGCGCCCGCCGCAGGACATACCAGCTCAACGCCAGGCAGGCGGCCACGAGCGGCCAGGTCAGAGCGGCCTGCGCCAGGCCGAGCGCGGTGGTCGCGTCGGCAAGCCAGAGCGGGGTGAAGACGGCGATGCGGATGGCGTACTGGCCGACCCAGATCCAGCTCGCGCGCTGGTAGCCGCGCAGCAGCCAGGGATCCTTGCGCCAGCGCGTCTTCTGCCCGAGGGCGGCCCCCACGACGACACCCAGCAGCGGCCACCGAGCCACGATGCTCACCGACCAGGCCAGTGCGCTGACGACGTTGCCGGCCAGCCGGGCCAGGAAGAAATCGGAGCCGCGCCCGGTGTAGAGGGCGATCATCGTGGCCACGCCGACACCGAGTGCTCCGAGCAACACGGCGGTGAGCTTCCCGCCACGCCGCCACCGCCACAGTCCCACGCCGACGGTCACGACACCGGCCGCGACCGCCCCCCAGCCGATCGACTTGCCGCCGGCGAGATACCCCGCGACGTACGCCAGTGGCCCGACCGTCGCGTCCACCGCGCCGCGATAGCCGCCGAGCACGTCGTGCAACGAGTCCTGCCGTGCCTCGCGGTCACTCATACGTCATCCTCGGTAGCCGGCCAGTTCCACAGCGTCTTGACGATAGCTTCATCGTCCGTCGGCGACCCGTGCGAACGTGCTCGATGTCGCGGCGGCCACGTCATGAACTTAGGGTAGGCTAACGCGCCCGCCGTCGAACAGGGGTTAGCTGATCCCGTGGCCCTTGCCGAAGGACGCCGAAACGACTCAGGGCCGCTCGCAAGAGCGGCCCTGACATGGTCGGGGTAACCGGATTTGAACCGATGGCCTCTTCGTCCCGAATTAGGATCAGCGTCCGTGATCACCTCGGCGCGTGGCCAGAATTGCAGGTCACCGTCTCGGGAGTTGTTGGTCTGTGAAGCCCCGGAAAGCGACCTCTTGCAAGATCATCTCCCCATTTTCTCCCCATGATCTTTGGTCCTCCTGGCGGGTCTTGCGAGAACGCGGCTCAAGAGCGAAACATGTCCGCGCACTGTCCGTGAGCCCGTTCCGGCCGCGTCCGAGTATCCCTGGCCTCACCGCCCGCCACTCGGAGGACGAGCGCGTCGGGGATTTGCCCTTCAGAACTATCGTGGCGCTGTGTCTGTGACAACGCAGCTTGACTTAGGCCCCCTGGTCGGCTGGCTGGAGGTACACACCACCATCGAGCGCGTGCTGAGCACTATTGCGCTGGTAGTTGCCACGACCGCGGGGATCTATGCAAAGCGACAGGCCAACGTCGCCGCGGCATCGCTCGAAGAGTCTAAGCAGGCCAACGCCAAGGCCCACATGATCGCACGACAACAGCTATCCATTGATGCACACCAGCATCTGGAGGCCAACACGCCCTGGATCGACGTCGTCGAGCGCGGGATTGAACGCCCGTTCGTTTCTGATGGCGAACGAAGTCAGCCGTTGCTACCTGGCCAGGAGTTCGATTGGTTGAATAACCGATTCGTGCTCCTCGGGTACGAGGTGACAGCGACCATCCTCAACTACGGCGGACGGCCCGTTCAGCTCAGGCCGAGCGCCACAGTTGAGTTCATTGAGGATCCAACCGCCGGCCTGTCCCGACCGTTCGAGCTGTATCCCGGCAACGTCTACCTGCTGCCTGCGGACCAGCGAGCGCGGATCCGCTGGAAGCCGACCCACGTGTTGGAAGTCTGGATGAAGCGTTTCGCTCACCCGTACGGGCAGATGTATCCGGCATCCGGTCCTGAGATGATCGCGGGATGGGAGGATGCGTTGACGCTGGCCTGCACCGTTGCTCCGGATGGCGGTGTGCAGTTTGACCTGGCTCTCACGCTTGAAGCCGAGGTCGTCTGGCCGGAGGATCCGCAGGATCGCGGTTTCTGCGTGGAACGCGACGAAGTCCGCAAGCGTGGGATGAAGCCGTTCGTGTGGGTTCCGTCGGGGTATCCGCCGTACATCAGAGTGAGCCGAGAGCGGCACACCGCGGCTTAGGGATGTGACTGCGCGGCGGTCTTGCCAGGATCCGAAAATGCGGTGAGGTTGAGGCGCGCCGCAGGCCAGTCGGCCGTCGAACGTCCCGACTCGCCGACACAGCCTGCATCCCATCAGCTGACACAGTCGGACACTAGTACGAGCAAGGGCCGGTATCCACAACCGTAAATACCGGTCCCCTGCCTGCGCCTGGGAGGTCATCTGCGGAGGGTCAGGGATTCTGGAAGACATCGCTGCCTTAGCGGTTTTCAAGACCGGACGCACAACCGGCTCCGACCTGCCGCGATACGGACGGTGGTCCCGCGATGCCCGACCATTGCCCGGATCTTGCCTTCTCATGCTCGCCACGTCGACTGTGCCACGGACTGCGTCAGGCGGTGTCACCCGGCAGCGCCTGCCCTGGCGGCTGGCGTCGAACTTCGGCAAGCCGGGCGTCGTCGAAGCTCATCTCCCGTCGGATCGCCGCATGCAAGGCATCCATGGCTTCCCCAAACTTGACCCGCGAAATCACCTGGTTGTACTCCGGAAACTCGTCCGAGCGGAGATCGGCGTCGAACATGACAGGAAAGATGGCGTTGAAGCGCCTGTTGACCTCCCGGGACCCGATGATCCACATGCGGCAGCCGAGCTGTGCTCGTTCGAACGGCTTCAGCCGCAGATCCGCGGGCAGCCTGATCCCTTCTCGGCTGCGCTGGGGGATCAGATGGTATTCGAACCAGAGCTGCTCGGCGTATGCCTCCGTCATGACGTCCACATAGAGCTGGGCACGCTGCTCACGGAGCCAACGCGCCTCGTCCTGCTTGAGAGCGAGGCGGAATGTCAGACGAGGCACTGTCACCGCAACGATCCCTGATACAACGACGGCTGCGAGTGCGATCCAGGTCTCTGCGTTCACATGTCGGAGCGTAGATGGGCGAAGCACATTGCTACTACGGGCGAGCGGTACATCGATTGATCATCGTCCTTGATCACCTCGGTGCGTGGGCAGAGCCGCAGGTCATCGCCTCGGGCGATGATCTCCTAAAGCAGGAGCCCGGGACCGTCAATCACTCGCAGGTCGATTCCGACCTCGTCGCAATGACCCTTCACTTCGTCCTTCACCTGCGAGTCAAGTTCCTCCAGGCAGATCATCAGGTGTGTATCCGCACCAACCGCCTTCGACTTCGAGACATCTCGCCGATGATCCTGGCCAGCGAAGCCGGCTGCTGTGCTCTTCGCTTCGCCAGCAAAGAGCTGGGAGGCACGCCAGCCAAGAATGTCAAGGTCACCTAGAGGTGCGCCGCTCTGGTCGACATTGACGCCCGGCAGGAGGTAGCTGCCCTCTTCGCCTAACAAGCAGCTCGCGGCGAGGACCGCCACTCCACCGTTGAGGCTTACTCGTTGCAAAAGCGAGTTGAGGCGATAGTAGATCTCCGGCTCGCCCTGCGGTCCCCCCGCATAACGAGCTGCCGATCCGCAACCACGGCATCTGGCCACCGGAGTGATGGCGCCGATCTCCTCGAACTCCTGTAGGGCACAGGTAGCACAATCAACCCGCCAACCTCGTAGGACCAGCCCGACGCTTATCAGTTGCTCAAGTATCTTGGCGACCTCAGGCTTCTTAAGCTTGAGCTTCTGACACGGCGCAAGCGTTGCAATTTCGCCAAGAGTACGGAAGGAAATTTTCTTTGAGGCGGAAAGTTCCAGCAGTTCCTTGACGCTATCGTCAGAGATTTCGCGCTTGTCGCGCATGTCAATTAGCGTCCGGCGCAGATCGCGATCCGGCTCAGCGGTGAGCGCCGCTATCACGCCGTTGGCACCCCGGCTACGGAAGATCTTAGGATCGACTCCAGCGCTAAGAACACCCCTGATCTGCTGGCCCTTATCGTTTAGCACGTAATGAACGCCAGCGTCTAAACATGCGGCTTCGAGTACCTTCTCCGCACTAGGAACGCCGATAGTTAATGAGTATTGCGAATAAGGGAACGAGACGAGCTGCAATCTACCCTGTTCCCAAGTCGCATTTTGGTGATACAAATGCGCTACGGCGTTTCGCTGAGGCCCGACGATTTCGGGTGCGCTAATCCGGACGACGACGTGTCCAGATCCCATGAAGCCTGGGTTCCAGGCCAGCGGCGTCTTTGCCCGAAGCTCTGAGGTAGGGCGCTGCCAGGACATCGGAGCTTCATTCTGTGGGCCTGTAGACCTATCACGCATCCATCCATCCACCATATTGAACATGATGGCCGCAGCCAGTTGCCTGTCCGGGTCCGGCGGCTTTGAGAAGATGCGCTCTTTGACCTTTCGACTCGCGTAGTCCGAAACGCCGAGACCACGTGCAAGTTCACGTAGTTCCTCCGGCTCCTTGGCGAGTCCAACAATCGTTAGATCTGGCTCGGTGCGTGACGTGGCCCGGACGCGCTCTAGCAGGGCATCGCGTACCAGCGGCTCCAATAGCACCTCAGACGATGTCAGAATCGTTGTCGACTCATCCCAAGCATTTGGCCGAATTGCTCGACAGTTCCAGAACCAAACCGCCTCATTGAAGTCTTCAGGGTCATCCATCACCCAGACAAGGCCCAATGTGGACATGAATGGTGAAACGATTACGGTGTCGACATCGTGAGCGGCTGTCGCTCGAAGGACCGTGGTGCCGCGAAGCTGAGCCAGAGCCAAGTCAGTTGGGGTGGTGTCAGTTCTGAGCATGACCCCGGCGTCCGCCCAAAGCTTTCGTTCATCATGGATTAGGACGTCGCCGACACCCGCCATGGTCAATAGCGTTCGCTCGACCGGTAGATCGAACGAGGTTCTTTGCAACTGGTCCTGCCCAATCGCGACTATTGGATGCGCGTTCCAGTACCGCCCGTCCTCAATCGGAGGGGCAGGCACCCTGTTGACAGCCTTTGCAGCTTCTTCGGTCCATGCCGATCGGTGGTCTTCATCGACAGTGAAGTCGACGTAGTCGATGACCTGCATCGACTGTGCAGCTTGTAGCCACAGGGGCCCGACCGACCCATCCTCCCGCACCGGCAGCAAGATGGATCGCACACCGCCCCAGATCGTTGCCGCGCAGGCCATCGCTTCGCCAAGTCTTGCAGTGTCACCCTCCCTGACGAGGAAAGCCCTTCGCTTCGGGGCTACCTGCACCTGCGCGAAAGTCGGTCCAATGAAGGTCTTGGATTCGACGACAGTAAGCCGTTCGAACCCCGGTGTACGCACTGATTCGTCAAACTGCACGTCTGGAGGTAATCATCACTTCTCGCCAGACGCAACGAACATGCTCCATTGACACCCGTCTGGTTTGACCACCAACCGTGGCATCCAGAGCGCGCCGCCTACCGTGGCAGCATGCATGCGCTGGCCGCGAGAGGCCCGGGCCGCAGCTTGCTGGCGAACGCGCCATTCGCACCGAGCGAAGCGCGTGCCTTGAAGACGTACAGAGTTCTCCCCGATGATCATGGACTGGCTTGTACGCTACGCCTGATGCGTCTGCGGCCCTAGCCCTGAAACCAGTCTCGCGGCCAACGGCCCTCAGTAACCGCGATACTTATGTCAACGGTCAGATCCAGCTTGTACAGCGGGACGTCGGGTTCCTGCGTTAGCTCCCCGATGTCGCCGCGCCAATTGGTTCCAAGAACAACCACGGCGTCATCGAGAGTCTCCAGCCACTCGGCCGCCTTGCGCAGAACTGCCGCCTCGGTCGGACCGGTGATCTCGACAAGGGCGTGTGGGTTCTCGTAGACCCTGATCCGTGTAGGACCATTCGGATCATTAGGTGGCTTGATCATGACGGCACTATCGGCGAACGGCCCGATCCGTCACCGATGATCGTCGTTCTCATCGGCTGACACTGTTGGTGTAGGGCAATTGTGGAACTCGCGGAGCGGGTCCCTTGGGCCGCAGGGCAGCATCTCCCAGTTGCGGAAGCCTTCGCCCTCGCTCGGGTTGGGACTCGGCGTCGGACTTGGGCCCCTGCTGGGCAGGAGGCTCGGGTCGGTGACCTGACAGCTGTGCCCGTAGCGGTAGGCGGCGCAGACGTCGGGGTGCGAGAAGTCGGCTATCCACCATCCGCCGTCGCCATCCTGCCGGACTGTGAACGTCCACAGCGTCACGCCGAGGTTGGCGTTCCCCCAGTACGGGAAGACATCCAGCGGATAGGTCTCTTCGGCGATCACCTCGTAGACCAGCCTGCCGGGCTCAGCGGACACCTTGCCCGCCATCGCCAGGTCGTACCGGGTGCGCTGCCACTCCTTGCCCGGCGGTGGCGTCTCCCCGGGCACGGGCGCGTCGAGGACGGCCCGCACCTGCCGGACCCGGTCGAGGACAGCCGCGCGTTGCTTGCGATCCACGCTCGCGCCAATCTTCATCTCGCCTTCCTCGTTCTGCGGCTCGCGGTACTGCGAGAACGCAGACGAGAAGAACAAGCCGTGTGACTGCCACGGCCTGCGATACGTATTCCGAGGTCACCGCTCATCGAATCGGATCGCCCACCAAGCAGGGCCGAAGCTCATCGACGTGGCGCGCCGTGCGGGCGTGTCCGCCGGCACAGTGTCCAACGTACTGAACCGTCCCGAGACGGTGCCCGACTCGACACGAGACAACGTGCGCGCCGCGATCGCCGATCTCGGCTACGTGCGCGGCAGACCAGCGGGGGAGCTGGCTGCGCACTGGCGTCGGTCAGGGTTCGCCACCTGGTTATTCAAGCCCGCTGCGACCGGCCGCTATCCGAAGCGCGCGGGCAAAGAGCCGTATCCGGTGCCGATCCGGGCCGATCCGTGGCCCGGCGTGCCAGTGCGCGGCCGCAACGCCCTTCAACGCGCGGATGCGTCCTGGCTACCGATCTCGCTGTGGCTCACTCCGCACGGATCGCGGCACAGCCACAAGACGATCATGGACGGTTTCGGTACGCCGGACTCGCTCAAAGACGAGCGGATGAGCCACTTCGATGGCTCGGTGCAGGCGCGCTACTCGCACGTCATGGCGGCCATGCGTGAGCGTCTGATGGAAGACCTCACGGAGCTGTGGCTGGCGGCTCTAGCCGAGCGCGGGCGCTCAGCCCCGGCTCCCCAGTTGCTGTTCTGGACCGCTGCTGAGCCAACCGGAGCACGCTCCCGAGTGACCGATTCTCAAGACCTTCTCCCAGAATTCTCCCCGGGGAGATCTTGAAACGCATCAGGGCCGGTCTCCCTTGCGGGAAGACCGGCCCTGAACTGCCGTTCTTACAGTCGGGGTAACCGGATTTGAACCGATGGCCTCTTCGTCCCGAACGAAGCGCGCTACCAAGCTGCGCCATACCCCGATGGCAACTCGGAAATAGTAGCGGACGCCCCCGCCCCCGCCAAACTGGGTATCCCCGTAAACCGCCGGGGCGGATCAGCGGGGAATCAGCGTGAGGATCGAGGCCTCCGGCCGGCAGGCGAACCGGATCGGCGCTGTGGGGTGCGTACCGAGGCCCGCGCTCACGTGCAGCCACGCGTCGGTGCCGAGCCAGCGGTGCAGGCCCCGCGCCATGCTCCGGTCCAGGCCGCAGTTGGTCACCAGGGCGCCGACGCCGGGTACGCGTACCTGACCGCCGTGGGTGTGCCCGGCGAGGAGGAGGTCGCAGCCGTCGGCGGCCATCTCGTCGAGGACGCGGGGTTCCGGCGTGTGGCTGACGCCGATCGCGATCGCTGCCTCGGGCGTACGCCGGAAGCCGGTGTAGCTGTCGCGGTCGATGTGCGGATCGTCCACGCCGACCAGGTCGACGACCCGGCCGCCGGCTTTGATCGAGTCCCGGGCGTTGTTGAGGTCGCTCCAGCCCGCCGAGGTGAACAGCGCTCGAAGTTCCTCGTGGGGGAGTTCGACACCGTGCCGGTAGCTGTCGGCCCCGTCGACCTCCGGGTCGTGGCCGAAGTAGCTGAACGGGCTCTTCCAGACCGGGCCGGAGTAGTCGTTGGAGCCGAAGACGAACGCTCCCGGGTACGCCAGCAGCGGCTGCAGCGTCCGGCTGAGCGCCGGCAGCACCCCGGGGTGGCCCATGTTGTCCCCGGTGACGATCACCAGGTCCGGGTCGAGCCCGGCCAGCTGCGTGACCCAGCGTTGCTTGCGCGTCTGCCCGGGCGTCATGTGCAGATCCGACAGATGCAGGATGCGGAGCGGCTCCGCTTCCGGCGCGAGGACCGGCACGTCGAACCGGCGCAACGTGAACATGTTGCGCTCGACCAGCGACGCGTACGCGAAGGTGGCCGCGCCCGCCACGACGGTCCCGGCGGCGATTTTCCCGAGCGAACCCATGCCCGTTAGCGTAGTTTCTTCGATCGTGAGCACGCTGAAGGACCGCCTGACGGCGGACATGCGGAATGCGATGAAGGCCCGCGACGAGACCGTCACCCGGACGCTGCGGATGGCCTTGGCCGCCATCGGCAACGCCGAGGTCGCCGGCAAGGTCAAGAAGGAGCTGACCGACAGCGAAGTGCTGACGGTGCTCACCAAGGAGGCGAAGAAGCGCGCCGAGGCGTCGGAGGCGTTCGCCGGAGCCGGTCGCGCTGAGCAGGCCGCCGCGGAGAAGGCCGAGGAAGCCGTCCTGCTGGCGTACCTTCCGCAGCAGCTCACGGACGACGAGCTGACCGCGGCCGTGACCGCCGCGCTCGCCGGCGGTGACTTCTCCGGCCCGGGCTCGATGGGGCCGGCCATGAAGGCCGCGCGTGCCGCGGTCGGCGACAAGGCCGACGGCGGGCGAGTGAGCGCTGAGGTGAAGCGGCAGCTCGGCCTGTAGGCCCGAGTTGATCAGTCCGTCGCGGAATCGATCAGGACGCCGCGGACACGACACGCCGGTCGATCATGACCGATAGTTCATGATCGCGCAGAAAAAGCCGGCGCGCGGAGGCGGTGCGGAAGCAGCGCGGGAGGCGCGGCGACCAAGAGGTGGGCAGAAAAAAACCGGCGGTGGGGGCTCGCCAGATGGCCCCCGCCGCCGGTTTTTCTCACGCTGTGACCAGTTGCCTGGTGGTCTGCTCCTTGAGGGCGGTTTCGAACGTGCGGCGCCAGCTGATCACCTGTGGGTGGCGGCGGAGCAGCGCTCGCCGCTCACGCTCGGTCATCCCGCCCCACACGCCGAATTCGATGCGGTTGTCGAGTGCGTCTGCCAGGCACTCGTATCGCACCGGACAGCCCCGGCAGATGCGCTTCGCCACGTTCTGTTCCGCGCCCTGGACGAACAGTGCGTCCGGGTCCCCGTTCCGGCATGCAGCCATGCTGGGCCAGTCGGAATTCATGCTCCACGTCCCCCCTTGCGTTCCCCCTCGCCGCCCTTTGGGGTTTCCGACGCTCTCCTGCCCCGCGCAGGGCAGGCGAACGCAGACCTCCTCCCCGTCTTTACCCCTCGACGGGCGGCATTGCTCGCCGGACCATCATGCTCCGTAGTCAGGCGATTACGCAATGTTGTCGGCAAAATCGCCTCAAACGGATTTTTCTGCGCGCTTCGCTCCGGCGTGCCATATGTGGATCTTCTTCAACTGGGACGGGCCGATCCCTCCGAAGGGGGACCGGGTGACGTTGCCGTGGGGCTGGGCAACCGCACACCGGGGATCGTGCGTCTTGACCAACGAAGCTGGGCACGATCGGTGTCGCTTTTCGCCCATCCCGAGCTGAGCAGCGCCTTGTTCCACGGCTGAGCAGCACCCGTCCCGGACCGGGCAGCGCCCCGTCCCAAGCTGAGCAGCGGCCCCACGCCGCTCCTCGTACACTGAGCCGACCGGAGGGAATACCCCGTTTCCCCCGTCATAGACCCCCAGGCGGTGAAGCCGGATGCGTAAAAGCGATCACAACGTGTTCGCGAATGTGTTGTCGCTGCTGATCTGCGGTGTGCTCGCGGGTGTCGTGGTGGCGGCGGCGGCGTTCCCGGCGATCGCGATGTCCGGGCTGGCGGCCAAGACGGGCGCGCAGGCGTTCGCGGATCTGCCGACCGAGCTGACGGTGAAGCGGTCGCCGCAGATGAGCAAGATCTACGCGAACGACGGCAAGACCCTGCTGGCGTCGATCTATGACGAGAACCGGCAGGACATCGCCCTGGACGAGATCCCCAAGGTGATGCAGCAGGCGATGATCGCCGCCGAGGACCACAAGTTCTACGAGCACAACGGCGTCGACGTCAAAGGCATCGCCCGCGCCTTCGTGGCGAACAAGAACTCCGGCGAGACCCAGCAGGGCGCCTCGACCCTGACCATGCAGTACGTCCGGCTGTCGATCACCTACGCCGCGAACAACCCGAACGACGTCCTCGACGCGGCCGTCGACACGAACGCCCGCAAGCTCCGCGAGGTGAAGTACTCGCTGGCGATCGAGAAGAAGCTGACGAAGGACCAGATCCTCGAGGGCTACCTCAACATCGCGTACTTCGGCAACCACGCGTACGGGATCTATGCGGCGTCTCAGGTCTACTTCGGCAAGGAGCCGAAGGACCTCACCGTCGAGGAGGCGGCCTTCCTCGCCGGCCTCGTCAAGTCGCCGAGCACGTACAACCCCGTGGAGGACGACGGCTCCACCGACGAGGTGGCGTACAAGGAGGGCAAGAACCGGCGCGACTGGGTCATCGACCAGATGCTGGAGATCGGGGCGATCTCGGCCGACCAGGCCACCAAGTCGAAGGCGACCGACCTGAAGATCACCGGCAAGCCCGCGCCGAACGGGTGCACGGCGACGCTCGTCGCCAGCGCCGGCTTCTTCTGCGACTTCCTGCAGCGTTGGTGGATGAACGAGCCCGCGTTCGGGGCCAACTCCTACGAGCGCGAGCGCGCGCTGAAGACCGGCGGCTACAAGATCATCTCGTCGCTGGACGTGCCGACGCAGAACGCCTCGAAGAAGAACGTCGAGAAGTACCTGGCCACGGGTAAGAAGCACGCGCTGATGGTGGTTGCGGTCGAGCCCGGCACCGGCAAGGTCCGGTCGATGGCGGTCAACCGCAACTTCAAGATCGACGACGCGGCAAGCCCGAAGAACGGTCTGTCGACCGACCCGGCGAAGTCGAAGAAGGGCATTCGGGGCACCTACCCGAACACGGTGAACCCGCTGATGAGCGGCGACCAGTACGGCTACCAGTTCGGCTCGACCTTTAAGTTCTTCACCATGGTCGCGGCGCTGGAGAACGGCTACCCGCTCGACTACACGATCAACGCCGTCAGCCCGTTCGTCTCCAAGTTCCCGATCGCGTCCGGCCCCGCCAGTTGCGGCGGCTACTGGTGCCCGGTCAACGCCAACCCGAGCTGGATGAACGGCGTACGCAACATGTGGTCGGGCTTCGGCCGCTCGGTCAACACCTACTTCGCCGCGCTGATCCAGCGGGTCGGACCGGAGAAGGCGGTTGCGGCCGCCAAGGAACTGGGCCTGACCTTCCGGGGCGACGCCACGAAATGCCGCAAGGACGGCGGCTGTGACGATGCCTACTACGCCGCGCACCCGGACGCCTGGGGCGCGTTCACCCTCGGAGTCACCGAGAACACGCCGATGGAGATGGCGAACGCGCTCGCGACGCTGGCCGCCGACGGCAAGTACTGCCAGCCAATTCCGGTCGAGGCGATCATCGACCACAACGGGGCCAGCCTTGACGTCGCCAACCCGCGCTGCGAGCAGCGGGTCAAGGTCGAGGTCGCGCGGGGGGCCATCGACGCCGCCCGCTGCCCGGTCGGCGACAAGTCGCTGTGGGGCAAGTGCGAGGACGGCACCGCCCGGACGACCCGGGGCATCGTCGGGAAGCCGATCGCGGGCAAGACCGGGACCACCGACGACGAGCGCACCGCCTCGTTCATGATCACCACCAAGCAGCTCTCGGTCGCCGGTATCGTCGCCGACCCGGATTACATCCACAACAACGTCAGCCGGAAGAATCTCGGCGGCAAGGATCCTCACAGCGGGGTGGTGAACCCGGCGGTGGCGTACACGCTCCGGGACGCCATGAAGGGCAAGCCGTCGATCCAGTTCGACAAGCCCGGCTCCAAGATCGCCTTCGGGACGAAGGTGAGCATCCCCAACGTGACCTGCAAGTCCGTGGCCGACGCGACCTCGATCCTCAAGAACAAGGGCTTCACGGTCGACGTCGACAAGAAGCCGGTCGCCTCGGCCTGCCCGGCCGGAACGGTCGCGGGCACCAGCCCGAGCGGCTCGACCAGCAAGGGCAGCAACGTCACGCTGCAGATCAGCGCGGGTGGCGGTGGCCCGGGCGGGCCGGGTGGTCCCGGCGGCCCGACGACGCCGCCCCGCCGCAACGACGGTGCCCAGACCTGGCTCTGCCCGCCGTTCTGCCTCCCGGAGGACCCCGTCCAGCTCGTGCCGTGACCGCCCTGGACGGGCTGCTCGTCAGAAGATGGCGCGCAGCCCGTCCAGGTCGTGCACGTCGGTCGCCTGCGCCTCGATCTCCAGCACCGGCACGTGGCCGAAGTCCCGCGTGAACCGCGAGATCACCGCTCGCTCCCGGGCCGCCTGCGCGGCCAGCGCCGCGTGCACCCGCAAGGCGTCCGCGGTCAGGTCGGAGACGCCGTCCAGCTCCTCCGCCGCCGCCAGCGCGGTCTCCGCGTCCAGCTCCACCAGACAATGGTGTACGCGATTGAGCACGAGCCCGGCCAGCGGCATCCGTTCGACGCCCAGCCGGGAGGCGAAGAAGGCGGCCTCGCGTACGGCGTCGGGTTCGGGCGCGGCCACGACGAGGAAGGCCGTCTGCGGATCCTGCAGGACGCGATAGGTCTGCTCGGCGCGTTCCCGGAAGCCGCCGAACATCGAGTCCAGCGCCGAGACGAAGCCCGACAGGTCGGAGAGCAGCTGGGCGCCGAGGATCTTCTGCACGGTCTTCGAGACGACCCCGAAACCGGCGGTCACGAGGGAGAACATGCTCCGGCCGCCGGCCTTGGCCGGGGCGAGCAGCAGACGCAGCATGCGGCCGTCGAGGAACCGCCCCAGGCGGGCCGGCGCGTCCAGGAAGTCCAGGGCGGATCGGGACGGCGGGGTGTCGACGACGATCAGGTCCCACTCGTCGGTGGCTCGGAGCTGGCTGAGCTTCTCCATCGCCATGTACTCCTGCGTACCGGAGAAGGTGGAGCTCATCGCCTGGTAGAAGGGGTTGGCGAAGATCTCGGCCGCCCGCCGGGGCTCGGTGTGCGCCGCGACGATCTCGTCGAACGTGCGCTTCATGTCGAGCATCATGGCGTTCAGCTCGCCGCCGCCGTCGCTGTCTCCGGCGAGCCCGGGGACCGCCCGGGGCGTGTTGTCCAATTCGGTCAGGCCGAGGGACTGGGCCAACCGGCGGGCCGGGTCGATCGTGAGCACGACCGTCCGCCGTCCGTGCTTCTCGGCGGCTCTCAAGGCCAGCGCGGCGGCCGTGGTGGTCTTGCCGACTCCGCCCGAGCCACAGCAGACCACGATCCGGACCTCGGGGTCGCCGATGACGGCGTCGACGTCCAGCACGGGCTGATCACCGCTCATGCGATCACCGTCCTGCGGCCGGCGCTCGCCTGAGGAGAACTGTGCTTGCTGATGATCAGCCTGCGGCTGCTCATGCCGATCACCGTCCTGCGGCCGGCGCTCGCCTGAGGAGAACTGTGCTTGCTGATGATCAGCCTGCCGCTGCTCATGCCGCCGCCCCCAGGAGGCGGCCGATCTCCCGCAGCGCGGCGAAGTCGATGCCGCCGGGCATCAGCGGCAGCTCGACGATCGGCCGGCCCACCTCGTCCAGTTCGTCCCGGAGGTCGGTCTCGATGGTGCGCCGGGCGAGATAGGCCTGCGCCTGCTCCTGCAGCCCGATGACGGTCGGCCGATCCGTGGCCAGGCCCGCTGCGGCCAGACCTCGGCGCAACTCCGCCTGCGTCACTTTGCGTACCCCTTCGAGCAACGGCGGATGCGCGGCGTTGACGATCACCTTTCCCACCGGGATGCCGAGACCACGCAGCTCGCCGGCGGCGTCGATGGTCTCCTGCACGGGCATCTCCTCCAGCAGGGTGACCAGGTGGACCGCGGTCATGGGGGAGCGCAGGAGGGCCGCGACGCCCTCGCTCTGGGTCTTGATCGGCCCCATCTTGGCCAGTTTGGCGGCCTCGGCGGTGACGTTGAGGAAGCGGCCGATCCGCCCGGTGGGCGGGGCGTCGAGGACGACCGCGTGGTAGACCCGTTTGCCCTGCCCGTCGGTCCGGGTGGTGGCCTCCTTGACCTTGCCGGTCAGCAGCACGTCGCGCAGCCCGGGGGCGATGGTGGTGGCGAAGTCGATGGCGCCGACCTTGCGCAGCGCCCGCCCGGCCGCGCCCAGGTGATAGAAGAGCGTGAGGTACTCCAGCAGCGCTTCCTCGGGGTCGACCGCCAGGGCGCGGACCTCGCCGCCGCCGGGTGTCGTCGCGATCGTCCGCTCCTCGTAGGGCAGCGGGTCGCGACCGAAGAGCTGGGCGATGCCCTGCCGGTCCTCCACCTCGACCAGGAGGGTGCGCCGCCCGCCGGCCGCGAGCGCCAGGGCGAGCGCGGCGGCGACGGTGGTCTTGCCGACCCCGCCCTTCCCGGTGACCACATGGAGGCGGGCCGGCCACTGGTTGGCGGCCGGCCCGTCGCTCGAAGCCGAGGTAGTCACACTGCTGAGGCTACCTGTTGTGCAGGTCTTTACTTCGACTGCACGTCGCAGACCCACCAGCCCTGGTCGTTGATCGTGGTCAGCACCAGCTCCTGCTTGCTGACCTTCTCATCGGCCGTGGTCATGGTGAGTTTGACGGTGACCTTCGCGTCCTTCTCGGTCGTGTCGCTGACCGCCGGGGTGTCCCAGGTGAAGGTGGGCTTCGAGTAGGTCTCGCCCAGCTTCTTGATCGCGTCGATCTGCGAGGTGATCGTCTTGGAGTCGCGCGCCTGGGCGCAGACCGTCTTCTCCGCGTCGGTGACGCTCTGGTCCTTGTAGAAGGCCTCCAGGAAGGCGGTCGCCGCGGCCTTGGGGTCGGCCGCGCCCTGCCCGCCCTGGTCGGTGTTCTTCAGCAGGAAGTACGCGCCGACGCCGCCGCCGAGGCAGAGGACCAGCACGACGGCGAGCGTGATGCCGATGATCATCGGCGCCTTGCTCTTCTTCTTCGGCTGCTCCGGCTGGCCGGGGAAGCCGGTCGTCGGGTAGCCGGCGCCCGGGTAGGTCTGCCCGGTCGTCGGGTACGCCTGCCCGGAGGTCGGGTACGCCCCGGCCGGGTAGCCGCCGCCCGAGGTCGGGCCGCCCGAGGTCGGCGGAGTGCCGTACGCCGGGGGCACCTGGGCGGCGCCCGGGTTGTACTGCGGCTGGGTCGGCTGGGCCGGCTGACCGTACTGCGGCTGCTGGCCGTACTGCGGCAGCTGCGTCGTCGGCGGAGTGGCCGGCGGGTACTGCGGCTGGGTCGGCTGCGCGGGCTGGCCGTACTGCGGCTGCTGCCCGTACTGCGGCTGCTGGCCGTATTGCGGGGCCGGTGGGTAGGCGGGTGGCTGCTCCGGAGTCGCCGGGTACGCCGGCGGCTGGGCCGGGCTCGACGGAGCCGCCGGACTGGCCGGGTAGGCAGGCTGACCGGAGGACGGAGTGTGCTCCGGGTACCCACCTGTGGCGAACGGGTCGGCGGGCGGCGGGTAGCTGCCCGGCGCCGGATTCTCGTCCGACGGTCGGTTCGGGTCGGTCATTGCTCTGCTCCCCAGTGTCGTATGGCGGCCCAGCATATCGGCCCCGGACAACCCGGCGCAGCCCGCGTCCCGCTGTCTCACAGCCCGGTCGTCATGGATACCTTGTCTGCTATGACGAAGTGGGAATATGCCACCGTGCCCCTGCTGGTGCACGCCACGAAGCAGATCCTGGACAACTGGGGCGCCGACGGCTGGGAGCTCGTCGCCGTCGTGCCCGGCCCGAATCCCGAGCAACTGGTCGCCTACATGAAGCGGCCCAAGGAGGCGTGATGACCGAGGTTCCCGCGTCCGGGGTGAACCCGTTCGACCGGCTGGCGGAGCTGGGTCTGACCCTGCCCGACGTCGTCCCGCCGGTGGCGGCGTACGTGCCGGCCGTGCAGTCCGGCAATCAGGTCTACGTCTCCGGTCAGCTGCCGATGGCCGACGGCAAGCTCCTCGCCACCGGCAAGGTCGGCGCGGACGTCTCGCCGGAGGAGGCCAAGGAGCTGGCGGCGCGGTGCGCGCTGAACGCCCTGGCCGCCATCGACGCGCTCGTCGGCCTGGAGAAGCTCGTCAAGATCGTCAAGGTCGGCGGGTTCGTCGCGAGCGCCGAGGGCTTCACCGGCCAGCCGGGCGTCATCAACGGTGCTTCCGAGCTGTTCGGCGCGGTCTTCGGGGAGGCCGGCCGGCATGCGCGCAGCGCGGTCGGCGTCGCCGAGCTGCCCCTGGGAGCGCCGGTCGAGGTCGACGTCGTCGCCGAAGTCAGCGAATAGTCTCACCGTGCGGAAAAGCAGGTAAGGAGCGTCGCTGAGAGCGACGTAACATCGTGACGTGACTAATGGGGTTGGGGCGCGAGCGGGATGGGGACCGGGGTCCGGTCTGCCCAGTTTCGTCCGGCAGTTGCTCGCGCCCAACCCCTCTCCCATGACGCTGGAGGGCACGAATACCTGGGCCGTGGACGGCGTACTGGCGATTGATCCCGGTCCGGCGGACGACGAGCACCTCCGCGCCATCGGCGCAATCAGGTATACGACGATTACGCACAGTCACATCGACCATGTGGAGGGTCTGCCGCGGCTCGTCGAGCTGACCGGGGCCATCGCGATCGCCCCGACGCAGGTCGCCGAGATGATCGAGGGCGCGGCCGTGATCCCGAGCCCGGGGCATACCAGCGACTCCGTCTCGTTCCTCGTCGACCGGGGCGGCGACCGGGTGGTCTTCACCGGCGACACGATTCTCGGCCGGGGCAGCAGCGTCGTGATGTGGCCGGACGGCGACGTCGGGGCGTACCTGGAGACCTTGAAGGTGCTCGGCGAGCTGGAGGGCGTCACCGTCCTGCCCGGCCACGGGCCGATCCTGCCCGACTGCGCCGCCGCGGCGAACTGGCTGCTCCAACACCGCCTGGAACGGCTGGAGCAGGTACGCGACGCGCTGCGCCAAGGCGCCGAGACGCCGGAGGACGTCGTCCGGATCGTGTATGCCGACGTCGACCCCGGCGTGCGGACGGCCGCCGAGTGGACCGTCCGGTCGCAGCTGGCCTACCTCCGGGACAACCCGTGACCTGCCCGATTTGCGGCACAGTGGCGGTGCCCGGGGCCAACTTCTGCCACAACTGCGGTGCGGCGCTGCCGGGCGCGGCGGATCTGCCGCAGGCCGAGCGGCGGAACGTGACCGTCCTGTTCGGTGACCTCTCCGACTTCACCTCCTGGTCGGAGGAGCTGGACCCGGAGCGGGTCGGCGCGGTCACCGACCGCGTCATGTCGGCGCTCGCCGGTGCGGTGAAGACGTTCGGCGGGCACGTCGACAAGCTGACCGGCGACGGGATCATGGCCGTCTTCGGTGCTCCGGTGGCGCACGAGGACGACGTCGAGCGGGCCGTACGCGCGGCGCTGTCGATGCAGCGGGCGGTTCGCCGGGTCCTCGACGACGAGCGGGGCGGCGGCGCTCCGCTGGGTCTGCGCGTCGGGCTCAACACCGGTGAGGTCATCGCCGGTGTGCAGGCGGGCCTGGAATACACGGTCATCGGCGACACCGTGAACACCGCGGCCCGGCTGGCCGACGCCGCCGCGATCGGCGCGGTGTACGCCGGTGCGCGTACCGCGTCGGCCACCCGGCACCTGGCCGGGTGGCGGGAGCTGCGGCCACTGCGCTTGAAGGGCAAACGCGATCCGGTCGAGACGTTCGAGCTGCTCGGCCTTCATGACGCGCCCGGCACTCGCAGCGGCATCGGCGACGAGGCCCCTTATGTCGGGCGCGAGGCCGAGCTGGGCCGGGTGATCGGCCGTCTCGCCGAGGTCATCGACCGGGCGCAGCCGCGCGTACTGGTCATGACGGCCGAGGCGGGCATCGGCAAGACCAGGTTCGCCGCCGAGGTCGAGCGGTACGCGGCCGGCTACGACATCGGGCCGGGCCGGTTCGCCACTCGCCGGATCGACACCGGGACCCGGGTGCTCTCCGTCCACTGTGCTGCCTTCGGTGAGCGCCGTCGGCTGGCTCCGCTGGCCGACCTCGTGCGTACGGCGATCGGGTTGCCCGTCGACGCCACGTCGACCGCGTTGACCCGGCCGGCGGTGGAGGAGCGGCTGCGCCGCCTGTCCAGTCGTCTCGCCACTCGCGTCGGGCCGGATCAGCCGGTGCCGGAGATCCCGACCGACCATCTGCTGGCGCTGCTCGGCGTGGCCGCCGATCCGGCGTCGGGCACGCCCGCGATCGGCGACGGCCTGCCGGACGGCGTCGAGCGTACGGGGGTGGACATCAAGGTCCTCGCGACCGCCGTCGCCCACCTGCTCTCGGCGTTGACGCTGGAGTCGCCGCTGGTCGTGATCGTGGACGACCTGCACGACGCCACGCCGGAGACGGTGGACGCGCTCGGCGTCATGCTCGAGGAACTCGACGGTCCCGTGCTCGTGGTGCTGCTGGGCCGCCCGGAGTTGGTGCGTACGGCCGGTCTGCTGACCCGGCTCGCCGACGCGGAGGTGCAGGCGTTGCCGCCGCTCCGGGGCGCCGACGCCGCCCGGCTGCTGTCGAGCTACCTCCGCGGCGGCCGGTTGCCGCAGGCCGACGAGGATCGGCTGCTCGCGACCGCGCAGGGTAATCCGTTCTACCTGGCCGAGCTGGTCACGCTGCTCATGGAGCGGGGTGCGCTCACCCGCGGGCCGAGTCCACGGTCGGCGACCCGGCCGGTGGATACCGACGGCGACACCAAATGGCGGCTCACCCCGGGATCGCTGGACGCGCGGCTGCTCTCCCGGGACCTCGCGGCCGTGCTCGCCGCGCGTATCGACGCTCTGCCACCGGACGCCCGGTCGGTGCTCCGGGACGCGGCGGTCGTGGGGGACAGCACTCCGGCCGGAGCCCTGGAGGCATTGCGCGAGCGGCGCTCCTCCCGGGACGGCCGACCTGCCGCCGTCGTCGCGGTCGAACTCGACCGTGCCGTGGACGAACTCCTCGCCCGCCGGATGCTGCGCCGCCAACGCGGCGGGTACGCCTTCGCCACCCCGCTGCTGCGCGAGGCGGCGTACGCCGGGATCTCGAAGGCGGACCTGGCCGAACGGCACGCGTTCCTCACCGAGTGGGCTGCGCGGGGCCTGCTCACCGATCAGGTCGCACACTCGCCGGGATGGATCGCGCCGAGTGGCCGGGCGCTGCCGCCGTCGCTGGTCGGCTTCTCCGACGACGCCCGCGACGAGTTCATCGCCGAGCACGCCGAACGGGCCGCGTTCCTCGCCGACGCCATCAGACTGCGCCCGGATTCGCCCGCCCGGTCGGTGGCGGCGCTCGGCGTCGCCGCGCTGGGCCGGTCGGCCACTCGGGCCACGCACGCCGGCGAGCCGGTCACCGCGCTCGACCTGACCGCCCGGGCCCGCAAACTCGCGACGACCGGCTCCGTGCCGCTGCCGATGCAGATCTGGCTCGTCCACACCCGAGCGCTGCTTCAGTCCGGCCGCCCGGCCGAGGCCCTGGTCGAAGCCGAGAAGATCGCCGCGAACGCGGGCGAGGACGGGCGGGCGCGGGCGGCGGCCCTGCTGCTGGCCGGGCGCGCCCATCGGGAACTCGGCGACCCCGCCCGCGGCTCGGAATGCTGGCACGAGGCGCTGACCGTGGCGACGGCCGTGGACGCCCCGGCCGAGCGCGCCGAGGCGATGCGCCGCCTGGGCATGGCCGACTTCCTCAACGGGCGGCTGGCCGACGCGGGCAGCCGGTTCACCGCCGCGTACCAGGTCGCGGTGGCCGCCGGGGATCGCCGCTCGCAGGCCTGGTCGCTGCAGAATCTCGCCTGGGTCACCACCACCCGGGGCGACTTCGCCGGAGCGGACGCCGCTCTCGCCCGGGCCGCCCGGCTCTTCGCCGAACTGCACGATCCGGTGGGCCGTGCCTGGCTCCGGGGCGCTCTGGCGTTCAACCGGCTCCTCGCCGGGCGACTCCGGGACGCCCAACGCCTCGCCCGGGTGTTCCTGCCCTTCGGGGAGCGCGTCGGCGAAGTGTGGGCCGTCGGCACCCTGCGGGCCGTCGACGCGTACGCCGCCGCTGAGCTGGGCGAACTCGACTCGGCCGACCGTGACGCGCGGCGGGCGTACCGGGACTTCGCGGCCGCGAACGATCTCTGGGGGCGCGGATTCGCCCTCGTCGTCCGGGGCGTCATCGCCCGGGAGCTGAACGAACTCGGGCACGCCGCCGACCTGCTCAGCGACGCCCTCGAGTACGGCGAGCGGGTCAACCATCCGCTGCTGCTCGGCATGGCCGGGAGCATTCGTGGGTTCATCAGTCTGGAGCAGGGCGACCCGGAGGGCGCCGAGCGCGACGCGCGACGGGTGCTGACGCTGACCCGGGCGCACGGCGTACTGGAGTCGGCGCAGGTCGGGCCGAAGGCCCTGCTCGGCGCGGCGCACCTGGCCGCCGGCCGCGTACGCGAGGCGCTCGACGTGCTGCGCCCGCTGGCCGAAGCCCGGTACGCCCCGTCGATGTTGTTCGCCCGGCGGCAGGCGGTCGCCCTGTACGCCCGTGCCCTGCTGGCGGACGGCCGCCCGGCCGAGGCGCTGGAGCAGGCTCGGCTTGCCGTCGGACTCCGGGCCGACGATGTGCGTAGTCGGGTCTCGGCCGAACGGGTCCTTGCGGCCTGCGAGTCGGCGATGGGATATCCGGCCGCATCTACAAGCCGCTAAGTTCTCCCATTGTGAGCACACCCGTCATCCCCGGCCTCGGCGAGCTTCAGCTGCTCGCGCGGGGCGGCTACGCGACGATCTATCGTGCCGCCCAGGGTTCGGTCGGCCGGGAGGTCGCCGTCAAGGTCGAGAACCGCACCCTCGACGACGAGCACGATCGTCGCCGGTTCCTCCGTGAGGCGCACGCCGCCGGGCGGATGTCGTCGCATCCGTTCGTCGTGGACCTCTTCGACGCCGGTGTCCTCGACGACGGGCGGCCCTTCCTGGTGATGGAGCTGTGCGCCGAGTCGTACGCCGATCGCATGAAGCGCGGCGTGCTCATCGCCAGCGAAGTGCGCGAACTGGGCGTCAAACTGGCCGGTGTGCTCGCCGACGCGCACGACCTCGGGGTGCTGCACCGGGACGTGAAACCGGCGAACATCCTGGTCAGCTCGTTCGGTGAGCCGGCGTTGGCCGACTTCGGCCTGGCCATCCTGGTGGAGCTGCGGGATCCGACGGTGAACCTGGAGATCCTGACGCCGGCGTACGCCCCGCCGGAGATGTTCGACCGCGCCCGCCCGGCGCCCTCGGCCGACGTCTATGCGCTCTGCGCGACCCTGTACGCGCTGCTGACCGGGGCTCCGCCCCGCTGGCGGGACGAGGCGATGGGCGGCATCGCGGCCCTGCTCGAACTGTTCGGCGAGCCCATCCCGGACGTGCCCGGTGCGCCGAACGAGCTGGTCGAGGTCTTGCGGACCGGGATGGAGAACGATCCGGAGCGCCGGCCGACCGCCCGGGAGCTGATCGCCCGGCTCAAGGAACTTGATCACGCCGAGGGCTCGGTACCCCATCCGCGCAGGTCGCCGGGGGACGAGCCGACCGAGGCGGTGCCCCGTCGCTGGTCGCTGGCCCGACTGTTCGGGCTGGACACCGCTTAACGCGCCAGTCGGGCACAACACGCCAATCGTGCGTACCGGTCTTCAAGAACCACTCGTTGTCGTGTTGTCGACTGCGGTGGAGAAGATGGACTTGGGGCGGACATGGCGATTCTTGAGACCAGCCTGGACCCCCGCACACCGTCTTATCTGGACAACCGTGGGCTGATGACGGCCGCGCTCGGCGAGGTCGAGACGGCCTTCGCCCAGGCGATCGAGGGCGGCGGGGAGAAGCACGTCACCCGGCACCACGCCCGGGGCAAACTGCTGCCCCGGGAACGCATCGAACTGCTGGCCGACCGGGACAGCGCCTTCCTCGAACTGTCCACCCTGGCGGGCTACGGCACCGGTCAGCCGCCCGGCGCGGGCGTGGTCACCGGGCTCGCGGTGGTCGCCGGGCGGCCCTGCGTACTGACGGCCAGCGATCCCACCGTGCACGGGGGCTCGCTCAACGCGTACACCTTGCGGAAGTTGGCGCGGGCCGCGGAGATCGCCCTGGCCAACCGCCTGCCGCTGGTGAGCCTCGTGGAGAGCGACGGACCGGACCCGGCGGGTGGCGGCGAGCTCCTGCTCGCCGGCGGGGCCTCGCTGCGCGACCAGGCCTTGCTCCGCGCGGCCGGAGTGCCCGCGATCTGCGCGGTGTTCGGCGTGGTCAGCGGCGTGACCCTGCCCGCGATCGCCGATCAGACCATTTTGGTACGCGGACAGGCGCGCGTGCATCTGGCCGGTCCCCACCTGGTACGCGCGGCGACCGGGGAGTCCGTCGACGACGAGGCGCTCGGCGGCTCGACCCTGCACGCGACCCGGACCGGGATGGCGCACCAGTTGGCGGAGGACGAGCGGGACGCGCTGCGCCTGGTACGCCTCGCCGTCGACCGGTTGTGCCCGGAGGTGACCGAGCCGCGGCGGCGGGTGATACCGCCCCGGCACGACGCCGAGGATCTGCTGGCGGTGGCCCGCGGCGACGAGGCGTTCGATCCCCGGGAGATCTTGGCCCGAGTGCTGGACGCGAGCGAGTTCGACGAGGTCGCGCCGCTGTTCGGCGAGGCGCTGCGGACCGGCTTCGGGTCGGTGCACGGGCACCGGATCGGCGTCATCGCGAGCGCCGGTCCGCTGCTGGGCGTGGACGAGGTCGCCAAGGCGGCCCGGTTCGTGCAGCTCGCGGCGGCGGCCCGGGTGCCGCTCGTGTTCCTGCCCAACACCAGCGGGTTCGGCCTCGGCGTGGCCCAGGAGGGCGGCGGCATCTCGGTGCACGCGGCCTCCCTCGTGCAGACCATCGCGACCTGTCCGGTTCCGATGATCACCATCGCCGTCGGGGGTGCGCACGGCTCGGCCGGGCAGGTCCTCGGCGGCCGGTCGATGCGTCCCCGTTTCCTTTTCAGCTGGCCGAACTCGCGGGCCGCCGTGCTGCCGCCGGATCAGTGGGAGGCGGTCGCCGCGCACCGCACGGCGGTCGACGAGACCGGCCCAGGTACGCCCGACCTCCCGCACACCACCGCGTTGCACCAGTCCGGTCTGCTGCACGACGACGGCGTCATCGACCCCCGCGACACCCGTACGGTGCTCGGCATCTGCCTGTCGGTCCTGCCCCCGATCGGGGCCATGTCCACTTTGGGGGGAGCATGATCAGGCGGTTGCTCGTCGCCAACCGCGGCGAGGTCGCGCGGCGCATCTTCGCCACCTGCCGGACCATCGGGATCGAGACGGTCGCCGTCTACTCCGATCCGGACGCGAACGCCCCCTATGTCGCCGAGGCCGACTACGCCGTCCACCTGCCGGGAGCCGCGCCCAGTGCCACCTACCTGCGCGGCGACCTGATCATCGCGGCCGCCCGCAAGACGCTGGCCGACGCGATCCATCCCGGGTACGGCTTCCTCGCCGAGAACCCGGACTTCGCCGAGGCGGTCGCCGAGGCCGGACTGCTCTGGATCGGCCCGCCCGCCAAGGTCATCGAGGTGATGGGCGACAAGGTCGACGCCAAGGCGCTGCTCGCCGAGGCCGACGTGCCGACCCTGCCCAGCTGGACCGACCCCGAGCAGGTCGACGAGTTCCCGGTGCTGGTGAAGGCGTCCACCGGCGGCGGCGGCCGGGGGATGCGGATCGTACGCGAGCCGGCCGTCCTGGCCGAGGCCGTCTCGTCAGCGCGCCGGGAGGCGTTCGGCGCATTCGGCGACGGCGACGTCTTCTGCGAGAAGTACATCGAGGGCGCGCGGCACATCGAGGTGCAGATCCTGGCCGACCAGCACGGCGGCATCGTGACCCTGGGCGAGCGGGAGTGCTCGATCCAGCGGCGCCACCAGAAGGTCATCGAGGAGACCCCGTCGCCCGTGGTGACCCCCGAGCTGCGGGAGCACCTCTGCCGGGCGGCGATCGCGGCCGCCCAGGCGGTCGGCTACGTCGGCGTCGGCACCGTGGAGTTCCTGCTCACCCCGACCGGCGACTTCTACTTCCTCGAAATGAGCACCCGGTTGCAGGTGGAGCACGCCGTCACCGAGTGCGTGACCGGCGTCGACCTCGTGCGTATGCAGATCGTGGTGGCCGAGGGTGGTCCGCTGCCGGTGCTCACCCCGCCGCCCCTGCGCGGCCACGCGATCGAGGCCCGGCTGTGCGCCGAGGATCCGGCCGCCAACCACCTGCCCGCCACCGGCGAGATCCATCGGCTGGAGATCCCCGGGGTCGCCGGGCGCTTCGGCATCCTCACCGCACCCGGCATCCGGCTGGACAGCGGCGTCGAGCCGGGCTCCGTCATCGGGGTGCACTACGACTCGCTGCTCGCCAAAGTGGTGGCGTGGGCGCCGACCCGGCCAGAGGCCGCCCGGCTGCTCGCCGCCACCCTGGCCCGGGCGCGGATCCACGGCGTGGTCACCAACCGGGACCTGCTGGTGCGTACGCTGCGCCACCCGACCTTCCTGGCCGGGCAGACCGACACCTCGATGCTCGACCGGCATCCCGAAGTGCTCGCCCCACTGCTGTCCAGCGTGGACGCTGTACGCCTGTCCTGTCTGGCCGCCGCGCTGGGCGCCGCCGCCGACCGCCGGAACGGCGCGACCTGGCAGGCCAGCATCCCGTCGGGCTGGCGCAACGTCCCCACCGCCGCCCAGACCGCCGTCTACGAGGGCCCGGCAGGGCCGGTCGAGGTCGGCTACCGCTTCTCGCGTACGGGGGCGCTGGCCCAATGGTGGGTACGCGCGGTCGACCCGGAAGACCTCGAACTGGTCCCGCTGGGCCAACCGGGGCTCTCCGACGACCATCCGCCCGTGGCGGTGGTGTCGGCGACCCCGACGCTGGTCGTCCTCGACGTCATCGGCATCCTGCTCGCCGTCCATCTCCACCGCGTAGGTGCCGTGACGTACGTCGACAGCGTCGAAGGCTCACTCGCGTTGACCGAGCTACCGCGCTTCCCCGTGCCGCGCTCGGAACTCGCCGAAGGGGCGCTGACCGCACCGCTGCCGGGCGCGGTCGGCCGCGTACTGGTCGTGCCGGGGCAACGGGTCGACATCGGCGAGCTGCTGATGACGGTCGAGGCCATGAAGCTGGAACATCCGGTCCACGCGCCCGCGGCCGGCATCGTCACCGCTTTGCCGGTGAGCGCTGGGTCGCAGGTGGACACCGGCACCGTCCTCGCCGTCCTCACCCCCTAAACCTCCCTCCCTTTCCGCGCGATCATGAACTTACGGTCGTGATCGACCGGTGTGTCGTGTCCGTAGCACCCTGATCGACTCCGTGGCGGCATGATCGGCGAGCCGACGCGAAGGAGCCGCCGACCGGCGGGGACTGGATGGTGATCCCCACTGGTCGGCGGCTCGGGCGAAAGGGCGGTGCTGCCGGTCTGCCGGTCTGTCCACCGGAGTGACGTTGCAGTGTCTGCCGCTTGAAACCTCCGGCAGACCGGCCGTTCGGGTTACTGGCGGGCGGAGGACCCGCCGACGCTCCACGCCGTCGCGGAGCCGAGGACGCCGATGGCGTTCCCGCTGATGTTCACCGGGATCTGGATCGGGGCGTACACCTGGGTGCCGTTCAGGATCCCGATGTTGTCGGTGCTGATGAGCGTCGGGCCGCCGTGGCCACCGTGCCCGCCCGGGCCGCCGTGGCCGTGGTCGTCGTGCCCGCTGGGGCAGCCGCACGGGTAGGGCTTGCCCTTGCCCTCGGTCGGGCCGCCGGTGCTCTCCAGCACCTCCGTGGCGGGCTGGCCGCCGAGCAGGCCGGCCGCCGGGCCGGAACCGCCCAGCAGGTTGGCCGCCGGGCCGGAGCCGCGCAGCAGGTCGCCGACGACCGGGAGGCCGGTCGAGCCGCCGGTGAGGCCACCGAGCAGGTTGCCCACGACGGGCAGCCCGTCGACGAGGCCCTCGGTCGGCAGGACGCCGGCCTCGGTGGACTCCTTGGTGTAGTGGCCGCCCGGCTTGGACTTGCCGGTGATCGTGGCCGAGGCGCCTCCCTCACATCCGGCGTACGCCTGGCCGAGGACCGCGACGGCGTTGCCGCAGACGTCGACCGGGATCTGGATGGGGGCGATGACCTGGGTGCCGTTGCCGATCCCGATGTTGGGGCCGGACTTGGCCTGGTAGTGCGCCCAACCCCACTCGGGGGAGAGCATGGCGGCCGAGCCGCCGACGCAGCCGGCGCCGGCAACGCCGCCGACGGCGACGGCGTTGCCGCAGACGTCGATCGGTGCCTGGACGGGCAGCAGGACCTGAGTGCCGTTGAGGATGCCAACGTTGTCGCTGCTGACCAACGTGGCGTCGGCGTGAGCGGCGGTGCCGGTGGCCAGCAGTGCGCCGGCCGTCAGGGCGCCGGCGTTGAGTGAGCGTCGAACCCACGTCTTCATCGCGAGGGACCTTCTCTCGAATCGTCGGGTGTAGCGGTTGGACGATTCGAGAAACGAGGCCATTCGGGCGACTGACGCTGCTGTGTCGGATGAGCGACACAGGAAATGCCGGGTTCTTCCGTTAAAAAACCCGGCTATGTCCGAATTATGCGGTATGCAGGCTGCGTACCCGAGGAATCCTCAGACGCGTGCGCGGCGCGCGAGCCGCTCGGGGTCGAGGATGATCACGCTCTTGCCGTCGAGCCGCAGCCATCCACGCGAGGCGAAGTCGGCGAGCGCCTTGTTGACGGTCTCCCGCGACGCGCCGACCAGCTGGGCCAGCTCCTCCTGGGTGAGGTCGTGGGTGACCCGCAGGACGCCGCCGTCGCGGGTGCCGAAGCGCCCGGCCATCTGCAGCAGGTTCTTCGCGACCCGGCCGGGAACGTCGGTGAAGATGAGGTCGGCGAGCGCGTCGTTGGTGCGGCGAAGGCGCCGGGCGAGAACGCGCAGCAGCTGCTCGGCGATCTCCGGCCGGTTGGTCAGCCAGGGCCGCAGGGCGGCCTTGCGCAGCCGGGCCAGCCGGGAATCGGTGACGGCGGTGGCCGTGGCGGTCCGCGGGCCGGGGTCGAACAGCGACAGCTCGCCCATCATGTCGGACGGGCCCATCACGGCGATCAGGTTCTGGCGGCCGTCCGCGGCGCGGCGACCCAGCTTGATCTTCCCGGACAGCACGATGTAGAGGCTGTCGCCCGGCTCGCCCTCGTTGAAGACGACCTCGCCCTTGCGAACCTCGATGGTCTCGATCTCACGGGCGAGAGCCTCCGCGGCCTCGGGATCGACACCCTGGAAGATCCCGCTGCGGGCCAGCACCTCATCCATGCGCCACACCTCCACCTGTGCGCTTCTGCGCTTGCCTGCTTATGCGCTGCCTGCGGCAGCCACGCAACAAACGCGCAACGTCAGTCTAGGCGCAACGCGACGAGAACCGGACGGGTACCCAAAAGATCGCTGTTAGCTCCAGAGTAGTGTCGTGCGGTGCGTCCTGAGCTGGTCTTTCGCGAAGAGGGCGGGCTTTTGGCACCGCTGCTGGTCTGGCGGTTGCCGGCCGCAATCCCGACAATCTCCACAGGTCCCCTCGGCGGCGGCATCGGCGAGCGCCATTGGGTGATGAACGCCACTGTTCCGATGTCGTACGACCGCGATGATCCGGGCGTTCACCTGACCGACATCGCGGGAGATCTCGGCCTTTCCGGACCGGGCGTGGGGCTCATGACCGGGGTCGACGTCGAGCGGGTCGTCACCACGGCCGACGACGGGGTCGAGGTCTTCGCCACCGTCGGCCTCGGCCGCCCGGTCCTCGCCGCGGCGCCCGCGGAAGACCTCGGCGAGCTCGTCGGCACGGTCAACGTCGTCGCCTTCCTGCCCGCGCGGCTCAGTGAGGCCGCGCTGGTCAATGCCGTCGCCACCGTCACGGAGGCGAAGGCTCAGGCGCTTTTCGAACTCGGGTACGCCGCCACGGGGACCGCGACCGACGCGGTGTGTGTCGTGGCGTCCGATTCCGGGCCGGTCGAACCTTACGGCGGCCCTCGGTCGCGCTGGGGTGCGCCGCTGGCCCGCGCTGTTCACCAGGCGATTCTTCGTGGCGGCCGAGATTTCCGGGGCGACCCGGTCGGCTGGTCGGATCGGGTCTGATCAACCTTTCGGCGACCCGGTCGGGCCGTTGTCGGGGGTCGGCGGAGCCCTTGCCCGCCGGGTAGTCTGTGCGCGATGTCCGCCCCTCGACAGACCTCCCGCAGTCCTCGCCCCCGATTGATCCTCGGCCTAGCCGTCGCGGTCGTCCTGGTGGGCGCGGCCAGTGCTGCGTACGGCGCGTTCAACGCCACTCGGAAGCCGCAGTGGAACGGCGGCTCGCCCGCGGCCGCCGCGTCGAGCAACGCCGCCGATCCCTCGCCGAGCCAGACCGCGGCGGCCGTCGCCGAGGCGATCACGCTCACGGCGACCGGCGACAACGTCATGGGCGGGCCTGGCAACATGCCGCCCAACGGCGGCAACGACCTCTACACCAAGGTCAAGCCGCTGCTCAAGGGCGACCTGGTGATGGGCAACCTGGAGGAGCCGGTCACCGAGGACACCGGCTACCGCAAGTGCGGCGCGGACTCGACGAGCTGCCACCAGTTCTACGTGCCGCCGAGCTGGGCCAAGCACCTCAAGAACGCCGGCTACCAGCTCATGAACATGGCCAACAACCACGGCAACGACATGGGGGCGAAGGGGTACACGAACACCCAGAAGTCCCTCGAGGCGGTCGGCCTCAAGCACACCGGCGCGCCGGGCGAGATCACCGTCGTGGACGTCAAGGGCATCAAGGTCGCCGTCGTCGGCTTCTCCTCGTACGCCTGGAACAACAGCCTGATCAACATCTCGAAGGCCAAGCAGCTGATCCAGCAGGCCGATCAGCAGGCCGACCTCGTCGTCGTGCAGGTGCACATGGGCGCCGAGGGGACGGCGTACACGCATGTGAAGCCGGGCACCGAGATGTTCCTCGGGGAGAACCGGGGCAATCCGATCGCCTTCTCCCACGCCATGATCGACGCCGGCGCCGACCTCATCGTCGGCCACGGACCGCATGTGCTGCGCGCGATGGAGTTCTACAAGGGCCGGCTGATCGCGTACAGCCTGGGCAACTTCCTCGGAGGTGGCCGCACGCTGAAGCCGGACGGTGTCCTGGGCTACACCGGCGTGCTCAAGGTGCAGCTCACCAAGGACGGCACCTGGGTCGGCGGCCAGTTCGACTCGGCGATCATGAACAGCGTCGGCGTACCCGGGCCGGATGCGCAGAAGCGCGGGGCGACGGCCATCCGGAACCTCACGAAGTCGGACTTCCCGACGACCGGGCCGAAGATCGAGTCGTCCGGCAAGATCACGCCACCGGCCGCCTGACCGGGGCGTGCCGGGGCGGATGTCAGGGCGGCGACGTACGCTCGACGCCGTGACCGAGACCGAGCTGGCCCGCAAACGCCGCGCCCGGAAGATGGCCCGCGAGCTGGCGGTGATCCATCCCGACGCGCACTGTGAACTCGACTTCACGACCCCGCTGGAGTTGGCGGTCGCGACGATCCTCTCGGCGCAGTGCACCGACGAGCGGGTCAACCAGGTCACGCCGAAGCTGTTCGCGCGCTACCCGACGGCGGCCGATTACGCGGCGGCCGACCGGACCGAGCTCGAGACGATGATCAAGCCGACCGGCTTCTTCCGGAACAAGACGGACTCCCTGATCAAGCTGGGCACCGCGTTGACCGAGAAGTACCACGGCGAGGTCCCGGCCAAGCTGGCCCAGCTCGTCGAGCTGCCGGGCATCGGGCGTAAGACGGCCAACGTCATCCTCGGCAACGCGTTCGGCGTACCGGGGATCACCGTCGACACCCACTTCGGGCGGCTCGTGGGGCGCTGGCAGTGGACCGACGAGACCGATCCGGTGAAGATCGAGCACGCGGTCGGCGCGTTGATCGAGCGTCGAGACTGGACGATGCTCTCGCATCGGGTGATCTTCCATGGGCGTCGCGTGTGCCATTCCCGTAAGCCCGCCTGCGGGGCGTGCACGCTCGCGCCGATGTGCCCGTCCTACGGATTGGGCCCGACGAACCGGGCCGAGGCCGTCAAGCTGTTGAAGGGTCCCCGGGTCGCCGAGCTGGCCGCGCTCGTCGACGAGGAGCTGCCCGTCGCGGGGGCCGCCGGTGTGGTCAAGGGGGCCGCGTGAGGCGCTGGGCGGTCACGGTGCTGGCCGGTGCGCTGCTGCTCACCGGCTGCGGCAGCGACGATCCCAAGGATGCCGCACCGCCGGTCGACGGACCGTTCGCGGAGTGCGCCACGCTCTCGGCCGACACCGTCTCGGCCGGGCTGCCCGATGTCACGCTGCCCTGCTTCCGCGGCGGGCAGTCCGTGCGGTTCTCACAGCTCAAGGGCGGCGTGGTGGTCAATCTGTGGGCGTCGTGGTGCATCCCTTGCACCCGCGAGCTACCCGCATTCACCAGCCTTGCCGGGAAGAAGAACGCGCCGACGGTGATCGGCGTGGTCACGACGGACAAACGGGATAGTTCGGCCGCGCTGGCCGAAGAGCTGCACGTCACCTTCCCGACCCTCTTCGACGAGCGGGGACGGTTGCTGACCACACTCGTCCAGCAGGAGCACCTCAAGTCCAACGGGCTGCCCGCGACCCTCTTCGTCAAGGACGGGCAGATCGCGTATGCGTATCAGGGCGCGGCGCTCGACGAGGCGAAGCTGACCGAGCTGGTGGACCGGTACCTCGGGGTGAAGGTGTGACGGCGCGGATTCCGGAGTGGCTCAAGGGTTTGCAGGAGCGGGTCGCCGAGGCCCGCTCAACCGACTTCAGCCGCTGGCCGTTGCCGGAGCACGGCGGGCGCGAAGCGGCGGTCCTGGTCCTGTTCGCCGAATCCGAGACGCACGGGCCCGACGTGCTGCTGCTCCAGCGAGCGGCCACGATGCGCAATCACGCCGGGCAGCCGGCCTTCCCCGGCGGGGCGGCCGACCCGGGCGACGGTGGACCGCAGCAGACCGCGTTGCGGGAGGCGAACGAGGAGGTCGGCCTCGACCCCACGAGCGTCACCGTGCTGAGCGAACTGCCGCCGATCTGGATCTCCGTCAGCGACTTCGTCGTCACGCCGGTCCTGGCCTGGTGGCACTCCCCGCACCCGGTGTACGCGGTCGAGCCGGCCGAGGTCGAGCGGGTGGCGCGGCTACCGATCGCCGACTTGGCTGATCCCGCCAATCGCCTGCGCATCCGGCATTCGAGCGGATACATCGGACCGGCGTTCTCCGTCGGCGGCCTGCTCGTCTGGGGTTTCACCGCCGGAATCCTCACCGTTCTGCTGGATCTGGGTGGGTGGAGCCGGCCTTGGGACACATCTCGCGTTGAGAATCTCCCCGTAGGCTAGGCGGATGTCCGTGGTCGATGTCGTGCTGATCGTCCTGATGATCATTTTTGCGATCTCCGGATACCGGCAGGGCTTCCTCATCGGAGTTCTCTCGTTCGCGGGGTTCTTCGTCGGCGCGCTCATCGGCCTGCAGATCGGCCCGTTGCTGGCCGAGCACTTCGCCTCGCCCACGATCCGCATCGTCGTCGCCCTGATCGCCGTGTTCGGCCTGGCCATTCTGGGGCAGGCGGCGACCGGCTGGCTCGGGTCGAAACTTCGCGGCGGGATCACCAACAGCAGTTTCCAGACCGTGGACGACCTCGGCGGGGCCGTCGTCTCGGTGGTCGCGGTCGCGATCGTCGCGTGGCTGGTCGCCATTCCGCTGGGCAAGTCCGACTCGGACTGGCTGTCGAGTTCCGTCCGCAACAGCGTGGTCCTCAGCGGGATCGACAAGATCATGCCGAGTGACGCCTCGAAGCTGACCCAGGCCCTGCAGGAGACCATCGACACCAACGGTTTCCCGGACGTCTTCGGCGATCTCGTGCCGACCCGCGTACGCCCGGTGCCCGAGCCGGACAGCGCGCTGGCCAAGTCGCAGGTGGTGGTCAACTCCCACAAGTCGGTCGTGAAGGTGCTGGGCAGTGCGCCGAGCTGCTCCCGGCGAATCGAAGGCTCCGGCTTCGTGTACGCCCCGGAGCACGTCCTGACCAACGCCCACGTCGTCGCGGGCACGACGGCGGTGGCCATCAAGGACGAGGACGGCGACCGGCATTCCGCGCGCGTGGTGGTCTACGACCCGGAACGCGACCTGGCGGTGCTCTACGTCCCCGGGTTCGACGCTCCGGCGCTGCGCTTGGCCGATGACGAGGTGGACACCGGGGCCGACGCCATCGTGCTGGGCTACCCACTGGACGGGCCGTACAACGCCCAGCCGGCTCGCGTACGCGACGTCGGTGACATCACCGGCCCGGACATCTACGACGACCAGAAGGTGACTCGCGAGGTCTACACGATCCGGGCGCTGGTCCGCAGCGGCAACTCCGGTGGCCCGCTGATCAGCCCGAACGGCCGCGTCCTGGGGGTCATCTTCGCCGCTGCCGCCGACGACAAGAACACCGGTTTCGCGGTCACCGCCGAGGAGGCGACTCCCGTGGCGGCCGCGGGCGCGACGAAGACGACCGGAGTGGGTACGCAGACCTGCGCCTGACCGGATCCCCGGGCGGCAGATCACGGTTACGCATGCTTCTCGCGCCCGGGAAGGCTGCGTATCCCTGATCTCCAGCTGACGATCAGGTGAAGCGGCGCAGCGTCGCGGCCGCTCCACCGACGAGCACGAGGACGACCGCGATCCCGGCGGGCAGCACCGAGAGAAGCGGCCGATGACCGGCCGCCCGCTCGGGTTCCGCCCGGGCGACGCTCGCGGCCGGCGATGCCGTCGCGGTGGTTCCGGCCTTGCCGAAGCGGGCCTTGCCCGGCGGCGGGACGGTGTCGAGCGGATTGGCGGGCACGCCCGGCACGGTCAGCGTCAACGCGGCCACCGGATCGACCGCGCCGAATCCATAGGTGGCGTCCCGACCGAGCGGGCCGAGGTCGTCGGCGGTCGCGATGAGACGGTTCACGACGTTGGCGGCCGACATCTCCGGCCACTTCGACCGGATCAGCGCCGCCGTCGCGCTCACCAGCGGCGCGGCGAAGCTGGTGCCCTCCACCGTCCAATAGCCGCCCGGCCGGGCGCCGACCAGGTCGGCGCCGGGAGCGGCGAGAACCGTCGCAGGTCCGGTCAGGGCACCGGCCCACAGCGTCCGGCCGTCGCCGTGACCGAGCCCGGTCACCGCCAGTACGCCGGGTTCCCGCGCCGGATACCAGACGTCGTCCGGGTTGGGCGGAGCTTCGTTGCCGGTGCAGGCGACGACCACGACGTCCTTCTCGAAGGCGTAGTCGAGGGCGTCGGCCAGTTCGGGGCTGCTCACCGACCCGCCCAACGAGAGATTGATCACGGCGGCGCCGTGGTCGACCGACCAGCGTACGGCGTTGGCCACGATCCGGGCGTCGTCGTATTCGTTCTTCGCGTCGAGCACTCGGACCGGGAGGATCTTCGCGCCGGGCGCCAACCCCAGTACGCCGGACGAGTCGTCGGAGCGCCCGGCGATCAACCCGGCGACGGTGGTCCCGTGCCCGACCGCGTCGGTCTGGCCGTCGCCGCCGGGGCGGACGAAATCGGTGCCGGGGAGCACCTGCCCGGCCAGGTCGGGATGGCGACCGTCCACACCGGAGTCGATGACGGCGACGGTAACGCCGCTGCCGGTCGACCACCGCCAGGCTTGCTGGGCGTGCAGTTGACTCAGCTGCCACTGCTCTCCGCGTACTTTGTCGGCGGCGTATCCGGCGCCTCGGCCGTCGGCGGCGATCGCGCCCGGCACCGGCGTCATCGGCAGGCCGGCGGCCACGCCCAGCAGCAGTCCCGCGCCCACACGAAGCAGCGCCGTCGCGGTCTTCTGCGATCCGGCGCTGCGTTCAGCCGTCGGGCGTCTCACAATGCGTGAAACCTACCGGCTTTGATCGATGAGCGCACGCATCAAGGCGTGACAATCACCCGGCGATGGCTTGAATCTTGTCGAAGACGTCGAGCACCCAGAGCGCGGCCGGGATGACCGAGACCACGATCAGCATCTCGAAGAGGTCGGCGATGCGCCCGATGTAGGGCGACGGCGGCTTGGTGGACCAGGCCTGCCCGGCGACCACGACGATCAGTGCGATCGCGACCGAGCCGACCGCGATCAGCGCCCGGGTGCTGCTGTCCGCGCCGAAGACCATGCCGACCAGCAGCACGGTCACCCCGGTCAGCCCGGCGACGAGGAGCGGGACACGCTGGCGCGGGCTGACGAACAGCCGGGACCGCAGCAGCAGCGCGACGCAGGCGACGCCGGTCAGCACCTTGCCCGCCAGCCCGCCGCCGGTCACGAGGACCGCGGTCGCGCCGACGGTGAGGACGGCGTACCCGATGAGCATTCCGGAGAGCAGCTCCTCGGATCGGGAGACGGCCGAGAAGACCCGCTGACGGTCGGGCAGGCGGCGTGCGGCCTCCAGCGAGGGCGACGAGCCCGCCGAATAGATCTCCTTGGCGCCTTGGCCGGTCGGGAGGGTGACCGAGGGGACCGGCACCTTGCCGAACCGGATCGCGAGCACCGGCACCAGGCCGATGCCGCAGACCAGCAGCGCGAGGAGGATCGCCGCCGCGCCCGCCGGGTCGACGAAGCTGAGCAGGCTGGTCAGCCCGGTGAGGAGGCCGAAGGTGACGCCGGCGGTGAACACCCGGACCCGGCCGCCGACACCCGCTCCGCCGAGCGCCGAGAAGAGCAGTACGCACATCGCGCCGAGGAGCAGCTGGGCCTGGCCGAGCCAGGGGACCAGGCCGATCGTGCCGGAGAGCGAGTCGCCGCCGAGGACGAGCGCGCCACCGGCGAAGGCGTAGGGCAGGCTGAATCCGCCGAGCACCGCGCCGACCCGGGCGTCACCGTAGGCGCGCGAGGCGACGACGCCCGCGAACAACAGCAGCACCGCGGCGGCGAGGCCGAGCCAGCCGCCGGGCTGCCAGCCCGGTCCGCCCTGGAGGATGGCGAGTACGCCGCCCGCGAGCAGCACGCCTGCGCCGACCACGGTGGCCGTCCGGGTGCTGGTCGGCGACCAGCCCGCGCCGCGGCGGCGAGCGCCTTCGGCGATGGCCTCGACGACGTCGTCGTATTCGAGTTCCGGCCAGTCCGCGCGGGCCGGAACCAGGTGCAGCACCTGGCCGTCGCGCACGTTCTGCTGGTGGAGGCTGCGGTCACCGGCCAGCGAGGTGCCGTCGGCGCGGCGCAGGACCCAACCGCCGTGCCGCTCACCTTCGTCGGCGAAGCCCTCGCCGGCGTGCTGGAGGAGTTCGGGCAAGAGTTCGGCGATCGCGATCTGCTCCGGCAACGCCACATCCACCCGGCGATGCGGGGTGTTGATGGTGACGCGCGCGAGCCCGAGCGCGGCGGAGGGGATGCTCACTGGAGTACGTGTATCACGAATCGCCCCCCAGCGTCACCCCGCATAGACCGCAGTGAGACCGGGCTCCGTTAGGCGGGGTGCGTCCGGTCGGTGGCATCGCCTAGCATGGGCGGCGCTGAGCGCGCGTCATGGGGAGGAGGGCCGCCGGTATGGGAACGATCGTCGTGAAGCGGGGCCCGCGTAGGCCCGCTCCGGAGATTCCCAGCGGTGAGCTGGTCATCGAGGCTCCGCCGGAGATTCCGCAGGCCAGTGGGGCCCGCTGGCAGCAAGCCATGATGGCGCTGCCGATGCTTGGAGCGATGCTGCCGTCGGCCTACATGATGGGCAACGGGCAGAACGGCAAGATGGGTTACGTCATGGGCGGCATGATGGGCCTGTCCATGATCGGCATGATGGCCATGAACCTCAGCCAGGGCGGCGGTGGCCCGAAGAAGGCCGAGATGATGGCCGCCCGGCGGGAATACCTGCGGCACCTGGCCACCATGCGGACCAAGGTTCGCGAGACCGTGGCCAAGCAGCGTACGGGTTTGTTCTACCGGCATCCCGATCCGCAGCGGTTGTGGTCCACAGTCGACTCTCATCGGCTCTGGGAACGGCGTCCGACCGATCCCGACTACGGAGTCACCCGCATCGGCATCGGACCGCAGTCGCTCGCGACTCCGCTGGTCCCGCCGGTGACCCGGCCGCTGGAGGAGCTGGAGCCGATGACGGCCGGCGCCCTGCGCCGGTTCCTGGACGCGTACTCGGTGGTGCCGGATCTGCCGGTCGCCGTGTCGCTGCCCGCTTTCGCCCGGGTCTTCGTCCGGTCCGAGGCCCCACCTACCAACACTTTCGGCTACGGCCGGCCCACGCAGCCCGAGGCCGACCACCGTGACGGCACCGAGACGCACAGCCTCGTCCGCGCCGTCCTCAGCCAGCTCGCCACCTTCCACGCTCCCGACGACCTCCTGATCGCCGTGTGTGCTCCGGCGCATCGCCGGGACCGGTGGGACTGGGTGAAGTGGCTGCCGCACAGCGCGCATCCCTCCAAGGTGGACGCTCTCGGTCCGGTCCGCATGGTGGCCCCGACCGCGGTGGCGTTGGAGGAGATGCTCTCCGACATCATCGGCAACCGTCCCCGCTTCGGCGGCGGCGCGTCCGGTCCCTACGTCGTGGTCGTCCTCGACGGCGCGGACCTCACCGGTTCGCAGCACCTCGCGGCCGACGGCGGCATCGCGGGCGTCACCGTGCTGGACCTCGACGGCCAGCCGCCCCGTCTGCTCGACCGGACCACCCTGACGCTGGAGATGCAGCAGGACACCCGGCAGCTGGAGATCTACACCGCCGACGGGTCGGCCGACGTCGGCTTCGCCGACGGTCTCACCTACGCCGAGGCCGAGGCGATCGCCCGGCGGCTCGCCCCGCTGCGGCTGTCCGCCGCGACCAAGTCGGCCGACGCCCCGCTCTCCGGCGACCAGGGCCTGGCCGAGCTGCTCGGTATCCCCGACCCGGAGACCTTCGAGGTCTCGCAGACCTGGCGGCCCCGAGCCGATCGGGACAAGCTGCGGGTGCCGATCGGTGTCGGCGTCGACGGCCAGCCGGTCGAACTGGACATCAAGGAGTCGGCGCAGGACGGCATGGGCCCGCACGGTCTGCTGATCGGCGCGACCGGTTCCGGTAAGTCCGAGGTGCTGCGAACGCTGGTGCTCGCGCTGGCGCTGACCCACTCCTCGGAGGAGCTCAACTTCGTCCTCGTCGACTACAAGGGTGGCGCGACCTTCGCCTCGATGGACGTGTTGCCGCACACCAGCGCGGTCATCACCAACCTCGAGGGCGAGGCGCTGCTCGTCGACCGCATGGGCGACGCCATCAACGGCGAGGTCGTCCGCCGTCAGGAACTCCTGCGCGCGGCGGGCAACTTCGCGAACCTGAAGGACTACAACAAGGCCCGGTCGCAGGGCAAGGCGCTCGCACCGCTCCCGTCGCTGCTCATCGTGGCGGACGAGTTCTCCGAGCTGCTGACCGCCAAGCCCGACTTCATCGACATCTTCGTCCAGATCGGACGAGTCGGCCGGTCGCTGGGCGTCCACCTGCTGCTGGCCAGCCAGCGGCTGGAGGAGGGCCGGTTGCGTGGTCTCGACACGCACCTGTCCTACCGGCTCGGTCTGCGGACGTTCTCGGCGATGGAGTCCCGCACGGTCCTCGGTGTGCCCGACGCATACGACCTGCCCCGAGCGCCCGGCCACGGCTACATGAAGTTCGGCACCGAGCCGCTGGTGCGGTTCAAGGCGGCGTACGTCTCCGGCTCCTACAAGAAGGCGGGCTCGTCGCCGACCCGGGTCGGCGGGCGGCGTACGGACATCGACATCCACAACTTCGGAACGCACTTCGTGCCGCTGCCGAAGAAGCCGGCCTCGGCCGAGCCCGAGGTCAACTGGGACGTCAAGCCCGGCGAGAGCCTGATGGACGTCATCGTCGGCCGGTTGGCGGGCAAGGGTCCGCCGGCCCACCAGGTGTGGCTGCCGCCGCTGGAGGTCTCCGATACGCTGGAGGAGGGCTTCGGCAAGATCGCGATCCATCCGGAGCGCGGCCTGACGACGGCCAACGCCGAACTGCACGGTGCGTTGACGGTCCCGATCGCCTGGGTCGACCGCCCCGCGCAGCAGCGCCGGGACACGCAGTGGATCAACCTGTCCGGCGCGGCCGGGCACGTGGCGATCGCGGGGGCGACCCAGAGCGGTAAGTCCAGCCTGCTGCGGACGATCATCAGCGGTCTGGCGCTGACCCACACCCCGGCCGAGGCGCAGTTCTACTGCCTCGACTTCGGTGGTGGCACGCTCGCGGCCCTCCGCGAGATGCCGCACGTCGGTGGCGTCGCGGGCCGGCTCGACACCGCCCAGGTGCGCCGGACGGTCAGCGAGGTCGCGATGCTGCTCGCCGAGCGGGAGGCGCGGTTCGCCGAGCTGGGCGTGGACTCGATGAACAACTACCGCAAGCGGCGGGCGTCCGGCGAGGTCAACGACCCGTTCGGGGACGTGTTCCTGGTCATCGACGGCTGGGCGACGCTGCGGGAGAGCTACGACGACCTGGAGCCGGTCATCACCGACCTGGCGACCCGGGGTCTGTCCTATGGCGTCCACATCATCGCCAGCTCGCTGCGCTGGCGCGACTTCCGCGCGGCCATCCAGGACCAGTTCGGCACCAAGATCGAGATGCGGCTGGGCGACCCGTCCGACTCGATCGGCAAGGTCCGCAAGGCGGCGCAGAACGTGAAGAACGCGCCGGGCCACGGCGCGACCAACGAGGGCCTGTACTACCTGACCCTCCGGCCCGAGCTGACCTCGCTGGGCACCGATCAGACCGCGGTGAGCAAGCACGTCGCCCAGCACTGGAAGGGCCAGCCCGCGCCGCGCGTGCGGATGCTGCCGCCGGTCTACGGCTACGACCGTCTGCCGCTCACCGGCGGCGACCCGCTGCACATCCCGATCGGCCTGTCCGAGGACCTCACCCCGATCTCGCTCAACTTCCGCGACGACCAGCACTTCCTGGTCTTCGGCGAGAGCGAGTGCGGCAAGTCGACGTTCATGCGGGCGCTGGCGACGACGATCACCAAGCGGTTCACCCCGGACGAGGCGAAGCTGCTGATCGTCGACCACCGCCGCAGCTTGCTCGGTGCGATCCAGGGCGACCATCTGCTCGGCTACACGACCAACTTCGAGCAGAGCACGCAGTATCTGCAGGCCGTCGCCGGCTACATGGATCAGCGCAAGCCGCCGGCCGACGTGACGCCGCAGCAGCTACGCGACCGGCCGTGGCTGGAAGGCCGGCCGGAGTGCTTCGTCCTCATCGACGACTACGAGATGGTCGCCTCCGGGGCGGGCAACCCGCTCGATCCGCTGGTGCCCTACCTCGAGATCGCTCGCGACGTCGGTCTGCACCTGATCATCGCGCGGAACTCGACGGGCGCGAGCGGTCTGTCCTACCAGCCGCTGTTCCAGATCATGCGGCGGGTCGGCAGCCCCGGCCTGCTCATGTCCGGCGACAAGGGGGAGACCTCGCCGCTGGCGGACATCCGGTTCGAGCGGATGGTCCCCGGCCGTGGCCGGCTCCTGTCGCGCAAGCAAGGCGTACGCCTCATCCAGGTGGCCAACCTGCCTGGTGCATAAGGGCCTTATCGGACCTGTAGCCGACCGCCCGCCCGGTGCACTTCGATGCCACCGGGCAGGGCGGTCGCTCCTTGCCCGTGCCAGTCGGTGACGAGCGCGTCCAGGGCGGCGACGTGCCGGTGGCCGAGGGCGGCGGAGGGCGCGCCGAGTTCGAGCGCCCACGTGTGCAGTACGCGACTTCGTAAGGCCTCCGGCAGCGCCCGCAGGGCGTCGACGCTGAGCCCGCTGTCGCGACGGCACCCCTCGTACGCCGAAGCCGCCAAGCCGTCCAGGTAGGACGCGTCCACGGCGAGCTGAGCGGCCGTCTGAGCCAGGTTGCCGACGACGCCCGGCCCCAATGCCGCCACCAGTGCGGGCAGGGCGCTGGAGCGTACGCGCGCCCGGGCGTACCGGGCGTCGGAGTTGTGCGGGTCCTCCCACGGCGTGAGCCCCTGTGCCGCACACGCTTCCCGAAGCGTCGTACGCCGGACGCCCAGCATCGGCCGGAGCAGTGCCACGCCGTCGACCTCCCGGCGGGCGGGCATCCCGGCCAGTCCCCGGGGACCGGCGCCCCGAGCCAGGGCCAGCAGCACCGTCTCGGCTTGGTCGTCCAGCGTGTGACCCAGGAGGAGCGCTGCGGCGGCGTACTCCTCGGCTTGCTGAAGGAGTGCCTCGTAGCGGGCGTGGCGGGCGGCGGCCTCGGGACCGACCGGATCGGCCGGGTCGATGGTGACCGGGGCGATCAGCACGGGAGCGAGCCCGGCGGCCGTAGCCCAGGCGGCGACGGCGGCCGCGCGGTCGGCGGACCCGGCTTGGAGCTTGTGGTCCACGGTGACCAGGCCGACCCGCCAGCCGGTACGCGGGCCGGCGAACGCCGCGGCGGCCGCGAGCGCGAGCGAGTCGGCCCCACCGGAGCAGGCGACGAGCACGAGCCGGTCATTGCCGGGCCCGAGCGCGCGCCGCACCGCGGTACGCGTCTGCGCGACAGCCGGAGGCGGACCGGTCAAGGGGCGACCCGGGCGACCCACGCGTCGGGATCGGCCAGGTCGGCCAGCGTGGGCAGGTTCTCCGGCGCGGCCCACACCTTGTTGAAGCCGGCCATCCCGGCGCGGTCGATGACGCTCTGGACGAACTTGCGGCCCTCGGCGTATTGCCGGAGCTTGGCGTCGACCCCGAGCAGCCGCCGGATGACCGATTCGACGGGGTTGGCGGTGGCGCGGCGGCGGTCGAACCGGGCGCGGATCGCGTCGACGGACGGGATGACGCGCGGGCCGACGCCGTCCATGACGACCTCGGCGTGCCCCTCGACCAGGGTCATCAACGCCGTGAGACGGTCCATCACCGCTCGCTGCCCCGGAGTCTGCACGACGTCCAGCACACTGGTCTGGCCGCCCTTGTCACGGACGGCGTCCGCGGCCGCCGACACCGCTCGCCGTAAGCGGCCGAGCAGCGCGGCCGGGTCGGTGTCGGCCGCGTCGACGAACGCCTTGACCTCGCGGAGGAAGTGCCCACGCAGCCAGGGGACGGCGGTGAACTGCGTGCGGTGGGTGACTTCGTGCAGGCAGACCCAGAGCCGGAAGTCGCGCGGTTCGGCGCCGAGCTTGCGTTCGACGGCGACGATGTTCGGCGCGACGAGCAGCAGCTGACCAGGTCCGCCGGAGAACACCTCGTACTGCCCGAGCACCCGCCCGGACAGGTACGCCAGGACGGTCCCCGCCTGCACTGCGGTGAGCTTCGCCCCGACCATCTCCATCGCGCCCGTCCCGGCGGTCTGCGACCGTTTCGAGAGCCGCGCCGCCAGCGGGCCGATGACCTGCCGCATCCCCGAGACGTTGACCGCCGCCCAGTCCCGGCGGTCGACCACCCGCACCGGCGGGACGTCGACCTGGGGGACGAGCCCGGTGAACTCGGCGACGTGCCCGGCCGCCTCCCCGGTCAGCTCGCGCAGCTGCCGGACGACCTCGGCCGCCTCGGCCCTCGTCACCTTCGGCCCGGTCGGGCCCAGGGTCGCGGCAGTGGACGCGGCCAGGTCCCAGTCGACGAAATCCGCCATGCGTTCGACGCTACCCGGTCGTGGCCGCTTCCCACGGCGGTGGACGCCGCTAAATGCGGCGGATCAGGGATCTTGGTCGAATCTTGACTGGCTGCACTCCTGGCGGCTCGCCCAAGAGGCTCCCCGGCGAGATTCGATCTGGAACCCTGATCGAGCGTTCAAGAAAGCCCGATTAGTGCGAGGTTTCCTTCGCCCGCTTGAACGACTCGACGATCTCGGCCTCGGCCTCGGTGCGGCCCACCCAGGTGGCGCCCTCGACGCTCTTGCCGGGCTCCAGGTCCTTGTAGACCTCGAAGAAGTGCTGGATCTCCAGCCGGTCGAACTCGGCGACATGGTGGATGTCGCGCAGGTGCTCCAGGCGCGGGTCGTCGGCCGGGACGCAGAGAACCTTGTCGTCGCCGCCCTTCTCGTCGCGCATCCGGAACATGCCGATCGCGCGGCAGCGGATCAGGCACCCGGGGAACGTCGGCTCCTGGACCAGGACGAGCGCGTCCAGCGGGTCGCCGTCCTCGCCGAGGGTGTTCTCGATGAAGCCGTAATCGGCCGGGTATTGCGTGGAGGTGAAGAGTGTGCGGTCAAGCCGGATTCGGCCCGTCTCGTGGTCGACCTCGTACTTGTTGCGCTGCCCCTTGGGGATCTCAACCGTGACGTCGAAATCCATCTCACGCTCCTGACACGTTTTCTCGCCGACTCTGGCTTCTGCTCGATAGTGTCGCGTAGGTCGATCGGAAAGCTCACCGGGAGGGCCCGTGGGGAGGCAAGGTTCACACTACGGCGACGAGTCGCCGTGGGCGGCCGGTTGGCCCGGAAACGGACCGGAACCAGTGGCTGACCAGCCAGAACCCGGTTATCCACCGGATTATCCACAGGCCCCGGCCGACTATCCACAAGCTTATCCACAGGCCGCCACGCCACAAACCGGACGTTATCCACAGGCTTCGCAAAACTCTCCACAGGCGTCCGCGCGGCCCCCGGCCCGATCGTCCGGCACGGTCTACGGCTCCAGCACATCCACTGGTACGCCCAACGCCGACCGTCCGGCGCGGGCAACGGGGTCGGCCTCGGTTCCGCCGCCCGGACCGGCGACGGCCGCCCCCTCGCCCTGGGCGCCGCCCGCGCCCGGTGCCCAGCCGCCCGGTGCTGAGCGGCCGGGAATGCCGCCACCCGGAATGGTGCCGCGCGGAATGGCTTCGCCGGGAATGCCTCCGCAGGGTGCCGTGCCGCGCGGAATGGCTTCGCCGGGTGCCGTGCCGCCGGGGATGGTGCCGCCGGGTTCAGCGCCGCCCGGAATGGCGTCGTCGGGTGCTGTGCCGCCGGGTGCCGTGCCGCCGGGAATGCCGCCGTCGGGCGTCCAGCCGCCACCGTCGGGGCCCGTGCCGTCTCCGGCGGAGCCCGAGCGGCGGAAGAGCCGCCGTGGCCTGTGGATTTCGCTGGCGACCGTGCTGATCCTCGTGCTGGCCGCGGCCGGCGGCGCGGTCGCGTTCGCGCCCGACCGCGTACGCGAACTGCTGGGGCAAACGACGCCCGCCAACACGTGGACGCCCGATCCCGTGGCGAGCGCGGCCGGAGTCCTGTCCGCGGCGACCGGCACCGCACCCACGTCCGAGCAGGTCAAGGCGGCCCTCGAAGACCTGCGTACGCACACCGACCTGGGTCCGTCGGTCAGCGTCTCGGTAGTGGACGTGGCGACCGGGCAAAGCCTCTACGACGCCGGTTCCTCGCATCCGGCCGTCCCGGCGTCGACCACGAAGATGGCGACCGCCGCCGCCGTGCTCGCGACCCGGGGACCGGACTACCGGATGACGACCACGGTGGTGGCCGGTGCGAACGACGGCGAGGTCGTGCTGGTCGGCGGAGGAGACCCGACGCTGACCGCCGGCGCGACCGGCTACTACCCCGGCGCCGGCCGCCTCGACCAGCTCGCCGCGCAGGTGAAGGCGGCGCTGGGCGGGAAGTCGCCGACGAAGCTCATTTACGACACGTCGCTCTACTCCGGATCCTCCATCGCCGAGGGCTGGGACGACGACGCCGCCGTCGGCCCCTACGGCGCTCGGGCGACCGCCCTGGCGATCGACGGCGCGCGGACGAGCCCGAAGCGCCCGAAGAACGTCGACGACCTGCACGCCGGTCAGGCCCGGTCGGCCCAGCCGGACAAGGCCGCCGCGCTCGCCTTCGCGAAGCTGCTCGGCGTCCCCGCGTCGGCGGTGACGCCGGGGACCGCGTCCGCGGGGGCGCAGCAGCTCGGTTCGGTCCAATCACCCCGGATCGAGAACCTCGTCGAGATCATGCTCGGGGAGAGCGACAACGTGGTGGCCGAGGCGCTGGCCCGGCAGGTCGCGCTGGCCAAGGGGCAGCCCGGCAGCTTCGCCGGGGCCGGCACGGCGATCAAGCAGGTCCTGACCGAGTTGGGCGTGCCGACCACCGGCGTCGTGATCAAGGACGGCTCGGGACTGTCCCGGCTGGACCGGCAGCCGCCCGCCATGCAGACGGCCCTGCTCGCCCAGGCCGCCGGGGACCAGCACCCGCAGCTGCGGTCGCTGTTCGCCGGGCTCCCCGTGGGCGGCTGGTCCGGGACGTTGTCCGATCGGAACACCACGACCGCCGGCAGTCCGGAGCCCGGAGCCGGCCTCGTCCGCGCGAAGACCGGAACGCTCACCGGCGTGGCCGCCATCGCCGGGATCGTGGTCACCAAAGACGGACGGCTGCTCGCCTTCTCGATCCTCGCCGACGCCGTCCCCACCGGGACCGACACCGCGCGGGAGCGGCTCGACGCGATGACGAACGCCCTCGCCGCCCTCTGATTCCCCATCGCTGTCCGCTGGATCAGGGTTCTCGGTCGAATCTTGACCCAAGATTCGACCTGGAACCCTG
>NZ_JBFAHM010000001.1:464025-687697 GCF_040654195.1 Hamadaea sp. NPDC050747
ATCCCCCCTCGGTTTCCCTCTTTATCTGTTTTCTCGGACTAACTACCCCCCAAGATTCGACCGAGAACCCTGATCCAGCGCCGTGAGGCAGCTAGCGCCGTGAGGCAGCTAGCGCCGTGAGGCAGCTAGCGCCGTGAGGCAGCTAGCGCCGTGGGGGAGCCGGCGCCGGGGGGAGCCGGCGCTGTGGGGAGCCGGCGCTGTGGGGAGCCGGCGCTGTGGGGAGCCGGCGCGTACGGGGGGAGGGGCGGCGAGCCGGGTGACGGCTAGGCGACAGGTCGAAGTGTCGGCGGGGTCGCGCGGCCGAACTGCGGCAAGATCTGCGTATGTTTTCGCGGCTTTTGTTGCCACTTGCACTAGTTGTCGTATCCATCCCGGCCCTCGCGAACGCGGCGGCGCACGCGACAGGGGCGACTCAAGCGACAGGGGCGACGCAGGAACAACGAGTCAGTCTGGTGTCGCGCTACACGGCCGCGAAGACGAGTGCGATCGCGCGTACCGACCGCTCGCTGCTGGGGCGTACGGACGCCGCTCAGGTGAGCGTGCTCGTGAAGCTGGCTCACGATCCCGTGGCGACCTATCGGGGCGGCGTACCGGGGTTCGCGGCGACGAGTCCGGCGGTCACCGGGCGGCCGCTGTGGGGCGGTCCCGCCGAGCAGGCGTACGAGCGGTTCCTGGCGCAGCAGGAGGACGTCTTCGGCAAGGCGGCCGCACGGGTGCCCGGCGTACGCCTGGGCCAGGGTCTGCGCACCGTCTACGGGGGACTGGCGTTGACCGTCCCGGCGAACCGGGTCGGCGATCTGCTCAAGATCCCCGGTGTCGGGGCGGTGCAGCGCGACGAGGTACGCCAGCCGCTGACCGACGCCAGCACCCAGTTCATCGGGGCCGACACCGTCCAGCGTGCCCTCGGCGGCCCGGCCGACGCGGGTGAGGGCGTGATCTTCGGGGTGCTCGACACGGGCGCGTGGCCGGAGCATCCGTCCTTCGCCGATCACGGCACCCTGTCCGCGCCACCGGCGAAGGCCGACGGCAAGGCGCGGGTCTGCGACTTCGGCACGAACCCGTTGACCGGCGTGAAGTTCCGGTGCAACCACAAGCTCATCGGCGGGCAGCCGTTCCTGGACGCCTACCTGAAGACCCACGGCAAGGAGAAGTACACGTCCGCCCGGGACAGCGACGGCCACGGTACGCACACCGCGTCGACTTCGGCCGGTGACGTCCTGAGCAGCGCCAAGGTGTTCGGGGTCGAACGCGGTCCGCTGCGCGGCGTCGCGCCGGGTGCCTGGGTCAGTGTCTACAAGGTCTGCGGGGCTGAGGGCTGTTTCTCGTCCGACTCCGCCGCCGCCGTCGCGCAGGCCGTCAAGGACGGCGTACGCGTCATCAACTTCTCCATCTCCGGCGGGACCGACCCCGAGACCGACCCGGTCGAGCTGGCCTTCCTCGACGCGTACGCCGCGGGCGTGTTCGTCGCCGCGTCGGCGGGCAACGAGGGCCCGGACGCCGAGACGGTGAACCACCTCTCGCCTTGGGTCACCACGGTGGCGGCGAGTACGCAGCGCCGTGAGTTCGACTCGACGATCACGTTGAAGGCCCCGGGCGCGAAGGACCTGACGCTGACCGGCTCCAGCATCACCGCCGGGATCTCCACCGCGACCCCTGTCGTGCAGGCCTTGGACGTCAAGGGGTACGACGGCGGCGCGCGCTGCCTGACCAAGCCGAAGAAGAACCTCTTCCAGGGCAAGATCGTCGTCTGCGAGCGCGGCGAGAACGCGCGCGTCGAGAAGGGCTACTTCGTCAAGCAGGGCGGCGGGCTCGGGATGCTGCTCTACAACCCCACGCTTTCCGACACCGAGACGGACAACCACTGGCTGCCCACCGTGCATCTCGCTGCCGGTGCGCAGCTTCTGGCGTACCTGAAGAACAAAAGCGTGACGGCGAGCTTCACCTCGGGGCGCGCCACGACCGGGCGGGGCGACGTGATGGCGGCGTTCTCCTCGCGCGGGCCCGGCGGGCTCGCGCTGAAGCCGGACGTGACCGCGCCCGGCGTGCAGATCCTGGCCGGCACCACGCCGACGCCCGAGGATCCGACCGGCGGCCCGGCCGGGCAGTACTTCCAGGCGATCGCGGGCACGTCGATGTCCGGGCCGCACGTCGCGGGCGCGGGCATCCTGCTGCGGGCCGCGCACCCGAGCTGGACCCCTGGTCAGATCAAGTCGGCGCTCATGACCACGGCCGTCACCAGGGTCGTCAAGGAGGACCTGAAGACGCCGGCCGACCCGTTCGACTTCGGCGCGGGCCGCATCGCGGTCGACATCGCCACCAACCCCGGCCTCACCTTCGACGAGAGCGCCGAACGGATGGCGAAGCTGGCCGCGGACCCGGTCGACGCGGTGCACCTGAACACGCCGTCGATCAACGCGCCGGTCATGCCGGGTCGCCTCACGACGATCCGGACCGTCCAGAACGTCTCCGGTCACCTGCAGACCTACCGGCTGACCAGCACGTCGCCGGCCAAGTCCGCGATCACCGTCGATCCGCCGACGCTGACCCTCGCGCCCGGCGCCGTCGGGCGGTTCGCCGTCGGCATCGCGTCGTGGGCGCCCAAGCGCCAGCTCTTCGGCGAGGTCCGGCTCGAGCCCGTCGGCGGTTCGGTCCCCACGCTGCACCTGCCGGTCGCGTTCGTCCCGCAGCAGGGCTCGGTCGCGCTCACCGCGAAGTGCGCGGGCTCGTCGTGCTCCTTCACCGCGACGAACAAGGGGTACGCCGAAGCACGCGTCTCGATGACGTCACGCTTTCCCTCCGGAGCCGCCGTCGGCCAGGTCACCGGGGCGTCGCGTACGTCGCTGGACACGATCGGACGCTCGAAGGTGACCCTCGCCGGGATCACGCCGGGCAAGCCGTCGCTGGCCGCCGCCTCGGGGTCGTACTACCAGCGCCCTGACGTGGCCGCCGACCCGATCGGCGACGAGGAGATCATCAACTACGACACCCCGAGGTTCCAGTACGCCGGCCAGGCGTACACCCGGATCGGGGTGACCTCCGACGGCTACCTGGTCGTCGGCGGCGGGACCGGCCAGGATGTGACCCCCGAGCCCAACGGGCTGCCGGATCCGAAGCGTCCCAACAACGTGCTCGCTCCGTTCTGGACGGACCTCGACGGCTCGTCCTCCGACGGCGTACGAGTCGACGTGGTGGACCGCGACGGAGCCCGCTGGATCGTCGTGGACTGGGACATGACGGTCTTCGGGACGTCCTCGGCGCGACGCTTCCAGGCGTGGCTGCCGGTCTCCGGAGTTTCGCCTTCAGCGAACAACATCCGGTACGCCTACGACCCGTCGGCGCTGCCGAAGGCCCCGCCCGGCGGCCTGAAGTACCTCGTCGGCGCGGAGAACGTGGCGGGGGCCGCCGGGGCTGCGCGTACCGGGCTGCCGACCGGCGACCTGTCGGTGCCGACGACCGCCGGTAAGCCGGGCGGGTCGCTGACCTACTCGGTCACGCTCTCGGGAGGCTCGGGATCCGTCACGACCTCGATGACCTCGTCCACGGTCCCCGGCACGACCGTCCTCCACACTCCGCTCTCCCCGCACTGACCTGCCCCGCCGTCCCTTCCCGCGCGACTTTCCGCGCGCTTTTCCGCGCGATCATGAACTACCGGCCATGATCGCCCGGCGTGTCGCGTACCTAGGTTCATGATCGATCCCGGCGGGCCATGATCAGCGCCGCCAAAGTCCGGCCGGGAAGGAGGCCGGGTCCTGCTGGGAAAGGGTGCAGCGTCACTGCTTGGCGGCCATCCGGGCTCGATAGGCTGTAAGGCATGGCTGATCTGCCCGGGTGGTATGACAACGACATCGACCGCGTGATCGTCTCCGAGGACGACATCCGCGCCAAGACCGATGAGCTGGCCAAACAGGTCGCCGCGGACTACGCGCAAGCGGACAGCGTCCTGCTGGTCTGCGTGCTCAAGGGCGCGATCATGTTCATGGCCGACTTCGCCCGGGCGCTGAGCCGCTATGGCCCACCCGCCGAGCTGGAGTTCATGGCGGTCTCGTCGTACGGCCAGGGGACCACGTCCAGCGGCGTGGTCCGCATTCTGAAAGACCTCGACCGGGACATCGCCGGCAAGCGCGTGATCGTGGTCGAGGACATCGTCGACTCCGGGCTGACCCTGAGTTGGCTGCTGAAGTACCTCGAGTCGCGGTCCGCCGCGAGCGTGGACGTGGTGGCGCTGCTGCGCAAGCCCGACGCGATCAAGGTGCCGGTCCCGGTGAAGTATGTCGGGTTCGACATCCCGAGCGAGTTCGTGGTCGGTTACGGCCTGGACTATGCGGAGCGCTACCGTGACATGCCATATGTCGGAGTTCTGAAGCCCGAGGTATACCAGAGATAGCGGTTACGGGTCTACGAGGCGTAGGCCCGTCGTCTCTCAGGGTGTTCACAGGGGCGCGCTGTTGCGGCAACTGTGACATCTACGGTGTACCGTCAAGTGACCTGACGGCCTACGTATCGATCGGGAGGTTTCGGGTGCGCCGCACCCGACAACAACGGTATGGAGCGACTCCCCTTTTATAAGCGCCCGTGGTTCTGGTTCGTGCTCGTCGCGGCCGCGATCGCGGTGTTCTTCGCGACCTACAGCAGCTCGGGGACCTACCGCGACGTCGATACCTCGGTCGCGCTCGCAGAGCTCAACAAGCCGGACAACGTCAAGAAGGTCCTGATTCAGGACAAGGAGCAGACGATTCAGCTCGAGCTGGCCAACAAGGCCAAGTTCGGCAGCGTCGAGACCGACAAGATCCAGGCCGAGTATCCCGCGCAGAGCGCCGATTACATCTTCGACCAGGTCCGGAACGCGAACCTCGCCGACGGCGGGAGCTACAACACCGAGGTCACCCAGGACTCCTGGATCACCTCGCTGATCTTCTCCTTCGCACCGCTGCTGCTCATCGTCCTGTTCTTCTTCATCATGATGTCGCAGATGCAGGGCGGCGGCTCGCGAGTGCTCAACTTCGGCAAGTCCAAGGCCAAACTGGTCAGCAAGGACATGCCGAAGACCACCTTCGCCGACGTGGCGGGGGCCGAGGAAGCCGTCGAGGAACTGCACGAGATCAAGGACTTCCTGCAGAATCCCTCGAAGTACCAGGCACTCGGCGCCAAGATCCCGAAGGGCGTCCTGCTCTTCGGCCCGCCCGGAACCGGTAAGACGCTGCTCGCCCGGGCGGTCGCCGGCGAGGCGGGGGTCCCGTTCTACTCGATCTCCGGCTCGGACTTCGTCGAGATGTTCGTCGGCGTCGGTGCGTCCCGCGTACGTGATCTCTTCGAGCAGGCGAAGTCGAACGCTCCGGCGATCGTCTTCGTCGACGAGATCGACGCCGTGGGCCGCCACCGTGGCGCCGGCCTCGGCGGTGGCCACGACGAGCGGGAGCAGACGCTGAACCAGCTGCTCGTCGAGATGGACGGCTTCGACGCGAAGGGCGGCGTCATCCTGATCGCCGCGACCAACCGGCCGGACATCCTCGACCCGGCGCTGCTGCGCCCGGGCCGGTTCGACCGGCAGATCGCCGTCGACACGCCGGACATGGAGGGCCGCAAGGCGATCCTCCGGGTCCACGCCAAGGGCAAGCCGTTCACGCCCGACGTCGACCTCGATGCGGTGGCTCGGCGTACGCCGGGCTTCACCGGCGCGGATCTCGCGAACGTGATCAACGAGTCGGCGCTGTTGACCGCCCGCAACGACAAGCGGGCGATCACCAACGACTACCTCGAGGAGTCGATCGACCGCGTCGTCGCCGGCCCGCAGCGGCGTACTCGGGTCATGTCCGACCACGAGAAGAAGATCACGGCCTACCACGAGGGCGGCCACGCCCTGGTGGCGCACGCGATGCCGCACTCGGCCCCGGTCCACAAGGTCACCATCCTGTCGCGCGGGCGGTCGCTCGGGCACACGCTGGTCCTGCCGACCGAGGACAAGTACACGCAGACGCGGGCCGAGATGATCGACACCCTGGCATACGCGCTGGGTGGCCGGGCCGCCGAGGAGCTCGTCTTCCACGAGCCCACCACCGGCGCCGGCAACGACATCGAGAAGGCGTCGGCGATCGCGCGGGCCATGGTCACCCAGTACGGCATGAGCTCCAAGCTCGGTGCGGTCAAGTACGGCACCAGCGGCGACGAGCCGTTCCTGGGACGCAGCTACGGTCACGAGAAGGACTACTCCGACTCGATCGCGGCCGAGATCGACGCCGAGGTTCGGGCGCTGATCGAGCTGGCGCACGACGAGGCGTACGCGGTGCTCGTGGAGTACCGCGACGTGCTCGACAACATCGTGCTGGAGCTGATCGAGAAGGAGACCCTCTCGACGGCCGACATGAACCGGATCTGCGCCCGGGTCACCAAGCGTCCGCCGATGGCCCCGTTCAACGGGTTCGGGAAGCGTACGCCGTCCGACCTGCCGCCGGTGCAGACCGCTGCGGAGCGCGCGGCGGCCGGTTCGGCCTCGGCCGGTTCCGCGGCCGCGACCGGCGGCCCGCAGTCGGTGACCGACGGCGCGACCCTGATCGAGGGGTCGAACTGAACAGCAGCACCCCGGTGACCCCGGACCCCGTTGACGCGGGTTCCGGGGTCACCGCTTCCGAACTGGACCTGCTCGCTGCCCGCCTGGTCGACGGGTCCATCAACGGCGGCCCCGTCGAGAAGGCCGTCGACCTCGAGCGCATCGAGCGCGCCGTACGCGAGATCCTGATCGCCGTCGGCGAGGATCCCGATCGGGACGGCCTGGTCAAGACACCTGAGCGGGTGGCCCGGGCGTACGCCGAACTCTTCGCCGGCCTTCGGGTGGATCCGCGGCGGGTGCTGCGGACCACGTTCGAGGCCGATCACGAGGAGATGGTCCTCGTGCGCGACATCGAGGTCTTCAGCCTCTGCGAACACCATCTGCTGCCTTTCCGGGGCGTGGCCCACATCGGCTACATCCCGAACGAGGACGGCCGGATCACCGGACTGTCCAAACTGGCCCGCCTGGTCGAGGTCTACGCCCGCCGTCCGCAGGTCCAGGAGCGCCTCACCTCGCAGATCGCCGACCTGCTGGAAAGCCAGCTCGGGGCGCGCGGCGTGATCGTGGTGCTCGAGTGCGAGCACATGTGCATGGAGATGCGTGGCATCCGGAAGGCCGGCGCGCGTACGGTGACGAGTGCGGTGCGCGGCATCCTCCGCTCGGACTCGAAGACCCGCACCGAGGCGCTGACCCTCATCAGCGGCCGGTAGCCGTCAGGGGCACCAGCCCCGAGCCAGCAGCACCGCTCGCAGCTCCCGGACGATGGTCGCCTGTTCGCGGTCGACGCGATACCGGTGGACCCGCAGGACGCGCCAGTCCGCCTCCTCATAGCCCTCACCGCCGTCACCTGGTCGCGAGAAGACCAGCGCCACCCGGAACCGGGGCCAGCCGAGTTCGGGCTGCAGCAGCACGCCGCGGGGACCTTCCACTGTGTAATGCGGGATCGGCCGGGGCAGCCCCTGTTGCAGGACGGCCAGCCGGAGCCGGGATGCGTCGGCGTCCCTGGAACGCCCGTCCGCCAGCTGGAAGGCGTGCTCTGCCTTCCGATACCCGCGGACGCCGGTTCGGCTCTCTGCGTACGCCTGAAGCTCGTCGGGAGTGACCAGCGCCCGCGCGAGCAGCCCGTCGAGGGTGGGGATGGCCTGTTCCAGCGAAAGCGACGCGGCCAGGTCCCATGCGGTACGCCGGGGCGACGTGACCATGAGCCCGTCGAGCACGTCGACGTCGGGCGGGTCGAGGGCGGTCTGGTGCACCTTGACCGCGGACCAGCCGCCCGGCTTGGCCGGCGGCGGAACCGTGACGTGCACCGGATCCCCGTAGTCGGCAGCGAGGTCGACGCCGTGCAGCCATGCCGCCGACGTATGCGAGAAGCAGGCCCGGCCGGGCAGGACGAGGGCGGCGGCGTGACAGTCGACCCCGTGGTCGAGCAGTACGCGCGAGTCGACGTAGATGTCGCGGCGGACGCGCCGCCACTCCTTGGTACGCAGTTGGTCGGTGGTCAGCAGCCCCTCGGCGACGGCGGCGCTGCCCCGGAACACCGTGAAGCTGAGTTCGGCGGGGCGGTCAAGCAGTTCCTCCATGACAGAGAACATTCGCGTCCCGCGTACGGCTGGCTCAATGCCTGTGGACAACGGGCCGCGCGTGATCGGCGGAGGGGTGTGGACGGCGTTGCGGGACCTTTGTGGATCTGTTATGCGGTGGCCCGCCACGCGTCCGCGTCGCCGATGGCCCCCGTGGCCAGGGTATGCGCCTCGTTGAGCCGCTCCCGGGCCTGTTCCAGCTTGCTGATCGCGTCGATGAGCGTGGGGGAGACTGTCCCGGCGGCGGTCAGCCGGAGCATCATGAGTGCCTCGTCGAAGGTCTGCCCGACCGCCCGCAGCCGGATCAGCGCCTCGCCCGTCTGCGACACCGTGGCCGCCACCCGCACCTTGACGTCCTCGACGCTGCTCATCGACCTACCTCACGATCCAGAGAGATGTCACCGGGTGATCCAGAGAAGCGTGAAGACCGCGGTCGACAGGAGCAGCGGCAACGCGACCACGGCCAGCCCCACCGCGGCCGTCCTCGTCCGGCTGACGACGCCGGTGACGATCCAGCCGATGCCGAACGCGCCGAACCCCAGCAGGAAGCCGGTGCACCCGGCGTAGAGCGGGCGCGTCCGCTCGTCCACGAGCAGCACGAACACGATCTGCGCCAGCAGCGCCACCGCGGCGAGACCACCGTAGACCCCGAGGTTCCGCGTGGTCGCCGACGGCGGCCGCGTGGGCGCCTGCGCCAACGCGCCGTCCGCGACGTCCACAGTCGACATCGCCTGCCGCAGCGCCGCCAGCACCACGGCCGGACCGCCCGTGACGGCCCGCTCCGCGCTCGCCGTCTCCGCCGGGCTCGGCACCAGCACCGGCATCGGGCGACCGCTCACCGTCGCCATCTCGGCCATCCGCTGCTGCTGCAACGCGAGCCGCGCGCGGATCGGCGGCAACTCCTCCCGTGCCGCACGCACCGCCGACTGCTCCGCCGCGACACCTGCGGCCGCCTCACGGCGAACCGCGTCCAGGCGCTCGGCCGCCTCCAGGTACTCCTGCCAGACCCCGGTCAGCTGCCGACCGCCGTCGCCCGCCGCCCGTCCGCCGCTCTCCGCCGCCGGGTCGTCGTCGCTCATGCCCGCGCTGTCGTCGCTCATTGGCCGGCCGCCGATCGCCCGCGCGGCGCTGTCTGTTCGTAGGACCCGGCTTGTTCACGGGGCGTCGCTTGTCCGGGGGGCGCTGCTTGTTCGCGGGGCGTCGCTTCGCTCGCTTGTTCGCGGGGGGTCGCTTGCCCGCGGGGCGTCGCTTCGCTCGTTTGCTCGCGGGGGGTCGTGAAGGGCACCATCACGGCGGTCAGGCCCGTGTGCCGGTCGTGGACCAGCGCGCGGCCCGGCCGCGGCTCCCACTGGATCGACTCGCCCAGCATCAACGCCACCTCAGGCCCCGGCACGTTCAAGAACACCAACCCGGCCACATCCTCCCGGCCCGTGGAGAACCCGACGTCCTCGGAGAACCGGCGCAGCTGCCGCCACCAGCCCAGCAGGTGCAAGCCTCGGCCCGGGTCCTCGCGGATCAGCGTCCGCGCCTCGCTCCCGGCCGTCTCCATCCCCCAGACCACGAGATACGCGTTGACGCGTGCCACGGTTTCCGGGATGTCGGCCTTCTCGGTGGTGATCGCGTCGTGGCCTTGGCTCTGCAGCTCAGCCCGCAGCGCCTCGACGGCGGCCACGCTCTGCGGGATCATCGGCGCCAGGACGAACCGGACCGAGCCCGGCCGATGCTGGGCGGCCAGGGACCGAACCGCCGCGACCAGGATGTCGGCGCCCTCGGCCGACGGCCCCAGGACGGCCAGATGCCGGCCGGGCGTCGCGTCGAACGGGAACGCGACGGTCGTCATGTTCACGTCGACCTGCCGCCCCAGCAGAGCCGCCTTCGTCGTCTCGGTCTGGGTCTCCTTCAGCGCCTGGTACAGCGGATCGTTGTCGAGATGCTGCTCGGCGTATCCGGAGAAGACCACCGGCGGCTCGTCGTGCTCGTCGCGGGCCTGCCACAGCCGTTGCCGCAACGCTGTCAGGATCTGCTGGTCGGCGTGCGGATCGGGGAACCGGACGAGCTTCTCGTGGGCCCGCCGGGAACCCCGCGGCCCGCCGAGGCCGCCCGCGGTGTTCACGATCGCCGTGCCCAACTGCAACGTCGCCGCCGACTCGTTCGTCGGTTCGAGCACGTCCGCGCCGCCCGGCAGCGCCACGCGTACGGGGAACTGGCCGAAGATGGAGTCGCGCTTGGCGTAGAGCGCCTCGATGCCCCGCACGGTCTGGCTCGCCAGAATCAGATGTATGCCGAACGACCGCCCCTTGCGGGCGACCGATTCGAGCAGCGCCACCGCCTCGGTGGCGATCCGGTCGGTCCCGGCCAGCAGCACCTGGAACTCGTCGATCACACAGACGATCCGGGGCAGCGTCTCACCAAGGTTCCGCAGGTCCACATAACGCGATACGCCGTTGGCCTTGAACATCTCGGCCCGCCGCGTCATCTCCGCGTCCAGCTCCCGCAGCACGGCCAACCCGTATGTGCGATCGCTCTCGACCCCGACCGCGCGCGCGTGCGGCAGCCAACTCGCGTCCCGAGGCGTCGGGATGAACTCGGAGAACGACACGCCCTCCTTGAAGTCCAGCAGGTAGAGGGCCAGCTCCTCCGGGTCGTACCGCGTACATAATCCGTAGAGGACGTCGATGAGGAACGCCGTCTTCCCGCCACCCGACCGGCCACCGACGAGCCAGTGCGGGGTCAGATCGGCGAAGTGCAGACTGATCGGCGTCTCCCCGGAGATGCCCACCGTCACGCTCAGACCGCCCGCCGACGACTCCGCCCACCAGCCGTGATCCGGATCCGGCAGCAGATCCAGCAAATGCACCGAGCCCTGCTGGGCGAACTGCGACCCCAACTCCTGACACACGCGGTCGATCAGCTCCAACGGCGGATCGGGGTCGAGATAGACGGGAACGTTGAACGGCTCCCGGCTCCGGCTCAACGACGCCCCCGGCGGATTGCCGACGAGCACATGCGGATTGCGTACGGAGATCTCGGTCGCCAACGGCAGCCGATCCTGCGTCGTCTCCGGCGTCAACGGTGCTGGCGGCCACCCGGCCACCACCATGTGCAGCCCATGCGCCGGACCCCGCTTGGCGAGGTCGACGATCCGGGCCAAGTCCGACGCGTCGGCCAACGCCGGCAGCCCGGCGATCACCAGCAACATGCTCCGGTCGCGACGCCTCGGTTTCGCCTTACGCTCCTGATCCGGGCGGCTGGGGCGTACCCAGTGCTCCGCCTCGGCGAGCACCGCCCGCAAGCCCTCCCGATCCGTCGCCGGCTCCGGCAGCAGACCAGTCTCCGACAGCGCCGCGAACGGCCCGAACACGTGCCCGTGCCCATCCACCGCCCGCACGATCAACGTCCCGGACGGCGCGGTAGCAAGCAACCGAACCACGATGCTCCGGATCGCCCCCGTCACCCGAGCGTCCCGAGCATCGGCCGAGAACGCCAAATGCCCCACGCCCAACAACGGCACAATCAACGGGAACCGGGCATCGTCCAACGGCTGCGCCGTCCCCACCCGCACATACTCCGGACGACGCTGACCGCCCAGCGGCGTACTGGCCGGCAGAGCGTCCAGCGGCTGCCCCAACCAACTCGGGGCCAGACTATGCGCCGCCGAACGCAGCCGCTCCGCCAACTCATGCTGCTCGGCGATATCCGTCCGCGGCAACGGCAGATAGGTGTCCAACGCACCAGCCGCCGCCGCGACAACCGCCGCCGCGTGCCGGTGCAAGCCGGCCGCCTGATCGAGAGGTGCGCTCGCCTCCGCCACGCCAGACCGCCTCCCATCTGCTTCCGGCCAAGACGGTAGCGCACGAGGCGGACATCGGCGTGTCACGCCGCGCGGCCGATCTCGATCGTGAGCGGAGACTCCGACTAATGCGGGAAGTGGAGCTCGTCGTGGATCTCGAGTCGAATCGGATCGATTGTGTGCGCCTCAACCGTGTTGAGGCGCTTTGCGACGGCGATGAGGCCGCCTCGAACGTTCAGATCCGGATCGATGCGGATTTCGTCCGCGTCAAACTGGACGTGGCAGTTAGGGCACAAGCACAGCACATTTTCTGGCACATCCGGCCCACCATGAGCGATGGGATCGATGTGAGCGCCATGTGCATGAGGCTTGCCCCGGAGGACGATCCTCGTCCGACAGATCTGGCACGTGTGTCGGTGCTGCAACTTGACCCAGCTGGTCACTTTCGTGTCGCGAATCCAGCCGACCACGGAGCGCATGCCACGGACGGGCGCGACGTTGCCCTTGGGGCTGGCTTGCTTGGGATCTCTGATGAAGTCAGTCAACGTGGCAAGGTCGACCGTTAGCTGATCATCTGGATTGACAAACTCCAGAGAGTAGAAGCACATGACGAAGCCTGCTTGCCCCTTCGCACGCCAATGATCGGTCACCTTGTACAGGCCGTCGTATCTAAAGCCAGCGGAAGGTGCGAAGCGTGACTTGCGGTGCCGGCCACGGATCAGCCGAACCGGCCGGCCGGGTCGCAATACTCATGATCAACGCGGCGTTCCCACGGTCAGCTGGACCCTGGTCCTGTACTTGTCGCCCGTTGAGCTGCCCGCCGTGGCCGGTGTACTTGACCTCGTATCCCCGGTCCTCATCGTCCGGGTAGCCGCCCGACATGACAATGGACTCGGCGCCGAGTCCTGGATCGCCAACGATTCCCGCCTGCAACGCCCGATGCAGACCAGCCGCGTATACCTCGCGGCGAGACTTGAACGTCGCCAGCAGGTCAACGCCTGGAATGGGTCCGTAACGCTGGGCCGAGGGGGCAGGCATACGAATGATGGTGGCGTACAAGTACGGCATTTCCAAACTGGCTAATGTCCGCTTGCGCGGGTCATCCCGACCAGCAAATGCGGCGCCATTGTCGGCTAGGCGAGGATAGGGGTGTGCCGGTCGTCGAAGCCTCCCTCATCGTCCCCGTCCCGCCCGAGGTCGCGTACGCGGTCTCGCAGACCACGGGCGAGATCCGCTATCGCTGGGATCCGTTCGTACGCGAGCAGCACTTCCTCGACGGCGCCAGGAAGCCGGCCAAGGGGGTCAGGACGTTCACCCGGTCGCGGCATGGGTTCACGATGGTCAGCGAGTATGTCTCCTACAACCCGCCCAGCAATGTCGGCATGAAGATGGTCGAGGGGCCGTGGTTTTTCGAGATGATGGGCGGCGGCTGGCGGTTCAGTCCGGCCGACGAGCCCGGGCATAGTGTCGCGACTTGGCGGTACAACTTTCGCTGCCGGCCGCGGCTGATCCGCCCGATCGCGGAGTGGGTCGGCCGGTGGCTGCTGCAGCGCGACATCGACCGGCGGATCGCCGGGTTCCGGAAGGGCTGCGGGGATCCGGTCGTCCTCGCCGCGGTCCAAGAACGATGACCCACAGCCCGAAAAGTGTCGCTGCGGCGCTGAAATGCGACACCGATCGGGCTGTGGATCATGCATCCCGAATCCATAGCCGAAGCCAAGCGAGCGGTCAGCCGTAGATGGCGAGCGATGGGGCGGTGACGAGCTGGATGAGTTGCGCCTGCGTGAGGATCGGGTCGCCGCCGAACGTGGGCGGCCGCAGGGTGCGGTAGTTGTCCGCGCTGGCGGTGATCAGCGTCGCGCCCGTCTGGAAGAGCACCATGAGGACGCGGGACCCGGGTCCGAGCAGGTCGCGATGAGACTCGATCATCACCTCGCGACCGTCGGGCAACGAGACGGTGGAGTCGAACCGCGGAGGCGACGTAGAGGATCGGCTGATTGTCACGTTCAGGCTGCCGGTGGGCGTACGCGCGCTGGACAACAACTGATCTGACAAGCCGACGGTCTGGAACGGCGCGGCGGCACGCCACGTCGACGGCAGATAGCGTACGCCGGGCAGAAGTGCGGGAACGGCGTCGACGAGGTAGCAGGAGACGCGCTCCGCCAAGGCGGGATCCGTCGGCAGGAGGGGAGAACTGGCGGCCAACGGGTCGGCCGTGATGTCGGGCGTCACATCAGATACGAGCGGTACCCGGGCCAGGCAGGGCGCCTCGCCGGAGAGCACCGTTCGCGGCTCGTTCGACGGCAGCAGGAAGCCGGCGAATGACAAAGCCACCAGGGCGACTGCGGAGAAGGCGCTGAGGCGGAACAGTCGCCGCCGTGCCCCCTGCGCTAGCAGGCCGGCCGAGGTGAGCGTCAACGGTGGTTCGTTCTCGACGACATACGTGCGCAGCTTTTCGCGTACCAGAAGATCATCCATGGGAATCTCCGAAGAGTGACCGAAGTTTGGCCAGGCCGTGCGCGGTCTGGCTTTTGACCGTTCCTTCCGCGATGCCGAGCAGGTCCGCGGCCTCGGCGACCGATATGTCCTCGAGGTGCCGTAGCACCACGAGCGCGCGTTGACGGGGTGGCAGCGCGTCGAGCGCCGCGCGGACGTCTAGGTCCAGGTCAGGCACCGGGTCCGCAGCGCGGTCCGGCACGTCGGCCACCGCGGTTTCGCGCTTCTTGCGCCGATGCGACAGGTACGCGTTGACGAGCGTCCGCCGTGAGTAGGCGTCGAGCGTGCTCGGATCGAGCCGCCGCCAATGCCGGTAGAGCTGTAGGAAGGTGTGCTGGACGAGATCCTCGGCGAGATGCCAGTCGCCGCTGAGGCCGTAGCCGAGCCGGCGCAGTGGAGCGGCCCGCGCGGCGAAGTATTCGGAGTAATCGGCCTTCCAGGTCATGCATCACATACGCGCCGACCCGACGCGGGGTTGCATGTCAGGCGTTGGCGATCTGCCGGTCGATGATGCGCAAGATGCGATCGACTGCGGCCGGGTCGATGCCTTCGTCGGCCCGTAGCCGCAACGCCTCGGCCTGCGCGGCGGCGTGGAGTTCGAGGTTCACCGCGCGCATGTGCCGGAACTGAGCGCGCTCCTCGATGAGACTCTCCGTCTCAGGGTTTGGACTGACCATGGCCACAATTCGCCGTACGCGCTGCCGCCACCGTTCGGCGTTCTCGTCGTCGAGGTCGCCGTCGGCGTGCAGTTCGGTGATCCGTTCGTTCATCGCGCCAACCACGCGAACAGCGATCTCCCGAGTCGCCCTCTCCGGGTCGGCCGTCGCGACCCCGATACGCTTGACCAGCCACGGAAGCGTGATGCCGGGCAAGATCAGGGTGACCATGACGACGACGAACGCGATGAGGATGAGCGTGCCGCGTTCGGGTGTCGCGGCCGGCAGCGACAACGCGGCGGCGATCGTGACCACGCCGCGCATGCCGGCCCAGCCGAGGATGATCGCCTCGCGCCAGTTCCCCGGCACCGTGCTCCGCAGGAAACGGTGCGCGAACAGGCCTGACGCCACCAGCCACACCATGCGTACGCCGATGAGAACGGCGGCGACCGCCAGCCCGATCATGATCTGGCGCCAGATGTCGTTTCCCGCATCGTCGATGATGGGCCGCAGCTCCAGTCCGATCAGGATGAACGCGATCGAGGTGAGCAGCAGATCCAAGGTCGCCCAGAACGCCGATCCCACCAACCGGGACTCCGCATCCTGAATGTGGTAGAAAGCTCCCCCCAAGACGAGTCCCATGGCGAGCACCGCGAGCACCCCGGAACCGCCGATCTCCTCGCCGGCGGCGTAGGCCGCGAACGGCAGGACCACGGTGAACGCGCCGGCGAGCACCGGATCGGTCAGCCAGTCGAGAATCTTGCCCGCGACCAGCGCCAACAGCAGCCCGACGCCGATGCCGAGCACGGACGCCGCGAGAAACTCGCGGCCCGCGCTGCCGAACGAGATGGTCCCGCCCACCGCCGCCGCGGCCAGGGCCGTATTGAAAAGCGTCAGCGCAGTCGCGTCATTGCCAAGCCCTTCGCCCTCGATCACCGCCACCATCCGGTGCGGCAGGCCGAGCTTCCCGGCCACACTCGTCGCGGCCACTGGGTCCGGCGGCGCGCAAGCCGCGCCCAGCGCGAACGCGATCGCCCACGGCACCTGCGGCAACAGGCTCGACAACACCGCCGCCACGGCGAACGCGCTCACCGCGACCAGCGCCACCGCCAGCGTCAGGATCGGCCGCAGGTTCGCGCGGATATGAGCCCAGCTTGTACGCGTAGAGGCGGCCCACAACAGCGGCGGCAAGAGAAAGGGGAGCACGAAGTTCGGATTGATCTCGATCTCCGGTACGCCCGGGATCAGCGCCGCGGCGATGCCGACCATGGTCAGCAGCACGGGATAGGGCAGCCCGAGCTTCGACGCGACGGGCAACGCCACGACCAGCGCGCCGACCGCGAGGATGAGCAGCTCGATACGATCCACGCCGATCATCCTCACCCCCGCGTACGCCACCAGCCGGCTGCCAGGCGGCGTGTCGCCGGGCCTACCTCTGGCTTCTCGCCAGCAGGTTCATGACGGCCCCGACGACCGCGACCAAAGCGCCGATCAACATCAGTACGCCGCCCCACCCGAACTCGCCGGCAGTCGTGGCGCCGACCTGAATCCGCGCGCCCAGGAACTCGGCCGACGTCGCCGTCTCCGAACTCTTCTCCGCCAGCGCATATCCGATCAGGACGCTAGCCGCGTACGCCGCCACCACCAGCTGCAACTGGCTCGTCCGGAAGGTCAGCAGACTCCGATCGCCGTTGAGCGCCCGGCTCAGCCCGAGCGCGAGCAGCAATAGCCCGCCCACTACGACGAACCACGTCAGTGGAGCGAGGAAGCCAGTCCACTCCCACGCCGAATACTCCACCGCCGAGCTGTTCCGAGTAACCGGCTGGTAGCTCATGAACGGAGCGAACGAAAAGCCCAGAATCAGTACGCCGCCCAGCATCACCAGCGCATCCGAGATCGGTACGCGCAAGTCGACCGGCTGCGCGACTGGCTGCTGCTGTGCCACGGGCTGCGTCATGCGCGCCACTATCCCGTCGGGTGTCCGATCTGTCCAGGGCGGCCTGTGTGACCAGCTGAGTACTTGGAGTTATCCACAGGCCCTTTCATCGATGTCTTGAGCGGTTTACGCTGCCTCCTGCGGCGATGGGGGATATCGATGACGATGCGCGGGATCGCGATCGACCTGCAAGCGGTGACGGACCTGTTCACCAAACTCAGCTCCGATGTGGACGTCGGCCTCGTGCCCGACGGAGAACGTGCGGCGCTCGGCGTCGGCTGCGGCGCCCGGTTCGGAACCGGATTCGCTGCGCTCGACGTCCAAGGGCACGTGAAAGCCAGCAACGTCGCGTTCAGCGGCGCGATCTCGCGTTACGTTGGCAACCTGCACGCGCACGTTGCCAACGCGCGGGCGCTATTGGCGTCTGTTGAGCAGGTGCTGAAGAACTACCGCTCGGCGGACGGGGTCGCGGCCGCGCTGGCGACTGCGACGATGAGTCGCTCGGGTGAGTACTCCGACGAAGCCACGGCTGCATCAGCAACCGCCCTCGCTGACGGCGTGACCTCGAGCCTTACGCCGCCACCACTTCCATCAGCGACGGTTCTGGAGTCGTCCGAAATCGCCTGGGGGAAAGCCTTCGACGTGCAGCGGATGAAGGACATCCTCTTCCGTGACAATCTTGGCGAGGCATGGAGCCAAGTGTCGGCATTGCGACTGCTCGGGCAGGCACTGGAAAATCACTACCGCAGAATCCTTGAGCTACGGCCGAAGCTGGCCTCGATCTGGCCAGCAGGTGCCTCGATCACCGCTGCAGAGGCCCAGACCAAACTTGACGATCACGCAAAGGCCGTCTGGCAGGATGCCCTGTGCGCACAGACCACCGCGAAGACGTTGGACGGCATAGTCTCCGCGATAACAACCGCGCGCACGAAGATCGCGCCGATCCACGACCGATGGCAGACCGTAACCGTCGACTTCGTGCCGAACGACTGGAACCCTGCGGCGATGGCGCTCAATAAGCAGGGCCGGCAGGTAATGAAGGAACTGGATGCGACAGTTGCCGACCTGCGTACGCAAATCTACTGGCCAAACGAGGCTTGGGTGGATCGCTCGGGGCCTGACGGAACAAGGGTAATTTCGGGAGCGTCGGAGAGTAATCCCTCGTCGGCGCCGGAGCGCCGCGCCAGCGCCCGTCGCCACGCCGGCGGCCTTAGGCCCGTGCCGCCAGCACCCGGAGTTAATCCCGCTGAAGGACCCGGACTCGCGAGTGGCACAACGCCGATTGGCGTTTCACCCGGAACACCCCCATCTACCTTGCCGGTACCACCAGGCCTAATATCCGAGGCTCCGTTCGGTGGCGCCTGGGTTCTTCCAAGTTCAAGCACAAGCGCTTACGGTCGGCTCCTGCCCATTCGAGGAAACACCTACACCACACCTGGCATGGCTAACGCCAACGTCGGCAGTCGGGTGCCTGGCGTATCCGGTACCAATCCTTCCGGAATGATGGGCGTTCCAATGAGCGGGTATGGGGGAGGGGCGGCCGCGCCTGGGGCCATAAGCCGACAGCGGATGGCTACAGAGCAATGGGAGGTTGAGGAGGGCGTGCCGCCTGTAATTGGCGAAACTGGGCCGTTCTTTCTGGAAGAAGACGAAGAAGTCGACGACGAGCAGCGGATACGCGAAGACTTTGAGGACTGGTACAACCGATACATGCTGCCCTGGAACGAGGGCCCGCAGTGACACGGTTGAGCCGAACCGTCCGATCGTGCGGTGCCGCAATGGTCGTCCTTATTGGGCTGATCGCCACCCCGGGGATAGCCCGTGCTGATGATCTGACGAGCGGGCAATGGTATGTATCCTTCCTCAAGCTAGCCGCAGCTCACAAGGTCACCACAGGCGCTGGGGTGACGGTGGCAATTATCGACAGCGGTGTTGACGCCACGCATCCCGATTTGAGAGGGCGTGTGGTTTCCGGGGCCGACTTCACAGAGGGTGGTCAGGTAAGCACTGGCGACGGGACCCGGGATATTCGTGGCCACGGGACGCAAATGGCTGGTCTTATCGTTGGGAACGGCAGGGTTCAGGGCGTTGCGCCCGGTGCGACGATTGTCCCGATCAATGACCATACCACTACCGATGCGCCGTCCTCTGGCGCACTCGTGGAAGGAATTAAGTGGGCGGTCGCGCACAACGTGGACGTAATCTCGATCTCGGCGGGTGGGCCTGATAGCCCGCTGCTCAAGCGGGCTGTGGACCTGGCCATTCAGCACGACATAGTGGTGGTCGCGGCCGCAGGAAATGTGGGCCAAAGTACCGAACTCAGGTATCCTGCGGCGTATCCCGGCGTCGTGGCTGTGTGCGGCGTCGACAGGCAAGGAAATCACTCGTCAGTCTCGGCGACCGTGCCACCGCCCGTCCTGTGTGCACCGAGCGATAACATTTCCAGCACTTATCCAGGAAGCCGGTACGCCGTTGGTTCGGGTACGTCCCAAGCGACGGCTCTCGTTGCGGGATCTGTGGCGCTTATCCGCGCGAAGTTTCCCAGTATCTCGGCCGCTGATGTCGTCAATCGACTCGCCGATACCGCGACTGACAAGGGAGAACTGGGACGCGATAATGTCTATGGCTATGGCATAGTCAATATTCTCGATGCTCTGGTGAAAGACGTTCCTCTGCTTGGAGAATCGGCTGCCGTTGCGGCTTCGACTGGCCAGCATGGGACCAACGACGGCGGCTCCTCCGGCAGGTGGGAGCCGTGGTATCTAGCGTTGGGTGGCCTCGTATTCCTTGTGTTCATGGCCGTGGCAGGCGCGGCATCGGCGGCTCTAGTTACTAGAAGTCGACGTCAAAGATGAGCCGAACGGCAGGTATTCGGAATCGCCCGGTCAGTCGATGCAGAACAGCTTTGAGGCATCCGAATTATGGATCCCGGCAGAGAAGCCCTCTTGACGCCTTTTGCCGTATTAGCGCTGATCTGAAGGGGCGTTGTGGCATCACGAACATTACCCTGAGTGAGCTGTTGACCGGAAAGGTTGCTCTGGCTGACTGGCGGGCCTGATCGCGGTTCGAGACCCGGATAAGCTACCGATGTGGCGATGGGAAGGCTCAAGCGGGCGATGTTGATCGTGTCGGCAGCTATCGCGATCGTTGCCATTGGCGGTGGCGTGATGATCTTTCGGGCGTACGACCAAGCGACGAAGATCGATCGTAGTGTGTCTAAGGTCGTGGTAAGGAACTTCGTTGATGCATTCTTGGTGCGTCGCGACGATCAACGTGTTGAACTCTTTACCTGCAAGGACGGGGCAAAGTTGGGCGCCATCGCCGCGCTTCGCGAGCAGCTCAAGAGTGAAGAGGCCGCTGGTGGCGTCACAACGAGGGTCGTCATAACGCAGTCCGTCGAGGAAGACGAAGGCCGCCGCGTCGATGTCGAACTGCAGCTGAACCAGGGCTCCGGACTGCATACGGACCGTCGTACGCAATATTGGCGGTTCACGATGGTGGATCAGGATGGCTGGCGCGTCTGCGGAGCCGAGCAGCTTCCAGAGCCAAGCCCCAGCGCAAGCACCACGCCGTCGGCTACTCCACCCACAGCAGGCTGAGGAAGACCGCACGAGTGGGCGGCACCAATCCTGTTGCTGCCCACCGGTACCAGTCTCCTTCGGCGGCGACGCGTACCTGGGCCTGCGCCTTGCCTGCGTAGGACTCGGTCACGGCGCGAAGTCCGCGCTCTGCGGTGAAATCGTCGGATCGTTCAGGCATGGCGACGAGGCGCCGGCCGGTGAGATACGGGACCTCTTCAGCTCGGATGGCGCGGCGTACTGGTGGTTCGTCGAGGCTGACGGGGCCTTGCTTCTTTGCGTCGGGCCCGTCGTCGCCGACTGTTTCCACCCACACGCGTTCGGCCGGGATCAGTGGGGCGAACACTTCGATCCGGTCTTGCTCAGCGCGATACCAGTCTGCCTCCGGCATCACCGGTACGAGGCTTCGGGACTCTTGGCGTACCAGTGAGTCTGCGCGGAGATCGGTGCGCCAGCCATGGCCTGGCAGTCCCACGATCACGCGTTTTCCGCGGAGCTCGCCCGCGTACTTCATGGCCGGAACCGGCACGATGGGCGAGGGCCAGCGGTAGAGCTCGTTGGCCCAGCTGGCGAAGTCCGCTTCGGTCATGGGTGCAACTCCGCAGGGTTAGGGCGCTTCTCCGAGGGGCGCGCCACGGGCGGCCATGAACGGCACCGGATTGACACCGCCTGCGAATGACCGATCGCCGTTCAGGTGCGTTTCAAAATGAAGGTGAGGCCCGGACGAGTGTCCGGACGTGCCGACGAGGCCGATGATTTGGCCGGCCGAGACCCGGTCGCCGACGGAGACGAACGGCCGTTGGACCATATGGCAGTACCGCGTGATGACCTGGTCAGCGTGCAGAATGTCGACGAACCAGCCGCAACCCGGGGTACTGGGTGAACCGTCGCGGTCGCAGTTTCCGACGTCGCACTTGCTGACGATGACAACGCCAGCCGATGCCGCGCGGATACGCGTGTAACGCGAGGCGCCGAGGTCGACGCCGTTGTGGGTGGGTCGGTCCGCGGTTCGGAACCCGGAGACGATGCCCGCCTTCACCGGCACCGTCCAGCCCGAGGCCGCGATTTCTCCAGGCCCGGCGCACTTCAGGTCCGCGGCGGCTGCGGCCGCGAGGCCCGCGCCGTCCGCCAGCGTGTTGACGATCGTCGTCGCGAGCGGCTCGTGCTTCGCATAAGCATCTGGATACGCCGACCGCTGAACGGCTTGGGCGGCAACCGTCAACGGAATGGTCGCCCAGTCCGGCACCTTGAGGAGCTTCTGATAAAACTTCTTCGACGCGTAGCGGGGATCCATGATCTGTTCCGGCGTGCCCCAACCTTGGCTCGGCCGCTGCTGGAATAGGCCGAGCGAGTCGTGGTCGTTGCGTTCGCCGAGGAAGCCGTGGTTCGTCAGGCTGCTTTCCTGCATCGCGGTCGCCACTGCGATGATCCAGCCTCGCGGTGAGACCTTCATCTCGTGACCCACGTTGATGATGATGGCCGCGTTGCGGATCTGCTCCTCGCCGTAAGGCCCGATGCGCGGCATCTGCTTGTTGGGGTCGATGACCCCCTTCTGCCCACAGGTGAACGCGTTGTTGCCGACGCTTGTGCCGCCGAGCTGATCGAGCGTGAAAGCGCCGAGGCCACCTCCGCAGCAGAGGAGGACGAGCGTTGCGACCAAGGCGATCCAGAGCGCTGGGCGCGGACGCCGGCGACGGCCGCGAAGTGTTTCGTGCTCCTGAGCGTCGAGGACCGCAGGGTCCGGCCCGTCGCTGCTCATGTCCGCTCCCAGTCGACGCCGTCGACAAACCAGTGTCCAGCGGGTCCCACGAGGCGGAGCACCAAGCGTCCACTATCGAGTGGAATGCTCGCTTGGGCGGCGGACTCGGAGTAGATCACAAGTGCCACGTCCCCGGTGACCTTGCTGGCCGGGACGGCGCCGGGATCCACATCCTTGAGCTGGTCGATCAGCTGCTGAGTGCAGTGCGGTCGGAGTGCGTCCAGCCACTTGTCGGCCGAGCGCGTCCGTTCAAGCCAGCTTGCCGCGAACGCCGAGGCCACTTGGGTCGGCGGCGCAGCGCCTTTGGCGACGCTGGGGCTGACTGTCGGCATGGCGGACACCACGCCGTCGTCCGGACCGTAGCTCTTCGTCGTGGTGATCTCCACGCCACTCTGGCCGACCGAGTCCGGTGCCCAGCCAGAATGCGACGCCTTGTCGCCGAAGAGACGCGCAGCACCCACCAAGAGAGCCACGATCGCGGCGAGAACCAGGGCGACGCCTACCCGAGAACGGAGGATACCGGTGAGCACCGCGCGCATGACTATCTCGCCTCTGCTCTCACCACCGGCCTGGCGGAGCTCGGCTCCGACGCGGAGTCGCGGGCGGCGTCAGGCCGGTAGAGGGCCTGGCTCGGCGCGGCCTCGGGAAGATTCGGGTCCGACCAGCGGCGCTGCTCCGGCAGAGCCTCGCTGCGAACGAGTTCGCGCTGAATGGTCTCGGTGACCACCGGGCGTGTCTCGCCGGGCGAGTCGGGTCGCGTCTCGGGCCGTCCGGCGATCGCGACGGCTGCACCGGCCGCGGCGCCACCCGCAGCCGTTGCTGCTGCTGTTGCGGCTGCTGGCCGGACGAGGGCGCGGGCCCATCCGTTCGACGGCGTGCTGCCGCCGAGCTGCGTCACCCGCCGATACGGGCGGAGCAGGATCCACGCCACGATGCCGCAAAGGAGCATCAGCACAACCTGCAGCCAGCCGGGCAGGCTGGGGGTGCTCATGATCAGATCCACCGCAGACAGGTAGACCGCCGCTCCGGTGCCGAAGATCGCGATGTTGAAGACAGCGGCGAGCACCGAGCCGGCGAGGCGCCGAAGGCCGGCGCTGGCCGGGCGCAGGAGGCCGACCGTGCCCAGTGCCGGAGCGGCGATCACGGCCCACCGGAAGATCAAGAAGCCCAGCAGGACCAGGATCGACGCGACAATGTCGAAGATCGCGAAGGAGATGGCCGAGAGGATTGCGACGAAGCCGGCGCCGATGCGTTCCATGCCCTTGGTGCCGCGGAGGTACTCGTAGGCGTCGGGGTCTTCGGTGCGAATCTGCTCCGCAACCTTCATCCAGTTCTGCTGCTTAGCACGGATGAGTTCGTCGCGGTCTTGCGCGCGCTTAACGGGGTCGGTCTCCCTCTGAAGAGCAGAAACGTCTCCCCAGGTTAGTGACTTTGCATCGTAAAGCGCTGGGCCGTACTTCAACGCCGTCTCGCTGTCAGCGGAACCGAGCGCGCCGCGTACCCAGTTCCGGTAAAGCAACGTCTCCGTCGCCGTGTCGCTAGACCTGACGGCGGGCGGCCGGTTGTCGGTGCAGTCAGGGGTCTCGTTGACCTTCCCCTTGCATCGCTCAGGCACGTGGGTGGTGGATGACGGTCCCACCGCGTCATGGACGACACCGAGGGTACTCGTGAGCGCCTGGTCGGCGAGGTTCGCCGAGTGCACGGGCCAGGCTGCGATCGCTGTTACGGCGACCATGACGAAGATCGCCCATCCGGCGGTGGTCATGGCTCCCGACATGTTGGCGTTCCTCGACCGCCAGATCAGGTAGAGACCAACAACCCCGAGGGTGATGATGCCGAAGACGGAGAAGACCTTCGAGTAGATGGCCTGAGTCGCGTTCTTCACCAGCGGATCGGCCCAGCCCCACATCTGGCCTGGGTCCCACGCGCGCTCGCGGAGAGCGTTGGAAGCACCGACGATTCCGCTGGCCAGCATGAACTCGCCGTTAGCGACGGTGTTCTCGAACTTGTAATCGGGATGCATCAAGGTTTGAGCGCATCCGATGTCGTAGGTCGTGTAGTCGTACCCGGCGTATCCGTAGGAGCTGTAAAGGCCAAGGCCGATGCTCGCATCGTCATTCCAGGTGGGTTTGCTGAGGAACCACCCAGCCATCCCGTTGTCCGGCGCTTCCGGCGTGGGTGCTTGGAGGCACTGCGCCCGGGACGCCGCCACGTCCTGCAGCCGGTCGATGCAGGTCTGGAGGGGGTACTTCTGCCATTCCTCCAGCGAGCAGGCGGGTTCGCCGGGGGCGGCGGCGACCACCGTCGAAGGTCCCGCGACTGCGGGCGTACCGAAGAGCGTGCCGATCCCGAGAACCAGGGTGGCGAGCACCCCGTAGACGAGTCGCCGCATCGGGTCACCCCGCCTGGGCAGGTGCGGCAGCGGGGTCGCCGAGCGGCGTGGTGTCGAGCGCACTGAGCAGCCCCTCCACGTAGGAGACGTCCACACGTATCTTCTGCACTCGTCCGTCCACGTCTCGGACAACGAATTCGCGGTAGCCGAGGCGCGCGGAGGATGCCCCGTCGGCTGCGGATAGTCCGGCTAGGACTGCCTCGTAGCCCACGTCGGTCGGTACGCGTAGCAGCCGCAGCGCTTCGGAGGCGATCTCGGTGTCTTCGGCGATGCGGCCGACGAAGACGGTGGAGACGAGGTTCTGGACGTCCAGTCCGAGGATGTCTTTCGGGTTCTGGGAGGCGACCAGGGCGGCGAGGTTCCATTTGCGGGAGTCGCGGGCGAGGCGTACGAGGAAGGAGCGGCCGGACCGCCAGCCTTCCATGAAGTGTGCCTCGTCCAGGCCGACGAGTTTGCGCTGGTGCATGTCGCCGGAGTAGCAGCGGCGTACGGCGAGCCGGTGTGCGGTGTGGAGCATCGGCAGCGCCAGGGCTTCTTCCGCCGACCAGTATTCGCGTTCGATCTTGAGGTCGGGCAGCCGGAGGCCGGCCATCGTGATGACGGTGAGGGCCGCGTCGGAGCCGAGGAGCCCGGCCGGTGGTGCGCCGAAGAAGAGCAGGGCGAGCGGCATCTCGGCGGTGTCGAGGAGCAGGTTCGCCAGTTCGCGGCCTTCGCCGCCGTCCAGGCCGCGGAGGCATTCGACGACGTCGTCCAGCGTGGAGCTTTCTTCGGCGGGGATGGTACGCACGGCGTGCCGCAGCAGGGTGGCGGTTGAGGCTTCCCGGGCGACCTGTGGCGGGACCAGCATCGACGCGATGTCCTGGACGAGCATGCGGCGTTCGGCCCGGGCGTTCGACACGGCGATGTCGTATTCGCGGTCGCCGTCCATCCCGGCCGGGAACTCGTCCCGGGAGGGCGTCGGGATCAGTGCGTACGGGGCGAGGGTGCCCTGCTCCGAACCGGTCAGGTTGATGACGCGGGAGTACGGGCGCAGTTCTGGCATCGCGGTGAGCCGCGCGAGCGGGCCGCTCGGGTCGAGGAGCGTCACGCGTACGCCGCGGCGGGCGGCCAGGTAGCCGAGCGCGCCGAGCAGGGTCGATTTGCCACCGCCGGGTTCGGCGACGAACACGCCGAGGCCGGAGCGTTCGCGTACCTCCATCGGGAAGTGCAGGTCGAGGAAGACCGGGCGGCGGGAGGTGCCCGCTGTCCGCCCGATGAGGTCGCCGCGGTGGTCGCCGACGGTGGACGCCGCCTGCGGCAGCGCTGCCGCGAGCAGCTTGACCGGCATCCGGCGCAGGTAGCCGGAGTTGGCGATCGGCTCGCCCGGGATGAACTCGCGGACGAGCTGCTCCTGCTGCTTGGGGTGCTGCAGGGCGATGCGCATCTCGCGGCTGTAGAGCTGGGTGACTCGGCGTACGCGTTCCAGGCATTCCTCACGGGAGGAGCCGGCCACGGCGAGGCGATGCCAACCGTGCGCGCGTGCCGAGTCGACCGGCAGTCCGGTGGTCATCTCGTCGCCGATGACCAGGGCCCGCTTCGCGAGCCGTTCCAGTTCCGGCGGGGCGTCCATGCCGTGCTCGAGGTAGTCCAGCTGCTGCGAGCGGATCATGCGCAGGCGCTGTTCGAGGTTCCGGAAGCTGTCGGACTGGCCGAGGATGTCGATCCGGCTGGAGATCTCCATCGGATACGGCAGCCGCTCGTGGAAGTGCAGCCACGGCTCGTGCCGCTCGGGGATGTCCAGTGGCTCCATGCGTCCGACGGTGAGCACGGCGACGTGCTTCTCCTCGCCGGTGAGCCGGTTGACGAGTTTGACGCTCGACCCGTAGGGCGCGCGGTAGCGTTCGATCTCCTCGGTGAGGGCGAGCAGATCACCGGTGTCCCAGTGGCCGTGGCCGACGGCGCCGATGTGGGTCGGCGGGTCCATGCAGAGCGCGACCGACCGATAGAGCAGCCATTCCAGCTCCTCGGCGGTGGCCCGGCGGCCCCGCATGCCGAACGCGCCCAGCACCTCGTCGAACTGCTCGACACTACGCTCCAGTTTGGACCGTTCGGACAGCGTGCTGCCCTTGCCGAACGCACGCAGCAACCGCCCGGAGAACGAGTCGCCGAGGCTCCGGCGGGCGAAGGTCACGCCCAGGTAGGTCCGGCCTTCGGCGTGGTTGGAGCCCACGAGGTGCTTCTGCGCCGCCACGAGGTGGTCGCCCCACGAGGTCGCACCGGCCACGCCGGGCAACGGCCGCGGCGTCAGGCGGTCGATCTGGCGGGCCCATTCGGCCGCCGGGAACGGCCGCGAGGTCCGTCGAATGTGCAGGCGGAAGCCCGCGAGACCGGCGTACTGCTCGGCGATCGCGTCGATCAGCGCCTCGCGCTCGGGGTCCGGCCGGAACGCCCAGCGGACCTCGGGCACCCAGTACCACGCCGTCACGGCGTGCTGCGTGAACGTCAGGTGCCCCGCGATCTCGGTCAGCGCCAGCTCGACCGCTGCGCTGCGCACCTTCTCCGTCTTCGGCCGTGGTACCTGACTCCCACCCGAGCGCTTCTTCGCCGAAGGCGCGGGCTCTGACCTGCGCTCGGGGGCACCGGTTCGCGCGGGTCCAGGCTTCTTCCTGGTCTCGGCCGTGGAAACGGCCGGGCGTGCCTCCCGGCGCGAATCGTCCGCGTGCCGGTCACGCTCCAGAGCTTTCGGTGATACGCCCAGCGCAGGGACCTGAGTCGGTGGGCGGCCCGGGGGGTTGGACGTCGCCGGTGAGGCCGACTGAGTGGGCCGCGCCTGCGCGGGGGGAGAGGACACCGGCGGGCGGCCGGGGGGCAGTTCGCTGCGGCGGAGGACCGAGACCGCGGCCGGGCTGGGTGCGTCGGGATCGAAGAGGTTGAGGAACGGCGACTCGACATCGCTTGCGGCCCGCGGCGCCGGGGTGGCCGGGCCGGGATCGTTTGCGGGCTCTTCCACGATCTCTCCGGAGAGGACGGTGTCGTCGAGCTCGTCGGTGGTCACGTGATCGACCTCCGGACGACGATGCGGCGGGCGACGATGCGCGGCTCGGTGTTCTCGTGGGCCGCCTCGCGGGACCGCCGCCAGTCGGTGAGTGCGGTCCGGATGACCAGACGGGCCGGCCGATCCGGATCGACGTGGCGGAAGATGTAGGACGTCGTGACCATGGCCAGGGCGATCTCCCACGCCGGGAAGGCGTCGACCGACTGGGTCAGCAGGAAGTGCAGACCCATGTAGAGGGGGACCAGCAGGATGAACAGGCCGTATTGCGCGTAGGGCAGCTGAACCGGGAGGGTGTAGCCGGGCGGGCCGAGATAGACCAGGCGGGCCCGGTAGATGTCATCGTCGGTGCGCAGCCTCATCGTGCCGGGTCACCCGAAGATGAGGTTGACGAGGTATTCGCCGAAGAAGAAGAAGGCGCCGGCGCCGGCGATGAACAACAGGCCGACGATCGCGATCGCCGAGCTCGTCATCACTTTGGACATCTCGCCCTTGCCGGCTCGGCCGATGAAGATCACGCCGAGTGCCGCCAGCAGGATCGGCACGATGTTCTTGACGAAGAACCCGAGGACCTTGTCGGTGTTGACGCCTTGGCCGCCGGGGCTCGGCGACGGAGCCAGCTCCATCATGGAGCTGACGTGGTGCATCGCCGCGTGGGCGAGCCCTGTGGCGATCATCGTGCGTCCCTCCCCGATGCGAGTCGTCAGCCGGTCCGTTCAGCTTTTCAGCCTCGGACCGGTTGAGCACGGACCCTGTGTGCGGGGACCGGCGTGTCTCGCAATTTTGTCCATTTTTGCACCTCACCGCGAGGTTCAATAGGGAAGCGTACGGGGCTCCCCGGCCGCTTACAAGCGTGTGCCCGGCACTCGCCGTGGCCAGTTCATGCGCCCGAGTAGGGTGAGGTCGTGCTGCCGATCGACCGCAAATGGTCACCGCCCGTGGTCATGGGTGTCCTCAACGTGACGCCCGATTCCTTTTCGGATGGCGGTCGCTACGAAAATTTCGACGCCGCCGTCGACCACGGTTCGTCTCTCGTCGGTGACGGAGCGCAGATCATTGATGTAGGTGGAGAGTCCACTCGACCGGGTGCCGCCCGCATAGATGCAGAGACTGAAATCGGTCGAGTTGTCCCGGTCATCCGCGCGCTTTCGGCACAGAATGTGCCAACGAGTATCGACACCACCCGAGCGGCCGTCGCCGCGGCGGCGTTGGCGGCCGGAGCGAGTGTCGTCAACGACGTCTCCGGTGGACTGGCCGATCCGGCGATGGCCAAAGTGATCGCCGACGCCGGCTGCCCGTACGTGATCATGCACTGGCGTGGGCACTCGGAGCGGATGCAGGACCTCGCGGTCTACACCGACGTGGTCGCCGAGGTACGCGCTGAGCTGCGCGAACGCGTGGACGAGGCGGTGGCGGCCGGCGTACGCCCGGAGCAGATCATCCTCGATCCCGGGCTCGGCTTCGCCAAACGCCCTGCGCACAACTGGGCGCTGACCAGGAATCTGCCGGCTCTGCTCGATCTGGGGTTCCCGGTGCTGTTCGGGGCCAGCCGGAAGAGCTACCTCGGCGCCCTGCTCGCCGGTCCCGACGGCGTTCCCCGGCCGACCGGCGATCGGGAGGCGGCCACGCTGGCGACCAGCGTGCTGGCCGTCGCCGCGGGGGTGTGGGGCGTACGCGTCCACGACGTGCGCGCGACCGTCGACGCGCTCGCGGTCTGGCGTGCGTCCGGGGAACCTCGGCTGACCTGGGGTGCCGCGTGATCGAGCTGACCGGGCTGCGGGCCTTCGGCCGGCACGGCGTCTTCGACTTCGAACGCGAGCAGGGCCAGGACTTCGTCGTCGACGTACGCCTGGAGCTCGACCTGAGCAAGGCGGCGGCCAGCGACGACGTGGCCGACACGGTCCACTATGGCGAACTCGCCGACGCGCTGGTGGCGATCATCGGCGGCGAACCGGTGAATCTGATCGAGACGCTGGCCGGCCGGCTGCTCGACGCCTGTCTGACCGACGAGCGGGTCACCGCCGCCACCGTCACCGTCCACAAGCCGCAGGCCCCGATCCCGCACGCGTTCGCCGATGTCAGCGTCACTTTGAGCCGACGGCGTACCGAGAAGTGATCACGGTCGTGCTGAGCCTGGGCAGCAACCTGGGCGATCGGGAGGAACACCTGCGCCAGGCCGTACGCGGTCTCGGCGACAGCCTGCTGCTGGTCAGCGGGGTCTACGAGACGCCGCCCTGGGGCGACACCGAGCAGCCCGCGTACTTCAACGCGGTGGCGCTCGTCGGGGAGGAGGGGCGCGGCGTCGACGAATGGCTGTCGGTGGCGCAGCAGCTCGAGCGGGATGCCCGTCGAGAACGTGACCCGAGCCGTCGCTTCGGTCCGCGTACCCTTGATGTCGATTTGATCACCGCGACCACCGCGGAGGGTGAGCCGGTCCTGAGCGACCGGCCCGAGCTGACTCTTCCGCACCCCCGCGCCCACCTGCGCGCTTTCGTGCTGCGGCCGTGGCTGGAGATCCAGCCGTACGCGAGCCTGCCCGGTCACGGGTGGGTGTACGACCTCATCCGCACCGAGCCGGTGGCCTCCGACGTGTTGGCGATGACGGCTCGGCCGGAGATCTCGCTAGAGTCGTAGCGGACGGAAGGGGACGGGGATGACCGAGCCGAAGCCATCGCTGCGGCCGACCAACCCGGCGACGCTGGTCGTGGCAGGGCTGGTCGCGGCGGCGGTGACGTGGTTTCTGACCAGCAACTGGTACGAGACGTTCGCCCGGGACGTTCCCTGGGTTTCGGCGGTGACCCTCGCCGGCCTCGCCCTGTTCGAGGCGGTTCTGGCGAACAACACCCGGGCCCGGATCGCGCGGAAGCCGGGGCGACCGCCCGTGGAGCCGCTCGCGGTCGCCCGATACGTCGTGCTGGCCAAGGCTTCCTCGCTCGCGGGATCGATCTTCGCGGGCGTCCTGGGCGGCTTGGTGCTCGTGTTCGTCATGCGGAACGAGTTGGCCCACTCGCAGCACAACATGCCGCCGGCGATCGGGGCGCTCATCGGTTCGCTGATGCTCGTCGCGGCGGCGCTCTGGCTGGAGCACTGCTGCCGGGTCCCGAAGCAGCCGGACGACAAGGACGAGCGGAACGGGGAGAACGGCCGCAGCGACGAGCCCGGCCGGCGGTCGCCCGCCTGATCCACCGTTCGGGTTCGGCGCGTCGGCCACACGGGGTATGGCGGCGCAGCGCTCCCAGCTTCTTCGATCGGGAATCGGACCCGCTCCAGGGGCTTTTGCGAACGCCGCTCACCCGGTAGGTTCGCAGCCTGTGGCGGCCCGCACTCCACGGCCGCCTGCGGCCATGACGGCCGCTCGACGGCCGCCCCCGCGGCCGGACCCGATGGAGGCGGCCCCGATGCCCTACGACGACGGCGACCAGACGCGATTTCGCGGCGAGCCGGGTTTTCGTGAGGAGCCCGACTTCCGCACGTCGACGTCGACCGGGTCGATTCCGCCGGTCCGGGCCTCGTCCGGGCCCCTCGACGACATCTTCGACGACCCGGCGCACGGCGACCCCGGCCGCGATCGCATGGCGGTGCACTTCGCCTGGGAGGCGATCCTGCTGATCGGGGCGGGCGTCCTCGCCTTCCTGCTCTACAGCCAGCACAAGTCCGCGGTGAGCGGGCAGAACCTGCGCGAACTCGTCGTCTTCGCCGCCGCGCTCGGCCTGCTGGCGTTCGGCGCCGCGGCGTCCCTGCGCGCGGCCGCCCCCAACCTGGCGGTCGGGCCGGTGGCCGTCGCCGCCGCGCTCTCCTTCGCCGAGCAGGGCAGCGACGGCGTGAGCGCGGCCGGCCCCAAGATCGTGGGCCTGGCGGCGCTGATCGGGCTGGTGATCGCCGTCCTCGTGGTCGGCTTCCACGTGCCGGGATGGGCGGCGAGCCTCGCCGGAGCGCTGGTCGTGATCGTCTGGATCCAGAAGCACGCCACCCCGATCACGGTGGCGGGCGAGTTCGACCCGACCGACCGGTCCTGGTACTACTTCGGCGGCTTCGCGGCCGCCTCGATCCTCGGCGCCGCGTTGTGTGCCATCCGGCCGTTGCGCCGGGGAGTCGGCCGGTTCCGCCCGGTCGGCGATCCCGCCGCCCGCCGCGGCTTCTTCGCCGCCCTGGTCACCGGCGGCGCGATCGTCGGCTCGACGGTGCTGGCCGCCGTCGCCGGCATCCTCGTCGCCGGTTTGAACAGCAGCGTCCGGCCCGAGGTCGGACTCGACTGGACCGGTCTCGCCATCGGGGTCGCGCTCGTCGGCGGAGTGAGCGCCTTCGGCCGGCGTGGAGGCGTCTTCGGCACCGTCCTCGCGACCGTCGTAGTCTCCCTGGTCATCCGGCTCGGCGAGGCCGGCGACTGGCGGCTCTCGCCGTACGCCGTCGCCGCGGTCACCGTCGCGGCCGGGCTCGTCGTCACGCGGCTCGTCGAGACGTTCGGCAAGCCGCTGCTGGCCCCCGACGAGGAATCGTGGACGTCGGAGGCCGCCTCCACCTGGACCGGCGGCACCGGCTGGGGCGGTGCGGATACCGGGTCCTGGTCGTCGGCGCTGCCGACGCAGCCCACGGTCAACCGGCCCGACCCGTGGCAGGACGACCGCTGGGGCGCCGGCCGCTAGCCCACCCCCGGCCCGCGCCACCTGCTCTCTACCCGCCGGATCCTTGTGCGCTGGATCCTTGCGCTGGTTCCTTGTGCGCTGGATCCTTGCGCTGGTTCCTTGTGCGCTGGATCAGGGATCTCGGCCGAATCTTGACGCAAGATTCGACCCGGAAGCCTGATCCAGCGTCCTAACCGCGCCGCCGCACGACCCGGCAGCAGGCGTAGGTGAGTAGGCTCAGCGCATGACGGAGTCGGGCCTGCGCGAGCTGACGGTCGGCACGGGGACGGGGATCGAGACCGAGGACATGATCCTCAACATCGGCCCCCAGCACCCTTCGACGCACGGTGTGCTGCGGCTGAAGCTCACGGTGGACGGCGAGCGTGTGGTCACCGCCGAGCCGATCATCGGCTACATGCATCGGGGAGCCGAGAAGCTCTTCGAGGTACGCGACTACCGCCAGATCATCGTGCTGGCGAACCGGCACGACTGGCTCAGCGCGTTCTCCAACGAACTCGGTGTCGTCCTCGCCGTCGAGCGGCTGATGGGCATCGAGGTTCCGGAGCGGGCGGTCTGGCTGCGTATGGCGCTCGCCGAGTTGAACCGAGTCCTCAGTCACCTCATGTTCCTGGGCTCTTATCCGCTGGAGCTGGGCGCGATCAGTCCGGTCTTCTACGCCTTCCGCGAGCGGGAGGTTCTCCAGGTCGTCATGGAGGAAGTGTCCGGCGGTCGCATGCACTACATGTTCAACCGGGTCGGCGGGGTGAAGGAGGAGGTCCCGGCGGGCTGGTCCCGGCGGGCGCGGCAGGCGATCGACGACGTACGCCGTCGCATGCCGGATCTCGACGCGCTGATCCGCAAGAACGAGATCTTCATGGCGCGTACGGTCGGCGTGGGGGTGCTCACGGCCGAGCAGGCCGCGGCGTACGGGGCTTCCGGTCCGGTCGGCCGGGCCAGCGGACTGGACTTCGACCTGCGGCGCGACGACCCCTATCTCGCGTACGACCAGCTGGACGTGCCGGTGGTGACGCGGACGGCGGGCGACTGCCATGCCCGGTTCGAGGTCCTGCTGGATCAGGTCTACGTCTCGCTCGACCTGGCCGAACAGTGCCTGGACCGGTTCGACCGCACGTCGGGCCCGGTGAACGTGCGGCTGCCCAAGGTGGTGAAGGCGCCCGAGGGCCACACCTACGCCTGGACGGAGAATCCGCTCGGCGTCAACGGCTACTACCTGGTGTCCCGGGGCGAGAAGACGCCGTGGCGGATGAAGCTGCGGACCGCCTCGTACGCCAATGTGCAGGCGCTGTCGACGCTGCTCCCCGGCTGCCTGATCCCGGATCTGGTGGCGATCCTCGGCTCGATGTTCTTCGTCGTGGGCGACGTCGACAAGTAAGGCCGCGACAAGTAGACCGCGACAAGTCGGTCAGTAGTCGTCGGCGTACCGGCGTCGGCGGGGTTCCTGTTCCCGGGCTGCTTCCCGGGCCGGCCACTGGTTCAGCCACTCCGAGACCGACGGTTCGTCACTTTGGGCGGGCAGTGCTCGCTGACCTCGCGGCTGGTCGGTCCACCGGTCGCCGTCCCAGGAGACGGAGTCGTGGCGGCCCGCTCGCGGCTCGTCCCGCCGGCCGGTGTCGTCTCGCCGGCTCGGCTCCTCCCGGCGGATGGCCGCCCAGCGGTCCTCGATCCGCAGTTCCGAGCCGTTCTCGTCGGAGTGCAACGAGGCTCGGCGTTCGCCCATCCGCAGCTCAGATCCCCGGTCGTCGTTGCGGACCGCGGCCCACCGGTCACCGGCGCGTACGCCAGGCCAGTCGGGCTCGGCCGGAGCCGGGTCGTTCCGCCGCTGGCCGGCGCTGGGGTCGGACTGGTCTTGCACCGCTTGTCTGCTCCACCGGTCCCGCGGGTTGTCCTCATGCGACAGCAGCGGCTCGCGGGGCGGCGCAGCCGGCGGGGCCTGGTCGGCGAGCCGCTTGCGCAGCTGCTGCTCCGTCCACGACTCCTGGTACTCGTCCGGGTAGGCGGCTCGGGCCGGTTGCGCCGGGTACGCCCCGGCAGCGGGGTACCCCGGCCACCGCTCGTCCTCGTCGGCCCGGCGACGGCCGCCGGATCGCGTGGTCGGCGACTGCCCGCTCTCGGACCAGGCCGGCGCGGGGGCAGTGGCCCGGCCGGTGTGCGCGGGCTCCTCGACGTGCGGGTCGACGATCGTGGATCGCGTGGTCACCTGCACCGTCTCGGTGTGCCGGACGACGCCGGCCGGAACGGAGCCGCTGGCCGTGCCGGGTCGCGGGGTCGCGGGGTGCGGCGACGGCGGCTGGGCCGAGCCGCGGGCCAGGTCTCCGCGCATCGCCTCGACCTGCGCCCGGAGTTGATCGACTGTCTCCTGCAGGTGCTGGAACCGCTCGGAGAAGGCCCGATGGGTCGCCCGCGCCGCGGTGGTGATGTCGTTGCGGACGTCCTCGCGCACCACGTCGATCTCGTCGTAGATGGTGTCCTCGAGTTCGACCTTCACCGAGTCCGGCGCCGGGCGCAGCACGATCGCCAGTCCGATCAGGACGACGGACAACAGCGCGAGCCCGATCGCGGCGCGCAGTGACCGGTCGCCACTGCCGATCAGCAGGGCCAATGCGGCGAGCGGTGCTACACCCACCCCAGCCCAGAGCAGGCCGGTGGGCAGCTTGCCGTTCTGCCGTTCGGGGGACTCGGAGGAGGCCGGCATGGCAGGTCAGCCTACCGACACGGGCTCCGAATGTCACTGTCGGACGGTCGCGTCGCCGCCCGGAATTCCGTGTTTGTCAGCCTTCGGGGGACAACAGATAGTCGATGAAGCGGGCCCGGATGAGCGGCTCGAGATCGCCGTAGTCGTGGCCCTTCAGCTCCCGCCACATGTTGTAGTAATCGTCGATCTGCGGGCCGATGTCGCCCAGCGAGTCGTCGCCCTGCTCCGCGTCGCCCGCCGACGGGAGGTGCTGCGCGAGGTCCACGAAGAAGCCGAGGTCGCGCTGGTCCCGGGCCCGCGTGAACGCCTGGTCGCGCAGCTCTTCGGTGGTCAGCGCGTCCAACTCTGCGAAAGTCGCCATGGCGTCCACTCTATGGTCACCGGCCGAACCGCCCACCAGTGATCTCCCAAACCGCCCTCGGCCAGCAGTTCTGCCGCCTGGCTCGCGCGGCTCAACGCCCGGACGTAGCCTGCCGGGTCGGCGGTGGCCAGGGCCAACGGTGGCCGCGCGCCGTCGACACCCAGCGCCGCCAGGGCCTCCCGCTGCCTGAGCAGGGGTACGCCTAAAGCATCGACCGCGACATGCGCGGTGATGTCGGTGCTCCCGTCGAAGCGAGGCTGGACCTCCCGGCCGTCCCGGAAACCGGTGAGCGTCGGCCGCCGGTCGGCCCGGGTGTGGCCGTAGTCGATCGCGACGGCGAGCCCGGCGGTGACCCGCCCGACGGCGTCGGCCCAGGCCCTGTCCCGGGGCAGGCCGATCTCGGCGACGTCACCGGGATCACGCAGTGGCCACCACTCGCCGACCCACCGAGCATCGTCGGAGGTGAGCGGCTCGCCGAGGTCGCCGTCGTCGAGCAGGTACCGCGGGACGCCGTCCGGGTCGAGCACCGCCACGTCGAGCGGGACGTTGTCGAGCCACTCGGTGGCGATGAGCAGACCGGCGAACTCGTCCGGCAGTTCCGGCCGCCATTCGACGCGGGGATCGAGGCCGGCCGGGCGATCGGCCAGTTCGACGGCGATCGGGCGTACGCGGTCATCCCGGCCGAGCAGCGTGAACACCTGCGACAGCAGGTCACCGCGCCCGGCGCCGACGTCGACGACGGCGAGGACGTCGGGGTGGCCGAGCGCTTTGTCCACCCCCGCGACGAGGTGGGCGATCGCGGTGGCGAACACCGGCGAGGCGCTCACACTGGTCCGGAAGTGGTCGGCCGGGCGCTCCCGCCGGAAGAACCCGTGCTCGCCGTAGAGCGCCGCCGCCATCGCGTCCCGGAGGTGAACCGCCACGGCGGCTACCGGCCGACGGTCCGGGTGCCCGCCGTGATCTCGTCCAACCGGGCCAGCTCCGCCACACCCGGGATCCACGCACCGGCCTGGGCGTTCGCGCGTACCTGCTGGGGAGTGGTAGCACCGGCGATCACCGTGACGACACCCGGCTTGGCGGCGAGACCGCCGATGGCGACGTCGAGCATCGACACGCCCGCCTCGTCCGCGTACGCCCGGAGCCCCTCGATGGTGTCCCAGTCGGCCGCCTTGAGCCAGGCCGCGTAGCGATCGTCGGCCATCCGCGAACCCGGCGGCGGGGCCTGGTCGCGGTGATAGACCCCGGAGAGCAGCCCGGACTGGAGCGGGAAGAACGGGATGAAGCCGACGCCGGCCTTCTCGCAGGCGGGCAGCAGTTCGGCCTCGGGTTTGCGGGTGAGCCAGTTGTACTGCTGCTGCGTGCTGATGAACGGGGTGAGCCCGGCCGTCTTGGCCGTCCACGCGGCGTCGGTCACCTGCCACCCGGCGAACTGCGAGGAGCCGAGGTAGCGGACCTTGCCCTGGTGAACCAGGTCGTCGAGCGCCCGGAGGGTCTCCTCGATCGGCGTGGCCGGGTCGGGGTAGTGGAACTGATAGAGGTCGATGTAGTCGGTCTGCAGCCGCCGTAGCGAGTCCTCCACCGCCTTCACGATGTAGCGGCGAGAGCCGCGCGCGCCGTCGGCTGAGCGCGGGTCGCCGGCCGCGGCGCCCATGTCCATCCCGAACTTGGTGGCCAGCACGACGCTGTCGCGACGGCCCTTGAGCGCCTCGCCGAGGAACATCTCGCAGGTCCCGCGGGGGGTGCCGTAGACGTCGGCCGCGTCGAAGAAGGTGACCCCGGCGTCGATCGCCGCGTCGACCACCGCCCGGGTCTCCTCGGCGTTGAGTTTCCGGCCGAAGTTGTTGCACCCCAGCCCGACGACCGAGACGACGAGACCGGAGTCGCCCAAGCGGCGGTAACGCATGGCAGCCATGATCGAAAACCTACCTGTAGTCTTCGGGATGTGACGAGCGTTCAACAGATCGACAGCATTCTGCAGCGTGCGGCCGATGGCGGTCGGATCAGTCCGGACGAGGCCCTGCTCCTCTACACCGACGCGCCGCTGCACCCGCTGGGCGAGGCCGCGGACGCCGTACGCCGCCGGAGATACCCCGATGGCATTGTGACCTACCTCATCGACCGGAACATCAATTACACGAACGTCTGCGTGACGGCGTGCAAGTTCTGCGCCTTCTACCGGGCGCCGAAGCACGCCGAGGGCTGGTCGCACCCGATGGAGGAGATCCTGCGCCGCTGCGGCGAGGCGGTCGACCTCGGCGCGACGCAGGTCATGCTGCAGGGCGGGCACCACCCCGACTACGGGGTCGAGTACTACGAGGAGCTGTTCTCCTCGGTGAAGCAGGCGTACCCGCAGCTGGCGATCCACTCGATCGGCCCGAGCGAGATCCTGCACATGGCCAAGGTCAGCGGGGTCTCGATCGAGGAGGCCGTCGTCCGGATCAAGGCCGCCGGCCTGGACTCTATCGCCGGGGCGGGCGCGGAGATGCTGCCCGACCGGCCGCGGACGGCGATCGCGCCGCTGAAGGAGTCGGGCGCGCGCTGGCTGGAGGTCATGGAGGTCGCTCATCAGCACGGGGTCGAGTCGACGGCCACCATGATGATGGGCACCGGCGAGACCAACGCCGAGCGGATCGAGCACATGCGGATGATCCGCGACGTGCAGGACCGCACCGGCGGCTTCCGGGCCTTCATCCCGTGGACCTACCAGCCGGAGAACAACCACCTCAAGGGGCGTACGCAGGCCACGACGCTGGAATACCTGCGGCTCATCGCGGTGGCCCGGTTGTTCTTCGACAACGTCAACCACCTGCAGGCCTCGTGGCTGACGACCGGTAAGGACGCCGGCCAGCTGGCGCTCCACATGGGCGTGGACGACCTGGGCTCGATCATGCTGGAGGAGAACGTCATCTCCTCGGCCGGCGCCCGGCACCGCTCCAACCTGCAGGAGCTGATCTGGATGATCCGCACCGCCGGGCGCATCCCGGCGCAGCGGGACACCCTCTACAACCACCTGCGCGTGCACTGGACGCCGGCGGACGACCCGACCGACGACCGGGTCACCTCGCACTTCTCGTCGATCGCGTTGCCGGGCGGCGGTGTCGGCAAGGCGCTTCCGCTGGTCGAGGCGCACTGACCGCGGCGAGGGCCGCGTACCGAGCCACCTTCGTGTTAGCGTCCACCGTTCGCTGAGGAGGAACGGGGATGTGGATACGACGTGCGCTGAGCGCCGCCGCGATCGGAGTGTTGGCAGTCGTCGGCCCCGGGGGTGCCGCGTACGCCGCCGCGCCGCAGGCCGATCTTGCGATCAAGGTCGCCGCACAAGGACACGCCGCGCTGGGGAAGACGGCGACCATCGTCGTGGAGACCCACAACTACGGGCCCGAGGCGACGCTCGGTGGAACGGTCTGGCGGGAAGTCCGGGCACCCGGAGGGACCACCTTTCTCGCCGCCACCGAACGGGCGTTGAGCGGCAATGGCTGCATCTGGCTCACCGCGCACCAGCACGTTCGCTGTCCGATCCAGGGAATGCTCTACCCGGACGACGACAACCCTTCGGGGGGCGTCTCGTTCGGGACGAACCTCTATTACTTCGAGGTCAAGGCGAAGTGCACGACGCCGGGAAAGATCAGTCTCCAGTACGGCGACGATCCCAAGACGTCGAACAACTCGGCGACGCTGCGGGTGACTGTGGACGGAGTGAGCGCGGCCACCTGCACGACAAAGCCGTCGGCCTCACCGAAATCGTCCGCCTCCGCCAAGCCTCGGCCGACCTCGGCTCCGTCGGCGTCTGCGTCGCTCGCAGCGACCGAGCCGACGGCGACGGCGTCGGACAGCATGGCGGCGATCGCCGAATCGCCGAGCGTCGAAGTCACGCCGATGATCACCCTCGCCGGAGATTCCGGCGGTTCCGGGCCGTGGGTGGCCGTGGCCGTCGTGGCGGCCGTCGGGCTGGTGGTGGCCGGCGCCGGGATTCTGTGGCGTATCCGCAGGCGGGGAGCTTTCTCGGCCGACCTGTGACGCTCGGGTGATACTGTCCGTCTTCACCTCTCAGGGAGCGGACCATGTGGATGCGTAGAGTGCTGGCCGCCACGGCGGCGGCGCTCGTCGCCGGGCTGGCGACCGGAGCCGCGACGGCGTACGCCGCACCGACGACGGCAGACCTGGGGGTCTCCGCGTCCGCCGTCACCGGCCGGGTCGGGCAAGCGGTCGACGTCCGATACGTGCTGCGCAACAACGGTCCGCAGAGCGCTGCTCCGCTCACCTACACCGTGCACATCACCGCCCCGCCCGGTACGCGGATCGTCAGCACCGGCGGTGGCGTCTGCCAACCGGCCACCGGGACGCAAGCCCGCTGTGTGTACAGCGCCGCCTTGGCCGACGGCGCCCGTCGCCAGTTGACGCTGCGGCTGCGCATCGACAGCGCGCCCACGGGCTGCGGCGCCGTGGCGATCAGTTACGCCGATGATCCCCGGCCGGGCAACAACAGCGCGGCGGTCCGGGTGGCCGTCGACGGCCGTCCGCGTACGTGTTCCGGCACCGGAACGTCGCCGACGCCGAAGCCCACGAAGTCCAAGGTGTCCCCGACGCCGACCGACGAGCCGACAGTGGACGTCACCGACGAGGTCGCGGAAGTGACCGCCACGGACAGCCCGCAGCCCCAGGTCATGCCCCGGGACACCGTCGGCGGACTCGGCCTCGGCTCCGTCCTCGTGATCGGCGGCGGCGCCGTGCTCGTGTCGCTGGGCGGCGTACTGCTGTGGTGGATGCTGCGCAAGGATCCCGAGGACGACCTCGACGACACCACCGGGCCGATCTACCGCTGACCGGTGCGGCGTACGGGCTGCGTAGAGTGGTGCTCGTGACCCGCGCAGACCTGGACAAGGACCGGCACGAGATCGCCGAGATGTTCGACGGTGTGGCCGACCGCTACGACCGGACCAACACGATCCTCTCGTTCGGCCGGGACCGGTCGTGGCGCCGGGCGACGTCGGCCGCCCTCGACCTGCGGCCGGGGGAGCGGGTTCTCGATCTCGGGGCGGGCACCGGCATCTCCACGGTGGACCTCGGCCGGTCCGGGGCGTACGCGGTCGGGGCCGACATCTCGCTGGGCATGCTCGGCGTCGGGCGGCGAGTACGCCCACAGGTGCCGTTGGTCGCGGGCGACGCCTTGGCCCTGCCCTTCGCTGACGCCTCCTTCGACGCGGTGACCATCTCGTTCGCCCTGCGTAACGTCAACGACACCGCCGGCGCACTGCGGGAGATGGCCCGGGTGACCAAGCCGGGCGGCCGGCTCGTGGTGTGTGAGTTCTCCCACCCCACCGTCCCGGTCTTCCGCACTGTTTATCTGTCCTATTTGATGCGCAGCCTGCCCGCCGTCGCTCGCAAGGTGGCGTCCAATCCGGATGCCTATGTGTATCTGGCGGAGTCGATCCGGGCCTGGCACAACCAGTCGAGCCTCGCCGCCGTGATCGCCGAGAGCGGTTGGTCGCAGGTCGGCTGGCGCAATCTGACCGGCGGGGTCGCCTCCCTGCACCGGGCCGTCCGCGTCTGACCTGCCCTTACTCCCGTTGGACCGGTGTGGGAGTACTGGGAAATCTCGGCGGCGGTTTCGGTGAGGAACCCGTCCGGATCGCCGATCTGGAAGCGGCGGCCGCGCAGACCGAGCGTCGGGAAGAAGTGCGAGCTGAGAAACGGTCAGTCAACTTAGTAGGTCGCCCACAGTGTGAAATACGCATTCCACGCGAACTGGACAGACGCTCCGAGCGTCCCGGATCTTGAGCTGCGCAAACGAGACCCAGCTCACTGGTTAGGGCAACCTAAGTCATACGCGTTCACAGAAGCGGTACTAGAGTGCGCCTGAGCCGAGCTTGTGAAGAGTTTCACGAGCGTGTTCAGCGGTGGAGGTGACCGTGGCCACGACTGATATGGACGCCGACGTCATCGTCGTCGGCGCGGGTCCGGGCGGTTCAGCGACCGCCTACCACCTGGCGCGGCACGGTGTGAGCGTCCTGCTGCTGGAGAAGACCGAGTTCCCCCGGGAGAAGGTCTGCGGCGACGGCCTGACCCCGCGTGCGGTCAAGCAGCTGATCGACATGGGCGTGGACACCGGCCCGGAGCAGGGCTGGCTGCCGAACAAGGGACTCCGCGTCATCGGCGGCGGCGTACGCCTGGAGCTGGACTGGCCGGAGCTGGCCAGCTTCCCGAACTACGGCCTGACGCGTACCCGCATGGACTTCGACGACCTGCTGGCCCGGCGGGCGGTGGCGGCCGGCGCGAAGCTGGTGGTCAACACGAACGTGACCGGACCGGTGCTGGACGAGGCCGACCAGGTCGTGGGCGTGACGGCCAAGACGCCGGAGGGCGAGGTCGCCTACCGCGCCCCGCTCGTGATCGCGGCGGACGGCGTGAGCGGGCGGTTCCCGCTGGCGCTCGGCCTGACCAAGCGGGAGGATCGCCCGATGGGCGTGGCGGTCCGCCGCTACTACCGCAGCCCGGCCAAGCACGACGACGACTACCTGGAGTCTTGGCTGGAGCTGCGCAGCCGGGAAGGCGGCGACAAGCTGCTGCCCGGCTACGGCTGGATCTTCGGCATGGGAGACGGCCGGGTCAACGTCGGCCTCGGCGTCCTCAACAGCTCCGTCGCGTACGGCAAGACGAACTACCGCCAGTTGCTGGTCGACTGGATGGGCAGCACTCCCGAGGACTGGGGGATGCGGGACGAGGCCAACGCCGACGGCCCGATCATGGGCGCCGCCCTCCCCATGGGCTTCAACCGCACGCCGCACTACACGCGGGGCGTACTGCTCGTCGGGGACTCCGGCGGCATGGTGAACCCCTTCAACGGCGAAGGCATCGCGTACGCGATGGAGTCGGGTGCGCTGGCCGCCGAGATCGTGACGCAGGCGCTCGCCCGGCCCGCCGGTCCGGACCGCGAACGCGCGCTGCAGGCGTACCCGCAGGAGCTGAAGATCCGCTACGGCGGCTACTACCGGCTCGGCGGGATCTTCGTGAAGCTCATTGGAAATCCGCAGGTCATGAAGCTGGCGACGAAGCACGGTATGCCGCATCCGACACTGATGCGCTTCGTTTTGAAGCTGTTGGCCAACCTCACCGATCCACGCGGCGGCGACGCGATGGATCGGATCATCAACGGCCTGAGCCGGGTAGCCCCGGCGGTGTAGGGAAGGGACGTCGAGCAACATGTCGCTCTCGCCATACGTACCGATAGTCGGGCTGTTCGCCCTCGCGGCGGCGTTCGCCCTCTTCTCGGTGGTGATCGCGCCGTTCGTCGGTCCCCGCCGCTACAACAAGGCCAAGCTCGACGCGTACGAGTGCGGGATCGAGCCGACGCCGCAACCGATCGGCGGTGGACGCTTCCCGGTCAAGTTCTACCTGACCGCGATGCTCTTCATCGTCTTCGACATCGAGATCATCTTCCTCTACCCGTGGGCGGTCAGCTTCGATCGGCTGGGCATCTTCGGCTTCGTGGAGATGGTTCTCTTCATCGGCACGGTCTTCATCGCGTACGCCTATGTCTGGCGGCGCGGCGGCCTGGACTGGGACTAGGGGACAGGGCGAGCCATGGGTATCGAGGAGAAGCTGCTTCCGAACGGGGTCCTGCTGACCACCGTGGAGAAGCTGGTGAACTGGTCGCGTAAGGCGAGCTTCTGGCCGGCGACCTTCGGCCTGGCCTGCTGCGCGATCGAGATGATGGCGACCGGCGCCGCCCGCTACGACCTGGCCCGGTTCGGCATGGAGGTCTTCCGGGCCTCGCCGCGGCAGGCCGACCTGATGATCGTGGCCGGCCGGGTGAGCCAGAAGATGGCTCCGGTCCTGCGCCAGATCTACGACCAGATGCCGGAGCCGAAGTGGGTGCTCTCCATGGGCGTCTGCGCCTCCAGCGGCGGCATGTTCAACAACTACGCGATCGTGCAGGGCGTGGACCACGTCGTGCCGGTCGACATGTACCTGCCCGGCTGCCCGCCGCGGCCCGAGATGCTGATCGACGCGATCCTCAAGCTGCACGAGAAGGTGATGGCCGAGCCGCTGGGTGACCGGCGCGCGAAGTCGATCGAGGCGAAGATCGCCGAGGGACGCGGCCCGATCGTCAAGCCCGGCTCGATGCCGTCCAGCTACCGCTACGACAAGCAGAAGCGGGCCGCCTGGGAGAAGGCGGTCGCCGAGGGGACCGAAGAGCAGCTGCGGATTTCGAACTGGATGAATCGGTCGGTGGCAGTGGACGCCAGGCGCGACGCTTCGAGCACCGCCGCGAACACCAAGGAGGGACAGTGACCGAGTCGTCCGTCAACGGCGGCCAGGGCCTGTTCGGGGTCAGCGGCAGCGGTGACACGTCCGGCTTCGGCGGCCTCGTACGCCGGACGCGCGTACCCGCCTCGCTCGGCCGCCCGGTCGGGGTCGAGGAGTTCGACGAGGTCCTCGACGGTCTGGCCGAGGCGCTCAGCGGCGGCGAGCAGGCCGAGGGCGAGGTCGAGCCGGCGTTCGCCTCGTTCGACGAGGTGATCGAGCGGATCGTGGTGGACCGCGGCGAGCTGACCCTCCACGTCAAGCCGGAGGCGATCGCGGACGTGTGCCGCACTCTCCGCGACGACGAGGGACTGCGCTACGAGCTGTGCTCCTCGGTGTCGGGTGTGGACTACCCCGCCCAGGACCGCCGGCTGCACGCCGTCTACCACCTGACCTCGATGACCTACCGCCGGCGTATCCGGCTGGAGTGCGCGATCACCGCTGAGAACCCGCACCTGCCGAGCGTCACCAGCGTCTACCCGACCGCCGACTGGCAGGAGCGGGAGACCTACGACATGTTCGGAATCGTCTTCGACGGCCACCCCAACCTCACCCGGATCCTCATGCCGGACGACTGGGAGGGCCACCCGCAGCGCAAGGATTACCCGCTCGGCGGTGTGCCGGTCGAGTACAAGGGCGCCGAGATTCCACCGCCGGACCAGCGGAGGGCATACAAGTAATGAGCGGCTACGACACCTACGCGCCGGAGCGCGAGACCACCCAGGGCAAGGTCTTCACCGTCACCGGTGGCGACTGGAACGACGTGGTCAGCGGCGTGGACCCGATCCATGACGAGCGGATCGTGGTCAACATGGGCCCGCAGCACCCGTCGACCCACGGCGTACTGCGGCTCGTCCTGGAGCTGGAGGGCGAGACGGTCACCGAAGCCCGTACCGTCATCGGCTATCTGCACACCGGGATCGAGAAGAACCTCGAGTTCCGCACCTGGACCCAGGGCACGACCTTCGTGACCCGGATGGACTACCTGGCTCCGATCTTCAACGAGACGGCGTACTGCCTCGCGGTGGAGAAGCTGCTCGGCATCACCGACGACATCCCGGAGCGCGCGACCACCATCCGCGTCCTGATGATGGAGCTCAACCGGATCTCGTCGCACCTGGTCTGGCTGGCCACCACCGGCATGGAGCTGGGCGCGCTCTCGATGATGATCTACGGCTTCCGCGAGCGGGAGTTCATCCTCGACATCTTCGAGCTGATCAGCGGCCTGCGGATGAACATGGCGTACGTCCGGCCCGGTGGCGTGGCTCAGGACGTCCCGCCCGAGGCGATCAAGAAGATCCGCGAGCTGCTCGACTTCATGCCCAAGCGCATCAAGGAGTACGAGGACCTGCTGTCCGGCCAGCCGATCTGGCTGCAGCGTACGCAGGGCGTCGCGATCCTCGACGTCACCGGGTGCCTGGCACTGGGCATCACCGGCCCGGTGCTCCGCAGCGCCGGCCTGGCCTGGGACCTTCGCAAGACGCAGCCCTACTGCGGGTACGAGACCTACGAGTTCGACGTGCCGACGCAACCGGAGGCCGACGTCTACGCCCGGTATCTGGTGCGCATCAACGAGATGCGGGAATCGCTGAAGATCATCGAGCAGGCGCTGGAGCGGCTCAAGCCCGGCCCGGTCATCGTGGCGGACAAGAAGATCGCCTGGCCCGCTCAGCTGGCCGTCGGCCAGGACGGCATGGGCAACTCGCTGAACCACGTCGCGAAGATCATGGGTCAGTCGATGGAATCGCTGATCCACCACTTCAAGCTGGTCACCGAGGGTTTCCGGGTCCCGGCCGGCCAGGTCTACGTCCCGGTCGAGGGTCCGCGCGGCGAGCTGGGCGCGCACGTCGTCTCCGACGGCGGTACCCGGCCCTACCGGGTGCACTACCGCGAACCCAGCTTCGTGAACCTGCAGGCCATCCCCGCGATGGCCGAGGGCGGCCTGCTGGCCGACGTGATCGCCGGCGGGGCGTCGCTCGACCCCGTCATGGGAGGGTGTGACCGCTGATGACGTTCTCAGCCGAGACCTACGCGCGGGCGAAGGAGATCATCGCCCGCTACCCCGAGGGCAAGCAGCGTTCCGCGCTGCTGCCGCTGCTGCACCTGGTGCAGAACGAGGACGGCCACGTCTCCCCGGACGGCGTCGCCTTCTGCGCCGAGCAGCTCGGCCTGACCAAGGCCCAGGTCGGCGCGGTCGCGACGTTCTACACGATGTACAAGCGCCGGCCCACCGGTGAGTATCTCGTCAGCGTCTGCACCAACACGATGTGCGACGTGCTCGGCGGCCAGGCGATCTTCGACGCGGTCAGCGACCACCTCGGCGTCGGCCACGACGAGACCACGCCGGACGGCAAGATCACGCTGGAGCACGCGGAGTGCCTGGCGGCCTGCGACTACGGTCCCGTCGTCACCGTCAACTACGACTTCGTCGACGGGCTCGACCCGGAGTCGGCGGTGCAGCTGACCGAGGACCTGGCCGCCGGTCGGCCGGTCCAGCCCAGCCGGGGCGCGCGACTCTGCTCGCTCAAGGAGATGGCGCTGCAGCTCGCGGGCTTCGCCGACGAGCGCGACGGTGCGGTCGCCGACGGCCCGGCGGGCGAGCCGACGCTCCGTGGCGTCAAGCTCGCTCAGCAGTACGGGATCAGCCCGGCCGGCTTCGACCTCAACACGCCGATCCCCTCTGCGGCGAACGGAGCAAGCAAGTGAGTGTCTTTGAGAAGCTCACCCCGGTCCTGACCAAGCGGTGGCTGTCGCCCGACGCGTGGCGCCTGGACGTCTACGAGCAGCTCGACGGGTACGCCGCGCTGCGCAAGGCGCTGCAGGCGCACCCGGACGACCTGATCGCGCTGGTGAAGGACTCCGGTCTGCGGGGACGCGGCGGCGCCGGGTTCCCCACCGGCCTGAAGTGGGGCTTCATCCCGCAGAACGACGGCAAGCCGCACTACCTGGTGATCAACGCCGACGAGGGCGAGCCGGGGACCTGCAAGGACCTGCCGCTGATGACCTACGACCCACACGCGCTGGTCGAGGGCGCCATCATCGCCTCGTACGCCATCCGCGCCAACCGCGCCTTCATCTACATCCGCGGTGAGGCCGTCCACGCGGCGCGCCGGCTGCGGCACGCGGTGCAGGAGGCGTACAAGGCGGGGTATCTCGGCCAGAACATCCTGGGTTCGGGGTTCGACCTCGACCTGGTGGTGCACTCCGGCGCCGGGGCGTACATCTGTGGCGAGGAGACGGCTCTGCTGGACTCGCTGGAGGGCATGCGCGGCCAGCCCCGGCTGCGCCCGCCGTTCCCGGCGACGCACGGCCTGTACGCCTGCCCGACCGTGGTGAACAACGTCGGTACCATCGCCAGCGTCCCGTACATCGTGCTGGGCGGCGCGGCCTGGTGGAAGACGATGGGCACCGAGAAGTCGTCCGGCCCGATGATCTACTCGCTGTCCGGGCGCATTCAGCACCCCGGCCAGTACGAGTGCTCGCTGGGCATCACGCTGCGGGAGCTGATCGAGCTGGCTGGAGGCATGCAGCCCGGCCACAACCTGCGGTTCTGGACGCCGGGTGGCTCGTCGACGCCGCTGCTGACCGCCGAGCACCTCGACGTCCCGCTGGACTTCGACAGCGTCGCGGCGGCCGGCTCGATCCTCGGCACCACGGCGACGCAGATCTTCTCCGATCAGGACTGCCCGGTCTACGCGACCTACCGGTGGCTGGAGTTCTACCACCACGAGTCGTGCGGCAAGTGCACTCCCTGCCGAGAGGGCAACTACTGGATGGTGCGGGTCTACCGCCGCATCCTGTCCGGTCAGGGCTCGCACGAGGACCTGGACACCCTGCTCGACACCGCCGACAACATCCTCGGCCGCTCGTTCTGCGGCCTCGGCGACGGTGCGACCAGCTCGGTGACCAGCTCCCTGCAGTACTTCAAGCAGGATTACCTGGACTACATCGAGGGCCGGAAAGCGCCGAAGCTCTCGGAGAAGGCATTGGCAGGTGCTCACTGATGACGTCCGCCGAAGTAGCCAAGAGCACCGACGAGGTCACTCTCACCATCGACGGGATCGAGGTGACCGCGCCCAAGGGCACGCTGCTCATCCGGGTCGCCGAGAAGATGGGGATCGAGATCCCGCGGTTCTGCGACCACCCGCTGCTGGCCCCGGCCGGCGCCTGCCGCCAGTGCCTCGTGGAGGTCGAGGGGCAGCGCAAGCCGGTCGCCTCCTGTACGCAGACCGTCGCCGACGGCATGGTCGTGCGTACGCACCGGACCAGTGAGGTCGCGCAGAAGGCGCAGTCGGGGATCATGGAGATGCTCCTGATCAACCACCCGCTGGACTGCCCGATGTGCGACAAGGGCGGCGAGTGCCCGTTGCAGAACCAGGCGATGAGCACCGGCCGGACGGATTCGCGGTTCCACGAGCACAAGCGCGAGTACCCCAAGCCGATCAACATCTCCAGCCAGGTGCTGCTGGACCGTGAGCGCTGTGTGCTCTGCCAGCGCTGCACCCGGTTCTCCGAGGAGATCGCCGGGGACAAGTTCATCGACCTGATGGATCGGTCCTCCGCCGAGCAGATCAACGTCTACCGCGACGAGTTCTACGGCGGCGACGGCGACGGCATGTCGATCGACGAGGGCGACGAGCCCTTCAACTCCTACTTCTCCGGCAACACCGTGCAGATCTGCCCGGTCGGCGCACTCACCGGCGCTCAGTACCGGTTCCGGGCGCGGCCGTTCGACCTGGTGTCGTCGCCGAGCGTGTGCGAGCACTGCTCGGCCGGCTGCTCGCAGCGGACCGACCACCGGCGCGGCAAGGTGCTGCGGCGGCTGGCCGGCGAGGACGCGCAGGTCAACGAGGAGTGGAACTGCGACAAGGGCCGGTGGGGTTTCCAGTACGCCACCGCGTTCGATCGCCTCACCACGCCGCTGGTTCGCGACAAGGAGACGGGCGAGCTGCGGTCGGCTAGTTGGAGCGAGGCGCTGACGGTCGCCGCCGAGGGTCTGCGGGCCGCTCGGGACGGGGCGTACGGCGTCGGCGTGCTGACCGGCGGCCGGCTGACCGTCGAAGACGCGTACGCCTACGCGAAGTTCGCGCGGGTGGCGCTCAAGACCAACGACGTGGACTTCCGGGCCCGGCCGCTGTCGACGGAGGAGGCCGACTTCCTCGCCTCCTCGGTCGCCGGTGAGACCTCGGTGACCTACGCCGACCTGGAGAAGGCCCGGCACGTGGTCCTCGTCGGGCTGGAGCCCGAGGAGGAGTGCCCGATCGTCTTCCTGCGCCTGCGCAAGGCGGCGGTCAACAAGCGACTGCGGGTCACCGGGGTCGCCCCGTTCGCCACGCGCGGCCTCGCGAAGCTGTCCGGCACGCTGGTCACCGCCGCCCCGGGTGAGGAGCCCGAGGCGCTGGACCGGATCGTCGGCGTCGACGCGGAGACGATCATCCTCGTGGGCGAGCGGCTCGCCACCGTCCCGGGCGGCTTCTCGGCGGTGGCCGCGTTCGCCGCGCGTACCGGGGCCAAGGTGGCCTGGGTGCCCCGGCGGGCCGGGGACCGCGGTGCGGTCGACGCGGGCTGCCTGCCGAACCTGCTGCCGGGTGGTCGGCCGGTGGCCGACCCGGCGGCGCGCGCGGAGCTGGCGCAGCTGTGGGGCCTGGAGCCGGGGGTGATCTCGAGCCAGGCCGGCAAGGACACCGACGCGATGCTCGCGGCGGCGGCCGACGGCCGGCTGGGCGCGCTGGTCGTGGCCGGGGTGGACCCGGGCGACCTGGCCGACCCGGCGCTGGCTGAGCAAGCTCTGACGAAGGTCGGCTTCCTGGTGAGCCTGGAGATCCGGGCCACCGCGGTGACCCGGCACGCCGATGTGGTTCTGCCGGTCGCGACGACCTCCGAGAAGGCGGGGTCCTTCGTGGACTGGGAGGGCCGGTTGCGGCCGTTCGACCAGGTCTTCGAGTTCACCACGACGCAGGGCGGACGCCAGGCGGCGGCGATGATGGCCGACGCGCGGGTGCTCGACGCGCTCGCCACCGAGCTGGGCGTCACGCTCGGCACGGCGGATGTCACCGCGGTACGCCAGGAGCTGGGCAGCCTGCCCACGACGGCGGCGGACAAGCCGCTGGCCCCGACGTACGCCCCGGCGACGCGACCCACGCTGGCGCCTGGGACGGCGGTCCTGAGCTCGTGGCACTACCTGCTGGACAACGGCAGCCTGCTCGACGGCGACGAGGTGCTGATGGGCACCGCCCGCCCGAGCGTGGCGCGGCTGGCCAAGGCGACCGCGACCGGGTTGGGCGTCGCCGACGGCGACCTCGTCACGGTCAGCACCGAGCGCGGCTCGGTGACGCTGCCGGCGCTCATCACCGACATGCCCGCGGACGTCGTCTGGGTGCCGGCGAACTCGCCGGGCTCGACGGCGAACCGGACGCTCGGCGCCCACTCGGGCGCGGTCGTCACGGTCGCCGCGGGAACCACCGCTGGAGGTGCGCAGTGATCCTCGCCCAGGATCCGACCCTGGAGAACTTCGGCCAAGATCCATGGTGGCTGGTTCTCATCAAGGTCGTCGCGATCTTCGTCTTCCTCGTCGTGATGACGCTGTTCGCCATCTGGTACGAGCGGCGGGTCGTGGCGCGGATGCAGGTCCGGCCCGGACCGAACCGCAACGGCCCCTTCGGCCTGCTGCAGTCCCTCGCCGACGGCCTCAAGCTGGCCTTCAAAGAGGACATCATGCCGAAGCTCGCCGACAAGGCGGTGTTCTTCATCGCCCCGGTGATCTCGACGGTCTGCGCCTTCACGGCGTTCGCGATCATTCCCTTCGGCCCGATGGTCTCGATCTTCGGCACGAGGACGCCACTCCAGCTCACCGACATTCCGGTGGCCGTCCTCCTGGTGCTCGCCTGCTCCGGCATGGGCGTTTACGGGGTGGTGCTCGCGGGTTGGGCCAGCGGCTCGACCTACCCGCTCCTCGGCGGTCTGCGCTCCAGCGCTCAGATGATCTCCTACGAGGTCGCGATGGGCCTGTCGATCGTGGCGGTCTTCATGACGGCCGGCACGATGAGCACCTCGGGGATCGTGGCCGCGCAGGCGAACGGGACCCAGTTCGGATCGTTCACCGCCCCCAGCTGGTACGCGCTCCTGCTGCTGCCGAGCTTCGTGATCTACTTCGTCTCCGCCGTGGGTGAGACCAACCGGGCCCCGTTCGACCTCCCGGAGGCCGAGTCGGAGCTGGTCGGCGGTTTCCACACCGAGTACTCGTCGCTGAAGTTCGCGCTGTTCTTCCTCGCCGAGTACATCAACATGGTGACGGTCTCGGCGCTGTGCACAACGCTCTTCCTGGGCGGCTGGCGCGCGCCGTGGCCGATCAGCCTGTGGGACGGAGCCAACGACAACTGGTGGCCGCTGCTCTGGTTCACGATCAAGGTCCTGCTGCTGCTGTTCGTCTTCGTCTGGCTGCGGGGCACACTGCCCCGGCTGCGGTACGACCAGTTCATGCGGTTCGGCTGGAAGGTGCTCATTCCGGCCAACCTGATCTGGATCCTGGCCCTGTCCGGCATCAAGACGCTGCAGAACAGCAACGCGACGCGTACGCAGACGCTGCTGTGGCTGGGCGCGGCAGTCGTCGTCCTGATGGCGATCGCACTGCTGTGGCCGTCGAAGAAGGAGCCGACCCCGCTGACCCTGGACGAACAGGTCGCGCAGCGTCCGGCGGGAAGTTTCCCGCTGCCGCCGCTGGACCTGGTCGTGCCGGTCAACCCGCGGGCGAAGCGGATCTCGGCCGACCGCGCTTCGGCCGGGACCGACAACGACCAGCCGGTGGGTTCCGGCGCGAAGGAGGCGTGAGATGGGTGCCTTCACCGGAATGGCCAAGGGCTTCGGGGTCACCTTCTCGCACATGTTCAAGAAGGTCGTGACCACGGAGTACCCGGAGAAGCCGGACGCCACCGCGCCGCGCTTCCACGGCCGGCACGTCCTCAACCGGCATCCGGACGGACTGGAGAAGTGCATCGGGTGCGAGCTGTGCGCCTGGGCCTGCCCGGCCGACGCGATCTACGTGGAGGGTGGCGACAACACCGAACAGGCCCGGTTCTCCCCGGGCGAGCGGTACGCCAGCATCTACCAGATCAACTACGCCCGGTGCATCTTCTGCGGCCTGTGCATCGAAGCGTGCCCGACTCGCTCGCTGACCATGAGCAACGAGTACGAGTTGGCCCGCGACGACCGCCGGGACCTCATCTTCACGAAGGAGCAGCTGCTCGCGCCGCTGCTGCCGGGCATGGAGCAGCCGCCGCACCCGATGTTCCTGGGTGAGACGGAGAAGGACTACTACCTGAGCGGGCCGACGAACCCGGGCGTCTCGGTGGGAGCTGAGGGGCGATGATTAGCGCACTCCAATTGGCCGCCGCGGCCGGGGAAGTCGGCACCTCCGAGAAGGTCGTCTTCTTCATCCTGGCCCCGATCGCGCTCATCGGTGCGATCGGCATGGTCGCCAGCCGCAACGCGGTGCACTCCGCGCTCTGGCTGGTGCTCACCATGCTCTGTCTGGGCGTCTTCTACATCGTGCAGGCCGGGCCGTTCATCGGCATGACGCAGATCATCGTCTACACCGGCGCGATCATGATGCTGTTCCTCTTCGTGCTGATGCTGGTCGGCCGGGACGCGTCGGATGCCGTGATCGAGACATTGCGCGGTCAGCAGACCGCCGCGATCATCCTCGGCGTCGGCTTCGCCGGTCTGCTCGGCACCGGGCTGCTGCGGGTCGTCGAGAAGATGACGGTCACCGGGCTCGACGAGGCGAACGCCAAGGGCAACGTCCAGGGCCTCGCCTCGTTGTTGTTCACCAAGTACGTCTTCGCCTTCGAGATCTCCAGCGCGCTGCTCATCACCGCCGCGGTCGGCGCGATGCTGCTGGCGCACGTCGAGAAGCGTAAGGAAGACAAGATCAGCCAGCCGGAGATGATGCGGGCGCGGTTCGCGCCGGGCAACTACCCCGGCCCCAAGCCGGGTCCGGGCGTGTTCGCCTCCTCCGACTCGGTCGCCACCCCGGCGAAGCTGCCGGACGGTACGCCCGCCCAGCGCAGCATCTCGCCGATCCTGCCGACCCGGGAGCTCACGGCCGCCGAGGTCGCCGACAAGCACACGGAAGGCCGGTGATCTAGATGACTCCCATGTGGTACATCGTCCTCTCGGCGGCACTGTTCACCATCGGTGCGGTGGGCGTACTGATCCGCCGGAACGCGATCGTCCTCTTCATGTGCATCGAGCTCATGCTGAACGCGGCCAACCTCGCGCTGGTCACGTTCAGCCGGATCAACGGCTCGCTGGACGGTCAGATCATGGCGTTCTTCTCCATGGTCATCGCCGCGGCCGAGGTCGTCGTCGGCCTCGCCATCATCATGGCCATCTTCCGCACGCGACGCTCCGCCAGCGTCGATGACGCGAACCTGCTGAAGTACTGAGGTCGCAATGCAGACATTGATCACCCTGGTGGTGGCGATCCCGGCGGTCAGCGCGGCGTTCCTGCTGCTGTCGGGCAAGCTGACCAACAAGTGGGGACACTGGCTCGGCGTACTCGCGACGGCGACGTCGTTCGTGCTCGGCCTGGTCGCCTTCATCCGTCTCGCCGATCTGCCCTCCGACAATCGCGAAGTCTCGGTGCACCTGTGGGACTTCATCCAGTCCGGGAAGCTGGACGTCGGGTTCGGCCTGCTGTTCGACCCGCTGTCCGCGGTCTTCGTGCTGCTGATCACCGGCGTGGGCTCGCTCATCCACCTGTACGCCGTGGGCTACATGGCGCACGACGAGGGACGCCGCCGCTTCTTCGGGTACTTCAACCTGTTCGTCGCGGCGATGCTCCTGCTGGTGCTGGGCAACAACTACGTGATGCTCTACCTCGGCTGGGAGGGCGTCGGTCTGGCGTCGTACCTGCTGATCTCGTTCTGGTACAACCGGAACTCGGCCGCGACCGCCGGCAAGAAGGCCTTCCTGATGAACCGGGTCGGTGACGCGGGCTTCGCCCTCGGCATCTTCCTGATGTTCTTCACGCTCGGGACGACCGACTACGACAAGGTCTTCGAGGGCGTGGGCGGCCTGGCCGCCGGCACGGTTCTGATGATGGGCCTGCTGCTCCTGTTGGGCGCGACCGGCAAGTCCGGCCAGTTCCCGCTGCAGTCCTGGCTTCCGGACGCGATGGAGGGCCCGACTCCGGTCTCCGCCCTCATCCACGCCGCGACGATGGTGACCGCCGGTGTGTACCTGATCGCGCGGTCGAACCCGATCTTCTCGGCCAACCCGACGCTTCAGACCGTGGTCGTGAGCGTCGGAGCGCTGACGCTGTTGCTCGGCTGCATCATCGGCTGCGCCAAGGACGACATCAAGCGCGTTCTGGCCTGGTCGACCGTCAGCCAGATCGGCTACATGTTCCTGGGCGTCGGACTCGGCGGGGTGGCGTACGCCCTGGCGATCATCCACCTGCTCGCGCACGGCTTCTTCAAGGCCAACATGTTCCTCGGCGCGGGTTCGGTCATGCACGGGATGAACGACCAGACCGACATCCGCCGTTTCGGCGGGCTGGCCAAGTACATGCGGATCACCTGGCTGACCTTCATGATGGGCTGGCTGGCGATCATCGGCATCCCGCCGCTGTCGGGCTTCTTCACCAAGGACCCGATCATCGAGGCGGCGTTCAACCGTCCCGGGTGGACGGGCTGGCTCTTCGGTGGCGCGGCGCTGCTGGGCGCGGGTCTGACGGCGTTCTACATGACGCGGTTGTTCGTCCTCACCTTCCACGGCCCCAAGCGGTGGACGGAAGACATCGAGCACCCGCACGAGTCGCCGGCGATCATGACGATCCCGCTGATCTTCCTGGCCATCGGCTCGATCGTGGCCGGTTACCTCATGACACTGGACGACAGCGTCGTGAATTGGCTGACTCCAGTGGTGGATCCGGAGGGTGTCACGGAGGAGGTGCATCGGGTCAGCGCGACAACCGGCGCGCTGCTCTCGGTGGCCTTCACCGTCGTCGGTGCCGGCTTCGCGTACCTGCTGTTCCGCCGGGGCACCGCGCTGGTCGAGCAACCGGCCGGGCCGGTCGTCACCGCGGCCCGGAACAACCTGTACGCGGACGCCTTCAACGAGGCGGTCTTCGAGAAGCCCGGCCGCTGGCTCACCCGGGGCCTGGTCTTCCTCGACAACCGTGGCGTGGACGGGTTGGTGAACGGCCTGGCCGCGCTGACCGGCGGCGGGTCGAGCCGGCTCCGGCGGCTCCAGAACGGTTTCGTGCGCTCCTACGCGCTGTCCATGCTCACCGGCGCGCTCGTGGTCGTGGGCGCGTTCCTGATGGTCACGCTCTGATGGCGAGGTTGTGATGTACCTGTCGATCATGACGGCGGCGCCGCTGGCCGGTGCGATCGCCGTGGCCTGTCTGCCGCGGAGTCGCGGCGCCCTGGCCAAGCTGATCGCGCTGGTGGTGTCGCTGGCAGTGCTCGTCGTCGCGGTGGTGGCCTGGTTCAAGTTCCAGCCCGGCGGCGACCGGCTCCAGCTCACCGAGAGCTACACCTGGATCCCGGCCTGGGGTGCCCGGTTCAGCTTCGGCGCGGACGGCATCGCCCTGGTGATGCTCGGCCTGATCGCGCTGCTGGTGCCGCTGGTGATCATCGCCAGCTGGAACCACGCCGAGCAGGAGAGCCGGCGCTCCGTACCGGCGTTCTTCGCGCTGCTGCTGTTCCTCGAGGGCTCGATGATCGGCGTCTTCGCCGCCACCGACGTCCTGCTGTTCTACGTGTTCTTCGAGATCATGCTGGTTCCGATGTACTTCCTGATCGGCTCCTACGGCGCGGACGTGCCGCAGAAGCAGCGGCAGTACGCGGCGGTGAAGTTCTTCCTGTACTCCCTGGTCGGCGGTCTGTTCATGCTGGCCGCCGTGATCGGCCTGTGGGTGCTGGGCGGGCACACCTTCGACTGGCAGACGCTCACGAGCGTCGAGTTCTCCCGGGGCGCCGGCCGGTGGATGTTCCTCGGGTTCTTCCTCGCCTTCGCGATCAAGGCCCCGTTCTTCCCGTTCCACACCTGGCTGCCGGACGCCGGTGGGGCCGCCCCCGCCGGGGTGGCTGCGCTGCTCGTCGGCGTCATGGACAAGGTCGGGACGTTCGGCATCCTGCGGTACTGCCTGACGCTGTTCCCGGAGGCGTCGAAGTACTTCGCCCCGCTGGCGATCACGCTGTCGGTGGTCGGCATCCTGTACGCCGCGCTGCTGGCGGTCGGTCAGAACGACCTGAAGCGGCTGGTGGCGTACACGTCGATCGCGCACTTCGGGTTCATCGGGGTCGGCATCTTCGCCTTCACCACGCAGGCGGCCACCGGTGCGGTGCTCTACATGCTGAACCACGGGCTCGCGACCGGACTGCTGTTCCTCGTCGTCGGCATGCTGGTCTCCCGGCGCGGCAGCGCCGCGATCAGCGACTTCGGCGGTGCGGGCAAGCTGGTTCCGGCGCTCGCCGGGGTCTTCTTCTTCGCGGGAATGGCGTCGCTGGCCCTTCCCGGGCTCGCGCCCTTCGTCTCCGAGTTCCTGGTGCTGATCGGCACGTTCACGGTCAACAAGACGGCGGCCGTGATCGCCACCGTCGGCATCATCCTCGCGGCGGCGTACGTGCTCTGGATGTTCCAGCGCACGATGCAGGGCACGCTCAACCCGACGCTGAAGGAGGTCAGCGGACTGCGCCAGGACATCTCCAAGCGGGAGATCCTGGTCGTCGCGCCGCTGATCGCGCTGCTGCTGGTCCTCGGCTTCTACCCGAAGCCGGTCCTCGACGTGATCAACCCGGCGGTGTCGGTCACCCTGCAGCAGGACCTGGGCGTGCAGGACCCCGCACCAACCCACTCCACGACTGAGGCGGGCAAGTAATGGACAACCTCACTCTGCCGCACCTGAACTACGCGGCACTGGCGCCGATGCTGATCCTGTTCGGCGCGGCGTGCGTCGGGATCCTCGTCGACGCCTTCGTGCCGCGGAAGGGCCGGTACGGCGTACAGCTGATCGTGGCGCTGGCCGGACTGATCGCCGCGTTCTTCGCGATCATCGCCCGGATCGGCAAGGTGACCGCCGACAACGCGGTCACCGCCGGCGGCGCGGTCGCGGTGGACAAGGCGGCGCTCTTCCTGCAGGGCGCGATCGTGGTGCTGGGCGCGGTGGCGCTGCTCCTCATCGCGGAGCGCTCGCTGGAGCGGGGTGGCCCGTTCGTGGCCCAGGCCGCGATCACCGTCGGCTCCGAGGCCGACCAGCAGCAGGCCAAGACGGCGAACGGCGCGACGGAGACCTTCCCGCTCGCACTGTTCTCGCTGTCCGGCATGATGCTCTTCGTCGCCTCGAACGACCTGCTGACGATGTTCATCGCGCTCGAGGTCTTCTCGCTGCCGCTCTACCTGCTGTGCGCGCTGGCCCGTCGTCGGCGGCTGATCTCGCAGGAAGCCGCGCTGAAGTACTTCCTGCTCGGGGCGTACGCGTCGGCGTTCTTCCTGTTCGGCCTGGCGATGCTCTACGGGTACGCCGGTGGCGTGGGCTTCGCCCAGATCCACGCGGCCGCCCAGGAGAGCAAGAACCCCGTCGTCCTCCTGTACGCCGGCCTGGCGCTGCTCTCCATCGGTCTGCTCTTCAAGGCCGCGGCGGCGCCGTTCCACGTCTGGACGCCGGACGTCTACCAGGGTGCGCCGACGCCGATCACCGCCCTGATGGCGGCGTGCACCAAGGTGGCAGCCTTCGGCGGTCTGCTGCGGGTGCTCTACGTCGGCTTCGACCGCGTCGAGTGGCAGTACGCCCCGATCATCTCCGCCGTGGCAGCACTCACCATGATCGTCGGGGCGATCCTCGCGGTCACTCAGACCGACATCAAGCGGCTGCTGGCGTACTCGGCGATCGCCAATGCCGGATATCTGCTGGTCGGTGTCATGGGCAGCAGCAAGGACGGGCTGTCGAGCGTCATGTTCTACCTCGTCGCGTACGGGTTCACGGTGATCGCGGCGTTCGCCGTGGTGACCTTGGTCCGCGACGCCGACGGCGAGGCGACGCACCTGTCCCGCTGGGCCGGGCTCGGCCGCCGGTCGCCGTTCTACGCGACGGTCTTCACGGTGATCCTGCTGTCCTTCGCCGGTATCCCGCTGACCAGCGGCTTCACCGCGAAGTTCGCCGTCTTCTCGGCGGCCGGCGGCGGCGACCAGTCGTGGCTGATCATCGTCGGTGTGGTGAGCAGCATGATCCTCGCCTTCCCGTACCTGCGGGTGGTGGTCATGATGTGGCTGTCCGAGCCGGGCGAGTCCACGCCGTCGGTGTCCATCCCGGGCGCTCTCACGGCGGCCGCGCTCGTCATCGGCGTGGTCATCACGGTCGCGGCCGGCGTCGTGCCGCAGCCGCTCATCGAACTGACGACACAAGCGGCGAGTTTCGTCCGCTGACGCCCAACACGACCGCCCCCAGGGATGATCTGCTGATCAGCCCCGGGGGCGGACGCGTACGGGCAGGGGCATGCTGGACGGGGGACGGCAGTATGACAGGGTGGGGGACGTGGTGAACACGGCTGGTGGACGAACGGGGCTCGGCTTCCCCGACTCCGAACTGGAGTCGGAGGTCACCGCCGCGCTCGTGCGGGTGGAGGATCGCATCGTCGAGGCGGTGGACAGCGCCGATCCGTTCGTGGCGGAGGCGGCGCGGCACCTGCTCGACGCCGGGGGCAAGCGCTTCCGGCCGCTCCTGGTCATCCTGACCGGCTACTTCGGCAAGCCCGATCCGGACCGGATCGCCGACGCCGGGGCGGTCATGGAGCTGACGCATCTGGCGACGCTCTATCACGACGACGTGATGGACGAGGCGAAGCTGCGGCGCAGTGCGCCGAGCGCGAACGCTCGCTGGGGCAACTCGCTGGCCATCCTGGTCGGCGACTACCTGTTCGCACGAGCCGCCGAGCTCGCGGCCAACCTCGGCACCGAGGCGGTCAAGCTCCAGGCCCAGACGTTCGCCCGGCTTGTGCACGGCCAGATCGCCGAGACCATCGGCCCGCGCGAGGCCGACCCGATCGACCACCATCTGCGTGTCCTGGCCGAGAAGACGGGTTCGTTGATCGCGACCTCGGCCCGGCTCGGCGGCATGGTGTCGGGGGTCGAGGAGCCGCTGCTCGGCGCGCTGAGCGAGTACGGCGAGACCATCGGCATCGCTTTCCAGCTCTCCGACGACCTGCTGGACATCGCCAGCGAGTCCGCGCAGTCCGGCAAGACGCCGGGCACGGACCTGCGCGAAGGCGTGCCGACGCTGCCCGTCCTCTACGCGCTCGCGGACGAGGACGCCTCGCCCGACGCCCAGCGCCTGCGCGAGATCCTCGCCCTCGGGCCGCTCACCGACGACGCTCTCCACGCGGAGGCGCTCGGCCTGCTGCGGGACTCGGCCGCGCTGAAGCGCGCCCGGCAGACAGTCCACGGGTACGCCGACAGAGCGCGCGACGCCTTGACGGCGCTACCGGACCTGCCCGCGCGGACGGCTCTGGCCGGGCTGTGCGACGTGGTGGCCGACCGGAGCAGCTGAGCCGGCGTCAGAAGGTGATGGGGGTAGGCGCTCCGGTCTGAGTGAGCGCCTGCCGCAGGTGCAGCGCGGTCTGCTGCAGCCGGGTGCGGACCAGGGTCGCCTTCTTCTGCAGGTCCCCGGCCGGCGTGGCACAGGCGATCACGAATCGCTGACTCTCGTCGCGATGCGTCCGGATGAGGACCGAGCCGCAGGCCATCTCGGGGCGGTACTGCGCGATCTCGATCTGCATGCCGAGGCGTTCACCTCGAGCCAGGTCGGCCTCCAGGGTCTGCACCGACACCAGGGTGTTCCGAGTGAATCTCCGGAGCCCGGACAACTCCAGGTAACGGCGTCGCTGCACCGGGTTGAGCGTATTGAGCAGTGATTTGCCGAGCGCCGTCGCGTGCGCTCCCTCGTCGAAGCCGGGCACGAGGTCTTCGACGTACGGCGAGTTGCGCCCTTCGGCCACGGCGGTGATGACGATCCGCTTGTCGACGAAGCTGCCCAGGAAGTGGCTGTAGCCGGACTCCCAGGCGGCGCGGCGGAGCACCTCGCCGACGGCGCTGGGACCACGGAAGGCGTTGACCAACTCCCGGAACCGGTCGGCGACCTCCAGCCCCGTCGTGTACGCCCCGTCGGAGAGCCGTGTCAGGTATCCCTCGTAGTGCAGCGTCCGAACCAAGTGGTACGCGCTCGTCGCGCTCATGTCGCAGCGGTTGGCGATCTGTTTGACCGACAGTCCGGTGGGCTCGCGCCCGACGGCTTCCAGGATCCGTAGCGCCCGGGAGACGCTCTGCACGAGATTCGGCGGCTCCGCCCGGGGCTCACGCATGGCCTCTCCTCAATCACGGTGGGTGACATCGGCTTCCGGTCTTCAAGAATAGGCGGAAACAGGTGTGGCAGTCGACGCCCTCAACGAGAAGAGCGCCGACTGCCACGAAGGTTTGTCGGGAATGGATGGTTAGCGGCCGATCGATCGGCCGTCCGGGTGCCACACGACCGCGATGCCAGGCTTCGCGTGGTCGCCGTCGGGCCACACCGAGGCCGGGCGGTCCCAGCTGGCTCCGCTGATCTCGCCCGGGTGCTGGACGGCGACGAACAGCGACTCGCCGTCGCCGGTCAGCGCCGGGCCGCAGGTCTCCGCGCCCTTCGGGACGGTGAGGAACTGCTTGAGATGCCCGGCCTCCGGACCCGACAGCGGCACGGCGAACAAGCCGTCGTTGGTGCCGAAGGCGTTGCCGTCGGTGGAGATCCACAGATTGCCGGAGCGGTCGAACATGACGTTGTCGGGGCAGGAGATGCGGGAGACCTTGGTCTTGTCGTAGCCGGCGAAGTAGGTCGCCGGGTCGGCGGGATCGCCGCAGACGATCGGAATCGACCAGGTGAAGGTCGTGCCGGCGTGGTTGCCCCCGTCCTCGACCAACTCCAGGATGTGCCCGTGCTTGTTGACGTTGCGCGGGTTCACCTCGTCCGCGGGCGCCTTGTCGGCCGTGCCGCGCTGGGTGTTGTTGGTCAGCGCGACGTAGATGCGCCCGGTGACCGGGTTGGCCTCGACGTCCTCCGGACGGTCCATCTTGGTCGGCCCGATCTTGTCGGCGGCCAGGCGGGTGTGCACCAGCACCTGCTCGACGGTCATGCCCTCGACCATCGACCGGTTGTCCCGGACCAGCGGCAGCCAGACGCCCGAGCCGTCGAACGCGCCGTCGCCGGGCAGCCTGCCGGAGCCGTCGATGTCGGCGGCGCTGGTGTAGCGGAACTTCGCGACGTAGAGGTCACCCGACTCCAGCAGGGTCAGGTTGTGCCGCTTGTCGCCCGGCCGGTACCGCTTGTGGGAGACGAACTTGTAGAGGTAGTCGAAGCGCTCGTCGTCGCCCATGTAGACGGCCACCCGGCCGTCCGGTGCGATCACGATGTTCGCGGCCTCATGCTTGAACCGGCCCAACGCGGTGTGCTTGCGCGGGGTGGAGTCCGGGTCGAACGGATCCACCTCGACGATCCAGCCGAACCGGTTGGCCTCGTTCGGAGTGACCGTGAGATCGAAGCGGGGGTCGGCCTTGTCCCACATCCGGGAACCGGACGGGTAGCGGACCGCCGTGCTGATGCCGTACCGGTCGAGGCTGTCCTTGGCCTCCTCGGGCGCGCCGTCGGCGCCGACGAAGTACTGGTTGAAGTTCTCCTCGCCGGACAGCACCGTGCCCCACGGCGTGACGCCGCCGGAGCAGTTGTTGAGGGTGCCGATGACGGTCCGGCCCGCCGGGTCCGCCGCCGTACGCACCGACGCCGTGCCGGCGACGGGTCCGGTCAGCCGGAACTTCGTCGAGAGAGCGGTGATCCGGCGGTTGTAGGCGCGCCGGCCGTGGGTCACGGGACGCCACTGGCCGGTGCCCAGCACCCGCTCGATCTCCACCACGGACATGCCGTGCGCGGCGATCGCCGTCTTCTGCTGCTCGACCGTGAGGTTCGCCAGCCCGGTGAACCCCGGGAACATGAGCTCCTCGTTGGTGTACTCGTGGTTGCACACGAGCAGCGCGTGCCGGTCGGAGTGGTCCAGCGGCAGGATCGCGACGAAGTCGTTGTTGTAGCCGAACTGCTTCTCCTGCGCGGCCGGCGACTGCTGGTACGCGTCGAAGGCGGGCGCACCCGGCACGACGGCGTCGCCCCAGCGGATCACGACGCTCTGGGCGTACCCGGCGGCGACGGTCAGCGCGTCGGCGGTGTTCGGTTCGACGGCGCCGAAGGTCAACGGTTGCGGACCCCGGCCCGGCCGCCAGCCGTTCGCCGCGCTCTCGGCCTCACCGGATGCGGCGGACGCGGCCTCCGGCGCCCCGGCGACCCCGGCTCCGGCCAGGCCCAGCACGATCGCACCGGCACCCGCCGCCTGCAGCACCCCCCGCCGCGAGACCTCGGCCCGGGCCATGTCACCGAAGTACTCGTTGCCTGACTCGTTCGGCACCGGGTGGTCGCACGCGTTGCCACAGCGATAGAGGCACGTCATGGCGGACCGGCTGCCGCCGCTGTGCCCGGTGCTAAGCAGTGGGAGAGGTTTCCGTGTCATGAGGCCGGACGCTAGGGGCGACAGGTGATCCACCGTCGGCCGCCGCGTGAACGGCGATTGAACGCTGCCTGGTCAGGTGGGCGAAGCCGTCCGCGCTGAAGATGCCCAGAGCCAGCCAGACCAGGGCGAAACCGATCCACCGGGCGGTCGGCATCGGCTCGTGGAACCAGAAGACGCCCAGTCCGAACTGGATGATCGGGCCGATGTACTGGAGCATTCCGATGCCGTACAGCGGGATCCGGTTGGCCGCTCCGGCGAACATCATCAGCGGAACCACGGTCGCGATGCCCGAGAAGACGAGCAGCGAGGTGTGCAGCGTCCCGGCCGAGCCGAACGAGCCGTCGCGCAGGGTCATCAGGTAGACCAGTGCGGGGAGGGCCAGTACCGCCGACTCCAGCAGCAGCCCGTCGGCCGGCGGGAGGCCCACCCGCTTCTTGACCAGTCCGTACAGGCCGAACGAGCAGGCCAGAGTCAACGCGATCCAAGGCAGCCGCCCGTAGTCGACGGCGAGCACGACGACCGAGACGACACCGACCCCGACGGCGAGCCACTGCCCTCGGCGAAGGCGCTCATGCAGCACAACGACGCCGAGCATGATGACCACGAGCGGGGTGATGAAGTAGCCCAGCGCGGTCTCGACGACTCGGGAGCTGTTCACGCCGTAGATGTAGGTGCCCCAGTTGACCGCGATGAGCGTGGCGGCGAGCGCCATCGCCGCCAGCCGTTTGGGCTGTCGTCGAAGTCCGGCCACAGCCCGCCACCGACCCAGGACCGTCGCGATGAGGGTGACGGTCGCCAGGGACCACACCACCCGGTGCGCGAGGATCTCCACCGCCCCGGCCGCCTGGAGGTGCTTGAAGTAGAGGGGAAAGAACCCCCACATCACGTACGCCCCGATGCCCAGGAGGTAGCCACGACGGACTTCGTTCACCGGCCAACCCTATGCCTGACGAGGCGTACGTGATGATCACCGTGTCCTCCGTCACCGGGGACCGCGGTGGGCGTACCAGCGGATTGTCAGTCCTTGTCGCGGACGGCGAGGTTGACCACCCAGCTGATGAGCCCGACGACCAGGGCGCCGAGCACCGCGGACAGGAAGTTGTCGACGTGGAACGGCAGACCGAGCTGGCCGGCGATCCAACTCGCGAGCAGGAACAACAGGCCGTTGACGACGAGCGCGATCAGACCGAGGGTGAACACGTAGAACGCGCAGCCGACGGTCTTGACGATCGGCCGCAACACCGCGTTGACCACGCCGAAGATCGCGGCGACCGCGACTACCGTGCCGATCTGCCCGAGGACCGAGTCGGTGGTGAGCCGGATGCCACTGATCAGGAGCGTGGCGATCCACAGTGCGACCGCGCTGACCGCCAACCGGAGGAGGATGCCCATCCGCGCATAGTGCCATAAGGCCGCACAACCGGCGATACCCTAGTTCACCGCGAATCCCGTTACGCCAGCAGCTGTTGCTCCATCGGCGCGGTGCCGAGCGAGGCCCAGCGCACCGAACGGCGATGCACCACACCGATCAGGCCGGGCACCGGACGGCTGAGCGCCTCCCGCTGGTTGTCGCTGAGGCCCAGGACGGAGACGGCCAGCGCGGCCGCCTCGGCCGTCGTGGGCTGCAGCAACGCGATGTCGGCGTGCCCGAGCGCGTCGATGTCCACAGGGGACAGATCCTCCCGGACCACCAGTGTCGTCTGCCAGGGGTGACCCGGGGTCCGATCCGCGCCCACCGGGCCGACGTCGACCACCATCATCAGCGGCCGCAGCTGGGTCGCCGGCGGGACCGCGAGCGGCTGCCCGGGCGCGACGATGGCCAGCGAGTCGTTGGGGCCGCCCAGGTTACGGAAGAACCGCTCCCAGGCCGGCGGACGGGCCGTCTGCACGACCACCCGGGCACCCAGCGCCAGGGCGCGCAGCGTCAGCAACTGGGCCGACTGGACGCCGCCCACGAGCATCGCCCGCGTCGCCAGCGGCCGGAAGATGCGCACCGAGACCGGTTCGCGGCGGCGGTTCGGGCCGACCATCAGGCCGGCCGAGCCGATCGGCGTACGCATCATGGTCAGCGGGGCGGCCGGCCGGGAGAGGCCGTGCTCCACCTCGGTCGGCATGTCGGCCGGGGCCGAGCCGCCCAGCGGCAGCGAGTCGCAGAGGCCCTCGAGGTGCTCGCCGTCGAGACGGTGAGCGGCGGCGCGATCCGCGCCGAGGACGCGATGCAGCGCCGTGTCCGCCTGCGTGAGACTCGTCGCGTCCGCTGCGGTCACCCGGACCACCAGGTCGGTACGCATCTCGGCGGCCTCGCCGGCGGTCCAGGGCCCGGCCGTGAGGCTGACCGTCACCGCCCGGGCCGGGATCGCCATCAGCCGGGGCACCAGGTCCCGCGCGGCCTCGGTCCGCAGGTCCGGCCACCGGCGCACGCGGTAGCACGCGTGGAGAAGACCGCCCGCCATGACGCCCGACCAGACCTCGCGGACCGGGTTGGCGCCGTCGTGCGCGGAGAGTTCCAGGACGGTACGCAACGCGGCGTCGTCGTCGAGCACCCGGCTGGGAATCGTGTCCAGCTTGCGGCGGACCTTCCGGATCACGCCGCTGAGCGCCCGGCGCAGGTCGGCTTCCTCCCAGCCCTCGGCGGCCGGCACGTGTACCGCGATCAGCATGCGCTCGGAGGCGGGCAGCCGGCCCTCGGTGAGCTGCCGGTACGCCTGGGCGGGGGCGCCAGGCCCGCCGACCGGGACGGACGCGTAGACGAGCTGGACCCGGAACCGGGGCGTGTTCGGCGCGGGCGGCGGCAGCAGGCTCGCCGGTGAGGGCACGGAGAGCAGGCCGCTCGGCAGCAGGGTGTCGTCGCCGATCTCGAGGACCGCGGTCAGCCCTTCTTCGTAGGCGATCACCGCGCCCGGTTCGCCGTCGAGTTCCATCATGTCGATGACGGCTCCCGGCCGGATGAACTGAAGCAGCGCGGAGGCGTCGGAGCCGGGCGCCAGGCTGCGGCGGTGCGTCCGGTAGCTCAGCCAGATGCGCACCCACTGGAACAGCCAGCGACCGCGCAGCCGAGCCCAGGCCAGCACGATGAGGGCGGCTGCGACGACGGCCAGGCCGATGGTGGGCAGCATCCCCCAGATGAGGCCGAGGAGCAGCAGCGCCACTGCCAGCTCGGTGGCCACGATCTGGCCACTGTGGACACGGTTGGGGTTGCCGCGCCGCTGCGCGCCCCCGGTCACCGTCGGCTGAAGGGACGTCGGTGAATGCACCACGCCGACCGTCATCCGGTTCGCCTCCCCCTGGTCCGCCCGCCCCGGTCAGCCCGGTGAACGGGTGATCCCGCCGACGCATCGAGGTGGGTCGGCGGCAAGTTCCTACGGCCGCCTATCCTAACCGGGGAACGCCTTGCGTGAGCCGCCGGAAGTCCAGTCGGTGGGTTCTTGCGTCACTTGGGGAGGGACGATGCCGTCGAGGCAGGATCAGCTGCATTCCTACCAGTTCTCCGTTCAGCGCGTCGTGTCGGCGTTGGTGATGCGGGAGACCGACCCGGCGCAGTTCCCGTTCCGCCGCGTGACGGTCGCCGGTTTCGCCAGCTTGATGATCGGCGTCGTGCTGATCGCCGGATTCGGGGTGTACGCCCTCTTCACCGGTGGGGCGTCCGAATCGTGGAAGCAGAAGACCAACGCGGTGCTGCAGGAGAAGGGGACTGGCGCGCACTACGTCCTCAAGGACGGCGTGCTGCACCCGACTCTCAACCTCGCGTCAGCCCTCCTGTACGCGGGCGGCAACGAGCGGGCGGTCATCGAGGTGAGCGCCAAGTCGCTCGCGACGGTGCCCCGGGGAGCGATGGTCGGCATCCCGGACGCCCCGGACTCGGTGCCGACGGCCGACCGCCTCGTCAACAGCACGTGGACGGTCTGCACCGTGCCGGTGTCGGACGCGGCATCGGAGGAAGGGGGGCAGCGGTCGCTGCTGGCCGTCGGGAATCTGCTCGGCGTCGCCGACGGCGGTACGCCGCTGACGGAGGAGACCGGGATGGCGGTGAGCGTACCGGGGGACGACGGCGCCTGGCTGATCTGGAAGCAGCGGCGCTACCTCATCAAGAACGTCAGCGAGGACGCGCTGGGCGCCCTGGGCATCAACCAGGACCCGAAGCAGCTCCCCAAGGTGGACCGGGCCTTCCTCAACGGATTCGCGCAGGGCGACCCGATCCAGGCGCCGGCGGTCTCGGGTACGCCGAACGAGCCTTCCGGCGTACGCGACTACAACGTCGGCGACGTCATGCGCTTCCGCGGCCCGGCCGGTGACCGGTATTTCGTGGCCGCCAAGGGCAGCCTGCAGGAGATCACCCAGGTGCAGGCGGCGCTGCTGCGCCCCCGGGTCTCCCCGCCGTCCATTCAGGAGCTTCCGGATCTGGGCAAGAGCCTCGTGCCGCAGGGTGATGGCGCGCCGCCGAGCGTGCCCATCAAGGCCGTCGACCGAGGCGACTCCGCGGTGTGCGCCACTGCCGCCGACGACTCGGGCTTCTCCTCGGTCCGGTACGGCGTTCCCGTTCCGCCGGTGGCGGGTCTGATGCGTACGGCGGGCAAGAGCGCCAAGACGGGTGCCCCGCTCGCGGATTACGTGTCCGTGCAAGGCGGCCGGGGCGTACTGGTCGAGGGCTACACGGTCGCGAAGACGTCCAGCGGTGTGGTGAGTCTGGTGACCGACGCCGGGCAGCAGTTCCCGATCGGCGACGCCGGTGCGCTGGCCGCACTGGGTTTCAGCGCCGCCAAGCCGTCGAAGATGCCGGTGAGCCTGGTGGCGCTGCTCCCGCAGGGCGCGGAACTCAGCCAGACGGCCGCCGCCACGACCGTGACCCTGGGCTGAACTGCCCCTCAGCTCAGTTGATGGAGTTATCCACAGGGGGTGGCGTCGGTTGTTTCCGGCGGCTACCGTTCTGCGCAGTGCGTCGATCGGACGAAAGGTCGACGGTGGGGACCCGTATTTTGAGACAGGGAGCGGGGTGACACATGTCCCAGACGCAAGCTCAAGCCGCGTTCATGGAGACAACGGCCGGCAAGTTCGAGTCGGTCAACAGCGAACTCCAGAGCATGCTGCGGACTCTGATGGGCAACCTGGAGATCCTGCAGTCCGGCTGGCAGGGCGCTGGTGGCCGTTCGTTCCAGCAGGTCAAGCAGCAGTGGAACGACGACCAGGCCAAGTTGCAGCAGGCGCTGCTCCAGACGGCCGAAGCGATCCGCTCGTCGGGTAAGAGCTACCACAGCACCGACCAGGAGTCGTCGAGCCGGATGAACAACGTCAACCGCGGCGGCATCAACCTGTCGCTCTGACCTGGGGAGGTTAGTAAATGTCCGACGACAGCCTTGTCGTAAATTTCGCCTCGATGCAGCAGGCGGCCGGTGACATCCAGTCCGCGCTGACGAAGCTCAACGGCTCGCTCGACACGCTCGAGTCCGACGCCGCCAAGCTGGTGGCGACCTGGGCCGGTGACGCGCAGGAGGCCTACTCCCGGCGCCAGGCGCAGTGGCGTGCGGCTTCGCGCGACCTCACGCAGATGCTCCAGGACATCAAGGGAGCGCTCGAGGAGTCGGCGTCGCACTACCACTCGACCGAGAAGAAGAACACCGGCCTGTTCGCCGGCTGAGCTTCCAGCGAAGGCGGCGGCAAGGACCACGACGGTCCTTGCCGCCGTTTCGTCGTTTCAGCACCTGTGTCCCGTCTGGACAGTCGCCTCAGGACGGTCGGCACGAAGTGTGCCTACTTCCCCCGCTGTCGCGCCCGCCGCGAACTCCCTGCGGCTCCCCGCGGCTCCCCGCGGAGCCCAGCGAGCAGGATCCGGGGATAACGCGGCTAAATATCGGACCAAGACAGCGATATCCCGGATATCGCGCCAGGCGCCATCGCGCCAGGCGCTAGCCGTGGGCTGTCGGCAGCGGGGCGAGGCGGAGGGGAGCGGCCGGATTGGACGGAACGCTTACTCGGCCGGCCGCCACCGACGGCGTGACCCGTTGAACAGGATGGACGAGCTGAGCAGCACGATGACGGTGAGCGCCCCGCCACCGAGGGCCAGCCACAGTGCGAGTGCCTTGCGATCGGCGGCCCGCTGGCGCGCCGCCACGATCGCAGGGTCCTCTTCCCGCATCGGCGCGGGCGGGTTCTTGAAGGCCGCTCCGAACGCCGGCACGTCGTTGACCGCCCGGACGGGGTCCACCACTCCGGCGCCGTAGGTCTTCGAGTTCTTGCCGCCGGGGGACGGGTCGGCGCTCGCCATGATCTGGCTGACGAACTGGGCCGCACTCCAATTATGGTGCGCCTGCTTGAGCAGGGCCACCGTGCCGGCGACGACCGGGGCGGCGAAGCTGGTGCCCTGCACCTCGGTGTAGATGCCGGGCGTCCACGCGGTCAAGATGCCGCCGCCCGGTGCCGTCACGTCGACGTAGGACCCCGTCGTGGAGTTTCCCCAGAGCGATCCGTTGCTGGTGATCGCGCCGACGCCGAGGACTCCGGGCAGGTTGGCCGGGAAGCTGTCCTTCGCCTTGGGGTCGTTGCCGACCGCCGCGACGATGACGACGTTCTTGTCCAGCGCCCGCTGAACGGCGTCGGCGAAGACCTTGTGCTTGTCCGGGTCGGCCTCGCCGTCCAGGTACGCGAACGAGATGTTGATGACGTCGGCGCCCTTGGCGACCGCGTAGTCGATGGCCTCGGCGATCTTCCGGTCGTCGGTCTTCCGGCCGTCGTCGTTGCTGCCGCCGACGGTCTCGTTGACGCGGATCGGCAAAATCGACGCGCCCGGCGCGATCCCCCGGAAGCCCGAGCGGGCGTTGCCGGCGATGAGCGACGCCACCGCCGTGCCGTGACCGCGGCAGTCCTCCTTGCCCTTGGTCGCGCCACCGGCCTCCAGGAAATCCCGGCCGGTGTCGAGAACCTGACCCTTGAGCGCCGGGTGGGTGGCCTGGACGCCGGAGTCCAGCACCGCGACCGTGACGCCCCGGCCGTCCAGGGTGGGGGGCAGCCGGTCCAACGCGAACCGCGCGAGCACCCAGTTGCCGTTGTCATCCTTCGGCGGTTCGGTGACGGGCGCCTGGGTAGAGTTCACGCCCTCGCAGTTGGCCAGGGCGGGTGCCGTCGGCACCACGGCCAGGGCCGCACCCAGCAGGGACACCGTCGCAAAAGCGCGCAGCCTCATCGGTCGCCTCCCCCAAATCCGGGGCCGATGCTATCGCAAGCGGCGACTGCGGCGCGGCTCGGCAGAAGGGCTGTCCCTGAAGAAGACCGGTGGATATCCCGCAGCGAGGTCGCCACTTGTTAGGTTGTATAGGCGCGGGGTAGCTACGCGATAGCGCACCGGAACCGTGGGAGGACACCTTGGCCGAGTGGCAGCCGAGCACGCAGGCCGAAGTCGCCTTGCGTGATGCGCTGCGTGCCGGGGATCAGGATCGGTACTTCCACATCCTCTCCCAGTTGGAGCTTCTCCTGCCGGTGCCGCCCGAGGGCACGGCCCAGGGCACCGGCGGCTGGGGCACCTGGACCGCGGATCGGCGTACGCACGTGCTCGCGTTCACCTCCTACGAGGCGATGTACGCCTGCCTGGCGCAGAACGCCGGCTCGGCGCGTACGGTGCCTTATCTGCGGTTGGCCGAGCAGTGGCCGAACCATGAGTGGTGGCTGGCGGTGAATCCCGGGCTCCCGATCGAGGGCTATCTCCCGGCGTGGTTCATCGCGCAGCTCGCCCAACAGATCCGGGCCGAACTCAGCCGCCCCGAGCCGCCCCGGATGCCGCCGCCGGGCCCAGTGCGGGAGAGCCGCCCGCCTGGAATCGACTCCGGCGCGCGTAACGGCGCTCAGCCGCGCTCGCGAGCGGAACGGTTGGAGGCGCTGACCCGAGCCCAGGCCGGCGCCACCGGATACACGTCCGCGCCACCGGCCGTGAACGCGCCATCCGCTGTGCAGCCGCCGCCGATGGTGAATCAGCCCCCCGCGGTGAATCAGCCACCGCCGCCATACCAGGCGCCCCCGCCGCTGCCGACGGTGCCGCCGTCGTCTCCGACGAACCCGTCGACGTCGAACCCCCCGCCGACCAACACGCCCCCGGCCCCACCGCCCAAGCCGGAGCAGCGGCAGACCGGCGGCACGCCGTTGCTGGAGCTGGAGTCGGCCAGTCGCCCGGCCGGTGGCCGGCACGCCGACGCCTTCATCCCGGCGAACGAGGTCGAACGGCAGCTCTTCGACGCCGCCGAGGTCGACAACACCGACCTTTTCCTCTCGACACTCCTGCTGGCGCAGGTGCTCGTCCCGGTCGCGGCGAGCGCGCAATCCGTGCTCCGGCCCAGCGACCCGACCTTCGGCTGGCAGACCCAGCAGATCGACGGCCAGCCCTACGTCGTGGTCTTCACCTCGACGGAGCGGGCCGGTGGGCAGGCTGCGCAGTGCGTACGCGTGCGGTTCATCCAGCTGATCAGCGCGTGGCCCGACGAGACGTGGTCGTTCGCCGTCAACCCCGGTACGCCGGTCGGCGCGACCCTTCCCGGCGACCAGGTCGTGACGCTGGCGAGCTGGGCCGGCCGGATGGGACTGTCGAGCGAGGAGACCTCGGAGATCCGTTCGTCGGTGCCGGCGGTGTCGCCGAAGGCCGCCCCGCCGACGGTGATGCAGAAGCCCATCTCGCCGAGCCAGATCGGCTTCTACCTCGAACGCGGCTACGACCGGGTGTCCGGCTTCGTCCACCGGGCCCACGAGGTCGGCCAGCTCAAGACGCCGGACCAGATGCGTCAGGCGCTCGGGCTGACCTGGCAGGGTACGCCGTTCGAGGAGGACGCCGACGAGATCTTCATCCTGCGCTGGTCGGCGTACCGGCCGAGTCTGTATCGCATCCCCTACGGCGGGCAGACCGAGGCGGCGATGAAGGCGATGGAGGGCTGGGTCATCGAACGCCCGCCGTTCCGCGGCAACGGCTTCGCGCCCGGCGAGTCCAGTACGGTCATCGCCGAGTTCAAGGTGGACAGCGCCCGGCTGCCGCACGGGGCCCGGCTGCTGCGGCTCGGGGCGGACGGCGTCGAGGAGATCATCGCGGTGCTGGACGCCGACGGGCCGCGCTGGCTGCGGGTCGGGGAGTACCCGCGCAAGCCCGCTCCGGCGCCGGACACCGCCGGCGGTGAGGGCCGCCCGGCCGTCGAGGGCACCATCGAGGGCGAACTGGTCGGGGAGGACGAGATCACATGACCGTTCGCGACGGTTACATCGCCCGGTGGCGTGGCATGGAGTACGAGGCCAGCCCGGACGGTGACGACGTGCGGATCTACCTGCCCGAGCCGGCCGAGGGGTTCGAGGAGGTACGCCCCGGGCGCTGGGTCCGGGTGCTCCCGATCGCCCAGGTCGACGACTTCTGCTATGTGCGTACCGCGTGCAGTTGGCGCGGCGAGCCGTTCATCGTGCTCGGCCGCCACGAGAAGTGGTTCCGGGTCGAGTACACGGGCGGTAAGGCTCCGGTGGCCCGTGACCTCGGCCTCGAGGAGTTCGACTACGGCGTCTACCAGGGCTGGGCCCCGGCCGCGGACGTCACCGACCTTCGGGAAGTACGCGTCTAGGCCTTGATCCACCGGAGGATCTCGCCGGTCACCGTCTCCGGGGTCTCCAGATGCGGGAAGTGGCCGACCTCGTCCAGCAGCCGCCATTCGTATTCGGCCAGCACGTAGCGCCCCGAGCCCTGGGCGGTCGAGGGAAGGGCCGCCGTGTCCAAGGCCCCGTGCAGTTGCAGGGTCGGCGTCACGATGGGTTCGCGAAGTTGCCGGGTGAACCGGTAGCCGTGCCAGCGCAGGACCGAGCGGAACGCCCACCGGTACGCCTCCAGCGCGCAGAACATCGCCTGCGGGATGCGCATCGCTTCGCTATACCGGTCGCGGGCTTCGGCGTACGCCTTGGTCTGCCGGAACGACGGCCCGGTCCAGGCGTCGAGCAGCGCGCCGATCGCGGCCGCCCCGTCCCGGGTGAGCTGGTGTTCGTAGCGTGGGAGCTGGAAGCGCAGGAGCTGCGCGGACGCCGTGGTCTGCCCTCGCAGGTCGGTGAGGATGGCCGAGCGCAGCCGCAGCGGGTGCGCGGCCCCGAGCACGACGAGCCGCCGCACCATGCGGGGGTGGAACGACGCGGTGGTCCACGCGATCATGCCGCCCGCGCCCGCGCCGACCAGGGCCGCGTCGCGTTCGCCGAGCGCCCGGATCAGGCCCATCACGTCGGCGGCCAGGGTGAACCCGTCGTATCCCCGGGGTGGCTTGTCGGTCGCGCCGTAGCCCCGCAGATCGACAGCGACCGCCCGGTAGCCCGCCTCGGCCAGCGCGGTCAGCTGCTCGTGCCAGGCCCACCAGAACTCCGGGAAGCCGTGCAGCAGGAGGACGAGCGGGCCGGTGCCGGCCTCGACGACGTGGAAACGCGAGCCGTTGGCATGCACGAAACGATGCGTCCAGGGCCCTTCGACGAGTACGCAGGCCTCGTCGGTGATGCGCCGCTGATCGCTCTCCACGGCGGCAAGCTTAACCGTCGGGCTGGGCCCGTACGCGTCTGCGCAGGCCGGCCGCGCCGAGCAGGGCCGCCACCAGGGAACCGGCCAGCACCGCCATCTTGATCTCGTTCCGCTGGTCGCCCTCGGGGAAGGCCAGTTCGGTGATCAGGAGGCTGACCGTGAAGCCGCACCCGGTGAGCGCGGCGACCGCGGCGAGGTCGCGCCAGCGCAGTCCGTGGGGCAGTTCGGCGAGCCGGAGCCGGGTGGACAGGGCCGCCCCGCCCAGCACCCCGACGAACTTGCCCACGACCAGCCCGAGGAAGACGCCGAGGGCGACGCGGTCGGTGAAGATCCCGGCCAGCGTTCCGCTCTTGATCGGGATCCCGGCGGCGAAGAACGCGAAAACCGGTACGCAGATGCCGGCCGAGATGGGCTGCAGTGTGTGTTCGAGCCAGGTTGCCGGGGCCTCCCCCTCGCCGGGGTCGCGTTTGACCCGGGTGGCCAGCCCGATGGCGACCCCGGCCAAGGTCGCGTGGACGCCGGACGCGTGCAGCAGCACCCACGCGGTGAGGCCCAACGGCAGATAGAGCCACCAGCCCTGGAAACGCATCTGCTGGAGGGCGGCGTACGCCGCGATCGCCCCGGCCGCGCCGATCAGGGCGAGCACGTTGAGAGTGGCCGTGAAGACCGCCGCGATGAGCAGGATCGCGCCCAGGTCGTCCACGATCGCCAGCGACAACAGGAACACCCGCAGCGTCGGCGGCAGCCCCGATCCGGCGATCGCCAGGACCGCCAGGGCGAACGCGATGTCGGTCGCGGTCGGCACCGCCCAGCTGTCGGCCCCGCCGGGCGCGCCGAACGCGACCAGCAGCGCGACGGCGGCCGGCACGATCATGCCGCCGAGCGCCGCGAAGATCGGCAACATGGCCCGGCGCATGTCGCGTAGCTCGCCGACGACCAGTTCGCGCTTCAATTCGAGCCCGGCGACGATGAAGAAGATCGTCAGCAACCCGTCCTTGGCCCAGGTCTCAAGGCTCAGGTTGAGGTGAAGGCTCGCCGGCCCGACGACCGTCTCGGACAGCTGCTCATACGCGTCCGCCGCCGGAGAGTTGGCGACGACGAGGGCGATCGCGGCCGCCCCGAGCAGGATGAGCCCACCGATCTGCTCGGTCCGGAGAAAGCGGGCAACCTCGGCGAACGCGACTTGCCCCCGTTTGGCGGTACGCCGCCGCAGCCGCCGCTGACTCGTCACGATCATGAGCTTATCGGCCCCGGCGGCGCGTCCCGGCTGTTCCCGGTGGGAACGGCCGGACGCCCCGCGCCGTTCCCGGTGGGAAACGGGTCGGACATCGCGTAAGGCGCGGGATAAGGTCGGGCCATGACACCCCCGTTCGTCGTGGACGTCAGTGGCACCCCCGCTGACCTGGGCCGGGCGTACGGCGCCCAGGCCGCCGACCTCATCCGAGCCAACGTCGACGAGTACTTGATCCGCTTCGAGGCCGCCGTCCGGCTCGACCGTGCCGCCGTCATCGCCGAGGGCCGCAAATACATCGCGCCCACCGAGCAGCACTTCCCGCGGCTCGCCCAAATCCTGGAGGGCGTGGCCGTCGGCGCGGGCGTCGAACCGGCCCTCATCTACGCCATCAACGCCCGGTCCGAGCTGCTCTACGGCACCCCCTCCTGCGGCTCGCCCGGCGGCGCTTCCGGTGGGGCCTCCGGCGGCGCCGACATGGGCGAGTGCACGGTGGTGGGCGTCCTGGACGAGCGCAGCGACGACGGGCACACCCGGATCGCGCAGAACTGGGACTGGCACCCCGAGCAGCGTCCCTACACGCTGCTGCTGATCACCCGGGACGAAACCGGCCACGAGGTCGCCACCCTGACCGAGGCCGGCATGCTCGCGAAGTCCGGCCTCAACAACAAGGGCCTCGGCGTCTGCGTGAACCTCATCGGCTCCGACCGTGACGGCCGGCCCGGCGGCGTCCCGTACCACGTCCTGCTGCGTTCGGTCCTGGAGGCCGACTCGCTGTCCTGGGCGCTGCGCAACGCGGTCCGCGCGCCCCGGAGCGCCTCGATCAACCTGCTCATCGGCCAGGCCCACCCGGACGGCGGCGAGATCATCGACCTCGAACTCGTCCCGGGCGACTCCGGCTGGCTGCACCCGCAGGACGGGCTGCTCGTCCACGCCAACCACTTCGAGACCGCGCTGCCGGTCTACGACACGATCAAGGACTGGGGCGGCTCGTCGCTCTTCCGGTCCGCGCGCGTCCGGCGGCTGCTCCAGGCGCACCCCCAGGTGGGCGAGAAGGAGCTGCTCTCCGCGCTGACCGACCACCACAGCTTCCCGGTCTCCGTCTGCCGCCACCTCGATGAGCGCGACGCGGCGCTCGACCGCTCGGAGACCATCTGGACCACGCTCATGGACCTCGACGCCCGAACGCTCCGGCTCATCGCGGGTCCGCCGTGCGAAGGCGGCGCCGGCACGCTGTTCTCACCCTTCTCCTGATCTGGTACGCACAACGAAGCGGGGCCGGTCCTGTCGGACCGGCCCCGCTTTTCCCGGTGAGCGTCAGCTCAGTGCGGGCACCACATAGATGGTGGCGTAGGAGTTGTCCTTCGCCACGCGCTTGATGGTGATCGTGACGCCGTAGGAGACGCCGGCGTCACCCGGGTTGCCGGTGCCGAGAACGGTGTTCCCGGCGACGGTCAGCCCGTAGTACTGCGGCAGCAGGTTGCCGTTCGCGTCGACGACGCGGGTCGAGTAGAGCTGGTTGTCCACCGACGGGACGACCACCGAGGCGTCGGCGTCGCGGTAGAACAGCGAGCTGCCCCGGATCTCGATGCCCGGGTACCAGCCCTTGCTGTCGCTGAACGACGACACCGCCGGCAGCGAACCGAAGTCGGTGCAGTACTCGCTGTACGGCGCCTTGACGTCCTCGATGCACTCCTTGAAGGGGTACGTCGGCTGCAGCGTGAACGCCGCGTTGGACGACTGCGGACGGCTCGGCAGGTTCTTCAGCGTGGTCGTGTCCTTCGACGCTCCCACACCCGTACGCCGCAGCGGGTCGAAGTGCGAGTCGACGATGAGCAGACCGCCCTTCGAGCCACCGCTCGGCAGCGCCGTGATGTTCGCCGTCGGCCAGTTGTCGGTGCCGTACGTGGTGTCCCGGTACCAGAGGAGCATGCCGGGCGCGTTGTACGCGACCTTCTCGACCTTCCACGCGTCGCGCGAGTAGGTCGTGTCGTAGGTGTACTTCAGGCCCTCGTCGAAGCCGTCGAAGTTACGCCACTCGGCCAGGTAGTACTGGTTGCGCCACTGCGTACCGGGGTCGAGGATCCAGCCCGCGCCGGTGGTGTCCACGAAGGTGCCACCGGTCTGGGTCCAGCCGTTGTTCGCCTCGGCGTCGTCCGACCACGTGGTCGCGCCGCCGCCGGTCACCGACAGGTCGTCGACGAACCAGCCCTTCTCCAGCGAGGCCTCGTCGGTGGCGTAGCGCAGCCGGACCTGGACCGTCTGCCCGGCGTACGCCGACAGGTCGACGTAGTCGTGCGCCCAGCCGTTGGTCTTGCCGGTGAGGCCGTACTTCTTGCCGCCGTAGTCCCGCATGCGGCCGTTCGGGTCGCCGTAGTTGTCGGGGGTCGAGACCATGGTCCCGTTCTCGGCGTACACCTTCTGCTCCGACCAGGTCGAGCCGTCGGTGGAGACCTCGACGAAGCCGTAGTCCCAGTCCTGCTCGATGCTGTAGTCGCTGTAGAACCAGAACTTGGCGTCCGCCGCGGCGGGCACCTGCACGGTCCGGCTCAACTTGACGTCGGCCCAGTTCTGGTCGGCGTTCGAGTACCACATCTTGCTGCCGCTGTGCGGGATCGCCAGCGAGATCTTCTTCTGCGGCAGGTCGATCTTGACGCCGTCGTTGGTGCCGACCGGCGTACGCGACGTCTGGCCGAGCTGCACCGAGCGGGCGTCCGAGCCGGGCGCGATGACCAGCGGGTCGGCCCAGCCGAGCACCCACTTGTCCCAGATGCCCATGTGCGTCGGGGTGCCCTGGAAGATCGCGCCCGAGTGCGAGCCGGACGACATCAGGTCCCAGAAGTCCACGTCCGAGTCGGCCGCGCCGCTCGTGTCGTAGAGGTCCGGCAGACCCAGGTCGTGGCCGTACTCGTGGGCGAAGACACCGACACCGGAGTCCTCCGGCTGCACGATGTAGTTCGACACCTTGAGGTTGGTGCCCGGAATGGTCGCGCCACCGGCGACCGAGGAGGAGTGCGCCCAGATCGAGTAGATCCCCTGCGCGCCGCCGCCGCCGGACTTGTCCTTGCCGGCGTGCACCAGCACGAGGTGGTCGATCACGCCGTCCGGCTCGAAGAAGTTGCCGTCACCGTCGCGGTCGGCCTGGTCCTCGATGTCGTAGTCGGCCCACGGGAAGCTCGGGTCGGCCGCGGCGAGCGCGGCGACCGCGTCGATCGCGAGCTGGCCCTGGCCCTTGGGGTTGGTCGGGTGGCCGTTGCCGGCCTGCGACCGCGGCAGCACCCAGTTGCCGTTGGCGTCCTTGGTGCAGCGGGACGCGGCGTACCAGCCCTCGGAGTGCGGCATGGTGATCCACGGCGTGGCCTCACCGTTCACCGTGTACGCGCCCTTGGACATCTCCAGGTACATGTTGTGCATGGTGTTGCCGGACAGGTCCACGCCGGGCTTGCCGTCGGGGCCGGTCAGGTCGGTGCGTACGCGGTCGGTGATGCCCGTCGTGGTGTAGAGCATCTTGTTGTAGTGCTCCGACGAGAAGTCCGGGACCCACATCGAGTTGTTGTCGGTGTGTCCCAGGGTCGCCGGGTTCTGGATCTGGTTGTGCAGCGGGCCGTTCTGAACCGTACCGAGGACGCACTTGCGGTCGTCGGCGGTGGTCGACGCGTCCGGGTCGAAGACGTTGTCCGGCACCATGACACCGGTGAAGTCGTCGTTCGCGTTCGGGTTGAACTCCATCAGGATGGTCAGCAGCTTGGCGACCTGCGTGCCCTTGGCGTTCTTGAGCTGACGCGGGTTCAGCCCGGTCTTGGCGGCCTGCGCCTCCAGCTTGGCCAGCTGCTTGGCCGTGACGGGGTTGCCGCCCGCGTACTTGCGGTCGACTTCGAGGGCCGACGAGCCGCTGCCACCCCACACGCCGTCCTTGCCCTTGGTCTCTGGCCGGTTGTCCGGCTGTACGGAGGGCTCGGCGTAGTTGAGGTAGTACTCGTCGGCGCTGATGCTGGCGACGGGGGTCAGGGTGCTCGATCCGGGCAGGGCCGATAGGCCGAGCGCGGCGAGCGCCAGCGTGGGGACGGCGGCGAGTACGCGCAGTCTCCGCCGCCGGCGGACGGGGTGAGTCATGACACTCCAAACTCCACAAAGGATGGACGGCCTGGTAGGGGCCGAAGGGGCCGGGATAGACGGCCGCATGAAGTGGTCTCACGATCGCAGAGAGCGACACGGTGAGGCGCTCGGTGGAAGGAATGCATGATCGTCGCGGTCCGTGTCACGGATGACGTGACAGGGACCATCCGATTGCCGGACAGAGAAATCCGGGCGAAGCCGAATCGGCCTCGCCCGGATCAGAGTGGTGCTTGCTCAGTCCTCACTGGAGGAGGTGGTCATGCCCTCCTGGATGAGCTGCATGACCCCGGCGTCCTGCAGGGTCGTGACGTCGCCGAGGGCACGCTTCTCCGCGATGTCCTTCAGCAGACGTCGCATGATCTTGCCCGAGCGGGTCTTCGGCAGCTCGGAGACGAACTGGATCTGGCGCGGCTTGCAGATCGGGCCGAGCGTCTTGGCGACGTGGTCCTTCAGCTCCGCCTCGGTCGCCTCGGCGCCGCCCTTGAGGATGACGAACGCGACGACCGCCTGGCCGGTGGTCGGATCGGTCGCGCCGACGACCGCCGACTCGGCCACCGCGGGGTGCGACACCAGGGCCGACTCGACCTCGGTGGTGGAGATGTTGTGGCCGGAGACCAGCATGACGTCGTCGACGCGACCGAGTAGCCAGAGCGCGCCGTCGTCGTCCTTCTTGGCGCCGTCGCCGGCGAAGTAGTAGCCGTGCTCCGCGAAGCGGGACCAGTAGGTGTCGATGAACCGCTGGTCGTCGCCCCAGATGGTGCGCAGCATCGACGGCCACGGCTCGTTGAGGACGAGGTAACCGCCACCGCCGTTGCCGACGATCTGGCCCGCGTCGTTCACGACGTTGGCGGCGATGCCCGGCAACGGTCCCATCGCCGAACCCGGCTTGCAGCTGGTGACGCCGGGGAGCGGGGAGATCATGATCGCGCCGGTCTCGGTCTGCCACCAGGTGTCGACGACCGGCGTACGCCCGGCGCCGATGTTCTGGCGGTACCACATCCAGGCCTCGGGGTTGATCGGCTCACCGACGCTGCCCAGCAGGCGCAGCGAGGACAGGTCGAACTGGGCTGGGATGTCGTCGCCCCACTTGGCGAAGGTCCGGATCGCGGTCGGGGCGGTGTAGAGGATCGTCACCTTGTACTTCTCGACGATCTCCCAGAACCGGCCCCGGTGCGGGGTGTCCGGGGTGCCCTCGTACATCACCTGGGTGGCGCCGTTGGAGAGCGGGCCGTAGACGATGTAGGAGTGGCCGGTCACCCAGCCGATGTCGGCGGTGCACCAGTAGACGTCGGTCTCCGGCTTGAGGTCGAAGACGGCGTGGTGCGTGTAGGACGTCTGGGTCAGGTAGCCGCCGGTGGTGTGCAGGATGCCCTTCGGCTTGGCCGTCGTGCCGGAGGTGTAGAGGATGAACAGCGGGTGCTCGGCGTCGAACGGCTGCGCCTCGTGCTTGTCGGAGGCGTTCGCCACGGTGTCGTGCCACCACAGGTCCCTGCCCTCGGTCCAGTCCACGTCCTGACCCGTACGCCGGACGACGAGGACCTTCTCGATCGTCGGGCACTCCGCGACCGCCTCGTCGACGGTCGGCTTGAGGGCGCTCGGGTTGCCCCGGCGGAAGCCGCCGTCGGCGGTGATCACGACCTTCGCGCTGGCGTCCTTGATCCGGCCGGACAGCGCGTCCTTGCTGAAGCCGCCGAAGACGACCGAGTGGGTCGCCCCGATGCGGGCGCAGGCGAGCATCGCCACCGCCGCCTCGGGAATCATCGGCAGGTAGATCGCCACTCGGTCACCGGCCGCGACGCCCAGGTCGGTCAGCGTGTTCGCCGCCCGGCACACCTCGGCGTGCAGGTCGGCGTAGGTGAGCGTCCGGCTGTCGCCCGGCTCGCCCTCCCAGTGGATGGCGACCTTGTCGCCGTTGCCGGCCGCGAGGTGCCGGTCGAGGCAGTTGTACGCGACGTTGAGCCGGCCGCCCACGAACCACTTCGCGAACGGGGGGTTGGACCAGTCGAGAACCTGGTCCCACTCCTGGAACCAGTCCAGTCGGCGAGCCTGCTTCGCCCAGAAGGCCAGGCGGTCGGCGGCGGCCTCGTCATAGGCGGCGGCGGTGACGTTCGCGTTCGCCGCGAGGTCTGCGGGCGGCGGGAACTGCCGGTCCTCGGAAAGCAGGTTCTCCAGTGTTTCGCTCATTCCCGGGTGCCTCCTCGGGGTGGGTTGTGATACGAGACCCTTGATGTGGATCTGTGACTCAGGCCGCAAGCTGCTGTTGATGTTACGTCCCGATGTCGGCGCAGAGTAGTTAGGGTTCCTTCCAATTAACCGCTACTGGCTGGTAGCTACGCTGGTGGGCGTGGACGACGCCCTGGCCCCCCTGTTGGACCTGCCCGACATCGCACCGGCCGTCGCCGATGCCCGCAACGCCGTGGACGCGGCTCTTCGGCATCGGGCACTGCGCCGCTCGGGCGGGATCGTCGCGGCCGAGGTCAGCCTCCGGTCCGCCGTCGCGAGTGCGGCGCTCTCCGGTCACGCGTACGCCGTGGAGGAGGTGCGGGCCGGCACCGTGCTCGACCCCGTGGTGCAGGGCGCGCTGCGGATCGCCCAGCAACTGCCGGGGTTGGCGGAGACGTTCGCCAAGGCGCCCCGCCAAGTACTCGCTCGCATGCACACGGTCGCTGCTTCCGGCGTACTAGCTGATTCGGAATTGGGGCGACCGGTCGCGGACCCGCTGGTGGGCGCGCGCCTGAACGCCCTCTGCGACCTGGTCGTGGCGGGGGCGGGCGACCCGATCGTGCGGGCCGCGGTCGTGCACGGCGAGCTGCTGGCGCTGAACGCGTTCGCCGAGGGCAACGGCGTGGTGGCGCGGGCGGCGGCGCGCGCCACCCTCATCGGCAGCGGCTTCGACCTGCGGGGATTGATCGCCGTGGACCTGGGCCACCGCGAACGCGAGCCGGAGTACGTGGGCAGCGCGCACGCCTTCGCGACCGGCACCGTGGACGGCGTGCGGTCGTGGCTGAAGCACTACGCGGCGGCGATCACCATCGGCGCGGCCGAATTCACGAAGATCGCCGACGAAGTCCTCGGCACGGCATAACTCGCCTCGCGCTGCTTCCGCTGCTTCCGCTGCCTCGCGCTGCCTTCCGCTGGTTCCGCTGCTTCCGCGGCCTTCCGCGCCGCATTCCGCGCTGGATCAGGGTCCTCGGTCGAATCATGGACCATGATTCGACCCGGAACCCTGATCCAGCGCGGGAAGGAGCGGCGAGGTCCTCGGCACGGCATAACTCATTTGTCCCAGCTGTCACACAATCGAGGCCATCGCTGGCTTACCGGCGGGTACGGGCGTAGAAAGGGGATACGGAAAGAGCAATCCTTCCGGGCACAGCCGCCGGGCACCCACGCGCGATGACTGCCGTCGTGAAGGCACGACACGTCGGAACCGCAAGGGCCGACGCGTTCGAGCAAACGGACACGCCTGGTAACCCGAGCGGGAGTGCGAGATGGCGCCGCAAGATGTGCGGCGCCATCCTATGTGTACGGACTTCTTTCCCCGCTAGTCGCCGGCGGCCGCGGCACGGGTCTTGCGGCGGTGGCCGTACCAGGCGATGCCGATGGCGACTCCGACGCCGACCGCGGCGGCCGCGGCGACCGGAACCGCGGGGCGTTCCATGATCTGCTTGCGCATGCGCGCGCCCAACGGCACGGGCCGCCGGAATTCGAGGATCGGCCACTCCCGTTCGACGGCGAGTTTGCGCAGACCGCGGTCGGGATTGACGGCTGTCGGATTTCCGACGATCTCCAGCAGCGGCGCGTCCGAGATCGAATCCGAGTACGCGTAGCACTCGGCCAGGTCGTATCCGCGTTCGGCGGCCAGCTCCTTGACGGCGCTGACCTTGCCGGTGCCGGCGGCGTAGAAGTCGATCTCGCCGGTGTAGACGCCGTCGACGATCCGCATCCGCGTCGCGACCACGTCGTGGACGCCCAGCTGAGCCCCGATGGGGCGGACGAACTCCTCGCCCGAGGCGGAGACGAGGACGACGTCCCGCCCGGTGGCCTGGTGCTCGGCGATCAGCGCCGCGGCCTCGGCGTACACGTAGGGTTTGATCAGCTCGTGGAGCGTCTCGTCCACGATCTGCCGAACCTGGTCGGCACTCCAGCCCTTGCACAGCTCAGCCAGGTAGTCCCGGGTCCTCGCCATCGAGGCGTCGTCCGCGCCGCCGATCTTGAAGGAAAGCTGCGCATAGGCGGCCTTCACCGCGTCACGGCGCGTGATCAGGCCGTCCCGATAGAACGGACGCCCGAAAGCCAACGCGCTGGACTTCGCGATGACGGTCTTGTCCAGGTCGAAGAAAGCGGCGCTTCTGCCCACGGCGAGCCAGTCTAGTCGGACCGAGCGGTCCGGCGGGGCCGCCCGGCGGCGGTCTATACCACCCAGACAGGGATGAATGCCCGCAACCGGTTACTGTGCGGTGTACCAGCAGTGCGGAGCGTCGCGAACGTACCGCAAGTTTCGATGATCTCGGCGTGTCGCCGCGAGTTGTGGTCGACCCCCCTCGACTTAGCGCCCCTGCCTCAGGCATGCTTGTGCGCAAGCACTCGGCGGCTGCACCCCCCGCTGCCGCTGGGTGGGTTACGACTCAACCCCCCCGGAGTCGGACCCCTGACGACCCCCGTCTATCGACGGGGGTCGTCTTCGTTACGGCGAACCTTCCCCCAATGAGTCCCCCCGGAGCGGTCCCCCCGAACCATCCCCCTCGGCCAGTTCTCCACACTCGTTCGCCGTCCACAGAATTCCATCGCATCTATGTGGGCCTCGGCTGTCCGCTACGGGACCGTGTGCAGGTCACGAACCCGACTCCCTTGGTGTGATGAGGATCCCGCGATGCCGAGCCGACCACTGCTGCTGTCCGCCGACGCCCACCTGACCGACGAGATCCTCCGCCTGGCCGCTGTCGCCGGGGTGGAGCTGGAACTCGCCATCGACCCCGACGTGAGCCCCGCCTACAGCCGAGCGCCGCTCGTCCTGCTCGGCGCGGAGATCGCCGGTCGCGCCCGCCGGCTGCCGCGGCGTACGGGGGTGATCGTGGTCGGGCGCGGCGACCGCCCGCAGGATCTGCTCCCGGTCGCCGAGGAACTGTCGGCCGAGTTCGTCGCCTGTCTGCCGGCCGCCCAGGAATGGCTGCTCAGCCGGCTCGCCGAGACCGCTGCGGCGACCGAACGCCAAGGCCGGATCGTCGGAGTCGTCGGCGGCCGGGGCGGCGCGGGCGCGTCGACGCTGGCCGCCGCGCTCGCGGTGACCGGCGTACGCACCGGGCTGTCCACGCTGCTCGTCGACGCGGATCCGCTGGGCGGCGGCATCGACCTGACCCTCGGCTGGGAGGACGTCGCCGGGCTGCGGTGGCCCGCGTTGGCCGGAGCCAGCGGGCGTATCGATCCCGGGTTGCTGCGCCGCGCACTGCCCGGCCGGGGCACGCTCGCCGTGCTGTCGTGGACTCGGGCCGAGGGCTGGGTCGGCGAGCTGACCGCTGGACTCGGTGGTGAGCGAACCGGCCCCGAGGGCTGGGGGAGCGACGTCCTCGCCACTCGTGAGTGGACACTCGCCGACGCGTGGGCTCCGCGTTCGGCGCCGATGCCGGTGGACCCCGCCGCGGAGGCGATGCGAGCCGCCCTCGACGCCGGTCGCCGCCAGGCCGATCTGGTCGTGCTCGACCTGCCCCGGTACGCCGACTCCGCCGCCGAAGCGGGCATGGCGGCGGCGTACCGGATCTTCGTCGTGGTGCCCGCGGAGCTGAGGGCGACCGCGGCCGCCCTCGCGGTGGTCCGCCGCCTGCGTGAGTACTGTGACGATCTGCGCTTGGTCGTTCGGGGCCCGGCACCGGGCGGTCTCCGCGCCGACGAGATCGCGGGCGCGCTCGACGTTCCGCTGGCCGAGGTGCTGACCCCGGAGACCGAGGTCGCCCGGGACTTGGAGAAGGGCTCCGCCCCCGCGGGCAACGGCCGGGGCGAGCTGGCCTCGGTCTGTCGCAAGCTGCTCGGCGGTCTGTCGTGACCGGGTCCTTGCTGGATCAGCTGGCCGGGCGGCTGCGCGACCAGTTCGCGGTGGATGGGGCGACCGCGTCCCCGGTCGCGATCGCGACGGCGTTGCGGGCCGAGCCGGAGGCGGCGGTGCTGGGCGATGCCGGATTGCTGCGGATCGCCGATCGGGTGCACGGCGATCTCGCCGGGGCCGGTCCGCTCGCGCCGTTGCTCGCCGAGGCGGACGTGACGGACGTCCTGGTCAACGGGGTCGAAGTGTGGGTCGATCGGGGCCGGGGTCTCCAGCGCGGTCCGGCGGTGTTCGGCCATCCCGACGACGTACGCCGGTTGGCCCAGCGCATGGCGGCGGGCGCCGGTCGGCGGCTGGACGACGGTTCGCCGTTCGTGGACGCGCGCCTGCCGGACGGCACGCGGTTGCACGCCGTCCTGCCGCCGGTGGCGGTGGCCGGGCCGTGCCTGTCGCTGCGGACCTTCCGGCATCGTCCGTACGTGCTCGGGGAGCTGGTCAGCGCGCCGGTCGCGGAGTTGCTGGCGGCGATCGTGACGGCGCGGCTCAGCTTCGTCATCGGCGGCGGGACGGGCTCGGGGAAGACCACGTTGCTGGCGGCGTTGCTCGGCCTGGTGCCGGTGACCGAGCGCATCGTGGTCGTCGAGGACTCCGCCGAGCTGCGTCCCCGCCATCCCCATGTGGTCGCGCTGCAAAGCCGTACCTCCAACGTGGAGGGTGCGGGGACCGTCGGCCTGGCCGACCTGGTCCGCCAGGCTCTCCGGATGCGCCCGGACCGGCTCATCGTCGGCGAATGCCGGGGGCCGGAGGTCGTCGACCTGCTCGCCGCGCTCAACACGGGCCACGAGGGCGGCGCGGGAACACTGCACGCCAACACCGCCAAAGACGTCCCGGCTCGGCTGGAAGCGCTCGGCTTGACCGGCGGCCTTCCGCGCGCGGCACTGCACGCGCAACTCGCCTCTGCCCTTCAGGTCGTGCTCCATCTGCGCCGGGACACCCACGGTCGCCGCCTCGACGAGGTGTGCGTCCTGCTGCCCGACCGGTCCGGGCTGGTCACGGCCGTCGTCGCGTGGCGGCGTACGAGTGGTCCGGGTCCCGCCGCGAACCATCTCGGCGCGCTGCTGTCCGCTCGCGGCGTCACCGTTCCGGCCCTGCTGCGCTCAGGTCCGGCGTGACTCGCGCGGTCCGCCGCCGGTTCGCTCGAGTTCTGGCGGTACGCCCAGCGCAGCGCCCGCCCCGGCGACGGGTGCCGGTGGCGTACCCGGCGTTGGCCGTGGTCACGGCGACGGCGGCGGTCGTCGGGGGAGTGGTCGGCGGGCTGCTGACGCTGCTCTACGGCAGCGTCATCGCGTACGCCGTCCGGAAGCGCCGGGCGGCTCGGGTCACCGCCGCCCGGCAGTCGGCGGCGCTGGACGCGATCGCCGACGCGGCGGCGGCCCTCCGAGCCGGAGCCTCTTCCGTGGCACTGCCGGCGATCGGTGATCCGGTGCTGTCTGCCCAGGTCACCGCCGCGATCGAGGTCGCCGGAGAGACCGGTGCGCCCCTGGCCGACCTCCTCGACCGGATCGAAGAGGAGCACCGGGGCGCTGCCCGGGCGGCGGCCCGAGCGGCGGCGGAAGCGGCCGGAGCCTGGATGACCGCACTGCTGCTCCTGATCCTTCCGATCGGCGGAGTCGCCCTCGGGCACTTCATCGGCGTCGACTCCGTCGCTGTGCTGCTGCGTACGCCGATCGGCGCGGGCTGTGCGCTCGCCGCCGCGTCGCTGCAGCTCGCCGGGCTGTGGTGGGTACGCCGCATCGCCGCCCCCCGGCCGCCCCGCGATCGCCACCAGCGCGATCTGCCCCTCGCCGCCGAGCTGCTCGGCGCGGTGCTGCGGGTCGGCGTACCGGTGGATCACGGGGTGCTCGCGGTGGCCCGAGCACTGCCGTTGGGTGAGCGGCTGGCCAGGGTCGGCCGGGCGCTCCGGCTCGGGGCCGCCCCGGCCGACGCCTGGCGCCACCTCGCCGACCTCGACGGCGCCCAGCGGCTGATCACGGCGGCGACCCGGAGCGCGGGCAGCGGAGCGGCGCTGGCCGCCACCCTGCGCCGCGTCGCCGGGGACCTGCGAGCCGCGGAGGCGGACCGAGCCGAGGCCCGCGCCCGCCGGGCGGCCGTGCTGCTGGTGCTGCCGCTCGGACTGTGCTTCCTGCCGGCGTTCGTGCTGGCCGGACTGGCCCCCGTGGTGATCGCGGTGGTCGGGCAGCTCTCACAGTGAAGGAGTCCATGCACATGAAACGACCACCCGACACCGGCAGGCTGAGCCGTCGGTTCGGACCGCCGGACGGCGGGATGCTGCGTCACCGGTTCATCTCGCCGGACGGCGGGATGAACACCGCCGAGTACGCCGTCGGCACCTTGGCCGCGGTCGCCTTCGCGGGACTGCTCTACAAGGTGTTGACCAGCAACATCATTCAGTCGGCGCTGACGGCGATCATCCAGCGGGCGCTGAAGTGATCGGTGCTCTCCGGTGTGGCCGGGCTCAGCCCGGCCGCACCACCCCCGACAGCATCACCGCCAGCCGGAGGAGTCGAGGTTCCGCGACGGCGGAGTTGGCGGCGAGCCTGCCGGCGGTGGTCCTCCTGCTCCTGGTGGGACTGACGGCGGTGGACGCGGTCGCGACCCGGCTGCGCTGCGTCGACGCCGCGCGGGACGCGGCGCTGACGGTCGCCCGTGGCGAACCGGCGAGCACCGCTCACCTGCCCACCGGCGGCCGCCTGGCGGTCAGCGCGTCGGGGGACCAGATCACCGCAGTGGTCAGCGCACCCGTGTACGCGGGCTGGCGCAGCCTGCGCGTCTCGGCGACCGCGGTCGCGGCGGTCGAGTCGTGATCGTCTCCGGCGGCCGATCGCTCGACCGCGACCGGGGCTCGGCGACGATCTGGGCCTTGGCCGTCGGACTGGTCATCGTGTTGTTCGCCGTCGCGATGGCCGAAGTCGGCGTGGCGATCACCGCCCGGCGCAGTGCCCAGGCAGCCGCCGACCTCGGAGCACTGGCCGGGGCGGCGCGGACGATCGAGGGCGCTGCCGCGGCCTGTTCCCGGGCGGCGGCGTACGTGGCTGCCAACGGCGCTGAGCTGCGCGATTGTCGGCTCGACGGGCTCGACTTGATCGTCACGGCGGCGGTCGCCACCCGCTTCGGCACCGCGACGGCCGCCGCCCGTGCCGGCCCCGTCGCTTCGCCGAGCGCCGCATGAGCGCTGGATCACGGATCTCGGTCGAATCTTCGCCCATGATTCGACCGAGATCCCTGATCCAGCGCGGTGGGAGAGCGCCGAGAGGGGCGCGATGCGGGGGCGCGGGGTGGGGGAGCGCGATGGGGAGGGGCGCGATGCGGGGTGGGTCAGGCGAGGGCGGCGAGCAGGAGGTCGAGGACCATGATCGCGCCCTCCTTGTCGAGCGGGTCGTTGCCGTTGCCGCACTTCGGCGACTGCACGCACGACGGGCAGCCCCGCAGGCAGCCGCAGGCGGCGATGGCGTCGCGAGTCGCGCGCAGCCAGTGCCCGGCGATCCCGTATGCCCGCTCGGCGAAACCGGCGCCGCCGGGATGCCCGTCGTAGACGAAGATCGTCGGCGCGCCGGTGTCGTAGTGCAACGCCGTCGACAGGCCGCCGATGTCCCAGCGGTCGCACGTCGCGACCAGCGGCAGCAGCCCGATCGCGGCGTGTTCGGCGGCGTGCAGCGATCCCGGCAGGTCCTCGATTCCGGCGACCACCTCGGGGGAGAGCGTCGTCCAGACGGCGACCGTACGCAGTTCCCGGGGCGGCAGGTCGAGCGGGAAGGTGCCGAGCACCTCACCGCTGCCGACGGCTCGGCGCTGGTAGGAGACGACCTGGTGGGAGACGTCGACGTCGCCTAGGAACAGCCCGATCGGACCGGCGTCCACATAAGACCTTACGGCGACGATGTCGAGGTTGGTGACGTCGCGGGCATGCGTCGTGTAGTCCGGTTCCTCGGCGACGACGAGGGCGGTGGCGTCGTCCAGGTCGAGCCGGTCCACCACATAGGAGGTGCCCTGGTGCAGGTAGACGGCCCCGTCGTGCAGCGCGTGATGGGCCGAGCCGGCGTCGAGCGTGCCGACCAGCCGGCCGGAGTCGGCTTCGACGATGGCGATCGGTGCTCCACCGGTGCCACGAAGGTCGACTTCGGGTCGCTGCGGATGCGTCCAGTAGAGCCCGGTCGGACGCCGGCGGAGGGCACCCGCATCGACCAGTTCGTCCACGAGCTCGTCCGGTGCGCCGAAGAGGGCGAGGTCCGCCGGGGTGAGCGGGGCTTCCATCGCCGCCGCGCACAGGTGGGGACCCAGGACGTAGGGGTTGCCCGGGTCGAGCACGGTGGCCTCGACCGGCCGGTCGAACAGAGCGGACGGGTTGTGCACTAGATAGGTGTCGAGCGGGTCGTCCCGGGCCACCATCACGCAGAGTCCGTCGCGCCCGGCTCGCCCGGCCCGCCCGGCCTGCTGCCAGAGTGAGGCCAACCGGCCCGGATAGCCCGCGAGCAGCACGGCGTCCAGCCCAGTGAGGTCGACGCCCAGCTCCAGCGCGTTGGTCGTGGCCAGCCCGGTCAGGTCGCCGGCGAGCAGTGCCCGCTCCAGTGCGCGCCGATCCTCGCGGAGATACCCGCCCCGGTACGCGGCGACCAGGGCGGCCAGCTGGGCGTCGACCTCCCGTAAGGCGCGCCGGGTCATGGCGGAGACGATCTCCGCCCCGCGGCGGGACGGGACGAAGGCGAGCGTCCGCATCCCGGCGACGACGGCGTCGGTCAGCAGATCGGCCGTCTCGGCCAGCGCCGATCGCCGGTGCTCCTCGCCCGAGGCGTCCCGCTGCAACGGCGGCTCCCACAACGCGAAGGTCATCGCACCGCGCGGGGCGGTGTCCTCGCTGACCGCCACCGCCTCGGCCCCGATCAACCGGCCGACCGAGGCTGCGGGGTCGCCGGAGGTCGCGGAGGCCGCGAGGAAGACGACGTCACGCGGAGCCAGCCGCCGCAACCGGCGTAGGACGTGCGCGACGTGCGAGCCGAAGACCCCGCGGTACGCGTGGCACTCGTCCACGATCACGTAACGCAGTCCGCGCAGGAACCGCCGCCAGCGCCCGTGCCCGGGAAGGATGCCGTGGTGCAGCATGTCCGGGTTGGTCAGCACCAGGTTGGCGTGCTGGCGTACCCAGTCCCGCTCGTCGCGGGGCGTGTCGCCGTCGAACACCGCTGCGCGTACCCCTGGGAGATCCAGAGTCGCGATCGCCCGCAGCTGATCCGCGGCGAGCGCCTTCGTCGGCGCGAGATAGAGGACGCGGGCAGTGGGCTCGGTGATCAGCTCGGCCAGCGCGGGCAGGAGGTAGGCCAGCGACTTGCCGGAGCCGGTGCCGGTGGCGACCACGGTGTGGCGGCCGGCGCGAGCATGCTCGCCGACCGCGACCTGGTGGGGCCACGGCGCCTCGATGCCGGCCTTGATCAGCGCCGTGACCAACGGCTCGGGCGCCCAGTTCGGCCAGGGCGCGGACGCGCCCGCGCGGGGCGGCCGCCACTCGATGTGCGTGATCGCCTCACGAGCGGCCTCCGGGCGCAGACGGCCCAGGCCGGACGCGGCGAGCAGCGCCGTGAGATCAGTGGTGGGGTCGGCGGTATTCACTTCCGCCAAAGCCTATCCGGATGCTGTGACACTCCGGCCATGCCGAGGAGGTGCATCCGTCGGCGACGATGGCAAGATGCCAGTCATGGAACTCTCGCTGGCGACGCGGACGGTCGCTGCCCACACGGTGCTGGAAGTCGCCGGGGAGGTCGACGTCTACACCGCGCCCAAGCTGCGGGATCGGCTCACCGAGCTGCTCGAGGCGGGTACCCGGGCGCTGGTCGTCGACCTCGGCCGGGTGGAGTTTCTCGACTCGACCGGGCTGGGCGTGCTCGTCGGCGGTCTGCGCAAGGCGCGCAACCTGGGCGGCAGCTTCGGCCTGGTGGTCGGGCAGGAGTCGCTGCTCAAGGTCTTCCGGATCACGGCTCTCGACCAGGTCCTTCCGCTGTACCCGACGATCGAGGCGGCCACCGGCCAGTCCGGCGACGGTGGTCGATAGGTGGCGACAGTACGCCTGGAGTTCACCCCCGAACCCGTCTACGTCCGTACCGCTCGCCTCGTCGGAGTCGCCGTGGCGCGGCGCGCCGGGCTGCCTGAGGACCGGCTGGACGAGGTACGCCAAGCGATCGGTGAGGCCTGCGGCCGCGCCGTCACCCGGCATCTGCGGCACAACCTCCGTGAGCCCGTGCTGGTCGAGATGCTCGACGAGAACCCCTACACGGTCCTCGTGACCGACCGCGCGCCCGACGACGCCGCCTCCGACATGGAGGAGGAGATCACGGTGGAGGCCAGCCTCGCCCTGCTCAGCGGAGTCGCCGAGGAGCTGGAGGTACGCCAGGCGCCGGACGGCGCGGGTTCGGTCGTACGGATGTCCTGGACCGCTCGTCCCCATCGCACGCGGCGCTGAGGAGCACGAACCGCTGACCCTAACCCATGACCCCGGCGTCACACAGCGGCAAAGATCACCGCGACACGGCCGGACCTGGGTGTGACCAGGAACACGGTTCACCGCTAGAGTGCTCGGGTTATCTGCAACCGCCGCTACTCACTGTGAATGGCGGCGATCAACAGGAGGACATCGATGTCCGGGACCACAATTGTCGCCGACGGCGGCAAGGTGGCCCTTACCGGTAACAACGTCACGTACGTAGTTGTGGCCGCCGTGATCGCTCTCGTGGCGCTCGGCTTCGCCTTCACCCTCGTGCGAGCCGTGCTCGGCACCGGCAAGGGCACCGTCAAGATGCAGGAGATCGCGGGCGCCGTCCAAGAGGGCGCCACGGCATACCTGTTCCGCCAGTTCAAGACCCTGGCAATCTTCGTCGTGATCGCAGTCGTCGTACTCTTCGTGCTTCCCGTGCACGGGGTTTCCGACAACGAAACCGCGGTGAAGATCGGCCGCTCGGCCTTCTTCGTGGTGGGTGCGGTCTTCTCCGCCTTCATCGGCGGCGCCGGCATGGCGCTGGCCACCCGGGCGAACCTGCGGGTCGCTGCGGCGGCCCGGGAAGACGGCGGCCGCGAGAAGGCGATGTCGATCGCGTTCCGTTCCGGCGGCGTGGTCGGCTTCCTCACCGTCGGTCTGGGCCTGCTCGGCGCGGCCATCGTGGTGCTCGTCTACAAGAGCGACGCCCCGACCGTGCTGGAGGGCTTCGGCTTCGGCGCCGCGCTGCTCGCGATGTTCATGCGAGTCGGCGGCGGCATCTTCACCAAGGCCGCCGACGTCGGCGCCGACCTGGTCGGCAAGGTCGAGCAGGGCATCCCCGAGGACGACCCGCGCAACGCGGCCACCATCGCCGACAACGTCGGCGACAACGTGGGCGACTGCGCCGGCATGGCAGCCGACCTCTTCGAGTCGTACGCGGTCATGCTGGTCGCCTCGCTGATCCTGGGCAAGACCGCGTTCGGCACCCAGGGCCTGGTGTTCCCGCTGATCGTGGCCACCATCGGCGCCCTCGTCGCGATCGTCGGCGTCTTCATCACCCGGCTGCGGGCCTCCGACCGTAGCGGCCTGACCGCCATCAACCGCGCGTTCTACATCTCGGCTGTGATCTCGGCCGTGCTGGTCGGCGTCGCGACCTGGCTGTACCTGCCCGCGACGTTCAAGGAGTTCGACGGCGGCCTGCAGGACGTGGACGCCAACCCGCGGGTGGTCGCGCTCGCCGCGGTCGTCATCGGCATCGTGCTGGCCGCCGCCATCCAGGCGCTGACCGGCTACTTCACCGAGACCAGCCGTCGCCCGGTCCGGGACATCGGCAAGTCGTCCGAGACGGGCCCGGCCACCGTCATCCTGGCCGGCATCAGCGTCGGCCTGGAGTCGGCGGTCTACAGCGCGCTGCTCATCGGCGCGGCCGTCTTCGGCGCGTTCCTCCTCGGCACGGGCTCGATCACGCTGTCGCTGTTCGCCGTCGCGCTGGCCGGTTGCGGCCTGCTCACCACGGTCGGCGTCATCGTCGCCATGGACACCTTCGGCCCGATCAGCGACAACGCCCAGGGCATCGCCGAGATGTCCGGCGACATCGACGAGCGCGGTGCGCGTACGCTCACCGACCTCGACGCGGTCGGCAACACCACCAAGGCGATCACCAAGGGCATCGCGATCGCGACGGCGGTGCTCGCCGCGACCGCCCTGTTCGGTTCCTACACCGACACCCTGGTGTCCACCCTGGGCGGTGGCGAGGCCGCCGCGGCGAAGCTCGTCGAGTGGCTGAACATCTCCAACCCGGCCAACCTCGTCGGCCTCATCTGCGGCGCGGCGGTCGTCTTCCTGTTCTCCGGCCTGGCCATCAACGCCGTGTCCCGCTCGGCGGGCGCGGTCGTCATGGAGGTGCGCCGCCAGTTCCGGGAGTTCCCGGGCATCATGGACGGCTCGCAGCGTCCGGAGTACGGCAAGGTCGTGGACATCTGCACCCGGGACGCGCAGCGCGAGCTGATGACCCCCGGTCTGCTGGCGGTGCTCGCCCCGATCGCGGTCGGCTTCGGCCTCGGCCCGGGTGCGCTCGTGTCCTACCTGGCCGGCGCGATCGGCACCGGCACCCTGATGGCCGTCTTCCTGGCCAACTCGGGTGGCGCGTGGGACAACGCGAAGAAGATGGTCGAGGACGGCGAGTTCGGCGGCAAGGGCTCGCCGCAGCACGCCGCGACGGTCATCGGTGACACGGTCGGCGACCCGTTCAAGGACACCGCCGGTCCGGCCATCAACCCGCTGATCAAGGTCATGAACCTGGTCGCGCTGCTCATCGCCCCGGCCGTCGTCACGCTGAGCTTCGGCGCCGACGCCAACACCGGCGTACGCGTGGCGATCGCGGTCGCCGCGTTCGCGGTCATCGCCGGGGCCGTGGTGTTCAGCAAGCGCAAGCCGATCTCGGTCGGTGGAGACGGCGACTCGGGAAAAGCTGACGCCGCCTCGGCGGCGGATCGCGAGTCCGTCACTGCGTAACTCAGTCAGAAAATAGACAAGGCCCGAGGCGAAGCCTCGGGCCTTGTCTATTGGGGGGACATAGCACGGGTGTGCTACGGCGTCGTAGGCTGCTTCCATGCGAAGGCTTGCGCCACTCACCGCCCTCGCGGCCGCCCTCCTCGTCGCCGCGTGCTCCAGCGGCCCGCCGCCGAGAGTCTGGGCGGCCAACGTCTGCAGCGCCCTCACGCCCTGGCGGGCCGAGCTGCAGAGCCTGACGACGAAGGCTCAGGAGCAGGCCAACGCCGCCCCCAACTCGGCTCAGGCCAAGGAGAACCTCGTCCGGCTCTTCGACGGGGCGCAGAAGTCCACTGAGGCCGCTCGGGCGAAGGTCGAGGCGGCGGGCGTACCGGACGTCGACAACGGAGAGAAGATCGCGCACAACTTCATCGCCACGCTGACGGCGGTGCGCGACGCGTACGGGCATGCCAAGGACGGCGTCACCGCGTTGACGGCCGGGGACGCGCACACCTTCTCCGACGGTGTGGCGACGGTGCTCACCACGCTCAACACCGAGTACTCCAAGAGTGCGATAGACGTCAGCCAGCTGGATTCCGTCGAGCTCCGCAAGGCGTTCGACGAGGTCCCCGAGTGCAAGTAGCGCGGGATGCTGGCCGTGCGACCGAGCCGAGGGCAGCTGCCCATCTTCGCCGCCGCCTCGGCCGACCCCGGACCGGGTGACCTTGCCGGTCTGCTGATCGGGCCGGGGCAGGTGATCCGCATGGGCGGGACCGCCCGGGTGTCGGTCGTCGTCGACGCCCCGTGGCGGGTGCACGCCCTCGACGCCGAGCTGCGGCGAAGAGAGCTGGCCATGCAGTGGGAACCCTCCACCGTCGAGGGGCATTACGGCGTACGCACCTCGTATTCGGGGGTGCTCGCCCCGTTGTCGGCGCTCTGGCTCCGGGGCGCCGTGAAGGCCCCGCCGTCGACGTTCCTGCTCGACGGCGTACGCCTGAGGCTGTGGTTCACGGCGGCGGGCACGGTCACGCCCGACTCGCCGGAGTTGCTGCTCCGGCTCGGGGCCAACGACGAGCAGTGCTGGACGCCCGCGGCGCGGGCGCTGGCGGTGCTCGGCTTCCCGGTGGAGGCGGCCCGGGGACCGGCCCTGCGGATCTCCGGCCGTCGCCGGATCCGGCGGTTCGCGGAGCTGATCGGCGAGCCGCTGCCGGTGGTTCCGCTCACAGCGTGGCCGGCCTGAATTCAGCGTTTCGATCATGCCCGGAGCGGCAAAATACATGATCAACGACGGCGCGCCCCCGAGACAGGTATCGTCTACGCGTCGATGGGGTGCGCAACCGGAGCATTCAGCCGAGCGTTACCTTGGACATCCGCGGGCAGACCGCCCCGCCCATGCAAGCGACAGTGACGCCGCCTGCGACCAAGCCACTGCGGAGAGGTGCCGTGCCGACAGCCGCCAAGAACCGACTGGTCATCGTCGAGTCGCCGGCGAAGGCGAAGACGATCTCGGGCTACCTGGGCCCGGGATACGTCGTGGAAGCCAGCCTGGGCCACATCCGGGATCTCCCGGCCGGGTCCAAGCAGCTGCCTGAGCGGTACAAGAAGGAGCCCTGGGCGTACCTGGGGGTCGACGTCGACCACGGCTTCACCCCTATATATATCGTCAACCCGGACCGGGCCAAGCACGTCACGAAGCTGAAGGCCCTGCTCAAGGACGCCGACGAGCTGTACCTCGCGACAGACGAGGACCGTGAGGGCGAGGCGATCGCCTGGCACCTCGCGGAGACCCTGAAGCCGAAGGTGCCCGTCAAGCGGATGGTCTTCCACGAGATCACCCGGCCGGCGATCCAGGCTGCCGTGGCCAACCCCCGCGACATCGACAAGGACCTGGTCGACGCCCAGGAGACCCGGCGGATCGTCGACCGCCTCTACGGCTACGACGTCTCCCAGGTGCTCTGGAAGAAGGTCGCCCGGGGGACGAGCGCGGGCCGGGTGCAGTCGGTCGCGACCCGGATCGTGGTCGAGCGGGAGCGCCAGCGGATGGCGTTCCGCTCCGCGACGTACTGGGACATCGTGGCTGAACTGGTCGCCACGGGTGGGACGTTCAACGCCACGCTGATCGCACTGGACGGCGACCGGATCGCCACCGGCAAGGACTTCGACCCGGCCACCGGCCGGGTCCGCGGCGGCGTCGTCCACCTCGACGAGCAGGCCGCCCGAGGGCTGGCCGCCCGGCTGGACGACCGTCCGTTCACGGTCACCCGGGTCGAGGAGAAGCCCTACCGGCGTAAGCCGTCCCCGCCGTTCATCACCTCGACGCTGCAGCAGGAGGCCGCCCGCAAGCTGCGGTTCTCGTCGGCGCAGACGATGCGTACGGCCCAGCGGCTGTACGAGAACGGCTACATCACCTATATGCGTACCGACTCGGTGAACCTCTCGGAGTCGGCGTTGACCGCGGCCCGCAGCCAGATCGCGGAGCTGTACGGTCCGGCCAGCGTGCCGCCGCAGGCGCGGCGCTACACGGGCAAGGTCAAGAACGCGCAGGAGGCGCACGAGGCGATCCGGCCCGCCGGTGAGCACTTCCGTACGCCCGGCGACGTGGCCCGGGAGCTCTCGGTCGAGGAGTTCAAGCTCTACGAGCTGATCTGGAAGCGGACGCTGGCCTCGCAGATGACCGACGCGATCGGCAGCTCGGTCAGCGCCCGCATCCGCGCGATCTCGACCTCGAACGAGGAGGCCGACTTCGCCGCGTCCGGGACGACCATCACCGAGCCCGGCTTCCTGCGCGTCTACGTCGAGTCCAGCGACGACGAGACCGAGGACGCCGAGGGGGACAGCAAGCTCCCGCCGCTGGTCAAGGACCAGAAGCTGACCGAGAAGTCGCTGACCCCGCTCGGCCACACCACCCAGCCGCCGGCCCGGTACACGGAGGCGTCGCTGGTCAAGGCGCTGGAGGAGCTGGGCATCGGCCGCCCGTCGACGTATTCCTCGATCATGCAGACGATCCAGGACCGCGGTTACGTCAACAAGCGGGGCCAGGCGCTGATCCCGAGCTTCCTGGCGTTCGCCGTGGTGGGGCTGCTGGAGCGGCACTACCCGCGGCTGGTGGACTACGGCTTCACCGCGGCCATGGAGGACGAGCTGGACCAGATCGCCGAGGGCGACGCCTCCAGCCTCGAGTTCCTGACCTCGTTCTACTTCGGTGCACCGAGCGCCGCCGAGGGATCGGTCGCGCACGCGGGCGGCCTGAAGCGGCTCGTGACCGAGCAGCTCGGCGAGATCGACGCCCGTGAGGTCAACTCGATCCCGCTGTTCACCGACGACCAGGGCCGGGACCTCGTGGTCCGGGTCGGTCGCTACGGCCCGTACATCCAGCGGGGCGGTGGCACCGCGGCGGACGTCGACCCCGACGCCGAGTCGGCGGCCGACGGCGACCGCGTCTCCATCCCGGAGGGCCTGGCCCCGGACGAGCTGACCCCGGAGAAGGTCGAGGAGCTGTTCCTCGGCGGGGGCGGCGAGCGCAAGCTCGGCGAGCACCCGCAGACCGGCGAGCCAGTGGTGATCAAGTCCGGCCGGTTCGGCCCGTACGTCTCCTCCGGCGAGGTGAACTCGTCGCTGCTCAAGACGCAGTCGCCCGAGTCGCTGACCCTCGACCAGGCGGTGCAGCTGCTCAGCCTGCCCCGGTTGGTCGGCAACGACGAGAGCGGCGTGCCGATCTACGCCCGCAACGGCCGCTATGGTCCCTACATCGAGCGGGAGAAGGACTCGCGGTCGCTGGAGAGCGAGGATCAGCTCTTCACGGTGACCCTGGAGCAGGCGCTCGCGCTGCTGGCCGCGCCGAAGACGCGGGGCCGCCGGGCCGCCGCGCCGCCGCTGCGGGAGATGGGCAACGATCCGCTGACCGAGAAGCCGCTGGTCATCAAGGACGGCCGGTTCGGCCCGTACGTCACCGACGGCGAGGTCAACGCCTCGCTGCGGCGCGGGCAGAGCCCGGAGAGCCTGACGCTCGAGCAGGCCTCGGAGATGCTGTCGGAGAAGCGGGCGAAGGGCCCGGCGCCCAAGAAGGCGGCGGCCAAGAAGGCCGCCCCGGAGGCGAAGAAGGCGGCGGCCAAGAAGACGACGACCGCCGCCAAGAAGACCGCGGGCGCGACCAAGAAGACGGCGGCGGCGAAGAAGACGACCGGTGCGGCGAAGAAGGCGCCCGCGAAGAAGGCAACCTCGGCGAAGAAGACCGCTGAGTAGCAGAGACGTCACGCCGGGCGGCTCGTTGATCCGAGTGGCGTTACAGTTTCGGTCTCAGCGTCGCGGTCGTCAGGTCGCCGACGCCTTTGCGAAGGAGCGGCGAGTGACAACACCAGCCGTGACGACCCGTCCACTGCGGCGGGTACCGGTCCAGGGCCGCAGCGTGGCCCGGGTCCAGCGGATGCTCGACGCCTGCGCGGAGCTGGTCGACGAGGTCGGTTACGAGGGCCTGACCACCACCCTGCTCGCCGAGCGGGCCGGGGTGGCGATCGGCTCGGTCTACCAGTTCTTCCCGGACAAGCGCGCCATCGTGCAGGCGCTCACGCTGCGTAACGTCGAGGCGTACCTGGCCCGGCTGGCCGAGCGGATCCCCGCCGGTGAGCTGGCCGACTGGTGGGACGGCGTGGACGCGGCGATCGAGGAGTACATCACGCTGCACCGGACCGTCCCCGGCTTCCGGACGCTGCACTTCGGCGACGTGGTGGACGTGCACCTCATCGACGCCGAGCGGGACAACAACGAGGTCATCGCCGACCACCTGGCCGAGCTGCTGGTGGCGTACCACTCGGTGCCTGATCGGCCGCGCCTGCGGTTCGCCCTGGTCATCGCGGTCGAGGCGGCCGACGCTCTGATCAAGCTCGCGTTCCGTCGCCAGCCCGACGGCGACGACGCCGTGCTTGTCGAGGCCAAGGCGCTCGTCCGGGAGTACCTCCACCGTCACGTCGGCCAGTCCTGACTCGTCCGGCCGCGCTCAGCGCAGCCCGGATCCCAGCCGGATCACGGTTCGGGGTCGAATCTCGGCCCAAGATTCGACCGACATCCCTGATCCCGCGCTGAACAGCAGGCCGTGCGGCATTCGGCGGCCGGGACAGGGATGCGCGCCGATGCCGAGATCCGGGTAACTTCAGGGTGCTCATTCTCGCGAGCGCTCGGCGCCGCACGACTAGAGTGATCTCAGGGCGCCCAGCGATGGGCAGGTGAGGTGGAGGCTGCCATCGGGAACCGGTCGCGTGGGCGGGCTGACGCCGGCGGTTCGAAGGATCGCGGCACAGCCCCTGCCGCCCTGCCCGGCGACGTCTCCATTCTGAAGATCCGGCCGTTCCGGCGGCTGTGGATCGTCCTCGGGGTCGCCTCGCTCGGTGACTGGCTCGGTCTGCTGGCCACCGCGACCTTCGCCTCCGCGCAGGTGAGCGGCTCGGCCGCAAAGGGCCTGGCGTTCGGCTCCGTCATCGCCGTCCGGCTCCTGCCGGCGCTCGTCTTCGGGCCGCTAGCGGGTGTGCTCGCCGACCGGTTCGACCGGCGCTACACGATGGCGATCTGCGACGTCCTGCGGTTCTTCCTGTTCGCCTCGATCCCGCTGGTGGCGCTGCAGAGCACGAACTCCACGGTGACCATCGGCTGGGCGGCGGTCGCCACCTTCCTCATCGAGACGATCACCCTGATCTGGATCCCGGCCAAGGAGGCCGCGGTCCCGAACTTGATCCCGCGGGGCCGGCTCGAGGACGCCAATCAGCTCACGCTGATCACCACCTACGGCATTACGCCGGTGCTCGCGGCGCTCGGCCTGGCCGGGCTGAACCAGCTCTACCACTCGGTCACCGCGGGCGGCGTCGACCTGCCCGAGACCACGGCGTCCACCGTCGCGCTCTACTTCAACGCGCTGTCCCGTCTGGCCACGGCGGTCGTCGTCTTCTTCGGCATCCGGGAGATCAGCGGCCGGGACGGCCGGCACGAGGTTCCGCAGGAGAGCGCGCTGCGCCAGTTCCTCGACGGCTGGCGTTACATCGCGCGCTCACCGCTGGTCCGGGGGCTCGTCCTGGGCATTCTCGGCGCGTTCGCCTGCGGCGGTCTTGTGATCGGCACCGCGCAGTTCTACGCCCGGTCGCTCAGCGGTGGCGATTCGACGTTCTACCTGCTCTTCGGCCTGATCTTCATCGGCCTCGGGGTCGGCATCGCGCTCGGCCCGCGGCTGATCGGCCAGCTGTCCCGGCGTCGCTGGTTCGGCCTCTCGATCATGCTCGCAGCCCTGTCCGTCGCCGCTCTGGCGCTCGCGCCACACCTCAGCGTCGCCGCCGTCGGCACCCTGCTCGTCGGCGCCGGGGCGGGCATGGCCTTCCTCTCCGGGACCACGCTGCTCGGCGGCGAGGTCGAGGACGAGGTGCGCGGCCGCGTCTTCGCCTTCGTCCAGACCTCCGTCCGGGTCGTGCTCATGCTCGCGATCGCGCTGTCCGGCGTACTGGTCGGGGCCGGCGGCTCGCCCGAGATCACGATCAAGGGCACGAGCGTGCCGATCTCGTCGACGCGCGTACTGCTCTTCATCGCGGGCATCTGCGGAACGCTGGCCGGCTACTGGGCGCTGCGGCAGATGGACGACAAGCCCGGCGTACCGCTGCTGCGCGACATCTGGGCGTCGATGCGGGGCCGTCCACTGGGCCTGGTCGGCGACACCGCGGTCAGCGGGATGTTCATCGTCTTCGAGGGCGGCGAGGGCGCGGGCAAGAGCACGCAGATCGAGCTGCTCGCCCAACACCTGCGTGACGAGGGCCGCGAGGTGCTCGTCACGCGCGAGCCCGGAGCCACGGCGGAGGGCGCGCGCATCCGCGAGCTGCTGCTGGAGACCCATTCGCCGGAGGGCGCATTGTCCGCGCTCGGCCCCCGGGCCGAGGCCCTGCTCTACGCGGCGGACCGCGCGCATCATGTCGACTCAGTGGTACGCCCAGCGCTCGACCGGGGTGTGGTGGTCATCAGCGACCGCTACATCGACAGTTCGCTCGCCTATCAGGGCGCGGGGCGGACGTTGGACTCGGACGAGGTCGCCTGGCTGTCGTCCTGGGCGACCGAGGGGCTCAAACCGGATCTCACCGTGCTGCTCGACATCGATCCCCGGATCGGGCTCGACCGGGTCGCCGAGCGGGGCGACGGCCACGACCGGCTGGAGAGCGAGGCGATCTCGTTCCACGACCGTGTCCGGTTCGCCTTCCTCGGCCTGGCCGACGCCGAACCGGCCCGGTATCTCGTCGTGGACGCGACCCTGCCGGTCGACCGGGTCGGCGGCGCGGTGGCGGAGAAGGTCGACAGCATGCTGCCGCCGCTGCACGAGGCGGACACGGTCTTCTCGCCGGGTCACGGTGTTCCGGAGCCGCCCACCTTTCGCTCCCCGGGACCGCTCGACCGGGCCGAGGTGACCGCCGAACTCGCGGCTCGCCGGGGAAGCGCTCGCGCTGAGCCGCCAGAAGTGCAGGCAGTGCGTCGATGATCGCGTCGGTCTTCGACGACCTGGTCGGCCAGCCGGAGGCGGTCGAGACACTGCAGGCTGCGGCGGGGGCGGCCGAGCTGATCCTGCGCGGGCAGCCGTCGCCGCCTGGCGTGATGACGCATTCCTGGCTGTTCACCGGCCCGGCCGGCTCCGGCCGATCGACAGCGGCCCGCGCCTTCGCGGCGGCGCTGCAATGCGTACGCGGTGGGGTGGGCTGTGGTGAGTGCTCGGGCTGCCACACCGTCCTCGCCGGTACGCATTCCGACGTGCGGTTCGTCGTCCCCGACGGGCTGAGCATCCCGGTGGCGCAGATGCGTGAGCTTGTCCTGCGGGCGGCGAGCGCCCCGACGGCGGGCCGCTGGCAGGTTCTCGTCGTGGCCGACGCCGACCGGCTCACCGAGGCGGCGGGCAACGCCCTGCTCAAGGCGGTCGAGGAGCCTCCGGATCGGACGGTGTTCCTGCTCTGTGCGCCGTCGACGCATCCCGACGACATTTCCGTGACGATCCGGTCGCGGTGCCGGCTTGTGCCGCTGCGTCAACCCGGGGCCGAGGCGGTGGCCGCCCTGCTCGCCCGGCGGGACGGCGTACCAGCTGATGTCGCGGCCTGGGCGGCGGCGGCCGCGCAGGGACATGTCGGCCGGGCGCGCCGGCTGGCCGCGGACTCGCACGCGCGGACCCGTCGCGACGCCGTGCTGGCGGTACCCCGGCAGCTGACCACGGTCGGCGCCTGTTTCGACGCCGCGGCCTCGCTGATCGAGGCAGCCGAGGCGGAGGCGGCGGACGCGGTGGCGGGCGTGGACGCGGCCGAGCGCAGCGCATTGGAGATGGCGCTGGGCGCGGGCGGGACGGGCAAGGGTGCGGCGGGCGCCGCTCGCGGCAGTGCCGGGCAGCTCAGGGAGCTGGAGAAGCGCCAGAAGTCGCGGGCGACCCGGGCGCAGCGGGACGCGCTGGACCGCGCGCTGATGGATCTCGCGGGGTTCTACCGCGATGTGCTGAACGCGCAGTTCGGCTCGGCGGTCGCGCCCATCCACACCGACGTCGACCAGGTCACCCGGGCGGCGGCGGCGAAGTGGCGACCGGAGTCGACCCTGCGCCGGCTCGAAGCCGTGCTGGCCTGTCGCGAGGCGATCGACACCAACGTCAAGCCCAAGATCGCGGTCGAGGCGATGATGCTCGCGCTCTGGCGCGGCTGACTGTCCGGGCGCGGCGGCCGCTGAGGCGTTGGATCACGGATCCGGGTCGAATCTTGGACCGTGATTCGACCCGGATCCGTGATCTCGCTGTGCAGAGCACGTGGCGAGCATCTGGTTATCCACAGAGTTGTCCACAGGGACTGCCTCGTTATCCACAGGGACTACCGGGGCTGTGGAAGCGCCGGTAGCCTCGGCGACGTGCGGGAGGTCGACGAGGCGTGGATCGAGGAGGCGGTCACTGCTTACCGGCGGATCGAGGAGCGGCAGGCCGAGTTCCAGCGGTCGCTCTCGGCGATCGAGGTGAGCGTCCGCTCGCCCGACGGTCTCATCGAAGTGGTCGTGGCGGGTGAGGGAGGGGTGCGGAACGTGGCCGTCGTAGGTGCCCTTCGCAGTCAGACCGCGGCCGAGATCAACCGGTCGATCCAAGCCGCGCTCTTCGCCGCCAAAGACGCCGCCGATTGGGCGCGTCGCCGTCTCCATCAGGAGGTCTTCGGCGACTACCCGCGTCTGGGAGGTCCCTCATGAGCGGCCTCGCCAAGCTGGCCGACGCGCTGGAGCGCGCGGCCGAGCAGATCGCCGACATCCCGGCCGAGCTGGCCCGGCATGAGGTGACCCCGTTCAACGATCTGTCCGCGGCGCCCGGCCGGCTCGGCGACATCGGCCGGGACCTGCGGCGTCAGTGCGCCGACGCGTTCCAGAACCGCTACGACGAGACGACCGACGCCGCCCGCCGGCTCGACCGACTGGCCGAGGGCGTACGCGAGGCCGGGGCGCGTTATGCGACGGCTGAGGAGACCGTGCGCGACGACGCGCGCCGGGAGCAGACGTTCGGGGACCATCCGGACTGGGGCCTGTGATGGATGCCCTCGACAAGATCGCCGGCCCGGCCGCTGACCTGCTGCAGCGGGTCGATGCCGCGCTGGGCCGCCACGGCGCGCCGCCCGGCCATCAGGTCTGGCCGTTGCTGCGCTGGGTCGGCAGCCTCCCAGGCCCAGCTGTGCAGGCCGTCGTCGGTCTGCGCCCGATGCAGTTGCCCGGCGACGACGTACGCGCGCTGACCGACCGCCTCGTCGAAGCGGTCTCCACCGTGGATCGGGTGGGCGTCAACTGGGAGGGCGACGCCGGGGCGGCGTACTTCTCGCAATGGTCGGCACACCGCCGGCACATCGCCGATCCCGACACGTCGCTCGGCGCTCGGCTCGACGACTTCGGGGCGTACCTGGACGACGTGGAGGGGTGGATCGCGGAGAGCCGCGTCTCCCTCGCGATGCGGCTGGCGCTGGTCATGAAGTCGGCCGAGGCGATCAGCGTCGTCACCGGGCTGGACCCGATCGAGGTCGGGCTGGCCGCCGCGACCATCGGCGCGCTCGTCCTGGAAGAGGTCGAGGAGATCTGCAAGGCCGGCGAGGAGCTGCGGGAGACCTGGGAGACCCGGCTGGCCGCGCTGCCGTTCCGGCCCGGCCCCGAGTTCGGCCCGTCGACGGGCGGCATCACGCGGGTGGACCTGTAGAAACGCCGCCGCTCCCCGAGGAGAGCGGCGGCGTCCGAGGCCGTACGCGTCAGACCGAGCGACGGCGAGCCAGCAGGACCATCAGCCGCCCGAGCAGCGCCAGCAGCACACCCGTCCCCACCACGTACGCGACCGGCCCCATCCCGGTCTGGGGTAGCGTCCCCGGGCCGCCGCAGCCGGGCCCGCCGCAACCGGCCGGGCTCGTGCTGGGGGACGGGCTGACGCCGGCCGACGCCGAGGGCGACGCGGACGGGGTCGGCGAGGAGACCACCGGCACGTTGGGCGCCGTGGCCGAGGTGCGGAGCAGGCCGACCGCCAGGTCCAGGACGGTGACTTGAGCCTGGTTCGGGCCACACAGGATCAGCTGGATCCGCAGGGACGCGGCCTCCGCGTCGACCGAGGCGTTGGTGATCGACTTGTCCAGCGCGCCGAGCGAGATACGGAGCGTCGCGTACGCCTCGGGGCCGGGCACCTGGAGGCCTTCGGTGCGAACGTTGCCGACGAGTGAGTTCAGCACGGGCAGGTTGAGCCCGCGCAGCAGGGTGCCCAGCGGGTCGCCGCCGGTCAGGGGCAGCGTGATGTCGACGTTCTTCGTCGGCGTGCTCAACCGCTGCGTCGGTACGCCGGAGCCGGAGATCTCCAGCAGCGGGTTCGAATACTCCACACTCGACGTACGCGCGGAGCCGGTCGCGGTGGCGGTCAGCTTCGGCGGTTTGAGCACCTTGACGGCCACCGCGCCGTTGAGGAGCCGCAGATCGGTCAGCTCGATCTCGGCCGCCGCGACCGACGCCGTACGCCCACCGACCGTCCGCAAGCCGGTCACGGCCTGGCTGGACAGGTTCCGCGGTACGCGTACCAAAGCGGAGGAGGAACTCGGCAGCACGCTGAGGTCGGCGATGGCGGCCGAGCTGACACCGGCTGGCCCGGTCTCTTGGCCGCAGGCCATTTTGTCTGCCCAGGTTGCGTGGGCGGACAGGTCGCCGGTGCCCACCTTCGCGATGCCCGCGTCCTGGCTGAGCGCGTTGTAGACGGCGGGGCCGGCGTGGCTGGGCGGAGCCTGCTGGCTGACCGCGCTGCTGAGGAAGAGCGGGGAGAGCTTGATCCCGGCGACCCCGGCCTCGGCGTAGCGGGCGGCGGCGCGGGCGCTGACCGGCTTGCGGGCGTCCATCGTGGAGCGAGTGGACGCGAGGGCGAGGTCGGCGACCGGCCCGACCGGTACGCCCAACGGCCGCAGGTCGAGGGCGGTGAGCCGGACGAGGTCGGCGGAGGACTCTGCCGCGTACGCCTGCGGCGCACAGCTCGCGGCTGAGGCCGAATTGTCCAGAATCAGCACCGGGACGGCAGCGAAGACCGCGAGCAGCCCGGTCGAGAGCAAGCGGAAACGTCGGGGAGGCAGCATGCCGGGCCCAACGAACGCGTCGCCGGAACGGTGACGCGAATGTCGGGCAGTACCCGCATTTGGCTAACGACGAATGGTACGAATAGGTACGGGTGGTGCGCCGTTCTGCCGATGGTCCTAGAGTGGCGGGATGGGCATGCTCTGCGCGGTCACGTTCAACCAGTACGGTCGGCTCTTCTACCTCGATCCCGGCGACTTCCAGCCGCAGGTCGGACAGAAAGTCCTGGTCCCGACGGAGGACGGGCCGGAGGTCGCCGAGTGCGTGTGGGCCGCGCAGTGGGTCTCCGACGACACCTCCGGCTTCCCCAAGATGCTCGGGCTGGCCGGCGACGACGACCTCGCCCGGGACAAGCAGCTCCGGGCGCGCAAGGCGGAGGCGCAGGTCGCCGCGCGCAAGCTGATCCGAGAGCACCAGCTGCCCATGAAGGTCGTCGCGGTCGACCACGTCGACGGATCGTCTCCGCAGACGACGATCTACTTCACCGCGCCCCACCGGGTCGACTTCCGATCCCTCGTCCGCGATCTCGGGGCGACCCTCAAATGCCGGGTGGAGCTGCGGCAGCTCTCCGCGCGGGACTCGGCGCGCGTCCAAGGCGGGATCGGATCCTGCGGCCGCGACCTGTGCTGCGCCACCTTCCTGACCGACTTCGAGCCGGTCACCATCCGGATGGCCAAGGATCAGGACCTGCCGCTCAATCCACTGCGGATCTCCGGCGCCTGCGGCCGGCTGATGTGCTGCCTGAAGTATGAGCACCCGCTCTACCAGGACTTCGAGGCCAGCGCCCCGGCGGTCGGCGAACGGGTCACCACGGACGAAGGCGACGGCAAGGTGGTCGCCCATTCCGTCCCGCGCGACTCCGTCGTGGTACGCCTCGACGCCGACGGATCCCGCCGAGTCTGCCCGAAGGCGTCGGTCTGCGGATCGCGGAAGCTCTTCGAGGACCGCTACCAAGCCCCGTCCTGACCCCGCCCACCAAAGGCCCGAAGGGCCGACAGCGAAACTGTGCGATGGACGCTAGGCTGCACGGCTGTGACGAACCCCCAGCAGCAAGCGGGACAAGGCATTCCGGAGCAGTCCCCGGCGTCGGCGTTCGAGGGTCCGCCGGTCGGCGGTCCGGGCACCCCAGCGCCCGAGTCCGGTGTGGACCCCGGAAACGAGCCGACGGTCCAGTTCGCGCTGCTTCCGCAGCACCGGCCGACCTCGATGGAGCCGACCGAGCTGGGATTCACGCCCAAGGAGCCGGTGCCGTGGCTCGGCCCGGTCCTGCTCGCCGTCACCGGCGTACGCGTCGCCTTCGCGGAGCAGTTCGGGGCGTACCTCGACAAGCGGGAGCTGCAGGGCGCCTTCCCGACGAAGATCTACGACGACCACGCCGAGGACGAGGAGCTGTGGCTCGACTACATCTCCGACCTCGGTGACGGGTTCAACGCGACCTATTCGATGGCTTGGCTGCTGGCGCAGAAGTCGCTCCGGGTCACCACCACCGAGGACCACCAGGACGACTTGGTGCTGACCGAGCTGCCCCGGGGCAAGGTGCTCGTGATGGGCGGCGACCAGGTCTACCCGACCGCCAGCGGTCAGGAGTACGAGGACCGCATGGTCGGGCCGTACCTGGCCGCGTACTCGACGCCCGAGCCCGGTGAGACGCCGCCGTCGGCGTACGCGTTGCCCGGCAACCACGACTGGTACGACGGGCTGACCGCGTTCCTGCGGTTGTTCGCGCGCCGCGAAGGCGGTCACGTCGGCGCCTGGCAGACGAAGCAGACTCGGAGCTACTTCGCGTTGAAGCTGCCGCACAACTGGTGGCTGCTCGCCGTCGACGTGCAGGGTGAGGCGTACCTGGACGATCCGCAGCTCGACTACTTCCGCAGCGTCGCCAACCTGCTCGGGCCGGACGACAAGGTGATCATCGCCTTCCCGCAGCCGTCCTGGGTGCAGACGATCGAGCACCCGCGCGGCTACGACACCCTCGGCTACTTCCGGCGCAAGCTCATCGAGCCGACGGGCGCGAAGGTCAAGCTCATGGTCTCCGGCGACCTGCACCACTACGCCCGGTACGCCGAGGCCGACACGAGCGAGGAGCAGCTGATCACCTGCGGCAGCGGGGGTGCGTACCTTTATGCGACGCACGGCCTGCCCTCGAAGATCACCGTCCCGCCGCGCCGGCCGTTCGCGATCGACACTCAGCAGAAGTCGTTCACGCTGCGGAAGACCTATCCGACCAAGTCGAAGTCGCGGGCGCTGTCGATCGGGATCTTCCCCCGGCTGCCCTGGCGCAACCCGGGCTTCGCCACCTTCCTCGGCATCATCCACACGCTGTTCCTGCTCTCGCTCAAGGGCAAGGCACACCAGCTCCTGAGCTTCCCGGCGTTCCTGATGATCGGCCTGATGCTGGCCGGATCGCTGTTCTTCGCGGTCGGCCTCTCGCACGGGATGCTCCGCCGGATTCCCGTCCTCCTCGGACTGGCCCACGGCATAGCCCACATCCTGCTCGGCTACGCCGGCTACTTCGTCTGGCGGGAACTGCCCTTCGACGATCAGCCGTGGCCATGGCCGGGTGTCCTCGCGTTCGCCATCTACGGGCCGGTCGCCGGGCTCATCGCCACCGAACTGGTCGCCCTCTACCTGTTCCTCGCGGGTGGCTTCCGGGTGAACCTCAACGAGCTGTTCGCCGGGCAGGGGATCGAGGACTACAAGGGCTTCCTGCGGATGCGTTTCGCGCCGGACGGCTCGCTCACGATCTTCCCGATCGGCGTCGACCGGGTCGGCCGCAAGTGGGAGCCCAAGCCCCAGCGCGCGGCCAGCACTCCGTGGTTCGACCCGGCCAAGCCGCTGCGGCCCAAGCTCATCGAGGAACCGATCGTCATCCGCTGACCCACCGTTTCCTTGCCGCCGGATCAGGGTTCGCGGTCGAATCATGATGCAAGATTCGACCTAGAACCCTGATCCAGCGCGAAAGCGGGATGCGGGACGCGGGGCGGGAGACGGGAAAGGGGCGGGCCGGTGCTGAACGAGATAGCACGCATCGTCGCGGTCGGTCTGGCGCTGCTGGGCCGGCTGGTCCGGCGGGCGTTCCGGGGCTTGCGGTACCTGGTGCTGCTGGCCGCCTCGATCCGCACGACGACCGCGTCCGCCGTGCCGGGTGGCGCCCGGCTGCTCAACATCGCGCTCTTCTCCGTCGCGGCCGATCTGCTCCTGCTCGCCGAATGGTGGCGACGGTCCACGCCGCCCGCCGGGGCGCCCGCGCTGATCGGGCTCGTCCTCGGCCTGCTGGCGGTCGGGGCAGCAGCCTGGCTCCTTCGCGACCGGACCTGGTCGCGCTTCGTCCTCGCCGCCGTCGAACTGGCCCGGCTTGTCGCCATCCTGCTCGTCGCGCTGAACCTGGTCACCGAGACGGCTGCCGCCGCGCTCCTCACGCTCGGGCTCGTCGAACGGGCACTGTGGACGGTCGCGGCCACTCCGGGCCACCGGTCCGCCATCGCCTCGGCCGCCGCGCGCTACGTCGGCGCGCTGCTCGTGCCGGTCGCCCTGATCGTGCTGGTCGCGCTCGTGGTGGGCGGCCTGTTCGCTCCGCTGCTCGCTCAGGTCGCCTTGCTGCTCGCGCTGATCCTGGCCCTCACGCTGCCATCAGCGGGTACGCCGAACGCCAAGCCGCCGCGGCAGCGACCGGTCCCGAAGTCGCAGCCGAAGCCGCAACGGAAGCCGCCGAAGTCGCAGCCGAAGGCGGAGCCGGAGCCGGCTGAGCCGGCCGCGTCGACGTCGTCGGCCGAACCCGACGGCTCCTACCACCTCTACCGGCCGTCCTCGATGAACGGCCGTCCGCCCACCGACCCACCCACCCCACCCCGTTGATCATGGAGTTGACTGTGGTCGCGACGGTGTGGCGAGGGGGCGGACTCCATGATCAACCGCGCGCGGACGACGGAACGAGGGGAGCACGGGATGCGGGTGCTGATCGCCACGGCGGTCGAGGTCGAGGCCGAGGCCGTCCGGAAAGGGCTGGCGCCGGGCAGCGCGATCGTCGTGGCACCGATCGGTGTCGGCCCGGCGAACGCGGCGGCGGCGACGGCCCGGCTGCTGACCCTGGCGGAAGCGGCCGGTGAGCCCTACGACGGCGTCCTCAGCATGGGCATCGCCGGTGGCTTCGCCGACGTCGTCGACCTCGGTGGACTCGTCGTGGCGACTCGCAGCATCGCCGCCGACCTGGGCGCGCAGTCGCCGGAGGGCTATCTCAGCATCGACGAGCTGGGCTTCGGCCGGGCCGTCTCCGAAGTGGATCCGGCGTTGCACGCCCTGCTGCGCGGGCGGCTTCGCGACGCCGTCTCCGGCGACGTCCTCACCGTGTCGACCGTCACCGGGCTGGCCGGTCGAGCCCAGGAGCTGCGGCTTCGCTACCCGCACGCGGCGGCCGAGGCCATGGAGGGCGCCGGGGTCGCAGCTGCCGCGGCCGCCTGCGGTGTCGCGTACGCCGAGATCAGGGCCATCTCCAACGCGATCGGCCCCCGGGATCGGGCGGCTTGGCAGATCGGCGCCGCGCTGCAGGCGCTGACGGGTGCCGCCGCCACGATCGGGGATAGCCTGGAAGCACTATGAAGATCGCGTACTCGCCCTGCCCGAACGACACCTTCGTCTTCCATGCGCTGACGCACGGCCTGGTGCCGGGCGCGCCCGAGTTCGACGTGACGTTCGCCGACGTCGACGTGACGAACACGGCCGCCCTCGACGGCCGGTTCGACCTGGTCAAGGTCTCGTACGCCGCGCTGCCCTGGCTGCTCGACCAGTACGAGCTGCTGCCGTGCGGCGGCGCGCTCGGCCGGGGCTGCGGCCCGCTTCTGCTCACCCTCACCGAAGCGGGGATCGACGGGAAGACGGTCGCCGTGCCCGGGGAACGGACTACGGCGTACCTCTTGATGCGCCTGTGGGCCGAGCAGACCGGGCAGCGGCCCGCGGACATCGTGGTGGTCCCGTTCCACGAGATCATGCCGGGCGTCGCGGCCGGGCGGTTCGACGCGGGCCTGGTGATCCACGAGGCCCGGTTCACCTATCCGCGCTATGGACTGTCGCAATTGGTGGATCTTGGCGAATGGTGGGAATCTGACACCGGGTCGCCGATTCCGCTCGGCGCCATCCTGGCCAAACGCGGCGCGGTCGACCCGAGGGCGGCCACGGAGTGGATCCGGGCCTCGGTTCGGCACGCGTGGGCGCGTCCCGAAGACAGCCGGGAGTACGTCCTCGCGCACGCCCAGGAGATGGAGCAGACCGTGGTGGATCAACACATCTCGTTGTATGTCAACGAGTTCACCGAGGATCTCGGCCTGGCGGGGTACGCGGCCGTCCGCGAACTCCTGGAACGTTCGGAGAAAGCCGGACTTACCCCCGGTATTGCTGTTGGGCTGGACGATCTCGCTCGATAGCCTTAACCCGGCCGCATTGCCGCGGCGGGACGACGGGTCACGACGTGGCCGCACAGGGATGGGAAGCAGGGATCAACGGTGCCAACCGGTCGGGTCAAGTGGTACGACGCCCAGAAGGGCTACGGCTTCGTCACCAGCGACGAGGGCGGCGACGTCTTTCTGCCCAAGACCGCACTCCCCGGTGGGGTCGCCGAACTCAAGGGCGGCCAGAAGATCGAGTTCGGGATCATCGAGGGGCGCAAGGGCGCGCAGGCGATGGGCGTGAAGCTGCTGGAGGCGCCGCCGTCGCTCGCGCAGGCTCAAGCCGAGGCGAAGCGGCGTACGCCGGACGAGCTGAACACCCTCATCGAGGACATGATCAAGGTGCTCGAGGCGAAGATCCTGCCCGACCTGAAGCGGGGCCGGCACCCGGACCGCAAGACCGCGCAGAAGATCGGTGAGGCGCTGCACGCGGTCGCCCGCGAACTCGAACTCTGACGCACTCCCGCGTTGCCCGCTGCGTCTTCGGACGCTGCGCTTTTCGGACGCTGGATCAGGGTTCCCGGTCGAATCTTGGCTCAAGATTCGACGGAGATCCCTGATCCAGCGCGGACGGCGTCAGGACGTTTCGGGGACGGCCGCCGTCACTCGCGACAACGCGAACGTGTGGATCGTCTGCGTACGCTCGTCTTCCGCGCGCAGGTAGCCGGCGCCGATGGAGACCGGCCGGACCAGCCGTGAGTTGGTCGTGCCGTGGGCGTCGACGTAGCCGACCCACACTCGCGCCTTCTCCCGGACGGCCTGCTGCAGGACGGCGAGCGCGTCGCTGTGTGCCTGCACGGCGGTGATGCCGTCGACGGCTCCTCCCGTGGCGGCGCGTACGGCCAACGGGGCGCGCCGGGCGGCTCGGGCGGCGGCGTCGCCGTGCCGCAGATGTTCGACGATGCCGAGCAGTCGCGGCCGGGTCAGCCCACTGCCGGGGTCGAGCGGGGCCGCTACCGCTGCTCGGGCCGGCGCTCGGCGTACCTTGGGCTTGCTCAGCACCACCGCGCCGGTGGGGTCCTCGGGCACCGGGGTGTAGCCCGCCTCGCGCAGTGCGGTCAGCAGCCGTCCCGGCGGTGACAACGTGATCAGCACCGTGGGGGCGAGCCGGCGCAAGGACAGCCCCGACAGCCGGCGGTCGGTCAGCGCGGCCGCGATCAGTGCCTCGTCATCGCTGCGCAGATAGGCCCCGGCCGCCCCGGTACGCAGCCCGCCGTGCGTACGGGCGATGTCGTCGATGAGATAGGTCAACGCCTGCGGCACCGGCGTACGCGATCGCTTGGCGAACAACGCCTGCAGGTCGGCCCCGGCGTACCCGGCGTCGAGCGCCCGCCGCACGGAGTCCCGCGTGACCCGGTAGACGACCGCGCCACCGCCCGACTCGTGATCGGCGACCAGATCGAGTTCGGCGGCCAGTTGAGGTTCGGGCGGGCCGGGCACCACGACGGTGAGGTCGGCCTGCACCATCAGGTGGTCCACCGGCGGCGGCACCAACTCCCCGAGCGCCAGCGAGGCCGGGCTCTCCTCCCGGGGCCGGTCAGCTCCAGGGCGACGGCCCAACGGGTCGTCCTCGGCGTCCTCACCGTCGTCCAGCAGGAGCGCCCCGAAGGCGGTCAGGCCGCCGAACCCGGTCACACCCAGACTCGCGGCCTCCGCGAGAACGGCCGAATAGACCGCCTCGCGCCCGCGCACGCGGATCGGCGTACGCCACGCCACCAGTTCCAGCACGTCCTGTTCGGACGGAGTCGTGCCGACCGGCAGCGCGCCGAGCAGTTCCCGGCGCAGTCCGGGCATCCCCGCGCGCTCAGCCTCCGGCGCCAGTGCCGTGATCGGACGGTCGCGTTCGTCGCGCAGCCCGATCAGGGACGGCTGCCGCGGCATGTTCAACCACGCCTGGGCGAGCTGCGTCCACCGCTGCGCCAACGGCTTGTCCCGCCAGGTGTCGTAGCCGGCGGCCGGCAGGTACTCCGTCTCGGTCTCGCCGATCAGACCGGCCGCGGCGACCACCTCCACCAGGAGCGCGGCCGTCGGCTCGGGCAGTTCGGCCGCCTTCGCCAGGCGTCGCAACGGCAGCACTCCGACACCGCCGCCGCGCAGGATGCTGATCGGCTCGGCGGCCAGCGCCTCCAGCACCGCCTCGGCCTCGCGGACGACCGTCATCGCCTGCCCGGCCCCGGCACGGTCGATCGTCGCCTGCGGCCTCGTCCCCGCCGGCAGCTCCGGCGGCTGCGGGTGCAGGCGGCCCAGCGGACCCTGGTCCCGCCGCAACAACAGGCCCAACTCGCGGGGCAGCTCGACCGTCTGGTCGTCCAGGCGTACCAAGAGGTGTTGATCGATGAGTTCCGCCACGGCTGGGGGTGGCTCGCTGAACGTGCCCACCGGCGGACCTTCGGCCAGCCGGTCCAGGACCGCGCGGGCCGCGGGTGGGGCCGCGAGGAGCGTGCGGCGCAAGCGGGCCGGGTCCGCGGCGAGCGCGGCCGCCGCCGGGTCCAGTTCCGCGGCCGGTCTCCCCAGTCCCGCCGGGTACGCCGAGAGCACCTCGTCGACAGCGCCGGTGAGTCGCAGTTCATCCTCGGGTCCGTAGACCAGGAAGAGTTTCTGGAGGCCGTGGACGGCTTCCCGGACGCGGGCCGGCTCCGGACCGCCGGAGGGCACCGCGGCCAGCGCCACGATGGCGTCCATGGACGTGTAGCCGTCGTCGCTGCGGGTCAGCCGGGCGGCGTCGAGGATCTCCAGGGTGAACCGGTCGAGCCGTTCGACCACGCGGGCCAGCGAGAGCCGGGTCTGCGCCCGGGCCGCCAGCGCGGAGAGGTCCGGCGGCACCGGCGTGATCAGGTCGGGGCGGGCGCGCAGCAGCTCACCGAGCGCCTCGTCGGAGAGGGCCCGCAGCCGGTCGGCGAATGAGGTGGTCATCGTCGCTCAACCGTACCCATTCGATCGCCGGCTGCGGGTGTGCGCGCTCAGGTTCCCGGACGGCGGCCGTACAGGTGGACCTTGGAGCCGTAGCCGAGCGTCGCGTAGTACTTCTGCGCGTCCACCTTCAGGAGGTTGACGCAGCCGTGCGAGCCGATCCCCGTGTTGTGGATGTACGTGGTCGTCTCGTGGAAGCCGTCGCCGTTGTAGAACTGCTGCCAGTAGGGCAGCCAGACCTTGTACGGGTTCGACCAGTGCTTCGGCGAGCGGTCGAAGATCTTGAACCAGCCCGACGGCGTCGCATATCCGCTCATCCCCGTACGCGTGACGGTCGGACCCCAGATGACCTTGCCACCCTTCATGATGTAGGTCGTCTGGTGGGTGAGGTCGACACACGCGACTGTCCCCGTGCCGGCCTGGCACTTGGCGGGGTCGGTGGCGGCCAGCCGCTTCGCGACGCTCGCCGTGGTGTCCCCGGCCCGGCCGTTGGCGGGTGAGATGCCGAACCGCTTCTGGAACTTTTTGATGGTGGCGCAGTCGGCGTCGGTCTGGTGCCCGTCCACCACGATCGGACCCCACGTCCCGAGTTTGGCCAGAGCGGTCTCGACTTCTTTCTGCCGCGGACCCTGCTGACAGCTCGACGTCGTGGTCGTCTTGCTCGGCGTCACGGTCTTGCTGGGCGTCGGAGTCGGACTCGGGCTCGCGGTGCTCGGGCTCGCACTCGGCGACGCGACAGCGCTGGTCTCCGCGACCGGCGCCAGTGTCGGCGATCCGCCGCCCGCCTGTGTATCAGGCTGGCAGGCGGTCAGTGCGAACAACGCCGCGGCCGCGCCCGCGATGACGGCGACCGCGCGGTTTCTCCTCATGAAGCCCTCCCCAGTGCTCCGGAACCACGTCTTGACGAATCAGACGTATGCGGGGGCGCGTCCGGTTGCAGGCCGAGAGTAGACAAGAGCGTCCAGAAGGGAAAGAGGGCCGGATGTGAGTTCCCTGGCAATCCATTCGGAGGATGGTTGATCGATACCCCGGCGGGCCACGCTGAGGAAATGGAGACCCGGGCGCGGCTTTCGCTGGCGGTCACCGCCGCTGTCGCCGCCGCCTGTGCGGCGGGTTGGCTGGCGCTCGCCTGGCTGGTCCGGCGGGAGCCGTTCGGCGACGCCGTGAACGAGGCGTTCGGTGTGCTCTTCGGGGTTTTGATCTTGCTTTCCGTCATCGGCGCGCTCCGAGCACGGTCGCGCGCCAATTCGGGCGAAGATCCAGAAAATCGCTCATAATTCCCAGGGGGATGGCACCCTGGAACAGTGACAGAGGTGAGCGCGGGAGGGACCGAGATGACCGCCGAGCCCGGCCCGGAGGGCGAGACTGCGGACGCGGAGACGCCGGCCGGCGGACGCGCCGGACTGTCACGAACGGCCCAGATCGCGGTGGCACTCACCGCCTTCGGCCTCACTGCCTGGTTCTTCTTCGCCTGGCTGGTGCTCGACCGGATGATGCTCGACGCGGCGGGCGAGGCGATCGGCAGCGGGCTGCTGCTGCTCCTGCTGGTCTCCATCGTGAGCGCGCTCGCCCGCAGCCGCGCCGACTAGCCGCCAGGCGTCGCCGCCTGTGGAGAAACGGCTGCCGGCGGCACTGCGCTCGCCCCCGTTGGACTCCCCCGAACGCTCATGCCGCCGGCTTGCCGGCCATCAGGCCAACCGTTTCTTCCACACGAGGGACGCACAGGGCCGAATCCGTGGTTGCGACTCGGCCGCCAATTCGGCCGTTCGGCGGGTCACGGTGACCGAGCGGAGGAGCGCCGCGTCACGCTCCCCTCGGCCGGGCCTGCCGGTGAGCAGTGCGTCCGTGTCAGACTGGAGGGTCGGCCCCTTCCCTGCATCGAGGTGAGTTCATGTCGAGCGGTCCGCTGATCGTCCAGTCCGACAAGACGCTGCTGTTGGAGGTCGACCACCCGGACGCGGCGGCCTGCCGGGCCGCCATCGCGCCCTTCGCCGAGCTGGAACGCTCACCCGAGCACGTGCACACCTACCGCCTCACCCCGTTGGGGCTGTGGAACGCACGGGCCGCCGGACACGACGCCGAGCAGGTCGTCGACGCCTTGCTGAAGTACTCGCGCTACCCCGTGCCGCATGCGCTGCTGGTCGACGTCGCCGAGACGATGGACCGCTACGGCCGCCTGCAACTGGCCAACGACCCGGCGCACGGGCTCGTGTTGCGGGGTCTGGACCGTGCGGTGCTCGTCGAGGTGGCGAAGTCCAAGAAGCTCGCCGGCATGCTCGGTACGCACCTTGACGCGGACACCATCGCCGTGCACCCGTCCGAACGGGGCCGGCTGAAGCAGGCCCTGCTGAAACTCGGCTGGCCGGCCGAAGACCTCGCGGGGTACGTCGACGGCGAGGCGCATGAGATCGAGCTGGCGCTGGACGGGTGGACGCTGCGCTCCTACCAGAAGGAGGCGGTCGAGCACTTCGAGGCGGGCGGCTCCGGAGTGGTCGTCCTGCCCTGTGGCGCCGGGAAGACCCTGGTCGGCGCGGCGGCGATGGCTTCGGCGAAGGCCACCACCCTGATCCTGGTGACGAACACGGTCGCGGCCCGGCAGTGGAAGCGGGAACTGCTCGCCCGGACTTCACTCACCGAGGAGGAGATCGGGGAGTACTCGGGTGAGCGCAAGGAGATCCGCCCGGTCACCATCGCGACGTACCAGGTGCTCACCATGCGTCGCGGGGGCACCTTCCCGCATCTCAACGTGTTCGACGCCCGCGACTGGGGTCTCATCGTCTACGACGAGGTCCACCTGCTGCCGGCGCCGATCTTCCGGTTCACCGCCGACCTCCAGGCCCGCCGCCGCCTGGGGCTGACCGCCACCCTCGTCCGGGAGGACGGCAAGGAAGGCGACGTGTTCAGCCTCATCGGGCCGAAACGCTACGACGCGCCCTGGAAGGACATCGAGGCGCAAGGCTGGATCGCCCCGGCCGAGTGCATCGAGGTACGCGTGACGCTGACCGACGAGGAGCGGATGGCGTACGCCCTGGGCGAAGCCGAGGAGCGCTATCGGATGGCGTCGACCGCCCGGACGAAGCTGCCCGTGGTGCAGGCCCTCGTCGAGCGCCACTCCGACGAGCAGGTGCTCGTGATCGGGGCGTACCTGGACCAGCTGCACCAGTTGGGGGAGTACCTCGACGCCCCCATCCTCGAGGGCAGTACGACGAACAAGGAGCGCGAACGGCTGCTGGACGAATTCCGGTCGGGCGAACTGCGTACGCTGGTCTTGTCCAAAGTGGGCAACTTCTCGATCGACCTGCCGGAAGCGGCGGTGGCGATCCAGGTCTCCGGCACCTTCGGCTCCCGCCAGGAGGAGGCCCAGCGCCTCGGCCGGGTCCTCCGCCCGAAGGCCGACGGACGCCAGGCGCACTTCTACACCGTCGTCTCCCGGGACACCATCGACACCGAGTACGCCGCCCACCGGCAGCGCTTCCTCGCCGAGCAGGGGTACGCCTACACCATCGTGGACGCCGACGACGTCCTCGCCTAACCCCACCCCCGTTTTTCCCGCGCGATCATGAACTAACGGTCGTGATCGCGCGGTGTGTCTTGTGCCCGGCGCCCTGATCGACTCCCACACTTCATGATCACTTGGCTAGGGCACGGCTCTGTTCGGGCATCATCATGAGTGGAGTTCGACCGCGTCGGCGTAGCGCTGGAGGCGCGTTGGTGACGGAGGAAATCGGCACCTCGGCGTCGGCACGGTCGTCGGAGAGTGCGAGCACGGCCCAACCTCGGCCCACCAGTCGCCAGGCGACCTCGCGACGGGGCAGGAGGGTCAGTCCTTGCGGCCGGTGACGGCCACGGTCACGCCGAGCCCGATCATCGTCAGGCCGCCGACGCCGCCGATCATCCGCAAGCGGCTCGGTGAGCGGCCGAACCAGTCGCGTGCGTACGCGGCGGCGACGCCCCAAAGGCTGTCGAAGACCACGGCGATCAGGTTGAAGATCAGGCCGAGGAGCAGCATTTGGACGACGACGTGGCCCTCGGACCGGTCGACGAACTGGGGGAGGACCGCCGCGAAGAAGACGATCGTCTTCGGGTTCGAGACGCCGACGGCGAATCCGTCCCAGAGGGAGCGAAGGCCGTTGTGCGTCGACCCGTCGGCGGCGAACACCGTGGTCAGGGACTTTCGGGCCCGCCACGCCTTCACGCCGAGATAGACCAGGTACGCCGCCCCCGCGAGCTTGAGGACGGTGAAGACGACGATCGAGCGTTCGACGATCGAGCCGACGCCGAGGGCGACCGCTGCGACGAGGACGCACGCCCCGAGGGTGTTGCCCAGGACGGTGGTGAGGGCCGCCCGCCGGCCGTGGGCGAGGGCCCGGCCGATGACGAACAGCACGCTCGGGCCGGGGATGAGGATCAGCACGAGAGACATCGCCGCGAAGGCGAGCAGGCGGTCGGCGGACATCATGCCCTGATGGAACGGCATTCCCGGCCCGGATTTCAACCGCTTATCGGCCGTTGATCATGAGGTCTGGGGCGACACACCGGACGATCATGCCCGGTAGTTCATGATCGCGCAGAAAACGCGCGGAAGAGCCGGGGCAGGGCAGGGTAGGGCAGGCGGGGGACTAGCGGCGGCGACGACGGGTGCTGGGGAGGGCGGGACCGGGGGACAGGAGCGGGGCGTGCAGGTCGGCGTACGAGCTGATCCGCTGAAGGACCCGCGTGGGCGTGAAATCGGCCGCGGTGAACGAGCCGCTGACCACCTCGTCCCAGGTGATCGGGGTGGAGACGGTGGGTGAGTCGCCCGCGCGGAGCGAGTAGACGCAGACCGTGGTCTTCGAGGGGTTGTTCTGGCTCCAGTCGATGAAGACCTTGCCCGGCCGCCCGGCCTTGGCCATCTGATCGGTGATCGCGTCGGGCGCGGCTCGCGCGAACTCGCCCGCGAGCTCGCGGGCGTAATCCATGATCTGCTCGGCGGTCGCGGTCACGGGGCAGGTGACCTGCATGCCTTTGCGTCCGGAGGTTTTCGGATACGCCGTGAGCCCGTCGACCGCCAGCCGGTCGCGTAACGCCTGCGCGACCGCACGGCATTCGTCGAGGCCGGCCGGTTCGGTCGGGTCGAGATCGAAGACGATGCGGTCGGGGCGTTCGGGACCGTTCGCGACCTGCCATTGCGGCGTATGCAGTTCCAGCGCGGCCAGGTGAGCGAGCCAGACGAGCGTGGCGAGTTCGTCGACCACGATGAGTCCGCTGTCGACGCGTACCCAGCTGGGTTTGGCGGCGGGCGCGTTCTTCTCGAAGAAGCCCTGGGCCTGTGCGCCCGAGGGGTAGCGAATCCGGGTGACCTGGCGGTCCGCCAGGTGCGGCAGCATCACCGGGGCGATCCGGGTGTAGTAGTCGATGATCTCGGCTTTGGTGAAGCCATCGGGGTAGAGAGCTTTGTCCAGGTTTGTGAGGTCTATCCGCCGGCCTTCCACTTCGACCCTGGTCACGTTCTCAGGATAGGCCGCGTCCTCCGCTAGCGACTGCCAAGATGGGTGATATGCGGGCAATCTGGAAGGGCGCGATCTCCTTCGGTCTCGTCTCCATCGCGGTCCGGCTCTACGCCGCGACCGAGGAGAAGGACATCCGGTTCCACCAGATGCACGTCAAAGACGGCGGACGGGTCAAGTACCAGCGGGTCTGCACCGTCGACGGCAAGCAGGTCGACTACGACCAGCTCGCCAAGGGCTACGAAGTCGGCGACCAGATGGTCGTCCTCACCGACGACGACTTCGCCGACCTGCCGTTGAGCAGCTCGCGGGCGATCGACGTGCTGGAGTTCGTGCCCGAGGATCAGATCGATCCCATTCTCTACAGTCGGGCGTACTACCTGGAGCCGGACGGCAACGTGGGGCTCAAGCCGTACCTGCTGTTGCGGGACGCGCTGACGAAGGCGGGTCGCGTCGGGCTGGTCAAGGTCGCACTGCGCCAACGCGAGCAGCTCGCCACCATCCGCGTACGCGACGACGTGCTAGTCCTCAACACGATGCTCTGGCCCGACGAGGTACGCGAGCCGGCGTTCGACGTGCTCGGCGGGGCGGATCAGGTCAAGCTGCACAAGCAGGAACTGCAGATGGCCGGCTCGCTGATCGAGTCGATGTCCGACGAGTTCGACCCGACCGAGTACACCGACGCGTACCGGGAGGCGTTGCAGCAGGTCATCGAGGCCAAGGTGGAGGGCCGCGAGGTCGCGACGCCGCCGCAGCCGCAGGAGGGCGAGGCCGAGGTCATCGACCTGATGGCCGCTCTGCGGGAGTCCGTCGCCAAAGCCAAGGCCGCCCGCAAAGCGGCGTGATCATTGCGCCAGCCATGCTGTTGGATAGGGCAAATTGCCCGGTGAAGCAGCATGGCTGGCGCAATGATCATGCGAAGCGGAGCGAGCACGAGAAGCGAGCACGCGAAGCGGTGAGCGCAAAGCAAGCGCGGGTCAGCGAAGGACGAAGCGCCCGGTGCGCTCGAACTCCGCGAGGTCGCCCAGCGTCCGCTGCATGGTGAGGCTCTGGTTCGGGAAGTCGTCCGGGTGGAAGTACGCCGCGTCGGTCGCCTCCTCCGGGTCCGGATTGAGTTCGCCGGTGACCTCGGTGATGAGGCAGGCCAGAATGACGTGCTGGTAGGTGTGCTGCCACTGGTTGGTGTGGGTGTGCTCCGGCCCGGTGTAGAGCGCGAACGGGACGGCGGTGACCGCCTTCAGCCCGGTCTCCTCATAGGTTTCCCGGACCGCGCAGTCGACCAGCGATTCACCGATCTCCATGCCGCCGGCCGGGAACGCCCACATGCCGTTGTCCGCCCGCTTGATCAGCAGATACCGTCCCTGCCCGTCGCGGATCACGCCCCGCCCGCCGATCAGGAACAAGGTCTCCTCGGGCAACGCCGCCCGTAGCTTGCCGTGATAAGACGCCCACCACTCCTCGACCGCACCCATGCGCGAAGCCTAGCCGGGGAAACCGGCTCGACGCCGCCCGCGTGGATGGTGCATCATCGGCGCCGATGAGTACCAGGAAACGTTTCTCGCTCGACCTGTCGCCGCTGCGCCGCCGGGACTTCCGGCTGCTCTACAGCGCGATGACGGTGACCTCCATCGGATCGTTCATCACCTTCGTGACGATCCCGTACCAGGTCACCAAGATCACCGGTGATCCGTTGCTGGTCGGCCTCATCGGCATCTGCGAACTCGTTCCCCTGCTCTTCATGGCGTTCGTCGGCGGCGCGCTCGCCGACTACGTGGACCGTCGCGTCCTGGTCTTCGGTGGCGAGGTGGCCCAGCTCTCGCTCACCGTCCTGCTGCTGCTCAACGCGCTGCTCGGGGAGCCACACCTCTGGCTGCTCTATCTCATCGCGGCCCTCGCGGCCGCCGTCGACGGCCTGCAGCGGCCCGCGCTCGAAGGGCTCACGCCGCGACTCGTCGACCCCGATAAGATCCCCGCCGCCAGCGCGCTCACCTCGTTGCGCCACCAGTTCGCGTCGATCGGCGCCCCGGCCATCGCCGGGTTGCTCATCGCGGCGTTCGGCACGGGCCGCGGTCTCGCCTGGGTGTACGCCATCGACGTGGCCACGTTCGGAGTGTCGCTGGCGCTGCTCGCGATGATGAAGGCGGTCCCGCCGCCGGAGATGGCGGATCGGCCGTCGTTGCGCAGTGTCGCGACGGGCCTGCGGTACGCCGTCCGCCGTCCCGAGTTGCTCGGCACGTACCTCGTGGACATCAACGCGATGGCGTTCGGCATGCCCCAGGCGCTCTACCCGTTCTTCGCCGACCGACTAGGCGGCCCGGCCGTCCTCGGCCTGCTGTACGCCGCCCCGAGCGTCGGTTCGATGCTGGCCACCCTGACCTCGGGCTGGACGCTGCGCATCCATCGGCATGGGCTGGCCGTCGTCATCGCGGCCGGACTGTGGGGCGTCGGCATCCTCATCTTCGGCCTCTCGAACGCGCTGTGGCTGGCGATCGCCGGCCTGTTGGTGGCCGGCGCGGCCGACATGATCTCCGGCGTCTTCCGGTCGACGATCTGGAACCAGACCATCCCGGATCATCTGCGGGGCCGGCTCGCCGGAATCGAGATGCTGTCCTATTCGATCGGCCCGCTGCTCGGCGGCGTACGCAGTGGCGGCATGGCCAAGATCGTCGGCGTCGGCGGATCGGTGGTCTGGGGCGGCGCGCTCTGCATCGCGGGGACCGTCGCGCTGGCCGCGGCCTTGCCGAAGTTCGTGAAGTACGACGGGCGGGACGGGCTGGCCCGGAAAGAGGCCGAGGAGGCCGAACGAGCCGCGCTCGTGGCCTCCTCAGCGGGGTGATGCTTCGCCGCGCTCAGCTCACTTCTTGCCCAGGCAGTAGATCTTGCCGGTGTCGGCAGCCTTCGGGGTCACGCCCTTGACCTTGCCGATCCACAGCGCCGACTCCCACGAGTCGCCGAACTTCATGCACGGGTGCGTCTCGTCCTGCTTCTGCGAGTCGCCGTAGGAGCCGTCGACGATACCGGCCACCTTCCAGACCGCGGTCGCCTCGGTGCAGCCGACAACCTTCATGTTGTCCGCGTCGGCGCTGTCGGTGATGCAGTCGCCGACCGACGGGGTCTTCACGGTCGGGTCGCCCTGCAGGTACTTGTAACCGGCGAAGCCAAGACCGATGATCACGACGATGCCGCCGATGACGAGACGCCACAGCAGAGCCGCGCCGATGCCCTTGGCGATCTTCTTGCCGGTCGACTCCTGGGGAGCCTGCGGCTGCGGGGCGGGCTGGTAGGTAACGGGCTCGGACATGGGGGTGCTTCCTCCAGAGGGGGTGGATGCCGGCGGATCATTCCGCGACCGGGACACCCTAACGGCGACCGCCGACATGTCTCGCCCTGGATGAACGATCGGTCTGAGAATTCGCTGAATAGTTACCTTCCGAGTTGCAGGACGAGCCATTCACACCAGTCGACCATCGTCCGTTCGGCGGCGACCCCCATCCGGAGCGTCGCATACGCGCCGAATCGGGGGCTCGCCGGGTGATCGTCGCCGCGGGCTTCGGCTTGTGCCTGTTGCGCGAGATAGTCGTCGAGCTGCGCCCGATGCTTCTGCGCTTCGGCCCGGTACAGGGCGCGCATGGCGTCGCGGTCGGCGACCGCGAGTGCGTACGTCTTGAGGACGAGTTCGTCCTTGGGCGGGCGTCGCTGCGGCGGTTCGGTCAGCCAGCGGGCCAGTTCGGCGAGTCCGGTCTCGGTCAGCCGATGTGTCTTGCGGTCGTGCGGACCCGGCCCGGCCGCGGCGTCGTGCGCGATCAGCCCGTCGTCGGTCATCCGGCTCAGCTCCGGATAGATCTGGCTCTGCTGCGCCGTCCAGTAGTACCCGATGGGACGGCGCATCCGCTGCACGATCTCGTATCCCGTCAGCGGGCCGGCGTGCAGGGCGCACAGGAGGGCATAGCGCAACGTGCTCACATCTGCTATTTCAACAGAGACATAGTTTATGTCACTTCTGACATAGTCACCTCTCGGCAAGCAGGGAGCTGCGATGAGAACCATCCGAGCCACGGGCGCTGCGCTGGGCGTACTCATAGTGTTGGCGGCGTGCGACGCGAAACCCGAGGCCGCGCCGCCGAGCCCGAGTCCGTCGGTGGCCGCGTCGAGTGCGAGCCCGAGTCCGTCGGTGCCGGACGTGCCGCGCGGCGGCGACCAGACGATCAGGCTGGACGTCGGCGGGCAGGCCCGCACTGCGCAGGCGCACGCGCCCGCCGGGTACAAGCCGGGGCTGCCTTTGGTCGTGGCGTTCCACTACTACCGGTCGGATGTGGACACCCTGCGGCGGATGACGCGGCTGGACGCCAAGGCCGACCAGAAGGGGTTCATCGTGGTCTATCCCGAGACCATCATCTCGGGATTCAACGCGATGGACTGCTGCGGCGACTATGACGACGTCGGGTTCGTCGAGGCGCTCGTCGCGCACATGATCGAGGTGTGGAAGGTCGACCCGCGCCGGGTGTACGCGACCGGCATCTCGAACGGGGCCGACATGACGTTCCGGATGGCGGTCGAGGCGCCGGGGCTGTTCGCGGCGATCGCGCCGGTCTCCGGTGGCTTCACCGGCTTCCGCGCGGCCGATCCGGCATTCCGGCCGAGCGCGCCGGTCTCCGTGGTGACCTTCATCGGCGGCGCGGACCGGGCGGACGTCTTCAACGACGGCCTGGCGAAGTGGCGCGCCCGGGTTCAGTGTTCGGCTTCCGGCAAAGGCGTCTACGCCAAGGCGATCACCTGGACCCGTACGCGCTGCGCCGACGGCTCGGAAGTGGTCGACTACCAGATCGGCGGGATGGCGCACCGCTGGCCGGGCGGCACCGACGTCGGGCTCGGCAGCCCCGAGACCAAGATCAACGCCGTCGACGTGATGTGGGACTTCTTCACGGCTCACCCCCGGAAATGACGGCCGGGTCCACGGATCAGCCAGCGGACCGCGAGCGGTTCGGCCGCGGAGGCCGGTCGTCCAGCTGGGGATGCTCCACGGCGTCGCTCCCTATGATCCACGCATGTCTCACCCCGGCCCCTGGATTCCGCCGCAAGAACCACGTCATGAGCTCGAGCTGTATCCGCAGCCGCAGCCCACTTGGGGACCGCAGCCCGGCTGGTTGCCGCAACCGGTCTGGGGGCCTCCGCCGGACTCCGACAAGGGAAAACTCGCGGCCGGTCTCCTCCAGCTGCTCCTGCCGCTGGTCGGGGTCTGCGGCGTCGGCCGCCTCTATGCGGGGCACGTCGGCATCGGGCTGACTCAGTTGCTCGCGGGATTGGCGGGCATCGTCCTCGGCTGCTGTGGAGTGAGCCTGTCGATGTTCATCGTCCCGCTGGTGTTGGTGCTGATCACCCCGGGCGTGGCGCTGTGGTCGATGATCGACGGGGTGGTCATTCTGGCTGGCAGCGACTTCCGCGACGGCGCCGGACGGCCGATGCGCTGACGCGGACATGGAAAAGGGGCCTCAGCCGGTGAGCTGAGGCCCCTTTTTCGCAGAGCCGCCTAACGGAATCGAACCGTTGACCTATTCATTACGAGTGAATCGCTCTGCCGACTGAGCTAAGGCGGCAACGGTTGACCAGTGTACGCGATGCTCCGGCGATCTTCCTAACCGGTATCCTCGTGCGCGTGACGTCGACCCCGCCCGCCGCCGAGCCGCCGGTCAAGCCGCTGGACCCGCCGATGACCCCGCTGGCCATCGGCGGCATCGCGCTGTGGGCGCTCGCCGGCATAGTGCTGTGGATCGTGGACGCGCCGACCAGTTGGCTGTGGATCTGCGTCGCCGGTGTCATCGCCGGAATCCCCGGCTGGCTGACCATGCGGGTGCACGATCGCAACCGCGCCCGCCGCCAAGCCGCGTCCTAGACGTCGACCTCTTCGACCGCGCCGTCGTCGTATGCCGTGGGCAGCGCCTCGACCGGCGAACCGGCCTCCACGACCACCTCGGAGTGCGCGCCGCAGCCGTGATCCAGCGACACGACGCGACCGTCGTCAGGCGCGTACTCGTTGCCGCAGACGCCGAACATCTGCTTCATCGCGCCGCCCATGAGCAGCAGGAATCCGCAGGATACGCAGCGCGCGTGCCGAGGGGCGGCCTCGGCGATCGGCGCATGCGGACCGTGATCCCCGTCATACCAGCGCTGGGCGGTCTCCTCGCGCCCTTCCTTGCTCATCATGCGCGGCCGGCCGAGGCCCAGCTCCCAGCTCTCCGTGTCGATCTCGGGATCGTCGGCGAGCAGGTAGCCGGGCACGAGCCGGGGGTCGTCGGGCGCGGTCGGCAGGAGATCGCCGACGCCCAGGTCGCCCGGGCGCAGCCGCTCCTCCCATGGCAGCCAGCCCGGAGCGAGCAGCGCTCCGTTGCCGGGCAGCAGGACGGTCTCGCAGACCGTGACGAGCTTGGACCGTGGCGCGCGCGTCACGGTGACGGCCCACTGCCAGCCCCGATAACCGGGCCGGAGGGAGGCGAAGTAGTGCGTGACGAGGCGGTCGGCCTCGGCCACCACGCCCTCGTGATCGCCGACCTCCTCCGCCGGGACCTCGGTGATCGCGGCGCGGGCGACCTCGACGGCGTCGGCGCAGACCTGATCGAGGCGGGCGGGGCGGGTGGCGGTCCTGGTCACGGGGACATTCTTCCTCATCGGTGGGCGGTCGCGCGAGCGACCCTGCCAACCTGGCGGCATCCTGCGGCTACCCCGGCGGCCTCCGGCGCCGCCACTGGATGTCGTCACCGAGCGTCGTCGCCGGGCGTCGTCGCCGGGCGTCGTCACCGGACGTGGTCATCGGGCATCGCCACCGGGCGTGGTCATCGGGCGTCGCCACCGGATGTCGCCACAGGATCAGGGATCTGGGGTGTGATCTTGGCCGCCGGAACCGGGCGCAACCGTGATCTGCCGGTCGAGTCGCGGCACGGAACTGCTGCGACCTGGTGGGACAGACGTGACGGGTGACCTTCTTTATGCCACGATGCGGCCCATGTCGACGACTGCGCGGGAACTTCCGTTCCTGGACCGATACTTCGAGATCAGCGCGCGGGGGTCCACCCTCGCCCGCGAGCTCCGCGGTGGCCTGGCCACCTTCTTCACGATGGCGTACATCGTGGTCCTCAACCCGCTGATCCTGGGCTCGGCCAAGGACAGCACGGGGGCGACGCTCTCCATTCCGCAGGTGGCCGCGGCAACGGCGCTGGTGGCCGGCGTGATGACGGTGTTCATGGGGGTCTACGGGCGGTTCCCGCTCGCCCTGGCGGCCGGCCTCGGCGTCAACGTCATCGTGGCGAAGGACATCGCCTCCCAGATGACCTGGGCCGACGCCATGGGGCTCGTGGTCATCGAGGGCATCCTGATCGGCATCCTGGTGCTGACCGGGCTGCGTACGGCGATCTTCCACTCGGTGCCGGGCCAGCTGAAGATCGCCATCGGCGTCGGCATCGGTCTCTTCCTGGCGCTGATCGGCTTCGTCGACTCCGGCTTCGTCATGCGGGTCCCGGACGTGGCGGGCACGACGGTCCCGGTCGGCATGGGCTTCAACGGCGTGATCGTCACCTGGCCGGGCATGGTCTTCTCCATCGGCCTGCTCGCCACCATCGTGATGGTCGCCCGCAAGGTACGCGGCGCGATCCTGCTCGGCATCGTCGGCACCACGATCCTGGCCATCATCGTGGAGGCGATCGCCAACGCCGGCCCGTCCGGCCCGGGTGGCAACCCGCACGGTTGGGGCCTGAACGTTCCGAGCTGGCCGGACAAGGCGGTCGGCGTACCGGACTTGAGCCTGCTCGGGAACTTCAGCCTGGTCGGCGGCTTCAAGGCGGCCGGGGCGGCGGTCTCCCTCGTCTTCATCTTCGTCCTGATGCTCAGCGACTTCTTCGACACGATGGGCACCATGGTCGCGGTCGGCGAGGAGGCCGGCCCCGACGGCCACCTCATCGGCGGCGACGGCATGCCTCCGCGTACCAAGGAGATCCTGCTCGTGGACTCGGTGGCCGCGGCCGCCGGTGGCGCGGCGAGCGTCTCGAGCAACACGTCCTACATCGAGAGCGCCGCGGGTGTCGGCGAGGGCGCGCGGACCGGTCTCGCGAGCATCGTGACCGGCGTGCTGTTCCTCCTGGCGATGTTCCTGTCGCCGCTGGTGACCGTCGTGCCGTTCGAGGCGGCGGCGACCGCCCTGGTCATCGTCGGTTTCCTCATGATGACCGGCGTACGCCAGATCGACTGGACCGACTACGAGATCGCCATCCCGGCGTTCCTCACGATCATCCTGATGCCGTTCACCTACTCGATCACGAACGGCATCGGCGGTGGCGTGATCTCGTTCGTCCTGATCAAGGCGGCGAAGGGCAAGGCACGCGACGTTCACCCGTTGCTGTGGGGCGTGGCGGCCTTGTTCGTGCTGTACTTCCTCCGAGGCGTCATCACTGAGTGGATCTGACCCCGGTCGGGCGACTCGGCGGTTCCGGGGGGCTGGATCAGGGATCTCGGTCGAATCTTGCGCCAAGATTCGACCTGGAACCCTGATCCAGCGCCTACCGGTCGGCCTACCGGCCGGCCTACCGGCCGACCGGCGGGTCGGCCGGCGGGTCGGCCGTGGGGTCGCCCGCCGAGTTGATCAAGGCCGAACGTCGGCGCGACCGCGCCGTCCGGTCGGTACAAGATCAACCGGACGGGTCAACATGGTGTTTCACCTCATAAAACGATGTCGTTAGCCAGGCTCATTAGCTAGCCTAATAATCGTGACGGAGTGGCCGATGGTGGCGGAACCCGCGACTGAACTCGCGGTTCGATTGCGTGACGCCATCACGCGGCTCAACCGGCGGGTCCGGCAGGCCCGGCCGGTTGGCGATCTGACGGTGACCCAGCTGTCCGCTCTGACCAGCCTCGAACTGGCCGGTGCCCTGACCCCCCGGGAACTGGCCGACGTGGAACGCGTCCAACCGCCCACGATGACCAAGATCGTGGCCAAACTGGAGGCCCGTGGCCTGGTGCAGCGTACGCCGCACCCGACCGACAAACGGCAGGTCATCCTGTCGAGCACGGGTCTGGGACGCGACATCCTCGGGCAGTACGAGCGGGTTCGAGACGAATGGCTGGCAGCCCGCCTGGCTGAGTTGACCCCCGATGAACGTGACGTGCTCTCGCACGCCGCCGAGGTGTTGTCCAGGATCGCCCGCAACTAGAGCGCGCATCGCCCGAGCCTGGGTCGGCCCGCTTCGTCCGATGTGGATGTCGGCTAGGCGGAGGGCAGCGCTCGTGAAAACCATGTTCCGGTCCCTGATGGTGCGGAACTATCGTCTGTTCGCGACCGGTCAGCTGGTGAAGCTGATCGGCTCCTGGATGATGTTCGTCGCACAGGACTGGCTGGTTCTCTCGCTGTCGGACAACAGCGCCACCGCGCTCGGCATCGTGACCGCCCTCCAGTTCGTCCCGGCCGCCCTGCTGACCCTGCCGGGCGGGCGGCTCGCCGACCGCTACGACAAGCGCCTGATCCTGCTGGTCGCCAACGGCCTCTGGACGCTCCTGGCGCTGCTGTTCTCGATCCTGGTGCTGGCCGGCACCGTGCAGATCTGGCACATCTACGTCTTCGCGTTGTTCCTCGGCATCGCCCAGGCCATCGAGACGCCCGTCCGCCAGTCCTTCGTCTCGGAGCTGGTCGGGTCGCCGCTGCTGCCGAACGCGCTGTCGCTGTCCGCGGCGACGTTCAACTCGGCCCGCATCATCGGCCCGGCGCTGGCCGGTGTCGCGATCGCCGCGTTCGGCACCGGACCGGTCTTCCTGATCGCCGCCGTCAGCTCGCTGTCGCCGCTGCTCGGACTGGCCCGGATGCGCCCGGCCGACCTCTTCCGCAAGGACCTGGCGTCCAAGGACGAGCGAGCCGACGCCCGCATTCTCGACGGGCTGAAGTACGCCTGGCACCGCGCCGATCTGCGGCTGCCCATGCTGCTCATGGGCGTCATCGGGATGGCCGGGTTCAACTTCCAGCTGACCCTGGCCGCGCTCGCCAAGACCGTGTTCAACACCGGCGCCGCGTCGTTCGGCCTGTTCACCACCGCGCTCGCGGTCGGCGCGCTCGGCGGTGCGCTGGCGGGCACCTTCCGCAAGGGCCGCCCGTCGGTGTACCTCATGCTCACCGCGGCCATCACGTTCAGCACGCTGGAGCTGTTCGTCGGGCTGGTCCCGGCGTACTGGGGCGTCATCCTGCTGCTGATCCCGACCGGGTTCTTCATGGTGTTCTTCGCCCAGTCGGCCAACCAGCGGGTCCAGCTCGGCACGGAGGCGGCCTACCGCGGCCGTGTCATGGCGCTCTACGTGCTGGTCTTCCTCGGGACCACGCCGGTTTCGTCGCCCGCGATCGGCTGGGCGGCCGAACACCTGGGCGCGGGCACCTCGATCTGGCTCGGCGGCGCGGTCTCGCTGATCGCCGCGCTGGTCGCGCTCGCGTGGCAGTTGCGGCACGCGGGGGACCGTCTGGAATTCACAGTACGCCCAGTGCCGAAACTGACCGTGTCCACTGCGCGGGGGTGACCGGGCCGGGGTTGTCGTACCGCCGTGGTGGGGTGAGGCGATGGAGACCACACGATTCCTCGAAGTGCTCGGCGACGACTACCAGCGCCTGCTCGGCGTCGCCGTCGGCGACCACCTGGGCGCCAAGGTGCCCACGTGTCCCGATTGGACAATGGCCGACCTGGTGGAGCACGTCTCGATGGTCTACCTCCACAAGGTCGAGACCATGCGACTCGGCGCCTTTCCGCAGCCGTGGCCGCCGGAGGATCTGCCGCCCGAGGCTCCCGCCGATCGCCTGACCCGGGCGTACGCCGCGCTGACGGCGGAGTTCGCGCGGCACTCTCCGGAGTCCACGGTGCAGACCTGGTACGAGCCGGATCAGACGGTCGGCTTCTGGATCCGCCGGATGGTGCACGAGACGGTGATCCACCGGGTGGACGGCGAACTCGCGGCGGGGCAGCCGCCGACGCAGGTGCCCGACGACGTCGCCCTCGACGGGATCGACGAGAACCTGCGGGCGTTCCTGGCATACCAGGTGATTCAGTGGCCCGAGGAGTTCGCGGAGGCGCTCGCCGGTTGTGGGGGCGAGACGCTGCTCGTCTCGGCGGGCGGCCGGGCCTGGCTGGTCGGACTCCGGCCGGGCACGGTCACGGTCGAGGACGCCGATCCGGGCACTGCCGCCGACGCCACCGTCTCGGGGTCGCCTTCCGGCGTACTGCTGTGGTTGTGGCGGCGCGCCGACGACTCGGTGGTAAGCCTCTCCGGCAATCCCCTTGTTTCCGGCAAACTGCGCGATCTTCAGCGGATCGCCACACAATGAGTCTGGGCGGTATCACTGGGCGGAAATTCGTAGCGGTCACTTCAGGGGACGACTAGGCTCGGAGGATATGGCGGTGGTGAAGGCATTGGAGCTGGCCGTGGCGCTGATCGCGCTGGTCACTCTGCCGTGTGCGATCGCCGCCATGATCTGCGCCGACGAGCTCATCGTGTCCGTCCGCGACTCGCTGCGCCGCCGCCGTGAGCACTGGCTCGAGCAGCGCACCCTGCATCAGATGGAGCGATCGCTGACGCCGCCGCGCGCCTTCCTGGCGCCGGTCGCCGCCCTCTTCGCCACCGCACCCACGGCTCCGGTCGCGGCCGGGACGGGGCGTGGCGGCGTACCGGAGGAGGAGGCGCCGCACGGTTGGCTGGCGATGCCCGCGGCCGTCTGGGCGAGCATCACGGCCCGGCTGCAGGAGGCCACGGTTCCGCCGCCTCCGCCGTCGGCTTCCTCGCACCCGCCGTTCGAGCGGATCGCCGCCGACCTGCGTCGGCTCGGTGCCGATCGGTTGGGCATCGGCCAGCGCAACGACGTCTGGCACGGCGCGGTCGAGCGGGCCTACGACGTCAAGCTACGGGAGGCGTGCCGGGCGCTCGGCATCGCCGAACATCTGGAGGAGTTGACGGATATGGATCGAGAGATCGAGCGGTTGCGGATCGAGGGCGAGCTGATCGCCGCGGGGGTTCGGCTGCGGTGAGGATGTTCGTCGCACTGTTCCCGCCCCCGCCCGCCGTCGCCGATCTCGAGTCCTTCGTCGCTCGGCTGAACCTGGGCAAGGCGACCGCCGCCGGTCGCGACGTCCGGCTGGACGCACCTGAACGCTGGCACGTCACGCTGGCCTTCCTGGGTGAAGTCGACGAAGCGGGGGTGGCCGCCGCCGAAGGCGCTGTCGGGCGCGTCGCGGAAGCCTGGCCGCAGGAGCACGCCGGGGTGCCGCCCTTGCGGGTGGCGGACGGCGGCCGCTTCGGCACCGGCGCCAGCACGATCCTGTGGGCCGGTCTGCACGGCGACCTGGGCCGGCTGACCGACCTGGCCGGGCAGATCAATCACGAGCTGGCCGAGGCCGGGTTGCCGAGCAGTGACGGCAAGCCGTTCCGGCCGCACCTGACGCTCGCCCGGTGCGGCGACAGCCTCTCCGGCGACGAGGTCGCCGCCGATCTGGCCGCCCTGCACCAATACGCGGGTCCGACCTGGAAGGTCGACGAACTGGTGCTGGTCCGGAGCCATCTCGGCGACGACCGTCGCTACGAGCGTCTGCGTTCCTGGCCGCTTTCCTGAGCCGCGGCCCGACCGCCGGGCGGCTTTACCAGGCCCACGCCTCGGGGCCGGGTCCACCCTTGCCCACCGGCGGGAAGAGCTCGTCCAGCCGCGCCAGGGTCTCCGACGAGAGCGTGACGTCGAGCGCGCCGACGGCCGCGTCCAGCTGGGCCTGCGTACGCGGGCCGATGATGGGCGCAGTTACTCCGGGCCGAGACAGCAGCCACGCGAGGGCAAGGTTCGCCGGGTCGACGCCGATCTGCTCCGCGAGCTTCTCGTACGCCTCGATCGTCTCCCGGCTGGCGGTGGCCGCGTCGCTCGCCCGGCCCTCGTTGACCCGGGCGGCGTCGCCGGTGGCCTGCTTGCGCAGCATGCCGGAGAGCGCCCCGCCGTGCAGCGGCGACCACGGAATGATGCCGATGCCGTAGTGCTGCGCGGCCGGCACCACTTCAAGCTCGACCGTACGCTCGAACAGGTTGTAGATGCACTGCTCCGAGACGAGCCCGAGGACGCCGTGCTCCTTCGCCGACGCCTGGGCGAGGCCGAGGTGCCAACCGGCGAAGTTGGACGAGCCGACGTAGATCACCTTGCCGGCTTGCACCAATGTGGACATAGCCTGCCAGATCTCGTCCCATGGCGTGGACCGATCGACGTGGTGCATCTGGTAGAGGTCGATGTAGTCGGTCTGGAGACGGCGCAACGAGTCGTCGCACGCCTTGATGATGTGCCGGGCGGACAGGCCCGAGTCGTTGGGCCAGTCGCCCATCTTCCCGTAGACCTTGGTGGCCAGGACGACCTTGTCCCGGCGGCCACCGCCGGTCGCGAACCAGCGGCCGATGATCTGCTCGGTGACGCCCTCACCGGTCTTCCAGCCGTACACGTTGGCCGTGTCGAAGAAGTTGAGTCCCAGCTCCAGCGCGCGATCCATGATCGTGTAGCTGTCGGGTTCGGTGGTCTTGGGGCCGAAGTTCATGGTGCCGAGGCAGAGCCGGCTCACGCTCAGGCCGGTCCGGCCGAGTTTCGTGTACTCCATGGGACCGACCCTATCCCCGGTCCTTACCGTCCCGGCCACCTAGGCCCGTTTCCCACTGCGCTGGATCAGGGTTCCGCGTCGAATCTTGGGCCAAGATTCGACCGGGAACCCTGATCCAGCGCGAACTGACAGAGCGCCGGGAAAGGAAGCGGCGCGCAGCGTAAGTGCTGCGCGCCGTAGTGAGGTAAGGAGGGTCAGGAGGACTCGCGCGCGGCGGGCGCCCCGCCGAACAGCACGTCGTCCCAGCTCGGGAGGCGCTTGCGCGGCTTTTCGCCAGTGCCCTCGGCCGCCGCGGAGGCCCGCCGTGGACGCAGGACGGCCAGCGACGGAACGGCCGGAACTTCCTTCGGCGCGTCCGGCTCGTCGTCGAACGCCGTCCCTTGGCCGCCGATCATCGCGGCGGCGCCGCCGACTACCGTCCGCCGCTCGCCGGGCGTGTCGAGGCCCCGGCCCGGCGAACCCGGCCGTTCGAGCGCCGCGACCAGGGCGTCCCGCCCGGCCCGGATCGGGTCGCGGCTGGGCCGGCGACCGGCGTCGGCCACCGCGGGCAGGCCGTGGCCGCCACGGGAGGTCTCGCCCCGGGTCGGCGGCGCGTCCGGCGCGGAGGTGCGGTCGGCGCACAGGTATTGCGCCATGTCATCGTGCGGCGTGACGGACTGACGCGTCTTGTCCAGCTCCCAGATCGCCTGGGCGGTCGCCTTGCCGCTGGGCCAGGTCGCCACGACGCGCCACGTGCCGTCCTCGCGGCGGTATGCGTCCCAGGAGATCTTCTCTGCGTCGACCCCGTGCTGGGCCAGCCGGGCGTCGACGACCTCGGCGAGCGAGCCGGACAGGCCGCGGTCGGCCGTCTTCAGCTTGGTACGCCGGGCGTGCTGAGCGAGCATCGCCCGCTCCTGGAGAACGGGACCGGCGTACCGCAGTACGCGGTCGACCGGAACTCCGGCGACCCGGGCGACGTCGTCGGCGCTTTCGCCACCGCGAATACGAGCCTGAATGTCTCGCGGGGACAGGGCGGCGCTGCCGTCGATCTGTCCAGCCGGGACGGTCAGGGTCGCGGTCGGGCCGGTACGCTCCGCCTGCACCGCGCCGGTGACCCGGTCGTCGATGGGCAGCGCAAGGAGACGGCCGACCTCGTCTGCGAGAACAAGAGCTTGGCCGTCCTCGGAGAGGGCGACGAACCGCACTGGCCGCATCGCTTGCCTCCGTCCCTGAGCGGACCGACGTCGGCGGGGAGATGACGCCGACGCTTCCTTGGACACGGTACGCGGTGGCCGCACATCCGCACACCCGCCACGCCGCCAGAGTTCATGTTTTGGCGAATCGATCATGTATAGGAGTGATCGATCATGGACTTGCGCACGTGACACGCCGGTTGATCACGCACGGCAGTTCATGATTGCGCAGAAAAGGCGGAGGGCGTGCGCCGTCAGGGCGCGCGTTAGGAGCGGGTGACTTTGACGACGATCTCGGAGTCGCTGATGGATGTCACGTTGACGGTGAGACCGGCGATCGTGGCGGAGGCGTCGCGTTGCACGGTGACCTCTTTGCCGCCGACGCTCAGGGTGACGGAGGAGTCGTCCGCACTGACCACCGAGATCTGTACGCCGAGCACGCTGACCTGAGCCTTGTCGGCGTTGCGCTGGAAGGTGACGGTGCATTCGCTGGTGCTGGGGCAGTTGGCCGACGCGTTCTCGGCCGAGCAGCCCGCGAGCGTCGCGGGACCGGCGAGACCCAGGGTGAGCAGGGCGGCGGCCGTCCAGCGGGAACCGCGGCGCAGCGTGGCGATCATGTCTGCGATCATATTCGGCGAATCGGCGGGAGGGGTGCGAAAGCATGCTGGAGCAGGTCGAAACGATCGTTCGAGAGGTCGCCGAGGAGGTCGTGCTCCCGAAATTCCGGGCGCTGACCGCCGGTGAGATCGAGGAGAAGTCGCCGGGTGAGCTGGTCACGGTGGCGGACCGGGCGAGCGAGGCGCTGTTGGCCAAGCGGCTCGCCGATCTGCTGCCCGGCGCCCGGATCGTCGGCGAGGAGGCGGCCGCGGCCGACCCGGGCGTACTCGATCGGCTGGCCGGGGACGAACCGGTGTGGGTGATCGACCCAGTCGACGGGACCAGCAACTTCGCCGGTGGCCGGGAGCCCTTCGGGATCATGGTCGCCCTCGTCCGGTCGGGCCGGCCGGTGCTCGGCGTGATCTACGAACCCGTGCCGGGCTCGATGACCGCCGCCGAACAAGGCTCGGGGACCTATGTGGACGGTGTGCGTACGCGGATGGGCACCGAGCCGTTGACCGTCGGTCAGCTGCGGGGCGGCGTTCTGACCCGGTTCCTCCCCGACGGCGTACGCGAGCGCGTCGAGGCCGGAGTGCCCGAGTTGGGCGCCGCGCTGCCCGGCTTCCACTGCGCCGCCCACGAGTATCGCGAGATCGTCACCGAGCGTGAGGAGTTCGCATTGTTCTGGCGTAGCCTCCCGTGGGACCACGCCGCCGGCGCATTGATCGTTCGCGAGGCCGGGGGTGTCGTTCGTCGCTTGGACGGCACGGATTATGTCGTCGGCGACGCCCGGACGGGTCTGCTGGCCGCGCGCGATCAAACCAGCTTCGAGCTGCTGCGGAAGGCGCTCATCGACGGACTTCCGTCACATTGGGTGACCGCCTGACGAGCGATCTGGGACTGCCAGGCGCCCAGCGTGGTCAGGTACGCTGTCCGGCGGTTTCCCCGACAGGTGACCCCCCACCTGCGGTGATGAAAGGAACCGACCGTGACTCTGACGGCACTTTCACGTCGATGGCTGGCGCCGCTGCTGGCGCTCGTCGTGGGCGTGACGTTGTTCGTCACGCCTTCGGGCGCGTATGCCGAACCCGATGAGGGCGGCAACGCGACGCAGCTGATTCAGAACATCGAAGCGGCGTCGCGTGGCTACCTGGAAGCGCAGGACGGGCTGGAGGCGTCCCAGTTCAAGCAGGCCGCGCTGCAGCGGGAGTTGACCAGGGTCAACGCCGAGCTGACGCCCCTGCGCAAGGAGGTCGCCGCCATCGCGGTGGAGGCGTACACCAACGGCCGGCTCACCACGATCGGCGCGATGCTGTCGGCTTCCAGCTCCGACTCGTTCCTCGAACGGGCGACGATGCTGGAGGAGATGAACTACCGCGAGGACGACTCGCTACGCCGGCTGACTCGTCTTGAGGCGCGCGCCAAGGCCGACAAGGAAGCCATCGACGCCGAGGCGGCGATCCAGAAGGCACAGAAGGCCGAGATGAAGAAGCGGCTCGACGCGCTGGAGCTGACGCTGTCCAAGTCCGGCGGCCGCAAGGCCGCGACCGGCTGGCTCAAGATCCCCGCGCCGAAGGCGATCCCGACCAAGCGCAACGCCGACGGGAGCCTGCCGTCCGAGGGCGCCACCGTCAGGGACCCGACCGGCACCGGCGGCAAGATCACCCCGCGGACGAAGCATGCCCTGGACGAGGCGAAGCGCGTCGGCTTCACCCGGTTCACCAAGTGCTGGCGTACGCAGAGCTGGGGTGAACATCCCAAGGGCCGGGCCTGTGACTTCTCGGTCAGTGTGGGCGGATTCGAAGGTGTGCCCAATTCGTCGGAACGCATCTACGGCGACAAGCTGGCGGCGTTCTTCATTCAGAACGCGAGAGCACTCGGCGTCCTCTACGTGATCTGGTACCGGATGATCTGGACACCCGGCGCAGGATGGCACAACTACAGCGGGTGCTGTGGGGCGGCGGCCGAGCATCAGAATCACGTCCACCTCTCCATGTACTGAGTTATGTCGGCGGCACACATAGCTGGGCCGCCGTCGCCCACCTAACGTCTCCGGGCAACATCCCCGTAACAGTGCTGGAGACGCTGATGAGCGCTACTTATACGCGGCGGTCGCTGACTGCGGCCGCGGTGCTGGCCGTCGCCGCCGCGGCTGTGGGCTGCTCCAGCCCGCAGGACGCCGCCTCGGGCGACCAGACCTCCCCGATCAAGGTCGGCCTGGTGTACTCCCAGTCCGGCGCTCTGGCCGGCTACGGCCAGCAGTACAAGGCCGGCTTCGCTGCCGGTCTGGCGTACGCCACCAACGGCACCGGCAAGGTCAACGGCCGGACGGTCGAGGTCTCCGAGGCCGACGACGCGGGCGACCCGAACAAGGCGGTGTCGGCGGCCAAGGACATGATCGGCAAGGGCGTCAAGATCCTCGCCGGGTCGACGGCGTCCGGCGTCGCGTTGCAGGTCGCGCCGATCGCGGCGCAGAACAAGGTGCTCTTCGTCTCCGGGCCGGCCGCGACCGACGGCGTCACCGGGGTCAACCGATACACGTTCCGCTCGGGCCGGCAGTCGTACCAGGACGTGCTGACCGCCAGGTCCTTCATCGGCGACGCGACCGGTAAGAAGGTGCTCGTCTTCGCCCAGGACAGCGCATTCGGCAAGGCCAACGAGGCGGCCGTCAAGGCGGTCATCGGCGGCGCGGGCGCCACGGTGAGCAGCATCCTCGTCCCGGCCACGGCGACCGACTTCACCCCGGCCGCGGTGCAGGCGAAGAACGCCAAGGCCGACCTGGTCTTCGTGGCCTGGGCGGGGACGACCGCGAGCGCGATGTGGCAGGCGCTGGACCAGCAGGGTGTTCTGGGATCGACCCAGGTCGTCACGGGTCTGGACCAGAAGTCGACCTGGCCGACCTTCGGCGCGGCCGGCGGCAAGATCTCGTTCCTCTCGCACTACTTCGACGGCGCGGCGGACAACGCGGTGGCGAAGGCGGCCCGGGAGAAGGTCGGCGGCCCGCTCGACCTGTTCCACCCGGACGGCTTCACCGCGGCCCAGCTGATCGTGCGGGCGATCAGCGAGGGCGGCGACGACGTCGAGAAGCAGATCAAGGCCCTGGAGGGCTACAGCTTCGACGGGGTGAAGGGCAAGCTCACCGTCCGCGCCGAGGACCACGCGCTGCTGCAGCCGATGTTCCAGGTCAAGTTCGGTTCGGGCGGGCAGCCTGAGCTGATCAAGGCCGTGGACCCGCAGGACTGCGCGCCGCCCGCCGTGGCGATGAAGTCCTGATGTCCGACCAGGTCACCGGTGGCCCGGCGGTCCTCGCGACCGCCGGGCTCACCTGGCGCGTCGGCAACGCCACGATCGTCGACGGCGTGAGTCTGGAGCTGCGGGCGGGGGAGTTCCTCGGCGTGATCGGGCCGAACGGTGCCGGGAAGACCTCGCTGTTCAACCTGATCAGCGGACTGCGCGTGGCCACCGCGGGCACTGTCCAGCTGCTCGGCCACGACGTCACCCGGCTCGCTCCGCATCGGCGCGCGCGGCGTGGGCTCGGCCGGACGTTTCAGGCCTCGTCGGTCTTCGCTTCGCTGTCGGTACGCGAGAACGCACGGCTGGCGGCGCAGGCCCACCACGGGGGTTCCTTGCAGGCGTGGCGTGGCACGAAAGGGTTCCCGGTGGTGGCCGAGCGCGCGGACGAGTGCCTGACCGCGGTCGGGCTGGCCGATCGCGGGGAAGCCCTGGCCGGGACGCTGGCGCACGGCGAGAAGCGGAAGCTGGAGATCGCCTTGCTGCTGGCCGGGTCGCCCCGGGTGATGCTGCTGGACGAGCCGATGGCCGGCGTCGCCGCCGAGGACGTCCCCGACCTGGTCGAGGTCATCCGCGGGCTGACCGGCCACACCGGAGGTGCCGTCCTCATGGTGGAACACCACATGGAGGTCATCCTCGGCCTCGCCGACCGGCTCGCGGTCATGCATCACGGCGCGCTGCTGGCCTGCGACGCCCCGGACGTGGTCATGGCCAACCCGGTCGTGCAGGAGGCGTACCTGGGGGAGGAACTGTGAGCGTTCTCCAGGTTCGTGACCTCTCGGTCGTCCTCTCCGGACTCAGCATCCTGCAGGGCGTCTCGTTCGACGTCGCGTCGACCGGCGTCACCGTGCTGCTCGGCCGCAACGGCGTCGGTAAGACCACCACGCTGCGGGCGATCCTCGGGCTCGCGCCCGCCACCGGTTCGCTCACTTTCGAGGGCGACGAGATCGTCGGCCGCCGGACGCACGAGCTGGTCCAGAAAGGCCTCGGCTATGTGCCGGAGGACCGCTGCGTCTTCGCCGGGCTGACGGTCGCCGAGAATCTCCGGCTGGCCGAACGCACCAAGAATTCGGCGTACGACTTGGTCTTCGACCTGTTCCCTGAGCTGAAGAAACGCGCGAGCCAGAAGGCCGGCTCGCTGTCGGGCGGGCAGCAGCAGATGCTCGCACTGGGCCGGGTCCTGCTCACCGAGAACCGCCTGCTGCTCGTCGACGAGCCCACGAAAGGTCTGGCCCCCAAGGTGGTCACGGAAGTGGCGGACGCGCTCGCGCGGGTCGCGGTCCGCGTCCCGATCCTGCTGGTCGAGCAGAATCTCGCCGTGGTACGCCGATTGGCGGGCGACGCGGTGGTCCTCGCCGCGGGCAAGGTCGCCTGGACCGGCGGCGCGTCGGAGCTGCTCGGCGATCACGAGCTCACCAAGTCCCTCCTGGGCGTGGGGAGTCATTCATGAGCGGCCGAAGGCTGATCATCGGACGGTGCAGGTGGACTCATGCGGTCGCCGGCCGCAGGACGGTGATCGCATGAGCACTGTGGTCTTGTTGGCTGTCACGGGGCTCGGTCTGTCGGCGCTCTACTTCCTCATCGCGTCCGGGTTGTCGCTCGTCTTCGGCCTGGCCGACGTCCTCAACTTCGCGCACGGCTGGTTCCTCACCGTCGGCGCGTACGCCGCCTACTGGGCGACGCCGAAGGTCGGGTTCGCCGGGGGAGTCGCGGCTGGTGTCCTGGCCGGGGCGGGGGTGGCCGCGCTCGTGGAGCTGGTCATGATTCGCCCGCTCTACAAGCGAACGATCGCCCAGGTGCTCGTCACCGTCGGGTTGTCGCTCGCCGGGGTGGCGCTGTTCCAGGCGTTGTTCAGCCCGGACGCGCGCATCTTCCCGAGTCCGAAATGGACTCAACAGGTCGTGGACTTCCTCGGCGCCCGCATCCCGGTCAAATCGTTGCTGCTCATCGCGGGTGCCGTGGTGGTGCTCGCGGCGCTGCTCGCGTTCCTGCGCTGGACCCGGTACGGCCTGATCATCCGGGCCGGTGTGGAGAACCGGGAGATGGTGACGGCCCTGGGCATCGACGTCCGAAAGGCGTTCACCCTCGTCTTCGCGATCGGCGGCGCGGCGGCCGGACTGGCCGGGGCGCTCGGCGGGGTGTACTTCGAATCCGTGTCGCCCACCGGCGGCGCGTCCCTGCTGATCTTCGCCTTCATCGTGGTCGTCATCGGCGGCATGGGCTCCATCACCGGCTCGGCCGTCGCCGCGGTCGCCGTGGGCCTGCTCCAGCAGTTCGTGAACTACTACGGCTCAGCCGGGGCGGGCGACGTCTGCGCCGTGGCGCTGCTCGCGATCGTCCTCCTCGCCCGGCGGCAAACGAGGCAAGCATGACCTATCTGCGGAGATACTGGCCCTTCGGCGCGGTCGCCGTCCTGGCGTTCCTCCCGTACGCCGGAATCAGCGTCCCCGGCGTCTTCGACGGGCCGCTGAACAGCCCGGGGACGCTGCAACTACTGGCGCTGTGCCTGCTCTTCGGTGGGCTGGCGACCGGATACGACCTGCTCTTCGGGCGTACGGGGTTGCTCAGTTTCGGGCACGCGTTGTTCGTGGCGCTCGGTGCGTACGGGGCCGACGTGCTGATCAGCAAGGCCGGCCTGCCCCTGGGCATCGCCGCCCCGGCCGCGATCCTCCTCGGCACCACGGTCGCCGCCGCCGTCGGCGCGATCGCGTTGCGGGTCACCGGCATCGCCTTCGCGATGGTGACGCTCGCCTTCGCCCAGGTCGGAGCGATCCTGGCGGCTCGGGACGCCTGGGGGCTCACCGGTGGGGACGAGGGACTGGCGTTGGACGTCTCCGGACTGCCTGCCGGACTCGTCGGCGTCGTCAACACCTACAAGCTCTATTGGGTGAGTCTGGCGTACCTGGTGATCGTGATGATCGTGGTGCGACGGACCGTGACCTCACCGACCGGTCGGGTGCTCGCGGGCCTGCGAGACGACGAGCGGCGAGTCGGCGTGCTGGGCCTGAACCCCTACGTCTTCAAGCTCTTCGCCTTCGTCCTCGCGGGCGCGTTGGCGGCGGCGGGCGGGGTCGTGCACCTGCTGCTCGTGCAGGGCGCCGATCCCAAGATCGCCGGAAGCGAGCTGACGTTGTCGCTGCTCGTCATGGTGGTGCTCGGCGGCCCCGGTACGCGCTATGGCCCGCTCCTGGGCGGCGTGCTCTACACCTACCTGGATTACCGGCTCACCCACGTCGCGGGTGGGCTGCCCGGACCGCTGAAGCAGCCGTTGTTCGTGCTCGGCGTGATCTTCATCCTCGCCGTGTACTTCTTCCCCGGCGGCATCGCTCAGCTCCGGCTACGCGCTTTGCGCCGCTCCGTCTCTTGACGAGGCCTCCCCTTTAGTGCCGGATCAGGGTTCTGGGTCGAATCTTGCACCAAGATTCGACCCAGAACCCTGATCTGCAGGGAGATCACAAGCCGGGGCCGTGGCCGGCCGGAATCGTGCCGAGCCGACCGGCCTGGAAGTCCTCGAAGGCCTGCATCAGCTCGGCCTTGGTGTTCATGACGAACGGCCCGTACGCCGCGATCGGCTCCCGGATCGGCTGCCCGCCCAGGATGAGGACGTCGAGCTTCGGACTGCGCGACTCCTGCCGGGGCGCGGCTTCGATGGTCAGCGCTCCGCCGGAGCCGAAGACCGCCAGCTGGCCGAGGCGTACCGGCTGCTTCTTCGCGCCCACGAAGCCGGAACCGGCGAGCGTGTAGACGAGCGCGTTGAAGTCCTCCCGCCAGGGGAGCCGCAGCTGGGCACCGGGCTCCACGGTGGCGTGGATCAGCGTGATCGGCGTATGCGTCACCCCCGGCCCGGGGTGGCCGTCCAGGTCACCGGCGATGACGCGGATCAGCGAGCCGCCGTCCGGCGAGGTGAGCAGCGAAACCTGTCCGGCCCGGATGTCCTGGTAACGGGGGTCGGCCATCTTCAGGCTGCGCGGCAGGTTGACCCAGAGCTGGAAGCCGTGGAAGAGCCCGCCCGAGGCGACCAGCTCCTCCGGCGGCGCCTCGATGTGCAGCAGGCCGGAGCCGGCCGTCATCCATTGGGTGTCGCCGTTGGTGATCAGGCCGCCGCCACCGTTGGAGTCCTGGTGACGGAAGGTGCCGTCGAGGAGGTAGGTGACGGTCTCGAATCCGCGGTGCGGGTGCCACGGCGTGCCCTTCACTTCACTCACTTAGGTGCGTATTGAATAACGCAAAGAGGCCCGGTAGGAGATAACCCCTACCGGGCCAATCCTCGGACTCCTCACCCCTTAAATGAATCATCCGAGGAGTCCATTGTAGCCAAGCCCCTGACGGCCTACAACTTGACCTTTTCTCGCGAAGCGACGCGACGTCGAGTTACGGACGCCTCATCGTTAGGAAGCCAGACCTCCTCCCACAGCATCGGGAAGAAGTGCGCGCACTCGACGCTGTCCAGCGAGAGCAGGACGACGAGCGGCAAGCCGGCCTCTGGGCCGCAGACAGGGCACGCAAGCGTGACCGAGGACCACTCGAAGGCGTCCGCGTCCTGCGGCTGCCACCAGTGACCACAGCGGGTGAGCACGAGGAGGCGCGCCCTCTCGACCTCGGGCACGTCAGATCGCCCCGTACGCCGGAGGGCCAGCGGCCCGATCCCGCGCTCTCTGGTCCTCGTACGCGGCCCCCAACATCTGCTCAGCCTCGCGTAGCGCAGCCTCTTCCTTCTCCTGTGCCTCGGCCGCCGCTCGCTGTGCCTTGAGCTTCGCGTGAATCGCGTCCCGCCACCGCGTTACGTCGATGACGAGCTTTCCAGCCATGTCCAGATCGCACGCCGTGACCTCGCCAAGCTCGACCCACCCGTGCGGGAACAGCATTACCTGAACGCCCTCCCCGGCGATGCTGAGGGCTGGCGCGGTCTGACCCTTCTCGTCGACATCAAGCGTGATCTCCGACTGATTGCCGACGTAGACGGTGACCTCAAGCCGCGTCTCGGTCGGGCGGATGACTCCCCGGTCAGACACGGTTCCCCCATCCCTGATCCTTCATCCACTGGTAGACGCGGTTCACCGTCTCCGGGTCGGTGGACCACCTCGAAGCGTGCTGCCCGGTCAGCATGAGCGGCGCGATCGTCGTCCTTGGTTGCACTCGCACCGGTCGGAAGCGCCAGTTGCGGACATCCTCCGCGTCCGACCAGTCCGGCATGTTGCGCTGTCGTCGTGGTAAATCCGGGACCCCCACGGCGGTTGATCCGGTGACCATCGTTGATCCCCTCCCCGCATCCATTTACGCTAGTGTTTGGCAGCGAATGGGAGGGGGTCCGCCCGCCTCCCATCCGCGCTCTGATATCAGCATCACTGCGAGGGCCTCGAATTCTGACGCCGACGGTATTTCAGAGCATTTCAGGGGGCGATCATGGAGACCACGGTCGGTCAGGTCTTGCGATCATTGCGAACGAAGATCGGACTCTCGCAAGCCGACCTCGCCCGACACGCGCACACCGTTCAGTCTCATGTCGCCAACGTCGAGGCGGACCGTCGAGAGTTGACCCCCGAGCTTGCCGAGGCTTTCGATCGAGTGCTCGGCTCGGCCCCGCTGCTAGCGATCCTGGCAGCGTTAGGAGGCGACGACATGCAACGGCGAACGCTGCTCATGCACCTCGGCGAGGGCGCGGCGGTAGGCGCGATCTCCGGCCCGGGTGGGCTCGCGGAGATAGTCCGCGCCGGCCTGCTCGACGCGGCCGGAGTGCAAGCCGATTGGGACGAGCGCGTAGCCGACTACCGGCACCGCCTTACGGCCGACGGGAGCGCGAGCTTCGGCCGTGCCCTCATGGCTCAGCTCATGGCCGTGCGGTACCGCCTCAACGCCGGGCCGACGCCCGAGCTACTCCGGGCCGCCGCAGGGCTCGGCTCGGTCTTCGGACTCTGGCTAGGCAACACAGGCGACCTCGTCGCGGCGCACGGCTGGTACGTCACGGCGAACGAGCTTGCGACCATGAGCGGGGACGCGGCACTCACGTCGTACGTCGTCGGTCGCTCCGCCTCGCGCGCGATCTATGAGGGATGGACCGTCGCCCGGACCGTCGAGCACGCTGAGCGCGCCCTCGACCTCGCGGGAGGGAAGCCCGGGGCGGGGCCGTTGGAGGCGTACGCCGCCCTCGTGCACGTCCATGCGCTCACGGGCGACGCGAAGGCGGGCCGCGCGGCCGCCGCGTCGATGGTCGACGTGGCCGACGCAATGGGCGACCCGAGCGCGCACGCGCGTGCGCTGTTCCTGGCCGCGTTCGGCGAGGCGCGATACGGCACGGCGGACACAGCGACCGAGGCGTATGCCGCCGCTCGGCCGGCGCTCGTGCCACACCCGCTGTGGGCCGCCGAGGCACGGGTCTACCTTGGTCGGGCGCTCGTCGCCTCCGGGGCGGTAGCCGATGGGGCTCGCGTCGCGCTCGACGCGGTAACGCCGCTACAGGACGCCGTGCGCGTCGTCGGCGTGGCCGTGCGGGACGCGGTTACCTCCGCCCCCGAGCGCACCCGTTCGGACGACCTCGATGCGCTCAGGGCGTACGCTGATCCTGCGCCCGGACCGTGGGAGACGCTGAGATGACCAAGCCCCGACAGCCGATGCCTGGTGACCTTGAGAAGGTCGCCGAGCACTTGCACTTGCGTGCGCCAGAGGGCGACGGCTGGGAACCCGTGATGCATGACGGCCGTCTGCGCTACCGGCGCAGGGTCGGGGACGGTTGGGTCTACGCCGACCCGCGCGACTCGTCGGGGGAGTAGGTCCGACGCGCCTCGGGCTCGAAATACGAGAACCGATCGCCGTCCTTCGCCTCGGCCCGCGCCATCATGAGCCCGACGGCCTGACGCGCTGCCTCTTCGGTCGGGTACTCCTGTCGCCATGTCTCGCGTGGGGCGTCGCTCGTGCCCACCCGGACGTACACCCACCACGCGCCGGCCTCGCTGACGTACAGCCAGATATGCCGTTGGCCCCATCCCCAACGGCCGTTACGCCAGTGCCCTACGCGGCGCAGCCCGGTTGCCACGATCGGAGCGTACGACGCGGGCAGGGGCGCGGGGTGAGGCCCGTGACAGAAATGACGTAGTTCTTGTCATTCTGTATCCAGCCTTAAGCGACTCCTCCTCCTCCTCTATATCCCCAATAGGGGATGACGCTGTTTACGTCATTTCTGTCATCGAGTTTGGGCGACCGCTGAACACCCCGGCCGCCCCTGGCGCATAGGCCCTTCGTCAAGCACCCCGACGAAGGGAACCCTTCATGCCACCGATCGCACCGGTCGTCTTCGTTCACGCCGACAGTGACGACGACGTCCTTCGCATCACGAAGCGGGACGACGCGCGCATGCCACTGCGGGTCGCCATCTGCGCCTACGAGGACGGCAACGGAGAGCGCGCTGTGGTCTACCTGACCCCGGCCGCCGTGACCAGCCTGCGCGCCAAGCTCGCCGAGTTCGACCCGACGGCCAAGACCATGGCCGTGGTCGTCGACCGTGAGTACCGGCTGCTGCCCAACTCGAAGGACGGCGTCGGGGACCGGACCCGCATCGCGGAGAACGTCACCCGCGTCCGCGCCGAGAGCGGGATCGACTCCGACGGCGACGTGGATGTGTATGCCGTCGACGGCGATGTTGCGGGGCAGTGCTTCTACGTCTCGCCTGCCTACCTCGCGCCGCTCGACGAAGAGCCCGCGCCCGTGACCGAAGCCCCCGACCAGCTCGACCCGCGCCGGGTCGCCGCACTCATGACGGCGGCCGAGTTCATCGGGCAGGGCTCGGGCGGTTACCCGATCATCGGGGCCGCGCGGTTCCTCCTCGGCGAGCTGAACGCGACCGATGACTAAGGCGAAGGCCGAGGCTGCCCGTGACTGCTGTTGCGGGCAGCCCATTCGCTACGTCACGGGCACGCCCGGCGCGGTCGTCGAGACCCGCGAGATCGCGCCCGATGTCCGCGCCGAGCTGAACGGCGCGGGCGAGATCGTCTCGATCGTCTTCCCCTACGGCTTGGAGCACAGCGAATGAGCGCTTTCACGATCAGAGACAAGAGCGGCGACTCCGTCACGTTCTCCATCGCCGATGAGCCCGGAGAGGCGGTCTTTCTCGACCCAGCGAGCAGCGTTGGCGTCTGGCTCACCGCGACGGACGTCGACAATCTGATCGACTTCCTGACGCCGTTCAGCGCGCGCCGGACGGCCGCCCCGACCGCGCCCCCGAGCAACCTGACCTCACTCGTCGACCGCGTATGGGTCCAGACCGAGGGCGTCACCTACAGCACGGACCCGTACCGCGTCGCGGCGCTCACGAAGGCCGTCGAGCTGTGGAACGGCCTCGACGCCTACGAGGAGCCCGAGGACCGCTCGCCGGTTACCTCGGTGCTCGACCTCGCGCGCTTCCTCCTCGACAACGACAAGGACAACGCATGAGCGTTTACACCGTCCTATGGATCGGATGGGGCCTGTACTTCGCCGTGGTCGAGGGCATCGCCCTCTTCAACTCGAAGCCCGGCGACACCCTGAGCGAGCACATCTGGGCGTGGTTCGGCACGGCTAAGGCCGGCAAGCCCGTCAACGGCTGGGCGCGCTTCCGGCGCTTCGCCCTCCTCGCCTTCATGGCGTGGCTGACTCTGCACTTCATGACGGGGGGCCGGGTGTGAGCTACGACCCCCGCGAAGGCAAGCTCCCGAAGTGGGCGCAAGACCTCCTCGCTGACCTCCGGCGAAAGGTCGAGGACGCCGAAACGCGAGCCGAGGAAGCCCGTTACGCGACCGACCCGGAGGGCTCCGACGCCGTCCTGTACCCGCACGCGGACGTTCCGGTCGGCCTCGGAGATCACGCGCAGGTCCGTTTCAAGCTCGGCCCGCGCAAGCACGACTACGCGGACCTCCGCGTCGAGCGCGGGGCGCTGCTCGTGAGCGGCGGGCAATACCTGTCCATCGAGCCGGCCTCCGGCAACCTCGCCCGCGTGCGGACCCGGGAGGACTACTGACCCCCGGCGATGCCGCTCGCGCGACCGCTAGCAAGGTCCGCGACTTCTACACCGAGGACGAAGAGCGGGAGGTCTTTCGGGACCTCCTCGCTCGGTCCTGGGACTACTTCGCCGAGCTGCTCGACCGCACGCCCGCGATGGAAGTCCGCACCTTCCCCGGCGTCCTCGTTCGCACCGTTCCCGAGCACGCCGACCCCTGCCCGGACGGCATCGCCTGTCCGCTCGCCGACGACTACCCGCAGGCGCACCTCAACAAGCCTCCGCGTCGGCTGTGCACTGTCCCTGACTGCTACTGCGAAGGGTACGAACACCCGTGGTGAACCGACGTCCCTCGAAATCCACGGGCGGCGCTGCCGTCCTGCTCTTCCTGCTCGCCCTGACCGCGATCTGTGCCGCTGGCGGGCTGAACGTCTTCGCGCCGTGCGACACGCTCGCGGCCGTCTACCGCTCCTACGAGCTGCCCGCTCGCTGTCACCCGGAGGTGCCTGCCGTTGTCGTCCCTGCCCGACGCTGACCGCCCTTGGACCATGGCGGACGTCCGGCGCTGGGTTGCAGAGCACGAGGAGGTGCCCGACGACTTCGAGGTCTCCGGGCACCTCCCGCGCTTCCCGCGCCATTGGGCGCACGTCGAGATCTACACCAACACCCTGCTCGGTCTTTATGTCGACGACCCGGAGGATTTCGTATGACCCCCACTGAAGCTCTCACCGAGGCTGAGCAGTTCGTCAGCCGCCTGACCGTGGGCGCGGGCGAGACGTCATCGGACGTCGTGCGCACGGCCGTGGCTCTCGCCGTCGCTCAGTTCCTCCTCGACAACGAGGCGTACATCGAGCCCGAGCCCACCGAGGGCGACGTCATCGACACGACGGACTCGGTTCCCGCCGGCCCGGCGCGCAAGGTGATGTGCGCCGCTAACCCCGGCGATTACGCGTACGTCCGCAGCGGCCGGACGGTGGGGGGCTCGGGCTTCGTCGGGCTCGTCAACCTCGCTGACGGCGAGACCACGCAAGTCGTGCTGAGTCCGGCCGACGCTCGCCGCTACGCCGCTGGCATCCTCGACGCGGCCGACGAGGCGGACGGTACCTCGCCGCTGCTGTGGCTCGGCAAGGGCGACGACGGCCCGCAGGCGGTGCCCGCGTGAGCAGCGACCGAGACGCGGTGAAGCGGGACGCGCTCGGCTCGATCGAGGCGTGGCTTCCGGGCCACACCTTCCCGGAGGAAGGCCCGCAAGAGCGCGTGGCGCTCGTCGGTGGGGACGACGACGCGGTGATCGTCTCCTACGAACCCGCCATGTCTTCCTACCTCTACGGCGTCGAGCCCACGCGCACATTCCGCATCACGGTCAACGTCGAGGAGGTGACCGAGCCGTGATCGTCACCCGCGAGTACCGCAAGTGCGCCTCTTGTGGCGAGTACCGCCATGACTACATGTTCCCGTTCGCCGACCCGGCCGCGTGGTCGTTCGCGCATCCGCCGCGCTCGTCCTCGCCGAAGGCAGTTGCGGCGTTCGCGAAGCGGGCTGCTGACGCGGTCCGCATCCGCAAGGCCGCACAGTCCAAGGGCCGCAACTACTCGACCTGTCTGCCGTGCGTCAACGGCGACGCCTGAAGGGAGCGCGTCGAGTGAGCCCATTGGACGACGCCGCCCGAGCCGTCGCTGAGCGACACGGCCTCGACCCGGCCGACTTCGTCCGCCGCGTGCGTGCCGCTGCTGACCGGCGACGCGCACGCGGTTCCCTTCCCTTCAAGACGTGCCCGGCCTGCTCGCGCGAGCTGCCCGCGCTGGCGTACGCCGAGGACACGAGCAAGGGCGACGGCCTGAAGGTCACGTGCCGAGAGTGCGATGCGGCCCGGACCGCTCGCCGTCGCGCGTCTCCCAGTGCTGGCGCATAGGCAGAGTATGAGGGCGGTTTAAACCCCCTCAGATCCAGCGCGAGAGCCCCACCGTTTCACGACCGCTGAGCCCGTAGGGAGCGGCTGACGGTGGGGCTTTTTGCTGCCCATCTTCCAACGCCCCCGGCGTGCGCTCTCGGACCCGTCTGCGGCCCGATCAGAGCGCCGTGGGGGCGTCTGTCGTTCGGGGGTGCATGTGGTACGCGAAAGCGCGCTTCAGCGCCTCAGATTGCTTCGTACGGCGGGCTATCGGTGCCAAGCGCCGGACGCCACGGGCCGCCCGTGCGGCAGGCCGGCGAAGACGGTCGACCTGAGCCGCGAGCTTGCCGTCTGTGGCGAGCACGCCTGACGAAGGAGCATGCATGGCACCCGAGGACATCGAGAGCCGATTCGACTTCCACCCGGCGAACACCGACGCGAAGCGCACCGCACACGAGAGCGTTCGCTCGGCCTGCCGGGCGCTGGCTGAGTACCTCAACTTCGCATTGCCCGAGGGGCGTGAGAAGGCGCTCGCTATCACGAAGCTCGAAGAGGCGATGTTCTGGGGAAACGCCGCACTCGCGCGGCAGTCCTGAGTTTGCTCGCCGCCGTCCTCCGGGACTGACGGCGCTTTGGGGCGGGTGGGTCTCGCCGCCGACGAAAGCCGCATGCGGACCGTCGGCGTACCCGAGTTCGACTCTCGGCCGCTCCACAACCTTCCCGGCGAACCTCTGGCCTAGCGCAGCCACGCGCGCACGGCCATGCCGTCGGGATAAGACCGTGGCCCGTGCGAGGTCTGATTGGCGGGGATATCTGGCCCGCCGAAATCGGGGCACCCGGGCGAGTGGCTTCGCCCGGTCGGCGCGGGGTAGCGCAGCTAGGTAGCGCAGCGGGCTCATAACCCGTAGGTCGCCGGTTCAAATCCGGTCCCCGCAACTACATGATCAGGGGGTGTGTTGCGTGACTACCCGGCACACAACAACCCGCAACCGGCACCGCGCAAAGCTCGCCCGGGGTAAGCCACCGTGCGGTATCTGCGGGGGAGCGATTGACTACAGCCTGCCGTACATGGACCCGGGCGAGTACGTCGTCGACCACATCATCCCGCTTAGCCGTGGTGGTGAGGACACGATCGAGAACAAGCAGCCTGCCCACCGTAGGTGCAACCGGACCAAGAGTGATCGCGTCGAGGACGTATCGATCATCCGTCGTTCAGGCAGCTTGAGGCGCTAGACATAGCCAGGGGGCTATCCCCTCCCCCGTCTGACCTGCGGCCCTTCTCCGGCATAGGCCGCTCTCTCCCCATGCTTTCTTTTCCACGGCCCCGAGGAGGTGCCATGTACCCCGACGAGGGCAAATCCGTTGCCGAGGCCGCCTCGCGCGGCACGGAACGAGAGCTACTCATTGCCATGCGCGCCCGCATCGCCGAGGCCGTCGAGAGTCCGACCACCCCCGCCCGCGACCTTGCCGCGCTGACCAAGCGCCTCATGGAGGTCGTCCGCGACATCAAGGCCATTGACGCCCGAGCGGCAGAGCAGGAGGCAGAGCGTGACAACGCGGCCTCTGACGAAGCGTTCGACCCGTCGGCTATCTGAGGTCGCGCGGCACGTCGTCCTCCCTACCGGCGTCGTCTCGACCGGTTGGCCGGCCGTCAAGGCGAAGTGCGCCGAGTTCGGCGACACCTTCGACGAGTGGCAGGAGGGCGCAGGCCGAGCGATTCTCGGTAAGCGCGCCGATGGCATGTATGCCGCGACCGTCGGCGGCGTGGTGCTCAGCATCCCGCGACAGGTCGCGAAGACCTTCCTTGTAGGGCGCATCATCTTCGCGCTCTGCGTGCTCTTCCCCGGCTTCAAGGTCGTATGGACGGCGCACCGCACGCGGACCTCGACGAACACCTTCAAGGCATTGCAAGGCTTCGCACGCCGGAAGGCGGTCGCCCCGTACGTCGAGCTGATCCGCACGGCGAACGGTGAGCAAGAGATCCTCTTCAAGAACGGCTCAGTGCTGATGTTCGGCGCTCGTGAGTCCGGCTTCGGCCGGGGCTTCGACGAGGTCGACGCCGAGGTGTTCGACGAGGCACAGATCCTCACTGAGAAGGCGCTCGAAGACATGGTTGCCGCGACGAATCAGTCGCGGCACCCGCACGGTGCGCTGCTGTTCTACATGGGCACGCCGCCGCGCCCGATCGACCCGGGCGAGGTCTTCACCAACAAGCGCAACAAGGCGCTTACCGGCGAGTCCTCGGACATGGTCTACATCGAGTGCAGCGCCGATCAGGACGCCGACCCGGACGACCGCGAGCAGTGGGCGAAGGCTAACCCGTCGTTCCCGCACCGTACGCCGCTTCAGTCGATGCTCCGCCTCCGGGAAAACCTCCCGTCTGATGAGAGCTGGCTCCGAGAGGCGCTCGGCGTCTGGGATGCCCACAAGGGCTCGGGCGTCATCCCCGGTCCGGCTTGGAAGGCACAGCGCGATCAACTCTCGCGCGCGGTCGACCGACTCGCCCTCGGCGTCGAGTGCGGCCCTGACTTGGCGTGGGCGTCTGTCGCCCTGGCCGGTCAGCGCTCGGACGGCAAATGGCACTTCGAGCTTGACGACGACCAGCACACACGCGGCCGTGGCGTTGCCTGGCTTGTGCCGAGCCTCGAAGACACGCTTCGCAAGAATCCGCAGATTCGCGCCGTGGTGGTCGACGTTGCCGGCCCGGTCGCCGCGCTGCTTGAGCAGTGGCAGCCCGGACGCTGGCGCTTCAAGCACAGCAGCATCGAGGTCACGCCCGTGAAGGTCGCCGAGCTGGGCACCGGTTGCACGCGTGTGCTCGACGGCATCGTGACCGGCTGGCTTCACCACATCGACCAACCGCAATTCACCGCCGCAGCACTCCCGGCCGGTAAGCGGCCTCTCGGCGATACGGGCATGTGGGTGTGGTCGCGCAAGACCGCCGAGTCCGACATCACGCCGATTCAGGCGGGAACCCTGGCGCTGATCGGCGCGCAGGCAACGAAGGTACGCAAGCCGATACGGGCGCGAGGAGGCGGAAGGGTGGTAGTCCTCCAATGACGATGACGTTGAGTCTCGACCTGACCATCCCCGGTCTCTCCGCGACCGACCAGGAGACGCTTAACCGGCTGTGGCGACAGCTCAACGCCAAGCAGGCGAGGAACCGAGTACGCCGCATCTACTACGACTCGAAGAACGCGCTCAAAGATCTGGGCATCGCGATTCCGCCGAGTCTGCGCAACCTTGACGCCGTACTCGGTTGGCCGGCGAAGGCTGTCGACAAGCTCGCCGAGCGCACGCACCTCGACGGCTTCGTGCTGCCCGGCAAGTCGACCGCTGATCTCGGCCTCGACGATCTGTGGATTGAGAACCGGCTCGACATCGAGGCCCCGCAGGCGCACATCAGCGGCCTACTGCACGCGTGCGCGTTCGTCGCTACGACGCTCGGCGACACGACGGCCGGAGAGCCGAAGGTGATCGTCACTGCGCACTCCGCCGAGCACGCTACCGGCCTATGGGACCCGCGCCGCCGTCGGCTGTCCGCCGCGCTCGTGGTCGTAGCGGTCGACAACGCGGGCAACGTGTCCGAGCTGGTCATGGCGCTTCCGGACAAGATCCTGAGCATGCGCCACGACGGCACCAAGTGGGACGTCCGAGCGGTGACACACAAGCTCGGCCGCGTGCCGGTAGAACCGCTCGTGTATCAGCCGCGCCTCGGTCGTCCGTTCGGCAAGTCGCGCCTCACGCGCCCCGTTCTGTACCTCGCCGATTCGGCGCTGCGTACGGTCGTCCGCTCCGAGGTCGGAGCTGAGTTCTTCAGCGCGCCACAGCGATACGCGATGGGCGCGGATGAGACGGCCTTCCAAGACGCCGACGGCAAGCCGCGCGGTCAGTGGGAAGCGGTCATCGGGCGCGTCTGGGCAATCGAGCGCGACGACGAGGGCGAAATCCCCGTGGTCGGGCAGTTCCCGCAGGTCTCGATGCAACCGCACAGCGAGCACCTCCGCATGTGGGCGATGCTCTACGCGGGTGAGACCTCGCTGCCCGTGTCGTCGCTCGGCATCATCCAAGACAACCCGTCCTCCGCCGAGGCGATTCACGCGAGCATGGAAGACCTCATCACCGAGGCCGAGGCCGCAATGACGACGTTCGGCGCGGGCTGGCGCATGACTGCGCTGACGGCGCTGCAACTCCGGGACGACCTCGAAGCGGTGCCGAAGGAGTGGAGCGGTCTCCGCGCGAAGTGGCGCAACCCGGCGACACCGTCGCAGGCACAGTCCGCCGATGCCGCCGCGAAGCTCGTCGGGGCCGGCATCCTGCCGCCCGACAGCGAAGTCACGTACGAGATGCTCGGCTTCGATCAGACGACCATCGCGCGCCTGATCGAGGACAAGCGCCGAGCGCAGGCGCAGGACCGGCTTACCGCGCTGGCGACCGCCGCGCAGTCCGCCCGGCAGAATCCGGCCGTCGCGCAGATGAGCGCTTCCCGTGGCAACGCCGAGTGAGGTTGCCGCCTACCGCCAATCGCAAGCCTCTGTCGTCGCTCTCGCGCACGCGGAGCTAGTCGATTGGTGGGCGGCGCTCGGTACCGGCGTCCTCGAAGTGATCGAGGCCGCGCTGAAGACGTTCCTGCCGGACCTCGTCGCAACCTACGGCGACATCGCGGCGACCGTCGCGGCCGACTGGTACGCCGACCTGCGCGAGCAGGCCGACGCGCCCGGCCTGTATCGAGCCACGCTCGGCGACGTCATCAAGGCAGAGCAGGCGCAAGCTACCGCCGCATGGGCGTGTAGCGCGGATTCCGACGCGGAGGCACTGAAGCGCCTGAGCGGCTCGGTTCAGCGCTTCGTGCAGTACGGAGGGCGCAGCACGTTGCGGCGCAACGTGCTCGACGACCCATCGCAGCCGCGTTACGCGCGCGTCCCCCGCGAGGGCGGTAGCTCGTGCGCGTGGTGCCGAGTGCTCGCCTCGCGTGGCGCGGTCTATCTCTCCGAGGAATCGGCCGGCGGCGCGGGCGGCGAATTCCATGACCACTGCGGATGTCAGCCGACTCCGGTATGGCCCGGCCAGCGCGAACCGTACGACGTCGGCGCGCTGTATCAGCAGTACCAGAACGCGGCAGCCGAGGCCGGTAGTGGCGACGTCCGCGACATCACCGCCGTGATGCGCGAGCAGCTCGGCATTCACTGACTTCCTGCCCTCGCGCAGGTAGATCCGCCTATTCACCTGGGAACGCCGCACGGCCGCCCCGCCCATCCCGCACGGGAGACCAGATGACACAGCCCATCCCGCCGACCGACCCCGCTGCTCCGCCTGCTCCCCCTGCACAGGGCGACCCGGCGACCGCGACGCCCCCGGCCGCCCCGCCGTCGGACCCAACCGACTGGAAGGCCGAGGCCCGCAAGTGGGAGGCCCGAGCGAAGGCGAACAACGCCGCCGCTGACGAGCTGACCGCGATCAAGGACGCGCAGAAGACCGAGGCGGAGAAGGTGGCCGAGCGACTCGCCGCCGCTGAGAAGACCGCCGCTGAGGCGACGGCCCGCGTGCTGCGTCTCAATGTGGCGCTCGAAAACAAGCTGACCAAGGAAGACGCGGCGCTACTCGACGCGATCACGGACGAGACCGCGATGCGCGCTCTCGCCGCGCGGCTCGCTCAGCAGGCGCAGACCACCGCGACGACCGTTGGCGCGCACGTGCCCAACCTCGGGCAGACCCCGGACACGCCAACCCTCGACGCGCAGATTGCCGACGCCGAGGCCAAGGGCGACACGCGCCGGGCGATTCAGCTCAAGACCCGAAAGCTCATGGAAGCCCACAAGTAAGGCAGGCCAACCCCTGCCGGGGCGAACCCTTCAAGGAGAAACGTAAATGGGTGCTGTTGCAGGGCAGGGGACGACCTACAACCTGCCGAACTACCACGGTGAGCTGTTCACCATCACCCCGACCGAGACGCCGTTTCTGAGCGCGATCGGCGGGATTCACGGTGCGGTGCCGACCAGTTCCGTCGAGTTCGAGTGGCAGACCGACGACCGGCGCGCGTCGACCGCGGGCAACGCGGTTGTCGAAGGTGCGGCGGCTCCGGCCGGCGTCGCCCGGTCGCGGTCGAACGTGTCCAACGTGGTCGAGATCCATCACTCGGCCGTCGAGGTGTCCTACACCAAGCAGGCCACCCCGCAGATGTACGCGGGCGCGAACTACGGCGCGGCCGACAACCCGATCACGGACGAGGCCGCGAATCAGGTCATGGCCGAGCTTGAGTCGATGGCGGTCGACGTCGAGCTGAGCTTCCTGACCGGCACCTACGTGAAGCCGGCGAACAACGCGACCGCCCGCAAGACCCGGGGCCTGCTCACCGCGATCACGACCAACGTCCTCGCCAACGGCGGGACCGGCCGGGCGCTGACCAAGGCCATCGTCGATTCGGCGCTGAAGACCGCCTTCACCAACGGCGCGAAGCTGCCGCAGGCGAGCACGGTCTTCATGGTCGGCCCGGATCAGAAGGTCAACCTGTCGAACGTCTACAGCGCGGCCACGCTGAACATGCCGACGCAGACCCGCAACGTCGGCGGCATCGCGGTCGACACTCTCGTGACCGACTTCGGCGTCTTCGGCGTGATGCTGAACCGGTGGATGCCTGCCGGTCAGATCGGCATCGTGGACCTGAGCGTCTGCCGCCCGCGGTTCCTGAACATCCCGGACAAGGGGATCTTCTTCGCGGAGCCGCTCGGCAAGGTGGGCGCGGCCGAGAAGTGGCAGATCTACGGCGAGATCGGGCTTGAGTACGGCCCGGAGACGTACCACGCGCTGATCAAGGATCTTCTCTGATCTAGATGCGCTAGTCGACAACCGCTAGGCGGCTAGCCTGGCTGGCCGCCTTTCACAAAGGAGACCCTCGCAATGACGACTTTTGAGCACCGGCGCTATCCGGCGCTGATCCTCCACGACGGCGAGCGCGAGTGGGCGCGGTTCGTCGAGGAGAAGCGGACCTTCGGCGAGCACGTCGTGCGCGTCGGCGTGCTGAAGACCAACGACGCGGACGTGATCGCGCGCCTCCGCGCCGCGACCGACCCGGACCTGAAGGAGATCGGCGGGCCGGTCGACGAGCCGGACGAGCCCGCCGACGACGAGCCGGAGGCCGAGGCCGCGCCCGTGGCCGAGCCGGAGGCCGAGGCGAAGCCCGCAGCGACCAAGACCCGCTCGCGCCGGTAACGGGGAGGGGCCGAGATGACGTGGGCAACCCCCACCGATGTGCGTGACCGCTGGCTCGGCCCCGGCCCGCTGAAGGCCACTGACCCGCAGCTCGTCACGCTGATCGCCGACGCCGAAGACGGCGTACTGCGCGAGTTCCCGACGATTCAGGCGCGCATCGACGCCGCGACGTTGCCGCTGGCGCGCGTCGTCAAGGTTGTCTCGCGGATGGTCATTCGCCACCTGCACAACCCGGACGGCGTGCGCTTCACGCAACAGGGCGCAGGCCCGTTCCAAGCGTCGCGGACCTTTGTAGGCGACGACCCCGGCGCGTTGGAGCTATCCGACGCGGACCGCGCCGAGCTGGCTCCGGCACAGCGGCGCGCGTTCAGCATCGACACGATGCCCGTCGACCCAACCGAGGTGACGGCGTGACGCTTCCGGCCGGAGAGACCGTCATCCGCTGGCGCGCGGGCACCATTGCCGACGAGTACGGCAACCGCGTCCGTAGCTGGGACGCCGCAACCTCGACACCGATCGACGGATGCGGCGTTGCGCAAGGGTCGCTCGGCCGGACTGACGAGGTACGCGCGGCCGACAGCGAAGGTGAGCCGTCCGACCTCACGGTCTACATCACCGACCCTGAAGCTGATGTGCTGGCAACGGACCGCCTCGAAGTCCGAGGCCGCGTCTACGCGATCGAGGGCGAGCCGGCCGCATGGGCAAACCCCATGACGGGAACCGCGTTCGGCCTGGTGGTCCGCCTGCTGAGGGTGCCCGGCTGATGGCGCGCATACGAATCCGTCTCGACCACAAGGGCATGGCGGAGATGCTGAAGTCGGCCGGTATCCGCGCGGCCGTCGAGGTGAAGGCCGCTGAGGTTCACCTGATCGCCATGCGCCACGACGCGATCATCCGTAACGGTATGACGGTCGAGCGCCGGTCATACACCACCGACCGCGCCGCCGTGGCCGTGACCATCACGCACCCGGGCGGACGGAACGTCGAGAACAAGCACGGCGTACTAGCCACAGCCGCACGACGGGCGGGGCTCGAAGTCACCGACCGACGCGAGCGGATCGCGCGGGAGGTCGACCGGGCCAACCGGAGGCACCGCGCGCGGACCCGCAAGGCCGCACGTATGCAACGGCGCTTCGAGAAGGCGGGGCTGCTGTGACTACGTTCCCTGACGCACGCCTCGCGGCGCTGACCGTCCTGCGCGACCTCGCGCCGACGGAGGCGACCTACGGCACGAAGGACTACGACGACATCCCCGAGGCCGAGCGCCCCGAGCTGCCGTACGTGGCCGTACGAGTCGACCTCACGACCGTGCGCTATCCCATCACCGCGCAGGCCGCGCTTCGCATCCTCGTCTGGGACGTCAGCGAGTACGCGGCCGAACAACGCGCGTGGCGGCTTCACGCGGTGCTGCTCGATTACCGAGGCGGCCCCGACATGGGCAAGCCCTCACCTGAGCTAGGCCCGCAGGCGGACACCGACGACGAGACGGGCCGCCCCTTCGCCGTCTTCACAGTCTCGGCGCGTCTGCGCCCGCAATCCACTTAGGAGTACACATGTCGGGAGACCCGACCAAGGTCGATTTCTGGAGTGGCGCTGACGTCTACATTGCGCCGCTCGGCAGCACCGTTCCGACCGACCTCGAAACCGACTGGGCCGCCGCGTGGAAGCCGGCCGGTCTGCTCGACGGTGACGAGGGTTTCACCTGGGAGCGCGAGGTTGACACCGCGGACTTCTTCGCTTGGGGTGGCATCCACGTCAAGACCACCAAGAGCAAGCACAAGCGCACGGTCACCGTCGTGATGCTCGAAGACAATGACGTGACCTTCGACGTGATCAACCCGGGCTCGACCCGCACAACCGCGCTGGGCGTCACGACTTCCGTAGTCAAGGTGCCGGAGTCGAAAGAGTTCATGATCGGCTTCGAGATGAACGAGGGTGACCTTCGTAAGCGGCGTTGGGTGAAGCGCGCCGCCGTTCAGTCGGTCGCGGAGATCAAGGAATCCGAGAGCAACCCGACCGTTTACACGCCCACCATCGTCCTCTACCCGGAGGCCGACAAGACGCTCTTCACCGAGCTTGCCGGCGTGATCGCGTAACACCCAGCAGCACCAACCAGCCCCGAGGACGTCCCGCGCAGAGGCGACCTCGGGGCTTTCTTCTGCGCCGTCTGCGCCTGACTCCGATAGGAGCCCCAATGTCCAACACCCGCAGGCCGACCGGCACCGCAGCGACCGCCGCGAAGGCCGAGGCGCTGAACGCCGAAGTGACCTTCGAGTTCGACGGCGAGACGTACACCATCGAGCCCGCCGACTCGTGGGACCTCGAAGCGCTCGAAGAGTACGAGGCGAACCGCATCGCCGGGTGCGTGCGCCTGGTCCTTGGCGAGGCGCAGTGGCGGAAGTTCCGCAGCAAGCGCCGGACCATCGGAGACCTGAACGCCATGTTCGAGGCGGCGCAGAACGCGGCCGGTATCGAGGGAAACTGACGCAGCTCGTTCGCCTGATCGCCGAGCACAGTGATGCCGTCGAGGCTGACCTTCAGCGCTACTACGGCATCCCGCTCGGCGACCTGTGGACGGGCGCGCTTTCTCTTCGCCGCCTCTCTGTACTCCTCACGCAGTTGCCCGCTGGCTCGGCAACGTGGGCAGTAGAGCGCGAAGTGCCACTAGGCACAACCCCCGCCGACGTCATCTTGGCCGACATCTACCACGCCTTGACTGGCGAATACCACCCGAGCCGGCCGACTCGAAAGGCAGAGGAGAGCGCCGCTAAGGCGCGCCACGAAACCACCGTAGAGCGCCTCCGCGCACAGCGCGAGCGAATCATGCGCGCCCGAGGGGAGGAACCCAATGGGGACGCCTAACGCAGCCTTCGCAACGCTGCAAATCATCCCGAGTGCAAAGGGCTTCGAGAAGCACCTTCGCCGCGAGGTCAATGCGCCGCTGACTGACGCGGGCCGTGACATCGAGCGCAATCTTGCGGGGCGTATCGGCAACGGTGGCCGTGACGGTGGACGCCGCCTCGGCGAGCACGTCCGGAAGGCAGTCGACAAGGCGGGCGACGACAGCGGCAAGTCCTTTGCCCGGCGCTTTGCCGAGCGGAGCGGACGACTGATCTTCACTGCCGTTACTGGCACCTTCAAGAGCGCCTTTAAGGCAGTGCAGTCCATCGCCGAGGCGCTCATGCCGGCCGTCTTCGAGTCCGTCTCGAAGGGCGCGGCAAGTGCCGTGACTAACGCGGTGACCACGATCGGCACGGCGGCGTCAACCGGTACCGCAATGACCGCAGCGACGGGCGGTATCAACCTCCTCATCGCTGCCCTGCTCGCACTGGCGGGCGCGGCGGCCGTGGTGGCTACCGGCTTCGTGGCCCTCGCGCCCATCGTGCTGGTCACGGGCGGCGCGTTCGGCGCGATGTTCACCGTTGCGACGGGCGGCGCGGCAGCGTTCGGCGTGCTGGCGCTGGCGACGCACGGGCTCGGCGACGCCTTCTCCGAACTGTCCAAGGACGGCAAGGTCTCAAACGAGACCCTTAAGAAGCTCGCTCCGTCGGCCCGCGCCTTCGTTCAGGAAGTCGCCAAGCTCCGTAAGCCATTCGGCGCGCTGGCGAAGTACGTTCAGGGCCGTGTCTTCGACAAGATCGCGAAGCCGTTCCGCGACCTCGCGAAGCGCTGGCTGCCCGTCCTTGAGCCCATGCTCGGCAAGCTCGCCGGTCGGTTCAACGCCTTCCTTAAGACGGTCATCACAGGCCTCGGCAAGTCCGACTTCATCGCGAACATTCGCCTTGCGGTCGGCGCGTTCGGCGACTTTATCGAGCGCATCCGCCTCGCGACCGGCCCGCTTATCGACGCGTTCGGCCGACTCGCCCGTGCGAGCGTGCCCTTCCTCGGGACGCTGGGCGACAAGATCGGCGGTCTGATCGAGAAGTTCTCGGCGTGGATTGCGCAGGCCGACAAGTCCGGCAAGCTCTCGACCTTTATGAAGGACGCCGCTAAGGCGCTGTCCGACATCTGGAATATCGGCGGGCTCGTCATCGGTATCGGCGGCGAGCTGATCGATATCTTCTTCCCCAGCTCGAAGAAGGCGAGCGACTCATTCCTAGGCGGCGTGCGCGACACGCTTCAGCGCATTAAGGACTGGCTCGCCGACCCCGAGAACAAAAAGAAGATCCAGGAATTCATGGACAAGCTCGGCGACCTGACTAAGAAGGCTACGACCGAGTGGATTCCGAAGGTTGTCGATTTCTTCGAGAAGGTCGACCACTGGGTATCCAAGTTCGAGGGTTGGGCCGCGAAGGTCGAGAGCTTCAAAAACCGCGTGACGGCTGTCTTCAAGGCACTGCCCGGCGCGATGGTCTCGGCGCTCGGTGACACCGGTCGTCTGCTCTTTGGCGCGGGTGCGAACGTCGTTTCCGGCTTCATCGAAGGCATCAAGAGCAAGGCCGGCGACATCATCGCGGCAGTCAAGAAGTACATCACTGACAAGCTGCCGTGGTACGTCAGGGACGCGCTCGGCATTCACTCGCCCTCGCGGGTGTTCATGGGCATCGGCGAGCAGGTCGCGGCCGGTATGGCGCTCGGCATCAAGCGGGGCGCGGGCAAGGTCACGAAGGCGCTCGACGCGCTGACTGCCGTGCCTGACGTCAGCGTCGGCGCGGACGTCTCGGCGACCGGTCGAGGCAGGGGAGCGGCTCCGCTAATCGGTTCGCTGACCCTGACCAACGACGGCCGCAGTCTCCGCGACCAGCTCGAAGAGGTCACATGGACCATGCGCCGTGCGGCACGGGGAGGCGTCTATGCGTGATGGTGAGTTCACGCTGTCGTACGGCAGCACCGTTTACACATTCGGCCCGGCTGATCTTCCGGCAATCATCGCGTCCGCCCCGGACCTGGGCAGCGCGGGAGTCCGAACGGACGACGTCGACCGGCCTCGCGCTGACGGCGTCGCCTTCGGGCAGGACTACCGGACCGGCCTCACGCTGACGTTTGACCTGCTCGTGGTCGGCGCGGACGAGGCCGAGACGTGGGAGAACCTCGCCACGCTCGCTACCGCGTGGCGGGCCGACTCTGTCCGGTCAGACCCCGGCGAGGTTGCCGAGCTGACCTATCGCCTTGCCGGTCGGGAGCGCACGGTCTATGGCCGCCCGCGCCGGTTCGCTCACAACGACGAGCTTGTGCACGAAGGCGTCATCTCGGTCCTTGCCGACCTCTCGACGGTTGATGACCAGTACTACGCGTCGACCGCGCAGAGCCGGACGGTCAGCATTGCGCCGCCCGCAGGCGGGGGCCTCCTCGCCCCGCTCAGCGCGCCGCTCACGACGACCGCAACGTCTGATCGGTCGGTGGTGATCGCGGTCGGTGGCGCGCTTCCTGCGTGGCCGGTCATCACGATTGAGGGTCCGATCACAAACCCCGTCGTCGATGTCGTCGGGCTGTGGCGCATGGAGCTGACGGCCACGCTCGCGGTCGACGAGGCCGTGACCATCGATACCCGCCCGTGGCGGCGCTCGGTGCTCCGCAACGTCGGCGGAAGTCTCGCGGGCAAGTTCACGCGCGCCTCCGCCCGCCTCTCATCCGCCGCGCTGCCGCCCGGCTCACACGAGATCGCCCTACGTGGCACCGACGGGACCGGCACGGCCGCGCTCACCGTCGAGTGGCGCGACACCTACTCCGTCTAAGGGGAAATCATGGCTTGGGATTCCGTCCCGTGGTTCGTCGGGGGCGGCGCGCAGCACTCTCCGGAGGTCGCGCGCCTGCTCGCGTACTCCGCTATGCGAGGCAATGAGGGCATCGTCGGATCGGGCGACCTCGCGGTAAAGGCGCTCGCCGTACCTGGCGCGTCTGTGCGCGTCCTGCCCGGCGCGTGCTCGATCATCAACCGCGCCTCGGGCGGTAACTATCAGGTCTACGCGGGCCGGCTCATCTCTGAGGACACCGTCCCCATCGCGGCGACCGGCTCGGGCTCTGGCCGTTCCGACCTCGTCGTGGCTCGCGTCGAGGACCCGTGGCTAGCGGGTGAGCCGTGGCCGGACCCGGTCGACCCGACCGTTGGCCCGTACATCTTCACGCGTGTCATCTCTGGCGTCCCGTCGACCACGAAGACCGTGACGGAGCTAGGGCTCGGCTATTCGGCGATTCCGCTCGCCCGTATCGACATCCCGGCGAGCACTGGCACCATCACGGCCGGGATGATCGTCGACCTCCGCAAGGTCGCTAACCCCCGGCGCGAGCGGTCAGTATTCACCGTCAACCCCGGCGCGACCAACACCCTCACGTCGACCGCGTTCACCGCCTGGCCGTCGGCCGCGTCCTGGTCGGTCGCAGTGCCGAGCTGGGCGACGAAGGCGATTGTGCGCGCCTCGATTGGCGGCGTGAACATGGCGGTTGGGATCGCTCATGGCGAGATCCGCGTCTCGCTGGGCACCGTCACCACGCAGGGCACAGGCTATGACGAGACCGTGCCTACCGGCGCAGTTCTTGACCGGAAGTTCTGGCGTTGCGCTGACACCGTCACCATCCCGTCAGCGATGCAAGGCACCACGCAGACGCTGCGAATCGAGGGCTACCGAGCGTCCGGCGCGACCGCGAGCGTGGCGGCCGACACCGCGTCGTCCTGTGAGATTGACATCGAGTTTATCGAGGTCGCCGCGTGACGACATGGCACTACCTCGCACAGCGCGCCACCACGGGGGAGTGGCTTCACCGCGACCTACCGCTTCAGCGCGACGAGCTGACGTGGTCGCTGTCCGGCCCGGGTGCCCTACGGGGAACGCTGACGCCGGACGTCGGCGGGCTCATCGCTGACGACGGCCTTCCGCTCATCGACGAGTGGGGGACGCTCATCTACGCCGAGGCTGACGGCGAGATCCGCTGGGGCGGCATCGTCGTGCGGACAGAGTCGACCGGCAGCGCATGGGCGATCGAGGCGACGGGCTTCGCGTCCTACCCGCACGGTATCCCGTACCTCGGCGAGTACGTTCGTATCGGCATCGATCCGACGGACGCCGTCCGCGAGATCTGGGCGCATGTGCAGGCGCAGCCTGACGGCGACCTCGGCGTGGTCGTCGACTCGACCACTACGCCCGTGCGCATCGGCACTGCGGCGTATCAGGAGGTCGAGCTTTACGCCGACTATTGGGTGCCGAAGAGCACCGTGCCGGCCTCGCAGCTCGACCCGAAGGCACAGGCGAAGCTGAAGGCCGAGATCACCAGCTCGCAGACCTCGATTCAGCTCGCGTCGCTGGGCGGTTTCGACAAGCTCACGCCGCCGTACACCGCAACCATCGGTAGCGAGACGATCTACGTCACGGACCGCTCGGGCACCACGCTTACCGGCGTCACGCGCGGCTACGGGACTAGCTCGCCGTCAGCGCACAACTCGGGCACGCTCGTTACGCACGAGGGCACGCCCGAGCGGACGCACGACGCCGAGCCGTATTCGCTCGTCTGGTGGGAAGCCCCGGACTGTGGTTCGGAGCTGGACACGCTCTCGCAGGTCGGCCTTTTCGACTACGCCGAAGAGCACACCTGGGATGGCGAGGACGTCGCGCACCGCATCCGTATCGGCTACCCGCGTCTCGGCCGCCGTCGCGACGATCTCGCCTTCATCCAAGGTGACAACGTCGTGAGCGTGGTCATGCCCGCGCGCGACGGCGCGGACCTGGCCAACGAGGTGATCGGCCTCGGCGCGGGGGAGGGTCGGAAGACCGTTCAGCGGCGCATCCCCGTGCGTGACGGTCGCCTCCGGCGCACAGCGGTCTACTCCGACAAGAGCGTGACGGGCGCGGCCCGCATGGACACGCTGTGTCGTTTGGAACTGGCGACCCGGCAGCACGTGATCGAGGTGACCTCGGTCGAAGTGATCCAGCATCCCAACGCGCTGATCGGCTCGTGGCAGCTCGGCGACGACGTCTTGATTCAGGCGACCGTCGCGGGGCTGGGCGATATCGCCATCTGGCACCGCATCACCGGGTGGTCGCTGCTCAGCGAGGACCGTGCGGCCCTCAGCCTGCGTCGCTCCGACGCCTTCACCTACGGGGGTTAGACCGTGAACGCAGCCGAACAGCTCGCGCGCAAGCTCTCCGAGTATGAGCGCCGTCTTCGTGGCGTCGAGCGCGGGTCGCAGCTCAGCCGGTCCTCGATCGAGGCCGGCACACTCGCCATCAACGACGAATCCGGTTCGCCAGTTCTGAGTGTCGGCCTTCAGCCTGACGGCGGTTACGCGGTTGTCGGCACCAACGGCGGTCAGGTGGTCGCGACCGACCTCGATCTCCCGGACGGAAGCATTACCGAGACGTTGATCTCGGACGACGCGATCTCGACGCCGAAGTTGCGCGCGAACGCGGTGACCACTGACAAGGTCGCGGCCGGCGCGATCGAGGCGCTTCAGATCGCCGCGAACGCCATCACGGCGGGGAAGATCGCTGCGAACGCGGTCACCGCTGGCACGATCGCGGCGAACGCCGTTACGGCGGGAACGATCGCGGCCAACGCGGTGACGGCCTCCGCCATCGCCGCTGACGCCATAACGGGAAAGACGATCACGGGCGGCCTCTTCCAGACCGCCGCGTCGGGCAACCGCATCTCGATCGGTAACTCGGTCATCAACGGGACCGCCCCGGCGATCCGATGGAACAGCAGCGTTGCGGGTAGCTGGGGCGTAGTCACGGATGCGGCGATCTACGGGCAGTCCGACGACAGCACCTATGGCCGGTACATCGGGCTCAAGTCGGGGCACGCCGACCCGCCGAACACCGCAGGCACGTACCTATACCTAACCGAGGAGCACGCACTCCGCGCGGTCGTTCAGCACTACACGACTCCGCTCGCAGGCCGGTACCTGCACACGCTCGACATCGACATTGCGGGCCTGAAGTTTCAGTACTCCAACCCCGGGACCGGCGCGACGTCGAGCTTCGCGGTCGGCAGCGCGGGCATCACTTCCAACGGTGTAGCGGCGCGGATGCTGGTCGCGTCCGATGTGGTCAACAGCACGGGTGGACTCGACCCACTGACTACGACACAGACCGACATCCCCGGCTGTACTGCCTCGATCACCACCACGCGCGCCAATGCGAAGGTCGCGATCCGAGGCAGCTTCGACATGAACATGAAGGCCACCAACGGCGCTATCGCGCTCGGCGTATGCATGATCGACGGCGTTGCGCAGGCCCGTACCGCTACCTACGCCGGGGCGACGAACGGCGCTCGGGCGACGGTTACCGGAGTCTGGCGGGCGACGATCGCGGCCCCGGGGACGTACACCATCAAGCTCCGGGCAAGCGCCACGGACAACACGTCAACGCGGTGCCTGTTTGCATCGATGGATTACGACGTCTTCGAATAACCCGCCCGCCTTGTCTGCGCCTCGGCACTTGCCGGGGCGCTTCTGTTTGCCATGGAGGCAGCATGCAAGCCGAGTATCCCGATATCCGATGGGACGGCCCGCCCGGCGCGTACAACTCGACGTCGTACCCGAAGCGGTACGTCGCGATCCACAACACGTCGAACGACGCTAGCGACACGGCCGAGGCGAACTACGCCGAGACCCGGCCGGACCACATCTCGTCGCACTACTACGTGGACGTCGACTCGATCACTCAGTCACTCCGCACTGAGTACGGCGCGAACCACGCGGGCAGCACGACCGGCAACCGCCACGCCATCGCGTACGAGATCACGGGCACCAACGGCAAGAGCCGCGCGTGGTGGCTCGCCAACGTCGCGTGGGCAGTCCTGGCGCGCCAGATCGCCCGCGACTGCCGCAAGTGGGGAATCCCCGCGCGGCTGCTCACGGTGGCTCAGATGCGCGACGGCAAGACCAAGGGCATCGTCACGCACGACCTCATGCGGCAGGCATGGGGCGGCACCACGCACACCGACCCCGGACCGGGGTTCCCAATCGATCACCTGCTCGCCCTGGTGCGGGCTGAACTGGAGGACGACATGCAGGCAGACGAGCGGCAGTGGCTCCGTGACATCCACTACGCGCTGTTCACGGCGGACGCGGCGAACCGGCCGGCCGGCTCGGTTACGGGCAAGATCGAGGGTATCCGGGCGACGGCGCTCAAGCTCGCCAGCGCGCCGACCCCCGCGCCGTCCGAGCCGACCGTCACCGTCACGGACGAGCAGCTTGAGCGCGTGCTCCGGCGCGTGCTCGGCATGGCTCCGGCCGCGTGACGTAGGCCCGAATGGTCAGCAACGACGAGGCTACGGCCGTCATCCTCGCTCGGCTTGAAGGCAAGCTCGATGCTGCGATCTTGCAGCACGCCGTGATGCTGAGCGAGCACGGCCGTCGTCTCGACGACATCGAGCCGCGCCTTCGGGCGCAGGAACAACGCTCGGTCGTCACCCCGGCCGCTATGTGGATCGCCCTCGGCGTACTGGCGGCAATCGTGGCGGCCGTCGTCCCGTTCCTTGACCGTCTCTACTCCTGAAAGGACACCCGCCCTTGACCAAGTCCCCGATCAGCCGCGCCGCCATCGTCGCGGGCGTGAGCGTCATCGTCTGGGCGCTCGCCCGCTTCGGCGTGGCGGTCCCGCCCGAGATCGCAGACAACCTCACTGAGGTACTCGCCGTCGCCGCGCCACTCGTCTATGCCTTCTGGGAGTCCCGCCACCAGAAGGCCGCCCGCGCGAAGGCGGACACGCCCGTGACCGAGGCGGCCCCCCGCCCGGCCGACGAGGCGGACACCCCTGCCGACCAGGCCGAAGGCGTCGAGGCGTCCGCCCGTGGCGGCTCCGCCCCGCCCGCCTGACCTCCGTCCGTACCGCCCGCCACACCGCCACGCGCCCCGCCTTGTGCCCTCGCCGGCCGATGGCGGGGCTTTTGGCGTTTCCGGGGCGGAATGGTGGCGAACGCCTGGCGTGCCGTGGCGGGGCCGCCATCCCTCCGCCCGGCGTCGTGGCGGGAGTCAGGCGGGAGCGTGGCGGAGCGACTTGCGCAAGGCGACTAGCGCACCTATGCTGAGCGTGTAAACGACAGACAGGAGAGACCAATGACCGCCGCTGACCTTCACGCCAACGGGATTCACACCCAGTGCAAGACCAAGCGGACGAAGACGGGGGATGGCTCGCACCGCGATTGCCCGCGCGCCGGGAAGGTCGAGCGCTACCACGGCCACGACTTCGACGGTCCGCTCTGGGCCGCGTGCGGTTGCGAGGAGTTCGCCGACTGACGCTCGATCCATCAACCCCCGGCATCGCGCCGGGGGTTTTTCGCGTCTGGGCTGAACACCCCCGCCCACCGTGGCGCATAGGCACTGCGACCAACTCACCTATCGGGAGGCTGTCCAGTGACCCCGTTAACCCTGAAGATCGGCCAGCGCGTGAAGCTCATCCCCGCGCTCGGCGGTGGTACCGCCACGCTGAAGGCCCCGTTCATCGACGCCTACGGGCTGTGGCAAGTCACGCTGTCGGACGGCGCGGAAGTCATCCTCAGCAACCACGGCATGCGCCCGTTCGCACCGGAGTGGCGACCGGGTGACGTGGTGGTCGTCCGTTACCACCCGTCATCCCGTCCGTACACCTACGTCCGTGCGGAGGACAACTGGCCGACTTCGCGTGTGCCGAAGACCGACGCGCAGGTTGACGCGCTCTACGCAGCGGGCAAGGTAACCCCGGTCCTTCAGGCCGGCGGCGAGCCGTTCGATTCGCGGCGGCTCGGGTGATCGATTTCCGCAGCACAGTCCGCATGGCGCTCGGTCTCGAAGAGGGCTACATCCTCGATTGGCGGCGTCTCGGGTGCCAGTACGTCAATCACCGCGTCGCTGACCTGTTGCCGTGCCCGGCCCGCGAGGCGCGCTGGCAATGCGAGGTGATCGGCCCGCACACACGCCATCGCTGGTCAAACCACCTGATCGTGCACGAGCGGCTCGGCAACGGCTACCGCTGCTCGGCGATCGGCGATGGCGATTGGTTTTTCAAGCCGGACGCGCCCCGGCCGACGCCCCTGCACATGGTCTGAGGTGAATATGAGCGACCTTCCCGATGACGCGGAGATCTTCGTACGCGTCAAAGACCTGCGGGGCCTCTTCGATCGACTCGTCGACTCAATGGACTTCGGCTCGGGCTTCCTCGACATCGAGGACGTCGAGACGTTACGGCGTGTCGCCGTGGTCCTAGGCGTCGACCCAATGGCCGCAACGCCGAGTGAGTTCGCGGCGGGGTACAGGCACGAGTTCCGGGCGCAAGACCTGATCAGCGAGGAGCGCTACACGCGTTTCTGGGACCCGGCGCGGCTAGCGGCTGAGAACACCCGTCGTGCAGGGACGTGCCGCACCTGCTCGCGCGGAAAGGATGCGGACTGCCATGGGGACTAAGCTCATCGGCCTCATCGGCCGCAAGCGCGTCGGCAAGGACACCGTCGCGGCCCGGCTCGTCGAGGCGCACGGCTTCACGCGGTACGCCTTCGCGGACAACGTCCGGGCCGCCGCGCTCGCACTAGACCCGATCGTCGGCGAGAGCGAGGACTATGACGCCGATGTCGGCATGTGGACCTATCCGGGGCTACGGCTGTCCGAGCTGGTCGAGGTCGACGGTTGGGAACTGGCGAAGGCACACCCCGAAGTCCGCCGCGTCCTTCAGCACTTCGGCTCGGAGGTCATCCGAAAGCTCGACGAGGAGTTTTGGGTGCGCCCGGTCGTTGCTGCGATCGAGCAGAGCGGCACGCCCGCTGTGGTGACGGATGTCCGATTCCCGAATGAAGCGGCAGCTATCGAGCGCCTCGGCGGCCGTCTCGTCCGCGTCACCCGCCCGGGGCTAGATGAATCGGACAATCACGTCAGCGAGACCGCACTGCTCGGCTATCCGGTATGGTCCGCTATCATCAATTCATCGACAGTGGACGTCTTACACAAAGACGTCGATAAACTCTCTGAGCTGCTGTAACGAAGATCACTAGCCCCCGTGACCTGGCATTCCCAGATCGCGGGGGCTCTTTGTGTTTGGTCCGATCATGTGGTCTCATAGGGTCGACATCCGCTTACCGACTTGCGCATTAAGCCTGATCAGTATCTCCGACGGAAGGCGACCTATGCCCAGCACGACGAAGGCCAGCCTCAGTAAGGAGCTGGTCGCGACCCTGCGCAGGCTAAGGAACGCGGCGACTGATGCCCAGCGAACGGACCTCCTTAAGGAAACAGCCCGGCTGACGGTCGACCTGCGAGAGTTCTTCCTGACCGACTCGGGCGAGCCGGACTGGGCTGCACGTACATGGGCTTATCGCGATTACCTGCGCGAGCGTTACATCGAGGCCGGCTATCCAATCGACGAGGCTAAGACGACGCAGGCTGCAGTGAGGTATCACGTGTCGGGGTACATCCGCACCAAACTGGCGTCTGACCAGGTAGCGGATCTCGGCCTGGCCTCTGGCACCTTCAATGACCGCAAGCGCGAGGTACGCACCGCGCAGAGCGAGCTACTCAAGGTGGCCCTCACACCGCCTGAGCATGCCAGCGCGGCGGACGAGAGCCGTGCCATTGCTGGCGCGCTGCTTGTCCTTGAGCGTGTCAACCCTGCGAACTTTGCCGACCTTTCGACGCGACAGCGTGCCAACGTCCGCGTCGTGCTCGACAAGATCCGCGACCGCGCGGGCGAGCTACGGGACGGCCTGGGGGAGTAGCGCGGGGCCGGGCGCGGGTGATGACAGAAGTGACGTATTTTCTGTCATTCCTTATCCAGCCTTAAGAGTCTCCTCCTCCTCCTCTTATATCTCGATAGAGAGTGACGCCTTCTACGTCATTTCTGTCACTGCCGTAGCGCCCTCGCCTCGTCGCGCCGGGCGCTAGCTGCGTGAACAGCTAACCCCCTCCTGGCGCATAGGCCGGACGTACTGACGTGCGTCCGAAGGGGGCCTTGCGCCTTGACCACACCGAAGATCAGCACCATCAGTAGGGGCGGCTCGCGCTTCTACGTCCATCCCGGCGACGGGGCCGTGAAGTCTCCCGGCGTTACCTCGATCATCGACATGCTTCCGAAGGGCTTCCTCGGCCCGTGGAACGCGAAGGTTGTCGCCGAGCACGCCGTGAACAACCTCGGCGAGATCGTCGGCCTGACCCTACGCAACGGCCCGGCCGGCGCGGTCGACTTCCTGAAGGGCGCGCCGCGCCGCGACACCGCGCAGGCGGCCGACATCGGCTCGCAGGCGCACGACCTCTTCGAGCGGATGGCGCTAGGTGAGACCATCACCCGCGTTCACCCGGACCTGAAGGGGTTTGTCGACGCCTTCGGCCAGTTCCTCAAGGAGTTCTCGCCCGAGTTCATCCACATGGAAGAGACCGTATGGTCCGAGACTCACGACTACGCGGGCTCGTTCGACGCCTTCGCGATCATCGACGGTCAGCGGGTGTGGATCGACTACAAGACCACCCGCTCGGGCATCCATGAGGAGGTCGGGCTTCAGCTCGCCGCGTACCGGCACGCCGAGTACATCATCCGGCCGGACGGCTCGCGCGTACCGATGCCCGGCGCTGAGGGCGGCGCGGTGCTGTGGATTCCCAACGGGCACCCCGAAGACTGGCAGCTCGTTCCGATTCGCTGTGACGAGGAGACCTTCAGCTACTTCCTTCACCTGCGCGAGATCTTCCGCTACGAGAAGGAATTCAAGCCCTCGATCATCGGGAAGCCGCTGAACAAGCAAGCCTCCGCCCCGAAGGTCCGCCCGACCATTCGGCGGGCCGCATGATCGAACGTGCACCTCGCGATGACGTGATGTGGCTCGCCGGTCTCCTCGAAGGTGAGGGCACCTTCGACCTTCACCGAGGCCGCTATCCGCGCGTGCGCGTCGAGATGGTCGACCGGGACGTGATCGGGCGCGCGGCGACGCTGCTCGGCACGTCCGTCCGCGTGACGCTCAAGCGCAAGCCGTTCAAATCGACCTGGCACGCCGAGGTCTCGGGTACCCGCGCCGAGGCCGTCATGCGCGCACTCCTGCCACACATGGGCGCTCGCCGATCGGCGCGCATCGCCGAGGTTCTCGGCCACGCCCCGAACACCGACAAGTCCGCCCCGGCGATCTCCCGGCCGCCCGGCCTGCCGATGGGAGCGCCAACGTGATCCGCATCCCTGCACACTGGGTGTTTCGCTGGCTGAGTCGCCCGCGTCCTGCGTCGGCGTACTTCCGGACGACCTCCGTTCGCGGCGCGCACGCGGCGACCTTCCGTCGTGTCCTCCGCGTCGGTCCGTGGGGGCTTTACGCCGTGCGCTACCGACCGGGTCCGCCGCCCCGACGCGGCTGAACACCTTCCGCCCTCCTGGCGCATAGGCACCTTGACCCCACCATGCGGGACCGCGCTTTCAACGCCGCGCGGTTTAAACGACGCGGCTTAGCAGCGCGCCCGCGACTCTCGAAGGAGATCGCTCTTTGTCTTCCGCACTTCGCATCTTCGAGACGGACCCCGAGGCCGCGCCGAAGCCCCGCTTCGCTGACGACCTGGTCGGCCGGTTCCGCTCGGGCTACCAGATCAACAACCGTCCGGCCACGCTCGAAGCGTGGCGGATCACGACCGGCGACCCGGACGTGGCGCACATCGTCAACACCCGATTCGGAGGCAAGGGCGCGCAGGAGTGGGAGACGCAGGGTGAGGACAAGCTCGAAGTCTTCACCACCGCGCCGAAGATCAAGGTGATCCTCGACGGCCCCTCGGCGATCCGTCAGGAAATGGTCCTCTGGGGCCGGGCCGGCGCGATCCGCAAGTGCGACGGCGTTGAGCAGACCCTCGACGAGGCGGCCGGTCAGCCGTGCGCGTGCCCGTCGACCTTCGCCGAGCGCAAGGACGCGGCGAAGAAGGGTACCGGCTGCCAGCCCTCGATCACGGTCTACTTCCGGTTGGCCGATGACCCCGAGCTGGGCCGCTTCAAGTTCGCGTCCGGCTCGTGGTCGCTCGTGAAGGATCTCGTCGGCGTGATGGCGAAGCTCGACCAGTACGACGGCCCGGTCACCGCGTGGTTGAAGCTGGAGCGGGTCGAGCCGAAGAGCCCGACCGGCCGAAGCTTCGTGAAGCCGGTCATCGAAATCGTCGGCCGCTACACCGAGGCCGTCAGCGCTCGCTTCGAGAACGACGAGCCTCCCTTCTGATCAAGTCGCGCTAGTCGCCTAGCTCACCTCCGGCCCCGGTTCCCGCGTAGTCCGCAGGGGCCGGGGCCTTCGACGTTTGGAGATCGAATGAGCCACCGTAAGCGCGCCTACGTCGGACCGAACGCGCCGATGTACCGGGCCGCGTCGTACGCCGAAGACGACGGCCATCTTGTCCGCACGACCGGGCCGTATTCCACACAGGGTGCGGCCACGCGTTCCCGCGGTCGCATTGCCGGGCGCAACGTCGTCGTGCGTGTCGAGACGTGCTCGCCGGAGTGGTCAGCCGTTCCCGGCACGGAGGTCGGGGCCGCATGAACCGACTTCCTCGCATCCTCTGGCGCGTCGCCGCGACCGGAGGTCAGCGCCACTACTGGGAGCCCGCGAGCAGGACCTACACCCGCGAGGACTACGCCCGCGACAAGGCCGAGTCCTACCGCAGGCAGGGCGCGACCGAGGTTCGCGTCTACCGCGCTGAGGTCACCTGGGAGGACGTCACCGATGTCAAATCCCAATAAAGCCAAGGGGACCGACTGGGAACGCCGCCTGACGCGCGCCTTCTGCGCCCTCGGCTTGCTGGCTACCCGCCCGCATAACGAGGGCTGGCAGGACTCCGGTGACATCCACGGCCTCTCTCCCTTCGTCGGACAGGCGAAGAACTGGAAGAGCTGGGAGGACGCCATCCGTGAGGGCCTCGACGGCGCGGAGCGGCAGAAGGCGCACGCGGGCGAGCCGTTCGGAGTGGCGTTCGTGAAGCGCGCTCGGCGCGTGCTCGGCGACGGGTACGCCGTGATGACGGTCGCGACGTTCGGCCGCATGCTCGTCCGTCTGCGCCGCGCTGAAGAGCTGCTCGCGCGCGATGCCCCCGGGGCGTACCGGTACCACATGGGGGAGTGCCTCCGCGACCACGCGAAGCCCTTCCCGCGCGGCGATGCGCCGGCCTGACCACTTCCAAGAGCCCGCCCCGGTCCGCACCGAGGCGGGCTCTTTCTGCCTGAACTTCCCGCCCGTGCTGGCGCATAGGCGATGCGATCGCATTCCAGAAAGGACCATGGTGACTCTCGACGAGTTCCTCTCCCGCTTCCCCGAGGTGGTCGACGAGCCGGACGGCTGGGTTGTCCCGTGCCCGGCACACTCCGACTCTCGGCCGTCCCTGCGCATCGCCGTTTCGGAGGCCGGGAAGATCCTGCTCAAGTGCCGCGCTGGCTGCTCGACCGGCAAGCGCAAGGACGACGACCCCGACGGCATTATCGAAGCCCTCGGTATGTCGTGGGCCGACCTTGACGCGATCGAGCCCGGCGACGTGGTGACCCGCGCGACCTCGACGTCTCTCCCGGCCGGTCCCGTGCAGATCGCGGCGCTGGCGATGCGCCTCGACGCGTACGCCGTGCAGATATGGGACGAGAGCGAGTGGGGTAACGACACCTTCGCGGCTCGCCAGTACGCGGCTGACCGATTCGGCGTCGCGGACGACGACGTCCGCCGTCTCGGCCTCGGCCTCGCGTTCGACCTCGGCGGAGGCCCCCGCCTCGTCGTCCCGTTCCGCGACAAGGACGGCATCCCGCGCGGCTACCAGGCCCGCGCCCTTGACCCGGCCGCCAAGGTGCGGTGGCTCGGTCCGAAGTCGCCCGATGGCGCGAGCTGGGCGAAGCTGGCATGGCTCCCGGCCGACACAGGATGGTCCGAGGTGATCGTCACGGAAGGACCGGGCGACGGCCTGACCGCGTGCGCCGTCGGGTACGACACGATTGCCGTCCGGGGTGCGGGCCTCGCTGGCTCGGTCGCCGACGACATCGTGCGCATGGCGAGCGGACGCCCGATCGTCGTCTGCGGCGACGCCGACCCGGCAGGCGATAGCTTCACGCGCAAGCTCGCGGCCGACCTCGCGAAGCTGGGCGCTGCCGTGCGGAAGCTCCGCCCTCCGGTCGACGGCGACGACATCACCGCGTGGCGCGAGCGGCAGCCCGACACCTTCGCTACCGAGTTCGTCCGCGCCGTGCAGTCCGCGCAGGACCCGGGCGGGCTGCGTACGCGAATGGACGCATGGACGGACGGCGACCTGACCGACGTTGCCGCTGCTCGCCGTCTGCGCGAGCACTTCGAGCGGCTTCGCTCGGGTGTGAGGTACTCGCCCGAGGCCGGCTTCTTCATCCTCCGCGACGGCGTGTGGCGCGTCGACAAGCTCGACGAGGTTCGCACGCACGCACAGGAGGTCGCGCGCTCGATCTGGGACGAGGCCGCGGCCCTCGCCGAGGCGCTCGACGCGGTCGAGGAGGCGAACGACCCGGGCGGCGACGCGAAGGCACTGCGGGCGCGGGTCGGCAAGCTGAAGGCGTTCGCGAAGCACGCCAACTCGACGCGTGGCATCGACTCGATGGTGCGCGAGCTTCAGGCGCTCTCCGGCGTCGCGGCCGACGTGAACGACTTCGACAAGCAACATCACCTCTTGGCCGTGCGTAACGGCGTGGTCGACCTCCGCTCGGGCGCGCTGTTGCCGCACGATCCGTCGCTGTTGCTCACGCGTCGCGTTGACCTCGACTACGACCCGCAGGCGACCGCGCCGCGATGGGAAGCCTTCCTCGGCGAGGTCTTCCCCGACTATCCCGACCTGCCGGAGTACACGCGGCGGCTCGTCGGCTACGGCATTACGGGGGAGACCGCAGAGCAGTGCTTCGCGGTGCTGTGGGGGACCGGCGCGAACGGCAAGAGCGTCTTCACGGACTGCCTGACCGAGGTCTTCCGTGAGCTGACCGTGACCACGCCGTTCTCTACCTTCGAGGAGCGGGGGAGCGGCGGTATCCCAAACGACATCGCGGCTCTGAAGGGTGCTCGGCTCGTCATGGCGGCCGAGGGCGAGCAGGGGCGGCCGATGGCCGAGGCGGTGCTGAAGCGGGTCACGGGTCGCGACCTGATCTCGGCGCGGTTCATGCGGCGCGAGTTCTTCGAGTTCCGCCCGACGTTCCTGCTCATGCTGGCGACCAACTTCAAGCCGAGCTTCCGAGGCCAGGACGAGGGCCTGTGGCGGCGCGTGAAGCTCATTCCGTGGACGCGCTATTTCAAGCCGGAGGAGCGTGACCACAAGCTCGGCGACAAGCTCGCGGCGGAGGCGCAGGGCATCCTGACGTGGGCCGTCCGGGGTGCGGTCGAGTGGTACCGCGACGGTCTTGGAGACCCGGCCGCGATCCGCAATGCCACGGCTGAGTATCGGCAGACGAGCGACGCGCTTGCGGGCTTCCTGCCCGGGGTCTTCATCCGCGACGCGGACGGAACGGTTCCCGTCCGTGAGGTCTGGGACGCCTATCGCGAGTGGGCCGAGGAGGAGGCGCTTCCGCTCAAGGAACGGTGGCAGCGGAAGACGCTGTACGCCGCCCTCGACGAGCGCGGTATCTCGCAGTACCGCACGGCGTCCGAGCGTGGCTTCCGTGGGCTCCGGCGCACCAAGCAGGCCGACGAAATCCCCGGAGAAAGTCCGGCCGTATCGCGAACACCTGCTAGCCCCCTGGCGCATAGGCAGAGCGACAACCCACTAACCGGCGCTTCGCTCGCCGATGTGTTCCAAGGAGCTACCCCGTGAGCCGACGTGAGTACGAGATCTGTGCGGGCTTCCCGCGCGGTGATGTCCACTTCAAGATGCACCTCGACGACGAGGAGGCCGACGTCATTCGGTTCTTCGCTGAGCGCCTCGTCGAGGAGGCTGCCGGAGAGGGCATCGTCGATTACCTCGACGTCGTCGAGGTGAACCCCGAGGGCCTCACCAACGCGGACGTCGCATGACGACCCCGGGCGACGAGTGCGGCGTGAAGGGCGGGTGCCCTGCGTGCCCGCTGTTCGTGCACAACATCTGCGGTGACCCCGCGCCGACTGTGTCCATCGCCATCGACGGCTATGACGCAGTGAACGACGCCGAGCTACCCGGCATGTGGGAGGCCGCCGACTTCATGGGCGGGCTGGACGTGGTGCGCCCTGCTCAGGTCTGCGTGCAGACCCGGACGGGCGTAGTTCCTTGTGGGCACAGTGCGCTAGCCACCTCGCGCGAGGCGGTTGCCGCACTTCGAGTCTCGCGCATGAGCGGGGGCCGTCTGCTGATGGTCGAGAACGACGAGGCGGGCGCGTTCCACCCGGACGCGCCGGACGTCGACCCGGACGAGCCGCTCCCGATCGGTGGGGGGTGCTGCGGAGGTGCGTGCGGCGATTAGCGACAACCCGATCGTGGTCTTCCTTATCGGGCTGGCCGTGATCGTCGTCTTTCTGGCGCTCGTCAGGCCATCAGGCCGCGACTAGCTCACCCCCTAAGAGTCCCCCGGGGCGCTACGTGCTGAACGAAAAGCCGTGGCGCTTCGGGGGTATCTGCGTTTGGAGCCCTGATTGATCACGCTGACTCATCAGGTGGCGGGCGAAGAGTGCAAGATCTACTTCCCCGAGCGCCTTGAAGACCTCGACGGCTTCGATTCCTTCCTCGCCGCAGGCGACCGCGTCCTAGCGATCGACACCGAGACGACCGGCCTCGACGTTTACACGCCTGGTCACCGTCTCCGGCTCGTGCAGTTCGGCAACCGCGTCGAGGCGTGGGTGCTGCGCTGGGACATCTTCGCCGCCGCGATCCGCCGCGCACTCGGCATGCGCCGCCACTTCGTTGCGCACAACGCGCCTTATGACCTGCTCGTCCTCGACCGGCACGCGGGCGTGCGCGTCGAAGACCTCGGCCCGCAGACCTTCGACACCCGCGTACTCGCTCACCTCCTCGACCCGCGCGCCGAGCAGGAAGGCGGGCTCGGCCTGGCGCTCAAGCCGCTCTCGGCGGTCTACGTCGACCCGGGCGCGGTCGACACGGCGAACGGCCTGACGGCGCGGTTCCGCGCGCTCGGCTTCACGAAGGCGACCGGGTGGGCTGGCATCCCGATCGACGACGAGCTGTATATCCGGTACGCCGGCCTTGACGTCATCTACGCCCGTCGGCTCTTCGACGAGATCGCCCCGACCGTCCATCAGGTTGGGCTCGACCGGCTCTCGACCTTCGAGCACCACCTACAGGTCTGCCTAGCGATCATGCAACGCCGAGGGATGCGCCTCGACGTGGGGTACGTCGAGCGCCTCAAGCGGGACCTTCTCGCCGAGGCGGAGCGGCACATCCGGACGGCCGCTCAGTACGGCGTCGCCAACGTCAACAGCACGGCGCAGGTCGCCGCTGCGCTGCTCGCGATGGGGGAGACCCTCGACGAGCGGACAGCGTCCGGCGCACCGAAGGTCGACAAGGGCGTGCTCTTGCCGCTCGCAGATCTCTCGCTTCAGTGGGAGCGGATCGACGCCCGCACTCCCAACCCGCTAGCCGACGCGATCGTGCGCGGGAAGCGGGCCGCGAAGTGGGCGGAGACATACGCTCAGGCGTTCCTCGACCTCATGGACGCGGACGGCCGCCTACACCCGTCCATCGGCGGGCTCCAAGCGCGGACGGCGCGCATGTCGGTCTCCCGGCCGCCGCTTCAGCAACTCCCATCGTCCGACTGGACCATCCGACGAAGCTTCATCGCTGACCCCGGTCAGGTGATCATCGCGGCGGACTATCAGGCGGTCGAGATGCGTGTACTTGCCGCGCTCTCCGGCGACGAGACCATGAAGCGCGCTATCGCCGAGGGCGTCGACCTGCACAGCTTCACCGCTGAGCGCGTCTTCGGGCCGGACTTCACGAAGCAACATAGGAAGATCGCGAAGGCAGTCGGCTTCGGGAAGGTCTATGGCGGTGGCGCGACCACCGTCGCACGCCAGACAGGCGCGGACATGACGGCCGTGAAGACGGCGATGACCGCCTATGACGCGACGTTCCCCGGAATCAAGCGCTACGCCCGTCGCCTCATGGCCCGCGCCGAGTTCGGTAAGCGCGAGGTGGTCACACCCTCGGGCCGGCACCTACCGCTCGACCGTAACCGTCTCTACGCGGCCACGAACTACGTCGTGCAGTCGACCGCGCGCGACCTGCTCGCTCAGGCCATTGTCGACATCTTCGACGCGGGCATGGGCGATCACCTGCTGTTGCCCGTGCATGACGAGCTGATCGCGCAGGCCCCTCGCGAGTCCGCCGAGGAGGTAATCCGCGAGATCGGCCGCCTCATGGAATCCACTTTCTACGGCGTGCGAATCGAGTCCGACCCGTCGGTCTACGGCCCGAGTTGGGGCCACGGATACGGCGCACCTGAGTACCTGTAGTCACACCCCGGAAAGGACCGCATTAGCGCTATGATCCTTCGTACGCATGTTCGAGTGCGGGCCGTGAGCAGGCGAGGAGCGAGCGAGTGACCCCCATTGACACCGATCAGGATACGGACGCCGAGCTTTTTGCGCGCTTGCTCGACTTGCTCCGCCGAGAGGCCGACGCGCTTTCTGCGCTTTTGCCGACCGCGATAGAGGCCCAATGGACGATGTCCCCGACCCCTCGACCGAGGGAGGACACCACCGAACGGGCAAAAAACGTACGTTCAGACCCAACGGGTGACATTGCGCTAGATCAACACCGCCTCGACCTGCGCACGGAGGTAGTACGATCCGAGCGCGCGATACGGGGAGCGATCGTAGCCTTACGCGGCGCACGCGTCGGCCTCGTCCGTGCGGTAGCCCCATGGTCCGAGGAGGTCTAGCAGATTGCCCCCTAGCTCAGTCGCGTTGGAAACGTTCCAACGGACGTTGAAGATCTACCTCGCCACCCCTCCTCACTGCGCCAACCTCGCCGCCGTCGCCGCCGTCTGCGCCGCTCTCGCGGTGCTCGGGTGCGAGGTCGCGTTGCCGGCCGCCGCGCCGGAGGAAGCCGCAGGCGTCGAGGACGAGCTACTCATCACGGCGTGCGACCTCGACGCGCTTCTGATGGCGGACTACGTCGTGACCATGCCCGGCGCTGAGCGGCAGTGGGAAGCGACCATGGCCCCGGCGTACGGGGTGCCCGTCATGAGCTTGGCCAAGTTCGCTGACCTTGCGCCTACGCTGACACGCTGACCGCACTAACGATCATCGGCCCTCGGGAGTGACTCCCGGGGGCCGCTTTCCTTTCCGTGATCATCCGTTCGGATGGAATCCCCGCGATCTCCGCTAGCACACTTGCGCAAGTCGCCTAGCGCGAGCAATCTTGGTGCCGAGCAGCGCTGTTTAGCTGCGACTTAGAACACCCGTCGGAACGGACCGGTACCACCGGCCGGACCTCTTGCGCCCTTTGGAGGGTTGGTATGTCCACTTTCGATGCCATCTGGGAAGCGCCCGTGCAGCACATCGAGACCGACGCGGAGGAGGTCGAGCTGATTGAGGCCGCGAAGGGCGGCGACGAGACTGCGACGCTCCGCCTGCTCGCCTCGTACATGCCGCAGCTCCGCCGCGCGGTCGGGCACTACACCCGCGCCCTGTCGCTCGACGACGCCCGGCAGTCTGCGCTGTTGGGCTTCATGTCCGCGATCAAGGCGCACGACGTCAGCAAGTCGACCCGGCTTACCTCGATCCTCCGGCATCACCTCGACGCCGCCCTCTCGGAGGACGCCGACCAGGCGAACGGCTCCGGCTTCACCGTGCCGGGCCGGACGCTCGACCGCTGGCGTGGCATCGTCGCCGCAGCGGGTGGTGACTTCTCGGCCGCCGCGAAGCTCGCGCCGTCGCACGCGATGACCGAAGAGACCTTCTGGACGGTCTTCTCTGCGCTGTACCGCAGCAACTCGCTTCAGGCGCTCAACGTGGGGGACGGGTCCGAGCCGGTCTCACTGGTCGCCCCGCGCGAGATCGCGGACGCCGAAGATCGCGTGCTGGTAGATCTCGCCTTCTCCTCGGTCGACGCGATCGAGACCCTCGTAATCTCCCTCGCCTACGGCTTCGGCGACGAGGACCCCGTGCCGGACGCCGAGATCGGGCACCGTCACGGCTTCTCGCGGCTGAAGACCCTGCGCACGCGGCAGCGCGCGCTGACGAAGATGCGGTCTGCTCTTGGGGTAGATGCGCTAGTCGCCTAGCGCGGACCGCCTAGCGAAATTGGTCGGGGGCGAGGCGAACAGTCCGCCCCCGCCTGGCGCATAGGCCCTGTAACCGCTCATCACAGAGGAGAGACCCGATGATCACCGCAGATTCCGACTTCGCGCCCTCGGCCGATTACGACTACACCGACTTCGAGGAGCGCGACGCGCTCGAAGCCGAGGCCGAGGACGCCTTGCGCTCGCTGCTCTGGGACCTGCCCGCGCGGCCGGGAACGCGCCGATGACCGCCCGACACCGCCGCGTGGCGTACGGCCTCCGCGATCTGTGGTGGCGCGTCCTCGACGCCGTCGACTACGTCCGCGACTGGTACCGCGCCGAGTTCGGCCGGCCTGAGCCCGGGTGGGAGACACCCGAGGGCCTCGCTCAGCTCCGCGCCGCGCTCACCGCGAGCACCCTCGCCCGCCCAACCGTGGTCGCCGCTGCGTTGGAGGCCGAGCATGTCGAGCACTGAGACCCGGCCGTCCTTCGAGTCGGTCATGAAGAGCAGCGTCGCGCGCTCGTGGCTGAAGGGCTACGCGCGCAAGATGGCCCCGGCCAGCATCAGCCCGGACGACCTCGAAGCCGAGGGCATGTACGCCATGTGGAAGGCGTACGAGAAGGCCGACACCGCGAAGCGCGGAAGCCTCGACTCCTACCTGATTCAGGCCGCTAAGTGGCACATCCTGACCGTGCTCAACCGGCGTAAGTGGACGGGCCAGGAGAAGACCCCCGCGCCGCACGGCATCAACTCGAAGGGCGGCGTCATCCACGCCGACCAGGTCGAGCAGATGTACCCCGACGACGTCATGCGCGAATGGGACGAGGTCGCGGGCACCGAGCACGGTTACGCCGTCGCCGAGTTGGACGACATCCGCGCGGAGGTACGGGCTGCTGTTGCCGAGCTGAATCCCAACCAGCGTGACCGCGTGTTCCGTCGGTTCTGGCTCGACGAGGCCGTTTACACGTCGGGCAATTGGTGGAACGACCCGCGTTGGGGCGTCCGCGCAGTGCTCCGCGCGAAGCTCGCGCACCTCGCGCCGAACGGGACGGTATGAAAGCACCACACCCCGAGCCGGTCAGACTGGCGCGCCAACGTACGCGTCACACCTGACCGGCTTCGTGCTTACGATCAGGTCGCCGGTCACGAGGGCCTTACCCGAGGCCGGGATGGCGTCGGGGAATTCACTCGCCCCGCCGATGACCTTCCCGCCCGCGTCGAAGCAGACGAAGCCGACTCGCGCGTCTTGGAGCGGCTCGGTCGCAGGGTTCTCCGCCGTGAAGCTCGCCTTGTAGGTGCCGCTCGTCGACTTGATGGCGACCGGCCCCACCTTGACGCCAGCGAACGGCTTAGCGTCGGTCGTCGTCGACTCGACTACAACCGTGGCTTCCACCTTCGCGACCTTCGCTCCGTCCGGCACGGTGATCTGTGTCCCGATGGCGAGCGTCTCGCCGGCCTTGCTGAAGCCTTCCGTCTGGCTCTCGCTGGCGATCAGCTTCCCGCTCGCGTCCGTGACGTTGAACTGCACGACGACGAAGTGACCTTCCGCGCCGCCGTCGTTCCTCACCACGGCCGTGATCCACGCGTACTCGTCCTCTTGCCCGAAGCCCGACGTGACGACCGTCACCACGCCGGGCGCAGGGGACGACGCGGCAGGGGCGGGGCTGGCTGCCGTCGGCGCTTCCTCGCTGCCGCAGGCGGGCGCGAGGGCGAGGGGAGCGAGCAGCGCGAGCAGGCCGGCGCGTGGTCGGTTCATCGGGACTCCAATCGAGAGGGTCGGCAACCGCACAACATTAGGGCGTTCGCGCCGTCGGCGCGGTCCCGTGGCGGACTACCGACAACCGGCGCGCTTACCGACTTGCGCAAGTTGACTAACGTGAGTACAGTGACGTTTACACGCACCGCTTACGAAGGAGACCGAGATGACCGCCGCAGGAAAGACCACCGCCGCCGCCCTTGCTAAGCGCGTTGCCGCTGGCGAGCCCGTCCGAATCCTGGTCACGCACGAGTCCGCCGAGTCGGCGCGGATGTTCGACCGGAAGCCTGTTCTCGCGGCGGCCCGTCGGAAGACGGGAGTCATGACTCTCGTCGCGACCAGCGTTGAAGTCCGGACGTACCAGACCTTCCGCCGTAGCCAGCGTGACTACGTCTTCACCACATCGGAGGGCGTTATGGTCCTCGCGCCGGCCGAGACCGTGATCCTAGCCCCGGAGGACGTTGCCGCGATCAAGCGGGCACACGCTGAGGCGCTGGAGATGAACGCCGAGTTCGACCGGTCTGCCCTCGCCTGCAACAACGAAGCCCCCGCCGAGCCGGAGAGCGCCGAGGCGGACCCGCGTAACCCTGCCGTCGTTCACTACCAGGGCACGGACGGGAAAGCCGCGTGCGACATGGCGGCCCATCTCCTTGACGGCGTGGCGCATCGGGCCGTCAGTTTCAACGATGGTGACGAAGACGCTTCCTGTACGCAGTGCATCGCGTACGCCATGGAGGTCACCGCCGAGACCCCCGCCGAGCCCTTCGCCACCCGCGAAGAGTGGCTCATCGCCGCCGTTGACGCCATGCGCCCGATGTTCGCCGAGCAGGGCGCGGAGATCCCCGCCGTGCGCGTCTCGGTGGGCTGGCCGGGCGGGCGCGGCAAGAAGAATGCCGTCATCGGTCAGTGCTGGGCGTCCGCCGCGTCGGCTGACAAGGTGGCTCAGGTCTTCATCTCGCCCGTCCTCGACGACGCGGGCGCGGTCCTCGCGACGCTGGCTCACGAGCTGGTTCACGCGGTCGACGACTGCAAGAGCGGCCACAAGGGCAACTTCGCCCGGCTCGCGAAGGGCATCGGCCTCGCCGGGAAGATGACCGCCACGGTGGCGGGGGAGGAGCTGAAGCCGAAGCTCGCGGAGATCGCGGCCGGACTCGGCGCGTATCCGCACGCGAAGCTGCTCAGCTTCCCGGCCGGTAAGGGCGAGAAGACGCAGACAACGCGCATGATCAAGTGCTCTTGCGCGGACTGCGGCTACACCGCCCGCACTACGAAGAAGTGGCTCGACGAGGTCGGCGCGCCGATCTGCCCGTGCAACCGCGAAGAGATGCAGGTCGGATAGCTCGCACGCGACGGCCCCGGCTTCGGTCGGGGCCATATGCGCTAGCCGACTTGCGCAAGGCACCGTGCGCATGTAGGGTGTGTTTACACGCATGAACGACTTCCCCTTAAGGAGCCCCCAATGCGCCCCATGACTCCCGCCGAGGCCCTCGAATGGCTCGGCGACCTTGAGCGCCTGATCATCCCGGCTGCCGCCGTGGTCATCGTTGTCCTGGCGTTGCTCGTCCGGCGCGCACTCAAGCGTGGCAAGGCCGACGCCCTCGCTACCGGCTTCGCGGTCTCGATCGCTACCGCCTTCTCTGCGGAGGGCATGTACGAGGTCGCGACCGAGCGCCTTCACCTCTCCTCGATCCTCTCACTGGGACTCTTCGCTGTGGCCGAGGCCGCGATGCTGTCGGAGGCGATCCGCGCGAAGCGGCTGCACGACAAGGCCGGCACGCTCGGCATCCACGGCCGGGCAGTGTGGACGATCGCTGTCTGCGCGGGCGTCATCGTGAGCCTCAACTCGGGCAGCGTGGTCGAGTTCCCCATCCGCCTCGGTATGCCTATCCTCGTCGCCTCGCTGTGGTGGCTCGGCTTCCAGAAGGAAGCGACCCGCGCTCGAATCGCGAACGCGATTAGCTGGGCGATCTCGCCTCGCCGCGTGCTCGTGTGGCTCCGCCTTGCCGAGGCGGGCGAGGTGACCGTAACCGAGGCGGCGACGGAGCGGCTGACCGCCCGCATGACTGTGGCGGGCTTCCGCGTGGTCTCGGGCGGACGCCTCACCGCGCGGCGGACGCGCCGCCTCAAGCGCCTGGCGTTGAAGGCGTCGGATGAGGTTGTCGAGGAAGCGGCGCGGCGGATCGCCCGAGCCGACGCCATCGTGGCTCTGCTCACGCCTTCGTCCCGCCCGGCGTCCGCCCCGGTCCCGCCCGAGGACGCCATGCCTCCCGCCACGCCCGCCACGGCGGACGCCCCGCAGACGCCCCTGTTTGTGGCGGCCGACATCATCCCGGATTGGGCCGTCACGCGGGTTACCGTTCCTCCCGCCCCGTCGACCGGGCGGCCCGCCGAGGAGACGCGTTACCTCGCCGAGGCGCTGTGGTCGGAGTGCCCGAAGCGGACGCAAGAGCAGGTGGCGTACATCCTCGGGATGTCCCGCCGTGCCCTCCGCGACTCTGGCGCGACCAAGCCGAAGGCGGACGCCGCCCCGGCGCTCGCTCTGGTCGCGGCGAACGCAGCAGCTTAGTTCAGATGTGGTGCGCTAGGCGTCTTGCAAGAGGCGTCTAGCGCGTCCTACGCTCGACACAGCCCAGTGCCTCTATCGAAAGGACACGAGATGCACATTCGTACCCGCGCAGCCCTCGCGGTCGCCCTGACCACGGTGACCGTGCTCGGCACCTCCGCGCCGGCCTCCGCCGTCACCCGCCCCGGTCCGCCGCGCGTGCTCTGTGGCCCGGAGGTCTTCATCGGGAAGACGGCGGGCGTCGACAGTCAGGGCGGCTACATGCTGTACGCCTACAGCCTTCAGTGCGGCTCGACGACTTGCGAGCACCACTACAAGGTGCGAACCGACGGCACGGTCACCTTGGTATACAACTCCTGCCCGCCCGAGGCGGTCTCGCTGTCGCGTCGCGCAGCGCGCGCTGCCTGACGCCATACGTTCCCGCCACGAGACCAGGAGAGAGCCATGCCGCACTGGGAGTACAGAGTCAATGTCGCCGATGTCTGGCGCAATCCTGAGATGACTTTCGAGCAGCGTCGCGACAGCATCGTTGCGACCCTCCGGCGTAATCGGTGGTTCAAGATCGAGGGCGACGAGGGCTCCGAGCTTCACGAGGTGGTCGAAGGCCTGTCGCACGCGGACGACGCGACGGACTTCGATCACTTCTGGGATCAGCTCTATGACCTCGCGGACCTCGACCGCGCGTGGATCGCGACGTTCTGAAGTATCGTCGCTCATAGTTCCCTGCGTAGGCGGGGGTGCGGGAGCCCGGTCAACGGGACTCACGCCGATTGTGAGCTGAACGCCTACCCAAAAGGAGCCCGCAATGACCACGATCACCGACCTCGCCCGCGAGTACAACATCGAGCCGGAAGGGCTCCGCGTGGCCGTCGACATGACCGACGTCGAGCAGACCGCCCCGCTGACCGCCGAGCAGGAGGCGTTCATTCGCGACGTCGTCGAGAACACGGACGAGGACGGCGTCTACCACGTCCCAACCGCGTAACCCGCACAGCTCCGCAGCCCGCCCCGGTTCGCCGAGGCGGGCTTTTTGCTGTCTAGCGCGAGACGGCTAGCGCGTTTGCGTGAGGCGACTAGCGCGTCTACCCTGGTCGCATGACACCCCCTGTATGGGTAACCGGCACGGCAATACACGTCGGCGGTTACGTTCGCCAGTCAGCGGCACGGGAGAACAAGTCCGAGGCATCACCCGCGACGCAGCGCGCCGCGAACCGTGCGAAGGCCGAGCACTACCCGGGCGCGGTCTGGGTCGACAGCTACGAGGACATCGGCATTAGCGGCTTCAGCGGCGTCGAGCGGCCCGAGTTCGAGCGGCTGTTGAACGACTGCCGGGCCGGCCGCGTCAACATGATCATTGTCTACTACATCAGCCGCTTGTCGCGGCTCGACCCGCTCGACGCAATCCCCATCGTGACCGAGCTGCTCAACCTCGGCGTCACGATCGTCTCGGTAACCGAGGGCGAATTCCGGCGCGGAAACCTCATGGACCTAATCCATCTGATCATGCGCCTTGACGCCGCCCACAGTGAGAGCAAGAACAAGAGCGTGGCCATTCGCGGCGCGAAGGATGTCGCCCGGCAGCTTGGCGGCTTCGTCGGTGGCAAGGCCCCGTACGGCTTCAGCCTCGGTCAGGAGATGCGCGCCAACGCCGACGGGAAGCTGATCGCGGTCAACGTGCTCGTCGAGAACCCGGACGAGGCAAAAGTCATCCGCCACGTCAAGGATCAGATAGACCGGCACGGACACGAGCACTACCAACCGAATAAGCACCGACGGCACCCCGGCTCACTGTCCGGCATCTGCAAGATGCTCAACGACGACGGCACGCCGACCCGAGGCAACACGGTCGGCAAGGAGACGGCCGATAGTTCGTGGCACCCGAAGACGCTGATCCGCATCCTTCGCGATCCGCGCATCGCTGGCTACGCGGCCGAGGTGGTCTACAAGCCCCGCGCAGACGGCCGCAAGAGCAAGGTCATCGACCGCTACCGGATCACGCACGACCCCGAGACGGGCGAGCCGTTGCGTCCTTGGCCCGCGATCATCGACCCGGGGGAGTGGCACGCCCTACAGCTCTGGCTCGACGGGCGGGGACGAGGACACGGCCTATCGCGTGGTGCGTCGCTGCTCGGCTCGGTCGGCGTTGCGTACTGCGAGTGTGGCAAGCCAATGAAGGCGAACAACGCGCCGCAGCGGCGCGTGAACGCAGCCTACGCATGCACGCTTGACCGGCGTCGCCGCCAGCCCGGAGACCACCCGGGAACGTGCGCGGTCAGTCAGCGCGGCCTCGACGACCTCGTTGTGCGGCGCATCTTCGCCGTGATCGCGACAGCCGAGGACGACGAGGACTCGCTTGCGATCGTCGCGGAGGCAACGCGCATGTTCGGTCTCGCCGCGCAGGACCCGGCGATGATCGGGGAGCGCAACCGCCTTGTCGCGGAGCGGGCCGACGCAGCGCAGGCGCTTGAGCTGCTCTACGACGACCGCAAGGCGGGCGGCTACTCCGGCGACCTCGGGCGTAAGCGGTTCCTCGCGGAGGAGGCAGCGCTCGGTGGGCGGTTGGCAGAGATCGAAGAGCGCATTGCCAGCCTCGAAGCCTCGATCACGCCTACCCTGCCGATCGGGGAGTGGCTCGGCGAGCCTGGTAGCGACCCGCTCGGGCCGGGCTCGTGGTGGGCCGGCGCGCCCCTCGCCGAGCGTCGCCAGTTCGTGAAGCTCTTCGTCCGGCGCATCACCGTGCGGAAGTCAGCGCACAAGGGGCAGGCGGGACGGGTCGAGGAGCGCGTTACGGTCGAGTTTGCACAGCCAGCCAGCGCACCCGAGGAGTAGGTACCTAAAGGGGTGAGGCTTTCGGCTCGCCTGGGGCGTACTCCACCTCGCCCATCTGGTCCATGTGAATGAAGGGGTCGAGGTGCCGCAGGTCGACGCCCGCGAAGGCCCGGCGCACCGGGAAGCCCTCGCCCTCGAAGCCGCTCGGCGCGGTGGTCACCGAGACGACGGGACGCTCCGGAGTCGTCGGGTCCGGCTGGCTGACGCGCGGCAGGACCAGGACGTTTTCCACGGTGATGGCTGGCATGCGATGAGCGTAGCAGATAGTTGAACCGTCAACTAGTGTCGCGTTCGCTACACGGTTCGCCACGGCCGGCGTCACGCCACGCCGAGAACGGTCGTTGACTGGGACGTGTCGATGCTCTCCCGTTTTGCATGGTACGGCCGGTTTATTCGGTCATTGGGCGTTGCCACTGTTCTCGCGCTGTCGATCACCGCACCGGGTGTCGCCGTGGCCAAGCCGGGCGTACCGCCGGGCCCGCCCGCCGGACTGAGTCGCGAGCAGCTGGCCGACCGCATCAACCGGGCGTCCGACCAGCTCGAAGGAGTCATCGAGCGGTACAACCAGCTCCGCTCCGACCTGCAGACGACGGTCGCGCAGATCACCGTGCTCAAACGGCAGATCGGGCCGTTGGAGAAGCAGGTCGCCGAGCATCGGGCCAAGGTCGGGGTGATCGCGAGCGCGGCGTACACGACGGCGGGGTCGACCACGTTCGCCGCGTTGCTGCACGCCGACTCCACCCGGGACGTCCTGGATCAGCTGATGGTCATTCAGTTGCTGGCCGACGACCAGCGCCGCGAGATCGCCTCGCTGACCGGGCTGCGCCGGGAGTACGAGGCGGCCCAGGCGACGTTGCGTACGCTGATCGCCCAGGGCCGGGCGCAGCAGAAGGATCTCGCCACCAGCCGAGCCAAGATCGAGTCGGATCTGGCCACCCTCCAGCGCTGGCGTACGCACGCCTTCGGCCCATCGGGTACGCCGCCGCACCGCAACGCCCGGGTCGGCTGGGTGAAGCCGGAGGTCACCGGGGTTCCGGCGAAGATCCTCGACTTCGCGCTGGGGCAGTTGGGGAAGGCGTACCGGTGGGCCGGCGAGGGGCCGGACGGCTTCGACTGCTCCGGCCTGGTGCTGGCGGCGTACAAGCGGGTCGGGAAGGAGTTGCCGCACAACTCGGCCCGTCAGTTCGACGTCGTCCGCAAGATCAAACGAGATCAACTCCAGCCCGGCGACCTGATCTTCTTCTACCGGGATCTGCACCACGTCGGGATCTACATCGGCGGCAACCGGATGGTGCACGCGCCGACCCCGGGGGAGAAGGTCCGCATCGACTTCTTCGACGGCCTCCCGATCCGCGGCTACGGCCACGTCACGTAGCCCGGCGTGGCCTTGCCGGCGGCCTCCACTGGATCAGGGTTCTCGGCCGAATCTTGGCCCAAGATTCGGCCGAGAACCCTGATCCAGCGCTGAAGGGGTCGGGGCGGAAGCGTCGGTAGATTAGGGGGATGACGTGGGAAGAGGCCGCCGCTGAGCTGCGGGACGCGCTGCTGAGTGAAGATCTGATCCGGGCGGTCGCCACCACGGGTGCCCAGCGGTTGACCGTGCGGCCGATCGAGGTGAAGTCCGGTCCGGCGCTGCAGATCGTCACCGAGGACGGCGTACGCCCGACGACCAGGACGGTCCCGGTCACGAAGGCGGCCGTCGAGCCGATCCTGGACGAGCGCTATCGGAACTGGCACGTGGAGACGGCCCGGCAGACGGTGAAGGTGCAGATCAGCAAGAAGGGCCGGGTGCTGCTCTCGAAGGGAGCCCCGCCGATCGCGCCGGCGACCACGGGAAAGGCGCATGATCGGGAGAAGCGGCATCTGCTCGACCCGGGTGACCCGCTGTTCGACGTGATCGGCGGCGACGCCCGCAAACGACGGCAGGTCGACGCGTTTCTCCGAGCCCTCGACGCGACCCTCCCGGCTGAGGCGCCCGACCGGCTGCGGGTGGTGGATCTCGGCTGCGGCAACGCGTACCTCACCTTCGCGGCGTACCGCTATCTGACCGGACGCGGCCTGGACGTGCACCTGACCGGCGTGGACGTGCGGGAGGACCAGCGCGAGCGCAACACCCGCCTGGCCGCCGAGCTGGGCTTCGCCAACCTGGACTTCGTCGCGGGCACGATCCTGGACGCGCGGGTCGACGGTTCGGTGGACGTGGTGCTGGCCTTGCACGCCTGTGACACCGCCACCGACGAGGCGCTGGCCCGGGCGGTCGAGTGGGACGCCCGCTGGATCCTGGCCGCGCCGTGCTGCCACAAGGACATCTCCCGGCAACTCCGCGAACGGCAGCCCGAGCGGCCCGAGGCGTCGGCCCTGACCCGGTCGGGCATTCTGCGTGAGCGGTTCGCCGACGTGCTCACCGACGCCTTGCGGTCGGCGATCCTCCGCGAGCAGGGGTACGCCGTCGACGTCGTGGAGTTCGTAGACTCCGCCCACACACCCCGGAATCTCCTCCTGAAGGCGACCCGGACCGGACGCGGGAACCCGCCGGTCGCGGCGGACGACTATCAGGCGTTGGTGTCCGAATGGGGTGTGCGTCCTCACCTCGCGGAGTTGTTGCACCGGATACCCTAGGGGGGTATGGTCGAGGCATGACGGAAACAACTGCCCTCGACAACCACGGGCACAGCTACAGCGCGGCCGAGGACAAGCAGGCCCTGCTCAGCCGGCTGCGTCGGGTCGAAGGCCAGGTGCGCGGCATTCAGCGCATGGTCGAGCAGGACACTTACTGCATCGACGTGCTGACCCAGATCTCGGCAGCCACGAAAGCGCTGCAGGCGGTCGCGGTCGGCCTTCTGGAGGACCACCTCGGGCACTGCGTCGTGCAGGCCGCCCGCGACGGTGATCCGACGGCCAAGGTCAAGGAGGCGAGCGACGCGATCGCCCGCCTGGTCCGCTAGCGCGACAGCGCTTCCGCAACGAGGAGAGTCACCATGTCTGTCGAGACGACCTACCAGATCAAGGGCATGACCTGCGGCCACTGCGCCCAGGCGGTGACCGGCGAGCTGACCCTGCTGCCGGGCGTACGCACGGTCGAGGTCGACGTGCCGGCCGGTGTCGCCAAGGTGAACAGCGACGCGCCGCTGGCCCTGGACGAGGTGCGTACCGCCGTCGACGAGGCCGGCTATGAGCTGGTCGGGATCGATGGCTGACACCGAGACGCCGGTCTCGAAGCCCCGCCCGCGGACTGCCGACCCCGGCGGCCTGCGGGTGGGCGTCATCGTCGGCGGACTGGTCATCGCCTTGATCGCCGGGTTCGCCCTCGGCAAGGCGATGGGGTCGCCGTCGGCCTCCGGCGGGACTCCCTCGGGAGTGACGCCGACCTTCAACGAAGCCAGCCCGCATACGCACGCGATGACGGGCATGACCGGCAGCGAGGTCGGCGGCCTGTCGATCAATGCCGCCGGCTACACGCTCGTCCCGAAGCAGACCAGCTTCAAGACGGGCGTACAGGACTTCCGGTTCCTCGTGACCGGGCCGGACGGCAAGCCCGTGTCGACCTTCGCGGTCGTGCACGACCGGCCGCTGCACTTCGTGCTGGCCCGCCGCGACCTGTCGGGCTACCAGCATCTCCATCCGACGATGGCGCCGGACGGAACCTGGTCGGTCCAGGTGAACCTGGCCCAGCCCGGGATCTGGCGGGCGATCGCCGACTTCACGGCGATCGGCGCGGCCGGGGCGCAGACCGCTATCACGCTCGGCACCGACCTCACCGTCGCCGGCTCCTACCAGCCGACCGCCGTACCAGCGGTGGCCCGGCAGGTGAGCGTCGACGGATACACCGTGGCGTACGAGGGGACGCTGCAGCTCGGCGCGACGTCGCCCGTGCTGTTCCGGGTGTTCTCGGACGGCAAGCCCGTCACCGTCGACCCCTACCTCGGCAGCTACGGCCACCTGGTCTTCCTACGCGAGCTGGATCTCGCGTATGTGCACACCCATCCGGAGACACAGCTCACGGGTGGTGCGGTGAAGTTCTGGGCGACCGCGCCCAGCACCGGGACGTACCGGATGTTCTTCGACTTCCAGGTGAGCGGCAAGGTCCACACCGCCGCGTTCACTCTGGTCTTCGGGAACTGACCGTCGTCCGCCCAAACCACACTCGGATTGGGAGGACACCAATGCAAACGCAGAACGTCATCGAGCTGAGCATCGGCGGGATGACCTGCGCGACCTGCGCCGGCCGCGTCGAGAAGAAGCTCAACAAGATGCCCGGCGTCACGGCGTCGGTGAACTTCGCGACCGAGACGGCGCACGTCTCCTACGAGCCCTCGGTGACCGTGAACGACCTGGTCGCGACGGTGGTGGCCACGGGATACACGGCGACGCCGCCGGAGCCCGAGGTCACCGAGCCGGCCGAGGAGAAGGAGCACGACCCGCTCTTCCAGCGACTCGTCGGCAGCATCGTGCTGTCGATCCCGGTCGTGCTGCTCTCGATGATCCCGGCCCTCCAGTTCGACAACTGGCAGTGGGCCGCGCTCACCCTGGCCGCCCCCGTCGTGACCTGGGGCGCGTGGCCGTTCCACCGGGCGGCGCTGCTCAACGCGCGCCACGCCACGGCCACCATGGACACCCTGATCAGCCTCGGTGTCGCGGCGTCGTTCCTGTGGAGCCTCTACGCGCTCTTCATCGGCGACGCCGGGATGACCGGCATGAAGATGCCGCTCGACCTGTTCGCCCGCTCGGTCACCGAGCAGCACCTCTACCTCGAAGTAGGCGCCGCGCTGACCACGTTCCTGCTGGCCGGGCGCTGGTTCGAGCACCGCGCGAAGCGTACGGCGGGATCGGCTCTGCGTGCCTTGCTCCACCTCGGTGCGAAGCAGGCGACGCTGCTGGTCGACGGCCAGGAGCGTACGGTGCCGGCCGCTCAGCTCAAGGTCGGCGACGTGTTCGTCGTCCGTCCCGGGGAGAAGATCGCCACCGACGGGGTGGTCGTCGAGGGCGCCAGCGCGGTCGACGCCAGCATGCTGACCGGCGAGAGCGTACCGGTCGAGGTCGGGCCGGGTTCCGACGTCGTCGGCGCGACGGTCAACGCGGGCGGGCGGCTCATCGTCCGCGCCACCCGGGTCGGCGCGGACACGCAGCTCGCGCAGATCGCCAAGCTGGTCACGGAGGCGCAGTCCGGCAAGGCTCCGGTGCAGCGGCTCGCCGACCGGGTCAGCGCCGTCTTCGTCCCGGCGGTCATTCTGATCGCGCTCGGCACGTTCGCCGGGTGGCTCGCGGTCACCGGCAATGTCACGGCCGCGTTCACCGCGGCGGTCGCGGTCCTGATCGTCGCCTGCCCCTGCGCGCTCGGCCTGGCCACGCCGACCGCGCTGCTCGTCGGCACCGGGCGCGGCGCGCAGCTCGGCGTCCTGATCCGGGGGCCGGAGGTCCTCGAGTCCACTCGCCGCGTCGACACGATCCTGCTCGACAAGACCGGCACCGTCACCACGGGTGTCATGGCGCTCGCCGGCCTCTCGCCCGCCGAGGGGTTCAGCGCCGACAAGCTCCTCTGGTACGCCGGAAGCCTGGAACAGGCCAGTGAGCACCCCATCGCCCGAGCCGTCGCGGCGGCGACCCCGGAACTGTCCCGGGTGGACGACTTCACGGCGCTGCCCGGGCTCGGGGCGTCCGGCGTGGTCGACGGCCGGACGGTCTTGGTCGGGCGGGCCTCCCTGCTGTCCGACAACGGCGTAGCCGTGCCGGCCGACGGAGCCCGCGAGGACATGACGTCAGTGGCGGTCGCCGTGGACGGGACGTTCGCAGGCTGGGTGCACGTCGCCGACACGGTCAAGTCGACCTCGGCCGACGCGATCGCGGCGCTGCGCCGGGAAGGACTGCGGCCGGTGCTGCTGACCGGCGACGCGGCCGGTCCGGCCGGCCTGGTCGCCGATCAGGTCGGCATCGCCGCCGCGGACGTGGTGGCGGGCGTACTGCCGGCAGGGAAGGTCGACGCCGTCCGGGAGCTGCAGCAGCGCGGTGCGGTGGTCGCGATGGTCGGCGACGGGGTCAACGACGCCGCCGCTCTGGCCGCGGCCGACCTCGGTCTCGCGATGGGCACCGGCACCGACGCCGCCATCGAGGCCGCCGATCTGACCCTGGTCCGGGGTGACCTCACGGCGACCGTGGACGCGATCCGGCTGTCGCGGGCGACCCTGCGGAACATCAAGCAGAACCTGTTCTGGGCGTTCGCGTACAACCTGGTGTTGATCCCGCTGGCCGCCCTCGGCCTGGTGACGCCGGTGCTGGCCGGCCTGGCGATGGCGTTCAGCAGCATCTTCGTGGTGTTGAACAGCCTGCGGCTCTTCAGGTTCCGCGGCTACTCGGCGGCCGCCGAATAGCTCGCGGCCAGCTGCCGCAACAGCTCACGAAGCTCGGGCGGGTTCACCGCGGTGAACCCGACGCCGAGCTTCGTGACGTAGGTGACCAGGCCGAGCAGCGAGTTCGTGCCGGTCTGGAAGAGGCAGGTCTCGTCGTCGATCGGGACGAGGAGGCCTGCCTCCGGCGGTATCCGGCCGGCGAGCGCCTCGGCCGAGGCGTGGAGCCGCACCTCCGCCTGATGGGGCCAGGCCTGGGAACCCACCCCACGGCGTACGCGGTCGGTCGCCTCCTCGTCGGTCAGCTCCCTCGGCGTGAACCGGGGGCCGGCGGGTGGCCGGGGCGTGATCCGATCCGCCCGGAAGGTACGCCAGTCGCCCCGGTCGAGATCCCAGGCCAGCAGGTACCACCGCTGTCCGGTGTAGACGAGTCGCTGCGGTTCGACGGACCGGGTGGTGTCGCCGGAGTGTCCCGTGTAGTCGAACCGCAGGCGCTCATGGTCCCGGATGGCGGCGGCGATGACCGTCAGATGCTGTGGGTCGACCGCAGGACCACCGCCTGCCGCGAAGACCGTCGCCCGGCGTACGGCGTCGACCCGGCCCCGGAGCCGGGTCGGCAGGGTCTGCTGAAGTTTCGCCAGTGCGCGTACCGACGGCTCTTCGATGCCCGCGACCGAGCCCGCCGCGGCCGCGCTGAGCCCGACCGCGACGGCGACCGCCTCCTCGTCGTCCAGCAGCAGCGGCGGGACCGTTTTGCCGGGGCTGAGCCGGTAGCCGCCGGTGGTCCCGGTGCTGGAGTGGATCTCGTAGCCGAGGATGCGCAGCCGCTCGATGTCGTTCCGCACGGTCCGGCTGGTGACCTCCAGCCGGTCGGCCAGCTCCGCGCCCGACCAGTCGCGCCGCGACTGCAGCAGGGCGAGCAGCCGTAGAAGTCGGACCGAAGTCTCCAGCATTGAGGAATCATACGTTCCACAAGGCTCGTTAACCTGGTTCTCATGAGCACACTTCGCGGACTCGCCACGATCAGCCTCTTCGCCGACGACCTGGACGCCGCCGCCCGGTGGTACGCCGACCTCCTCGGCGTCGAGCCCTACTTCTCGCGGGACGGCTACCGGGAGTTCCGCATCGGCGACTACCAGCACGAACTCGGCATCATCGACCGGCGCTTCGCCCCGCCGTCCAGTACGCCCGGCGGCGTGATCGCGTACTGGCACGTGGACGACCTCGACGGCGTCTTCGCCCGGCTGCTGTCGATGGGCGCCACCGAATATCAGGGCGTCCGCGAATGGGGCCCCGGTTTCGTCACCGCCTCGGTCGTCGACCCGTTCGGCAACATCCTCGGCGTCATGACGAACAAGCACTACGTCGAGGTCCTGGGCTCCTTGGGCGATGCGGCGTGACTGCGCTGACCTTCGCCGACGCCGACGCGTTCGCCGCCTGGCTCGACGAGCACCACGCCCAGGAGGAGGCGATCTGGCTGAAGATCGCCAAGAAGGGCTCACCCCACCGCACGTTGTCGAACATGGACGCGGTCGAGGTCGGGCTCTGCTACGGCTGGATCAGCAGCCACCGTAAGCCGCTCGACCAGGACTTCTTCCTCCAGCGGTACTCACGCCGGCGGCCCCGCAGCCCATGGTCGCAGGTGAACAAGGACCTCGTCGCGAAGCTGACCGCCGACGGGCGGATGCGGCCGCCTGGGCAAGCCGAGGTCGACGCCGCTCAAGCCGACGGGCGCTGGACGTGATCATCGCGCACTTCCGGAAGGTCGCGTACCTATCCGTGGTGCGGTGAGGTACCTGGGCCTCCGGAGATCATCACTTGAGGGCGAGCGCGAGTTCGCGGGCGGTGTCGGCGAGCAGCGTGGAGGGGCGGATCGGCGTACCGGCCAAGGCGCTGATCAAGGCGGTGAAGCCGGGCAACGGATAGCCGTCCGGCTCGGCCACCGCCGGAGCATACCGGGCCAACGACGGCCGGCCCCGCTCCCACGCCTCCAGCACCTCGTTCCGGGACGGCACGCCGAATCCGTGGCCGACCGGGGCGGCGTGCCGGAGGCGTACCAGGCCGGAATCGCCCAGCGTCGCCGCCAGCTTGCAGCCGACGTCGAGCAGCTCGATCTCGGCCCGGCTGTGCCGCAGCAGCACCGAACACGGCCGGGGACAAGCCGCGGCGCACACGCCGAACGCGTGCGACGTGAGGGAATGCAGCCGATCCAGGTACGCCCGCCAGCCGCTCGGCGGCTCATGCGCCACCTTCACCGAGCGCAGGGCCGCTGACTTCTCCGCCTTCGTCTGCGGACACTCCCGGGTGTCCTCGCCCCAGAGGCTGTCGTCTCCGCGTACGTCGGCCGGCAGCCGGGCCGGATCGCCGGCGTGCCCCAGCACCCGCTCCCAGACCAGGAGCGAGGCGTACTCGCTGACGATGTGGACGGCGGCCACCACACCGGTCATCTCCCGCCGCTCCCAGCGGGCTGCGATGACTTCCAGCAGCAGGGCGTACGCGGGACGCAGCGACGCCAGCGCCCCACGGTCCGCTTCGCCGGGCGCCTGCGGCATCCGGCACGCGAGTGCCCGCGTACGCAACTCGGCCGGGACGTGATCCTCGCCGAAGTCCTCCGCGTCCAGATCCAGCAGCCGCTGGCCGAAGACGCACAACTGCTGCACCTGGGCGATCTCGCGGGTGGACAGCTCGACGTCGGCGCCCTGCGCGACGAGGGCCGCGACATCGGCGAACGAGTAGCGCTCGGCGAGCGAGATCAGCACCTCGTGAACCGTCTCCACGCTGCAAAGCTTCCCACGCCAGCCGTCAATTCCGGGTCGGCGTACACGTAGACGCCAGGCCAAAGCCGAACCAGTTCACCGGTACGCACTGCGTTTTCGACGGCCCAGCGAGGGATGCTCGCTATCCGGCCGCACATAGAGATCATGTGCCGCCCGCCAGCGCTGTAAGGACGTTCTAGCGCTGGCAAGCGGCACATGATCTCTATTTCGGGCCTCGGATTGCTGGTGGATGGCACTTGATCATGCCAAGCGTCAGCGCGTAGGGCCTCAGTCGGTGGTGGCGGACGCCGAGCCCGGCTTCCGCGGACTCCGGCGACGGCGGCGAGCCTTCGCAGCCCCGTCGGCAGCGCCGGCCGAAGCCGCGACGGGCTCCGGCGAAGACGGGCCCGACGGGTCCGAGAAGAGGATCTGCGTCGCGTCGCCCTTGACGACCTCGCCGTTACGGCGACGGCGGCGCTGGCGCGGCTCGCGGTCGGCGGGCTCGGCGTCGGCCGCTGGGGCCTCGGCGGGCGCTGCGTCACGCGTACCAGTGGAGGAGCGGCGGGACCGGCCACGGACCGGACGCTGACCGCGGCGGCCGCCCCCAAGGTCCTCTTCCTTCTCCGCGGCCAGGCCGGCCCGCGACCGCTGCGCGGACGGCAGGGTGGCGGCGGCGTCGGCCGGGATGTCGAGGTCGGAGTAGAGCCACTCGGAGGTGTGGTAGGTCTCGCGCGGCTCGGGCTCGCCGATCTCGAGCGTCTTGTCGATGATCCGCCAGCGCGGCATGTCCTCCCAGTCCACGAATGTGACCGCGACGCCCGTGGCGCCCGCGCGGCCGGTCCGCCCAATGCGGTGGACGTAGGTCTCGGGGTCCTCGGGGCAGTCGAAGTTGATCACGTGCGTGACGGCGGCGATGTCGATGCCGCGGGCGGCGACGTCGGTCGCGACCAGGACGTCGATCTTGCCGGCCCGGAAGGCGCGCAGAGCCCGCTCGCGGGCGCCCTGGTTGAGGTCGCCGTGGACGGCCGCCGCGGCGAACCCGCGGAAGTCGAGGTCCTCGGTGACCCGGTCGCAGTTGCGCTTGGTGCGGCTGAACACCATGGTGAGCCCGCGGTCCTTGGCCTGCAGGATGCGGGCCAGCATCTCGAGCTTGTTCAGCGAGTGCGTGCGGTAGACGAACTGCTTCGTCTGCGGGCTGACGCCCGGCTCCTCGGAGTGACCGGCGTGCACCGTGATCGGCGAGCGCAGGAAGCGCCGGGACAGGGCCACGATCGCGTCCGGCATGGTCGCCGAGAACAGCATGGTCTGGCGCTGCTCGGGGAGCATCGAGAGGATCTTCTCGACGTCCTCGAGGAAGCCCAGGTCCAGCATGCGGTCGGCCTCGTCGAGCACGATCGCGAAGACGCTGTTGAGCTTGAGGTGCTTCTGCTTGATCAGGTCGAGCAGCCGGCCCGGGGTGGCGACGAGGATCTCGACGCCCTTCTTCAACGCGTCGATCTGCGGCTCGTACGCGACGCCGCCGTAGATCGGCAGGACGCGGACGCCCCGGAGCTTGCCGGCGGCGGCCAGGTCCTTGGCGACCTGGAGGCCGAGTTCCCGGGTCGGGACCACGACCAGGGCCTGCGGCGCTCCGTCGCCCCCCTCCTCGGGGCTGACGACCCGGTCCACCAGCGGCAGGCCGAAGCCGAACGTCTTACCGGTGCCCGTCGGGGCCTGCCCGATCAGGTCCGCGCCGCGCTGCGCGATGGGCAGCGCGTACTCCTGGATGGCGAACGCGTGGGTGATGCCGATCTCGCTGAGTGCGGCAACGGTCTCTGGGCGTACACCCAGATCAGCAAAGGTAGAAGTGGTGCTCATGGAGTTGTGGGGTGCCCTCTCTCATGCGCCCCTTCGCTGCAAAGCACTTCTGGGTATGGGGCGCGCTGTGTCATCGGCGCGGTCAGGTCTGCGCCTGCGGTTCGCGTGGGCCGCACCCGTGCGCCAGGCTGGTCACCAGCCGGCAGGCCCGGGGGCCGCACGCGGGTCGCAGGCCGGAGCGGCCTGCGACAACACCTATATCGTACGCCGAACGGGGCGTTCCGCGCACTGGGTAGTCACGTGATCACAAGACGCCGTTCGCGCTGTAGGGTGCCAAACGTGTCCGAGAACACACTCTCCCCAGGCTTCCGCGACCTCCTCGGCATGCTCGCGTACGCCGAACTGCTGGCCTTCGACCGCATGGCGGCCGACGCCCGGCTCGCCCCCGACCTGCACCGGCGGGCGGTTCTCTGCGAAATGGCGGCGGTCGAGATCGCCAACTACCGCCGGATCTCCGACCGGCTCGCCTCAGCCGGGATCGATCCACCCGAGGCGATGACACCCTTCCTCGGTGCGCTGGCCTCCTACCACGAGGCGACCGAGCCGACCGACTGGCTCGAGGCGCTGACCAAGGCGTACATCGGGGACGGGATCGCCGACGACTTCTTCCGGGAGATCGCCGAGCAGCTCGACGACCCCGACCGGGAACTCGTCCTGCGGGTGTTGCACGACGACGCGTACGACGACTTCGCCGGGGGTGAGATTCGCGACGCGATCGCGGCGGATCCCAAGATCGCCAATCGGCTGTCGATGTGGGCGCGACGGCTGGTGGGCGAGGCCCTCTCCCAGGCGGCCCGGGTCGCCGCCGAACACGGCGACCTCGTCGCCCTGATCGGTGACGCCGAGGTGGGGGAGCAGTTGTTCACGCGGCTCAAGCAGGCGCACGCCCAACGGATGGCCGCCGTCGGGCTCAACAACTGACGCTGACGCCGAGCCCGCGCCGGCTTCCCGACGCGGGCTGGGCTCACACCTGGGTCAGCGCGGGGTGAAGCCGACCGGCCGGGTCTGCGCCTCGGCGATCTCGACATACGCCAGCTTCGCGACCGGCACGATGACCTTGCGCCCCTTGTCATCGGTCAGGGCCAGCACGCCCGAGTCGGACGCGAGCGCCGCGGTCACCAGCTGCTCCACCTCCGCCGGCGACTGGGTGCTCTCCAGCACGAGCTCGCGGGCCGCGAACTGCACTCCGATCTTGACCTCCACGGACGGGTCCCTCCTCGGTTGCGCGCGACGGCCATCGGCCGCCGTTTGTCGAAACACTATCGCGCGGTGTCAGCCGGATTCGGCTTCCCGGGACCGTGTTCGCCGGAGGCGGATTCCTCAGGCGGCTTCCTCGTCGCCGTGGTCGTCGGCATGGTCGCCCGCATGATCGCCGCTGAGCGGGAAGCTGGCGATGCCGCGCCAGGACAGCGCCGAGATCAACCGCTCGGCCTCCTCCTGGGCGATCTCCCGGCCGCCGGTCAGCCAGTACCGCGCGGCGACCTGCGAGATGCCGGTCAGCCCGGCCGCCAGGATCTCCGCGCGCGCCCGGTCGACCGCGGTGTCGGCCATGATCGTCGCGGTGATGGCCTCGACCGAGGCCTGTTCGACACGCTCGACACGCTCACGAACCGCCGGGTCGTTGCGCAGATCCGATTCGAAGACCAGCCGGAACGCCTCCGACTCGTGCGAGACGAAGTCGAAGTACGCGTGCGTCGCGCCGCGGACGCGTTCGGCGTTGTCCGTGGTCGCCTCCATCGCCGAGCGGATCTTGGCGATGATCGCGTCGCAATGAGTGTCCAACAAGGCCAGATAGAGTTCCAGCTTTCCCGGGAAATGCTGGTACAGCACGGGTTTCGAGACGCCGGCCCGCTCGGCGATGTCGTCCATCGCGGCCGCGTGGTAGCCCTGCGCCACGAAGACGTCCTGTGCCGCGGCCAGGAGCTGCGAACGCCGGGCGGACCTCGGCATCCGGGTCGGTCGGCCCGCGGCCCGCGTGCCACTCGTCGCCGGTGCCATAGATGCCGTCCTCTCCGTACACGCTCGCCCCGCGCGTGTCGTCAGCTTCGTCGCCGGAAATTCTCCCGCCGTTGCAACTTATCGCGCTTCCCCTAACAAGGTAGCCTCACCCATGGGCTACCGAGGAGCGCACGGTGGACGTAACAGGACAATCGGGCAGCAGCGCACCCGCCAACGGCAATGGGCACGCTCATGCGAACGGGCATGGTGAGGTTCCCACCAGCGGCTGGAGCGAAGGCTGGTCCGGCGCGGGCTCCGCGCTGGAACCGGAGGCTGATTCCGTCGTGCCCGCCTGGCGGCGGGGCATGGACGCGTTGAACCACGCCCGCGCCCAGACGCCGCCCCGCTACGCCGAACTGCTCGCCGAGGCCGGCGTACGCCCGCCGAACCCGGCCGAGCTGCCCGAGGACGAAGATCCGCTGGACGGGCCGGTGCGCTCCCGCAACGGCGAGTTCGCCGGATTCCCCGCCGACGACGGGCCCGTCCGGCCGCTGTCCAGCCCACCTCGGTACGCCGAATCCCCTTACGGGTCGCCCTACGGTCAGCCCGCCGCAGAGCAACCCCAGTACGCCGACCAACCGCAGTATGTCGAGCCGCCGCAGTACGCCGACCAACCGCAGTACGCCGAGCCGCCGCAGTATGTCGAGCCGCCGCAATACCCGGATCCGCCGCTGTTCGCGGAGCCCGCTCCGGCCGAACCTGCGCCGTCCGCGCCGCCCGGTCCCGCCCTGAACGGGTCGACCCCGTCCCCTGGCACGCCCAGTCCGTTCGCCCGCCTGCTGGAGGTCCCCTCGGTGCCGTCCGCGCCACCGGCCCCTCGTGCGTCGACGTATCCGCCCGCCGCCTCGAACCCGCTGCCGCCGCCTGCGCAGCCGTCGACGCCCTTGCAGCCGGAGCCGCTCGCTCCGCCCGCGCCGGCCCCGGATCCGATCGCGCGCCCCGCCCTGCTCAACCCGGGGCATCCCGGCGTGGAGGCGTACGCCCCGGACCGGGCGCCGATCCCGTCGGGTGAGGTCGCACAGCCATCGCCGACGGGGATACTGCTGCCCGCGTACCACCGGGCGGAGCCGATCGTGCCGGTGGACCCGGAGCCGCCCCGCGCTCATGCGGAGCGACTGGATCCGGCCGATTACCGGCCGCCGCCCGCGCCACCGGGACTCCGGGTGCCCGCTCCCGCCGCCTACGCGCCGCCGGGAGAACCGACCGACCACATCGGACCTTCGCGCGACCTGCCACCGCGAGACCTGCCATCACGGGACGTGCCACCACGAGACGTGCCATCGCGGGACGTCCCACCGCGAGACCTGCCGGCCCGAAACCTGCCACCCCGTGACGTGCCACTACGGGAGGTCCCGTCGCGAGACGTGCCAGCGCGGGACCTGCCACCGCGAGACGTGCCAGCGCGAGAGGTGCCGCCGCGCGAGCCGCAAGCGCCGGTGAACCACCCACGGCCGCAGCCGCCGCACGAGCAGCCGGACCACCGGCCGCCGGCTGACCCTTCGCCGTCGCCCATGGCGCGCGAGCGGGGCGAACCCACGCACGGCCTGCCGCAGCGGGTCCCGTCCGAGCCGGACGTGCCGCGCATCCCGGAGCCCAACACCGATCCGCCCGCGCCCGCGCCTGCTCTGTCGCGCATCGCGTCCGGGCTGCGTCGCGACGACCTGCCGCCGTCGGATCGGCCGGACGGGTTCGACGTCGCCACCGTGCTCTCCGCCGTCCGGGACGTGCCCGGAGTGCGGGACGCTCAGCTGCGGGCCACCGCGACCGGCGGCCACACGCTGCGACTCGACCTCGCCGACGGGTCCGACCCGGCCTACGTCAGCCGCGTCGTGGCACGCATGCTCAACGAGCGGATGGGCCTGCTCGCCGAGCCGCCCGCGCGCCCGGCTCCGTCGCCGGCTCCGACGGCGGCACCCACGCCGCCACCGGTTCCGGAACCCGAGCCGCCCGCTGCTGAGGAGCCGCCGCGTCGACCGGTGCCGGCGCAGCCTGCGGCGCCGACGGAGCCGCGGCCCGACCGCACTCCCATTCCGCCGGTGCAGCGCGGGGCGAGTCCGCCGCTGCCGCCGGGGCTGATCCCGGCCAGCGCCGCGCCCCGGGAGCCGCGCCGCCGGCACCCGGTCACCATGCGCGGCCGCTACCCGGACCAGATCCGCCCCGGTGGCGACCGGTTCGGCCGCCCCGACGAACAGCCGGAACCCGGTCGGCCACCGGCGCTGACACCGCCCGCCGAGGCGGCCCGCGTCGTCCTCGACCACGTGCAGGTCAGCACGTTCGGCCTGGACGCGACGGTCGAGGTACGCCTCGTCGCCGGGGAACGGGTGGCGCTCGGCGTCTCGAACGGCCCGGCGGTCGACGGCTACGTCCTGCGGCTGTGCGCGGCCGCGGCCGCGAACGCGGTCGACGAGCTGCTCAGCGAGTCGGCCGACGGGCAGACCCGGGGGCACTGCTACGTCGAGCAGGCGGCCATCCTCCCGATGGGCAGCTGCGAGGTCGCCGTCGTGGTGGTCCTGTTGGTCTGCGACGGCTGGGTCGAGCAGCTGGCCGGGTCCGCCCTGGTCTCCGGCGACCCTCGGCAGGCAGTCGTCCGCGCGACGCTGGCGGCGGTCAACCGACGGTTGAGCGCCCTGCTGCCATGAGGCGGGCTGTCCTCGCCGAGGACGACGAGCTGCCTCCGGACGGCCCGCCCGTACCGCCCTGGCCCGGTCACGCCGTCGAAATCGACGGCCGATCGGTGTTCGTCCGCGCCACGCCGTCGCCGGGCGCCGAACCCGCGCTCTACGTCCACGGGCTCGGCGGTTCGGCGCAGAACTGGACCGATCTCGCCGGACTGCTCACGCCCCGAGTCGACGGGCTGGCCATGGACCTGCCCGGCTTCGGGCACAGCGACCCGGCCCGGCGGTACTCCCAGCGCGCCTTCGCCGACTGCGTGATCAGCCTGATCGAGCAGACCGACCGGGGTCCAGTGCACCTGATCGGGAACTCCCTCGGCGGGGCGGTGAGCGTACGCGTCGCGGCGCTCCGGCCCGACCTGGTGCGTACGCTGACCTTGGTCTCCCCGGCGATGCCGTTCCTGGATCCGCGACGGTCGTTGCAAGGCCGCGTCGTCCCGTTCCTCGCCCTGCCGCGAGTGGATCGGCTGGCCGCCCGGCAGATGGCGGCCATCCCACCCGAACAGCTCGCCGCCGAAGTGCTGAAGGCCTGTTTCGCCGACCCGGACGGCATCCCGCCCCAAAGACTCGCCGAAGCCGTGGAGGAGGCGCGACGGCGGTCCGAGGTGCAGCACTTCGCGAGTGCGTACACGGGCGCCATGCGCGGTCTCGTGCTCTCGTTCCTGCGCGCGCAACTGCCCGGCTCCGGATCGCTGTGGGCGATGGCCCGCCGGGTCAGCGTACCGACGCTGGTCATCGCGGGACTGCGCGATCGACTGGTCGACGTCCGGGTCGTCTCCCGAGTCGCCCGTGCCATCCCCGACACCCGGCTGCTCCTGCTGCCCGACGTGGGGCACGTCGCGCAGATGGAGGTGCCGCGGGTGGTCGCTCGCGCGATCCTCGGACTGCTCAACTCGCCGGCCTCCCTGCTTCCCCTTTAGCCGCCGCCCCCGGTTGCTTCGCGTGATCATTGCGTCAGCCATGCTGCTTCGCGAGGCGAAATGCCCGACCCAGCAACGTGGACGGCGCGATGATCATGATCGGTGGGGGCACGAATCTTCGTGTGTCCGAGCCCGATCCGCCTGATCTCCGCGGATCTATGGCAGGCTGGAGCGCGTCATGAGCCACGATCGCCGGCATCCGCCCGCCGAGCCGGAGCACTACCCTCGCCAGGAGTCCGCCCGGTCGCGGCGGACAGACCTGCGCGAGCGGCCGGCGTACCGGTCTTCGGAGGTCGCGCCTCGCCAGCTCGGGCCCCGGGCGCAACGCCGGGCCGCCCGCCGTCGCGCGCAGATGCGCCGTCGTCGCGTGTTGGCCATCGCCGTCCTGGTGATCCTCGTCGGTTCCGTCGCCGGTCTGCTCCTGCGGAGTCCGTCGTCGCCGAGCGAGGCCGCCGCCGGTCCGTCCGCGCCGGGACCAGCGCCGTCGCCCTCGTCTTCGGTGCAGGCAGCCGCTGCGGTCGCCCCGTCCGGCTCGCCGTCCGCCGCTGTCGAGTCGACCGGCGTGCCCGAGACCGGTCCGGGCACCTTCGCGTACGCCGGAGGCACCGGCAAGGTGCTGGGCACCGCGGGAACGCTGCGCAAATATCAGATCGCCGTGGAGGACGGGAGCGGGCAGAACGCAGCCGCCTTCGCAGCCGCCGTCGAGAAGATCCTCGGTGACTCCCGGAGCTGGATCGCCGGAGGCAAGACGAAGTTCCAGCGTGTCCCCAAAGGTGCCAGCCACGAGTTCGTGATCTACCTGGCCACCCCGGCGACCTCGGAGAAGATGTGCGCCGCGGGCGGTCTGCATACCGAGCGCTACACCTCGTGCCGGATCAGCGGTCAGGTGATCATCAACCTCGCCCGCTGGCTGACCGCCGTCCCGGACTACAACGCTCCGCTCGACGTCTATCAGGCGTACGCGATCAACCACGAGGTCGGCCACCAACTGGGGCTCTACCACGAGGCCTGCCCGGGCCGGGGCCAGGTGGCGCCGGTCATGCAGCAGCAGACCTACGGACTGAAGGGCTGCGTCGCGAACTCATGGCCATACATCGACGGTAAGCGATACGTCGGCCCGCCGATCCCCTGATCGGTCCGACGGTGATCGCCCGGGGCGAATATATTCCCGCGTCCCACGTGGTAGACGTCATGGCCAGAATTCACCGGCGCGAGCAAGAATGGCCGAGTCGCCGCAACATCACGCATCGCAGGCAGGAGCTTCACCGTGTCTTTGCCGCCGCTGGTCGAGCCGGCCGAGTCGCTCTCGGTCGATGAGATCCGCCGCTATTCCCGCCACCTGATCATCCCCGACGTCGGGGTGGAGGGGCAGAAGCGGCTCAAGAACGCCCGAGTCCTCTGTGTGGGCGCGGGCGGCCTGGGCTCACCGGCCCTGATGTATCTGGCCGCGGCGGGTGTGGGCACCCTCGGCATCGTGGAGTTCGACGTCGTCGACGAGTCGAACCTCCAGCGCCAGATCATCCACGGCCAGTCCGACGTCGGCCGGTCCAAGGCCGAATCGGCCGCCGCGTCGATCCGCGAGATCAACCCTTACGTCCAGGTCGAGATTCACAACACCGCGCTGGACCGGGAGAACGTCTTCGACATCTTCGGCCAGTACGACCTGATCGTTGACGGCACGGACAACTTCGCCACCCGCTACCTGGTCAACGACGCCGCCGTCCTCGCCGGCAAGCCCTACGTCTGGGGTTCGATCTACCGCTTCGACGGTCAGGCCAGCGTCTTCTGGGCCGAGCACGGCCCCTGCTACCGCTGCCTTTACCCCGAGCCCCCGCCGCCCGGCATGGTGCCGAGCTGCGCCGAGGGCGGCGTCCTCGGCGTCCTGTGCGGCAGTATCGGCGCGATCCAGGTCACCGAGGCGATCAAGCTCCTCGCCGGAGTCGGCGAGCCGCTCGTCGGTTCGCTCATGGTCTACGACGCCTTGGAGATGAGCTACCGCAAGATCAAGGTACGCAAGGACCCGAACTGCGTCCTGTGTGGCGAGAACGCGACCCAGACCGAACTGCTCGAAGACTACGACGACTTCTGCGGCGCGGTGTCGGTCGAGGCGCAGGCCGCGACCGAGAACTCGACGATCACGGCGAGCGAGCTGAAGGACTGGCAGGACGCCGGCAAGGACATCTTCCTCGTCGACGTACGCGAACCGGCCGAATACGAGATCGTCCGGATCCCCGGGTCGACGCTCATCCCGAAGGGCGACATCCTCTCGGGGCAGGCACTCGCTGATCTGCCGCAGGACAAGCAGATCGTGCTGCACTGCAAGTCCGGGGTTCGGTCGGCGGAGGCTCTGGCTGCGCTGAAGGCGGCTGGGTTCTCGAACGCTGTGCATGTTCAGGGGGGCGTGCTGGCTTGGATCAAGCAGATTGACCCTTCCCTGCCGGTGTACTAACGCTTCTAGCCGAAAACGGGGTGACCCAATCCGCCCGGATTGGGTCACCCCGTTTTCGGCTCTGGTTGGCGCCTGGCCGTGAACGGCCCTCCTAGCGGCGTGCTCACCTACAAGCTCTGATTGCGGCGAGGGTTGTGTGCACGTCGAAGGCGTCGCCGTCGTCGCTGCTGAAACCGCCGTCGCTGCGCTGGAGTTGGCGCAGGCGGAGCATCGCGTTGATGATCAGCGGGTCGTCGTCGCGTACGCCGACTCGCCGGTTGGCGGCGGCGAGCCAGGCGGCGTCGGCCGCGCTCAATTCCGGCAGCCGTTCGATCAGGCGCTGCTGAAGGCGTACGGATTCGTAGAACATGTCGTGCCGGTAGAGGACGGCGGCGGACAGCCAGGTCGCGACCAGGAAGGTCGGCATCGTGCCGTCGGGCTGCACTTCAGTCCGCAGCGCTTCGGCCGCTTTGAGCACGACACCCGCGTATGCCCCGCCGGGCCGGTCGTCGAGGGGGCCGGCGGATCGGGCGTCCTGCCCCGCGACGGTGAGCCAGAAGGCCGCGTTGGCGGTGATGTAGAGCCGCGCCTCCGGGTCGCCGGGGACCGCCCAGGGTGGGGCGATGTCGGCCAGGCTGGGGGCCTCTTCCCAGCTGCCGTCGCCGTGCTGGCGGGTGGTCAGCCAGTCGAGGGCGCGGCGGGCGGCCGGGCGGCTCAGCGCGCCGAGGTCGTCGAGTTCGGCCAGCCGGAAGCAGGTCGCGTCGACCGAGGCGACCCCGTCGGTCCCGTATGCCGGCCAGCCGCCGTCCCGGGTCTGCCCCGCTTCCGCCTTGTCGAGGATGTCGTCCGAGGGCACCGCGCCGGTACGCAAGTACGACAAACGGGCACGGTCGACCTGGTCGCCCTTGGCCACCACGAAGCCGATGGCCGCGTCCATGTCGATCACGGAGAAAGGCTAGACGCTCACCGTGCGCAGCCTCAACGGCCGGACGTGTGATCTTCGGGGTACCAGGAGGTGGTCTGCATGATCACCCGACCGGCTTTCAGCTGCACACCTTCCGCCATGAGGAGGCGCGCCGCCCGCTGTTCGTGCCCCGGCGGGAGCCGTCCTGACGAATTCACGACACGATGCCACGGGACGCCCCCGCCGTAACGGGCCATGATCGTGCCGACCTGCCGGGCCGAGCAGCGGCCGGAGACGTCGGCGAGGTATTCGGCGATCGCGCCGTAGCTCATCACCCGGCCGGCCGGGATCCGCTCCACGAGCTGCAGCACCTGCTCGCGGTACTCCTCTGGGCTCACATCGCCCCACACTATGGGATCCATCCGACAGTTGCGGATTCACGCAGGTCAGAATGGTCCAGTGCGGCAGACAGTCACGAGTGCGCGGCGCATCGTGGTCAAGGTGGGGTCCTCCTCGCTGACCACGGCGGCCGGCGGTCTCGACGCGGCCCGGCTGGGCGCGCTGGTCGAGGCGCTCACCGCGTCGGGCAGTGCATCCATGCCCGACTCTCCAGCCGGAGCAGCGGGTAAGCAGGTCATCCTGGTCTCGTCGGGCGCGATCGCGGCCGGTCTCGCCCCGCTCGGCCTGCCGCGCCGACCGCGGGACCTGGCCACGCAACAGGCGGCGGCCAGCGTCGGCCAGGGGCTGCTCATGCACGCGTACACCGCGGCGTTCGCCGCCCATGGGCGTACGGTCGGGCAGGTTCTGCTCACCGTCGACGACGTCACGCGCCGCTCGCACTACCGCAACGCGCGGCGTACCCTCCAGCGCCTGCTCGACCTGCGGGTCGTCCCGATCGTCAACGAGAACGACACGGTGGCCACGAGCGAGATCCGGTTCGGCGACAACGACCGGCTCGCCGCCCTGGTCGCCGCGCTGGTCGAGGCCGACCTGCTGATTCTGCTCTCCGATGTGGACGGTCTGTACACTGGCGACCCCGCGCTGCCGACCTCGACCCGGATCGACCTGGTCCGCGGGGAGGAGGACCTCGACGGCGTCGCCATCGGCAGCGCTGGCAAGGCCGGTCTCGGCACCGGCGGGATGGTCACGAAGGTCCAGGCCGCGCGCATCGCCAACGGCGCCGGCATCCCGGTCGTCCTGACCTCCGCGCCCCAGGCGGCCGCGGCCCTGTGCGGCGAGGAGGTGGGCACGCTCTTCGCCGCCCAAGTGGTACGCGCATCGGCGCGCCTGTTCTGGTTGGCCCATGCCACCGAGGCGCGCGGGCGGCTCTTCCTGGATCCGGGCGCGGTCGCGGCCGTCGTGGATCGGCGAAAGTCCCTGCTCCCGGCCGGGATCACCGGGGTGGACGGTGCCTTCTCGGCGGGCGACCCGGTGGACCTCGTCGACTCCAGCGGGCATCCGGTCGCCCGGGGACTGGTCAACTACGACGCTCTGGAACTGCCCGGACTCCTCGGCCGGTCGACGGTCGAACTCGCCGCGTCACTCGGCCCGGCGTACGAGCGTGAAGTCGTGCACCGCGACGATCTGGTGCTGCTGTGAGAGGGAACGAAATGTCAGTCACCGAACTCGCCCAGCGCGCCCGCGTCGCCGCCCGCACGCTGGCCACCGCCACCCGCGCCGTCAAGGACGACGCCCTCATCGCCATGGCGGACGCGCTCGTCACGCGTACCGACGAGATCGTGAAGGCGAACGGCCTGGACGTCGCGGCGGCGCGCGAGCAGGGAACCAGCGAATCGATCATCGACCGGCTGGCCTTGACGCCCGCGCGGCTCGTGGCGATCGCCGACGGCCTGCGGCAGATGGCCGCGCTGGCCGACCCGGTCGGTGAGGTGGTGCGCGGCTCGACGCTGCCGAACGGCCTGCAGCTGCGGCAGGTACGCGTGCCGTTCGGCGTGGTCGGCATCATCTACGAGGCGCGGCCGAACGTAACCGCCGACGCGGCCGGGCTGACCCTCAAGTCGGGTAATGCCGTATTGCTGCGCGGCTCGTCGAGCGCCGCGAACTCGAACGCCGCGATCGTGGAGGTGCTCCGCGAGGCGATCGCGAAGACCGGCCTGCCCGCCGACGCGGTGCAACTCGTCGATCCGTCCTCCCGCGAGACCGTACGCGACCTGATGCGCGCTCGCGGCCTGGTCGACGTGCTGATTCCGCGCGGGGGAGCGGGTCTGATCCGCAGTGTGGTCGAAGACTCGACGGTGCCGGTGATCGAGACGGGTGTCGGCAACTGCCACATCTACGTCGACGAGACGGCCGACCTGGACATGGCGCTGTCCATCCTGCTCAACGCGAAGACGTCGCGGCCCTCGGTGTGCAACGCGGCCGAGTCGCTGCTCGTCCACTCGGCGGTGGCCGGCGAGTTCCTGCCGGTCGCGCTGGCGGCGTTCCGCAACGCCGGAGTCACCGTGCACGGGACCCCCGACGTGGCGGTGCTCGACGAGGCGGTCGTGCCGGCGACGGAGGAGGACTTCGCGACCGAGTACCTGGCGCTGGAGATCTCGGTGGCGGTGGTCGACTCCCTGGATGAGGCGATCGAGCACATCACGCGCTACGGCACCGGCCACAGCGAGGCGATCGTGACCGGATCGCTGGCGGCGGCGAACGAGTTCACCGCCCGGGTCGACGCGGCGGCGGTGCTGGTCAACGCCTCGACCCGGTTCGTCGACGGCGGAGAGTTCGGCTTCGGCGCCGAGATCGGCATCTCCACGCAGAAGCTGCACGCCCGTGGCCCGATGGGGCTGCCCGAGCTGACCTCCACGAAGTACGTCGTGATGGGGGCCGGCCACACCCGCTAGCCGCCCTCCGCGGCCCGCTTCGCGTGATCATTGCGTCAGCCATGCTGTTTCGCGCGGCGGAATGTCCGATGAAACCGCATGGCTGACGCGATGATCACAGCACGTGGGCGTGCCCACCCCGCCGAGGATCACCGGCCGCCCCGGTACGCCCGACCGCGCTGACCCCGCCGAAGTAGTGGTTGGTCTGCTCCCACTGCTGCACGACGAACCCGGCTTCGGCCAGCGCGTCGGCGTCGTCGGCGGGGTAGCCCGGTTCGAGGTGGGCGATCTGCCCGGCGACGTGCAGCCGGGGCGAGGCGACCGCGTCCGGCACCGAGCGCCCCTCGACCAGGTACGCGATCAGGGTGCTGAGCAGCGCCGACCGGATCCGGGACGCGCCCGCCGAGCCGACCGCGAGGTCGAGGTCCCCGTCGGGGGAGAGCACGACGAGTGGGCTCATCATCGAGTGCACCCGGTCGCCGGGGTGGATGTGCCCCGCCAGCAGCTCGCCCTCGCCCAGCATCGAGTTGAGGTGGATGCCCAGGCCGGGCAGCCAGACGCCGGAGCCGAGGCCGAGGGTGTGCGTGACGACGCAGGCGTTGCCGTCCCCGTCGACCACCGAGATGTTGGTCGTCTCGCCGAGCCCTTCCGGACGGTGGGCGTTCTCCTGGAGCGCGTACGCCAGCGCGACGGCCCGTTCCGGGCCGGTGAGCGGGTCCAGCTGCGGCAGAGCGGCGATCGTGGGGAGCGTGCGGTTGAGGTCCAGCCGCCCGCAGACGTGCCGGCCGGCCAGGGACGCCGACCGGACCGGCCGCGAGATCGGCTGGTACGCCTCGACGTCCTTCCGGCTCAGGCAGCCCCCACCGGCTTGGACCGCGTCGACCATGAGGGCCGCGGTGTATTCGGCGAACTCGTCGTAGCCCGAGGCGAGCAGGGCGAAGGCGTCGTCGAGCCCGGGGTGCCGCAGGTGGTCGCCGCCGTCGAGCAGGCGGCCGTTGGGGGCGTACGCCGGACCGCCCTGGTCAAGGATCATCGCCGGGGCGATCGATCGCAGCGCCTCCGCCTGCGGCGGCGGGATCGGCACCCCCGCGTGCGCGATGTCGTACGCCGGTTGCACGATCTCCAGCCAGGAGATCCGGCCGAAGCGGCGGTGCAGTTCGGCGCAGCCGGCCGGGACGCCCGGGACGGCGACGGAGGCGCCGCCGATGGAGTAGGGAATCGGGACCCCGCCGAAGTCGATCTCGATCGGTACCATCGGTCCCGGTGTCTGGCCGGAGAGTCCCGGCATGGCGCAGAAGAAGTCGATGACGGCGACGCTGCCGGACTTGGCCGAGAACACGGTGGCGAATCCGCCACCGCCCAGTCCGCACAGGATGGTCTCGGCGGCGCAGGAGGCGAAGGTCGCGGCGACGGCGGCGTCGACGGCGTTGCCGCCCTCGGCGAGGACGCGCAGCCCAGCCTCGACCGTCGCGGGATGTCCCGCGGCCACCCCAGCCGGTACGCGACTAATTCTCACTCCCGTACGCTCTGTGCCCATGGAGGCGGTGCCCATGCAGAACAGTGTGGCTGTCGCTCCCGCCGACAGCGAACCTCTGTCCCCGCGCGTCCGCATCGGGTACTCGCTCGGTTCACTCGTCACGGGAGCGTTCGGCACTGTTCCCGGGCTGCTCCTGCTGCCCTATTTGACCGATACTCTAGGCGTCTCCGCCGGTCTTGCGGGGCTTTTGGTGCTGGCTCCCAAGGCCTGGGACGTCGTCGCCAATCCGCTCGTCGGCCGGGTCTCCGATCGCACGCAGACTCGCTGGGGCGCACGGCGGCCGTACCTGCTCGGGGCCGGGCTGACCCTCGCTGTGCTCTTCGCCGCCCTCTTCGCCGCACCCTTCGGGGCGGTCGCGCCCGGTGGCAGCCCCGTCCTCGCGGTGAGCTACGTCGCGGTCGCCTTCCTGCTCACCGCGACGGCGTTCGCGTTCTTCCAAGTCCCCTACGTCTCGATGCCCGCCGAGATGACCGACAGCGCCGGCGAGCGTACGCGGATGATGACGTGGCGGGTCGGCCTGCTGGCCACGACGATCCTCGTCTCCGGCGCGGTCGCGCCGTGGATCGTGGACCACACCGGCGGCGGCATCGTCGGGCACCGGCTGATGGGCCTGTTCGTCGCGGCCCTCATGGTCATCGGCACGCTGTGCGCCTTCTACGGCACCGCGACCGCCCCGATCGGTGCTATCCAGGCCTCCGAACCGTCGCTGCGCGCGCAGCTCAAGGTGGTCGCGGCGAACCGGCCGTTCCGCGTACTGGTGGCGTGTTTCGTCGTCCAGGCCACCGGCGTCGCCTGCATGCTCGCCGGCGTCCAGTACTTCGCCGACCACGTCCTGCACGACCACGGCGCGATGCCGCTGCTCTTCCTCACCGTGGTCTCCCCGGCGCTCGTCGTGACCCCGCTGTGGCGGCGGGTCGGCGAACGGCTGGGCAAGGTCCGCGGCTACATCCTGGCCTCGGCCACCCTGACCGCGGCCACGCTCGCCCTGGTCACCGCCCCACTCGTCCCGCATTTCCTCGTGTACGCGATGATCGCCGTGATCGGCTTCGGGTACGCCGGTCAGCAGCTGTTCGGCTTGGCCCTGCTGCCCGACTGCATCGCGTACGACACGGCCCGGACCGGTAAGCGTCAGGCGGGCGTCTTCACGGGTGTGTGGACCGCCGGGGAGACGCTCGGGCTGGCCCTCGGCCCCGGCATCTTCGGGCAGGTCCTGCAGTTCTTCGGCTACGTCTCCAGCACCACCGGCATCTCCGCCGTCCAGACGTCGCACGCCGAGCTGGGCGTCCTGCTCGGCTTCACCGCAGTCCCGGCGGTCATCGTCGGGCTGGCCCTGCTCTTCCTGCGCGGATTCACCACGGAGGTCGTCCCGGAGGCCGCCTAGCCCCCGTACGCATTACGCTGAGGGTATGGCGCAACTGCCCGCGGTCCTCGGCCACCCCATCAAGTTCGTGCTGAACTGGGGTCGCCGCTATTCGCTGTGGGTCTTCAACTTCGGCCTGGCCTGCTGCGCCATCGAGTTCATCGCGTCCAGCATGGGCCGGCACGACTTCATGCGGATGGGCGTCATCCCGTTCGCGCACGGCCCTCGGCAGGCGGACCTGATGGTGGTCAGCGGGACGGTCACCGACAAGATGGCCCCGGCGATCAAGCGTCTCTACGACCAGATGCCCGAGCCGAAGTACGTGATCTCGTTCGGCGCGTGCAGCAACTGCGGCGGCCCCTACTGGGACAGCTACTCGGTCACCAAGGGCGTGGACCAGATCATCCCGGTCGACGTCTACGTCCCCGGCTGCCCGCCCCGGCCTGAGGCGCTCCTGCACGGCATCCTGCGCCTGCAGGAGAAGATCGCGGCCGAGGACCCCGGCATCGGCGGCGTGGACCGGCCCGATCCGCTCGCCCTCACCGCCCCGGTCGTCCCGCCACCCGCCTAGTAACGGTTCAGGCGCAGCGAGCTTCGATGCGTTGGGATTTTCCCAACACCAGCGTACCCTGGTGGGCATGGCGGACAGCATCGGAGAGCGCGTGCGCGAGCTACTGCCAGCCGACCAAACCCACCGGGAGATCGCCCTCCGCGTCGAGATGACGCCGGACGCCTTCTCTCGTTCCTTGAGCGGCCAGCGTGGATTCTCGGCGGTTGAACTCGCTCGCATTGCCGACCTCCTGGAAGCAGATGTCCACTTCCTCATCACCGGGGAGGCCGACCCGCTACGCCTCCGGATGGTTGCTCGGCATGACTTCGATCCGGCGACCGGCCGACGGGAGGTGGGCGGCGCTGATCGCGACCGCTCGATGCTGGACGACGTAGCGCTGGCCTATCGTCAGGCGGTTGAAGCGTCGCTCGCGGCTTCGGACATCCCCTCGTCGGTCTCGGACGCACGCGCGATCTTGGGCGAGCGGTTCGTCCGCCCCCTCATCGCACGTATCGAGGAGCGGTTCGACATCGACGTCGTCAGGCTTCCCGAGCTGTCCACGTCATACAGCTTCACGCTCGGCGGGCGGGGCGTCATCCTCGTACCCGCCAATGGCAACTGGTTCTACCAGAACTGGTGTCTGGCGCACGAGCTCGGACACCTTTCGCAGCGACATACCGATCCGGAGACCTCTGCCGACGAACGAGACCGTCATGAGGAGGCCGCCAACGCCTTCGCGGCCGAGCTGCTGTTGCCGACGAGGATGATGCAGGCACAGAACTGGTCCATGATGACCGTCGGGCAGCTCGCGGGCTTGATCTGGGATTGGGGGGTTTCGATCGAAGCCGTGGTGAGCCGGCTTCGCAGTCTGAGAATCCCGCTCTCCAATGTCTTGCAGGAATGGCGTTCTCAGCCGACCCAACGTCTGCTCCGGCGGCATTGGTCGCACCAGGAGGTCGGCGAGCCGATCACTCGACGAATGGAGGAGGCAGCCGTTCGGCGGTTCCCACTGGCGCTGCAAGAAGCGCACGTGACGCTGATCGCCAAGGGCGTTTTGACGAAAGCGACACTGGCCTGGATGCTGGGAGTGCCGGAGAGCACACTCGAGGTCGACGAGCCGACGCCGGCGGAAACCATGTCCGTCGACTCGCTAGCTGACGCGTTCGGCCTCTAGGACGCCCAGGTGCCGACGCTGCTGGTGCTCCCGGACAATACGGTCCTGGTCAACTTCGCGCTGCTGAACCGGATGGACCTCCTCGCGAAGCTCATCAAGGGAAACGGCACCTGGTGTGCCTCGGTGGCGGCCGAATGCGATCAATCGGCACGGCATCCAGGTCTGGAGTCGATGGCGGACGCGCACGAGGTCTTCGGCGAGCCCTTGCGGCCGGAGACTCCCAGCGAGCTGACCATGACCCAGACGCTTCGTACGCGCCTCGCGCGGCCGGGCGAAGGACACCTACGCCACCTCGGCGAAGCGGAGACATTGGCGATCATGGCGAGCCGGTCGCTTCGCGGCATGTTCGTCACCGACGACAAAGCGGTGCCGGTAGTCGCCCGCGAGCAGGGGATCCAGGTCGTCACTACCTTCGACCTGCTTCGGCTTGCGTGCCGGACCGGCATGGCGGACGCAGACACCGTCTGGTCCTACCTGCAACGGCTTCGGCAGCAACGGCGCGGTACACCGCCCGCCGTCTTCGACCGGTCCTCCTTCGACAAATGGTTGTCGGCTTGAGCCGACGGCGCTATGGGCACTGGATGACGGCGTAGCCGGCGAGGTCGTCTTCCGGTCGTCCGACCGTCTCGTAACGCGCGGTCACGCTCACGAAGTCTCCGGTCGGCGTGGCTGCGGTGGCACACGCCTGGTCGAGGCTCAGCCCGACGACTTCGATGAACTCGTTCCGGCCGGTGCCCGTGACGGTGAAGGTCTCCTCCTCGGTCGCGTACGCGAACCGCCCGGTCGGATAGGCGAACTGGACGGTCACCCGCACCGACCCGAATCCGCTCGTACGCACGACGACGTGTGCGGCGACTTCGGCTTCGGTGAGTTTGGCCGTCACCGCCAGGGGCTGGACCTGCAGCCGTGGCAACGCCTGCACGGGCGAGCTGATCGGCCGGCGATCTTCGCCCCGGATGCCGGAGACGTTCGGCGGCTCGGCCGGCTCCGCCGACGGGGTGGGTGGTGGTGACACCGCCAGCGGTACGCGCTCCGGCCCGCGTACGTGGGGTGCGAGGAGCAGGCCCGTGACGGACAGGGCGACGGCTGCTCCGGCCGCCGCGGAGCGGGCGAGCCTTCGTCGGCGTACCCGATGACGCAGGTGAACGAGCGGCGGGGCCGTGACGTGCGCGCGGAGCTCGGCTTCCGCGTGCTTCAGCAGTGCGCGGAGCCGCTCATCGGACTGCACGCTCCACCTCGCGTTCCGGGAGGAGATGCTCGGCCAGGGTCGTTCGCGCGCGGTGCAGCCAGGACTTGACCGTGCCCTCGGCCGCGCCGGTCAGCGAGGCGATCTCCGCGATCGTCAGATCTTCCAGGTAGAACAGGATCACCGCCTGGCGGTGGCGTTCCGGCAGCAGCCTTAGGGCGCGGTGCAGCGCCACGCGGTCGGGGGTGGGACCGGGCGTCTCCACCTCGATCCGGTGCAGATGCAGCAACTCCATCCCCCGCCGCATCCGCCGCCAGCGGCTGGTCGCGAGGTTCCAGGCGACCCGGCGCACCCAGGCCGTCGGATCGTCGTATTCGCCGACCTCCCGCCAGCGGATCAGCGCCCGGCAGAACGCCTCCTGCGCGACGTCCTGCGCCTCGGCCAGATCTCCCGTGTGCAGGTAGACCTGCGTGGTGAGCGAGTGGAACGTGCTCGCGTAGAACTCCGCGAAGTCGCGGGGCTCCGGCACGTCGCCTCCCGAGGGGAAACCGGCGGCTCCGCCGCCAGGGGGACCCAGTGTACAAACGGGCCGCATCCGCGTAGTTCTCAATCCCCAGCAGCGGTTTAGGATCGGCGCATGACTCCCGAAGAGGTCGGCTCCCGGCTGACCGGCCTGCTCACCTCGGCCGGGCTGGAAGCCGCCGAGCCCGGCGTCTCCGGCGGCGGAGCGCACGCCCGCGCCGTGGCCGACGTGCCGCCCGCCCAGTGGGTCGCGGCCGCGCGTACCGCCCGGGACGGGCTCGGCCTGGACTTCTTCGACTGGCTGTCCGCCGTGGACGAGCTGGACGAGGGCTTCACCGTCGTGGCGCACCTCTGGTCCACTCGCGAACGCTTCGGACTCCTGTTGCGTACGCGGCTGCCCCGCGAGGAACCCAGCCTCGCCTCGATCGTCGAGGTCTATCCGGGCGCGTCGTGGCACGAGCGGGAAACCTGCGAGATGTTCGGCATCGGATTCCCCGGCGACCTCCCGCGTCTGCTGCTCACCCCGGAGTTCGAGGGGCACCCGCTGCGCAAGGACTTCGTCCTGGCCAGCCGGGTCGCCAAGCCCTGGCCGGGCGCGAAGGAGCCGGGCGAGGGCCATGGCGACGCGCCGCGTCGGCAGGCGGTCCGGCCACCGGGCGTACCCGCGCCGGGTGAATGGGGTCCCGCCGCCGGGGGAGGGGACGCCTGATGCCGGTCTGGCTGGAGCTGGCGATCCGCGTCGCCGGAGTCATGATCGCCTTCCTCACCCTGCCCCTGATCGTCGGGCAGACCGAGCACAAGGTGATGGCGCACATGCAGGGCCGGCTCGGCCCGATGTACGCCGGCGCCTTCCACGGGTGGGCGCAGCTCGTCGCCGACGGCGTGAAGTTCGCGCAGAAGGAAGACGTCACGCCGCGCGCCGCCGACCGGCCGGTGTTCAAGTTCGCGCCGATCATCGCGCTCCTGCCCTACCTGCTGGCCCTGCTGGTCATCCCGCTCGGCCCTGGCGACCTGGTCGGGCAGACGCTGGACATCGGCCTGTTCTTCGTCCTCGCCGTCCTCGGCGTCGGCGTCGTCGCCGTGCTCATGTCCGGCTGGGCCTCGGCGAACAAGTACTCGCTGCTGGGCGCGTTGCGCGCGGCGGCACAGCTGATGGCGTACGAGTTGCCGTTGGTGCTGTCGGCCGCCAGCGTCGCCATGGCCGCCGGGACGCTGTCGCTGAGCGGCATCGTGGAAGCCTGGCGCCCCTGGTGGCTGGCCTGGCAGCTGCCCGCCCTCGTGATCTTCTTCATCGCCGGCCTGGCCGAGATCCGGCGACCGCCGTTCGACATGCCGGTCGCCGACTCCGAACTCGTCTTCGGCTACTTGACCGAATACACCGGACTCCGGTTCGCGTTCTTCCTGCTGGCGGAGTACGTCGGCATCGTCGTCATCTCGGCGCTGACCTCGGTGCTGTTCCTCGGCGGCTGGCACGGTCCCGGGCCGGACGGCCTCGGCTGGCTCTGGATGCTGATCAAGACCTTCGCCGTGGCGTTCGTCGTGATCTGGATCCGGGTCTCCTACCCCCGGCTCCGCGAGGACCAGCTGCAGCGGTTGTGCTGGCTGATCCTGGTGCCGGTGGCGTTGGGGCAGCTCGTGCTGACCGCGGTGGTACGCGTACTGCTCTGATCGGCTCGGATCCGGGCCTGGTCATGACCCGGTGCTCGCGCGCGTCGGCCACACAGGGAATGATGTGCGCATGAGTGAGGGCGGATTCCCGGGAGCGGGCCTGGCGAAGGGGCTGGCGGTCACGCTCAAGACGATGACCCGCCGGTCGCACACCCAGCAGTATCCGGATGTCGCGCCGGATCTGCCGCCGCGGTCCCGGGGGGTGATCGCGCTGCTGGAGGAGAACTGCACGGTGTGCATGCTCTGCTCCCGCGAGTGCCCCGACTGGTGCATCTACATCGACTCGCACAAGGAAGAAGTCCTCGTGCCGGGCGCGGCGCGGCCGCGCCAGCGCAACATGCTGGACCGGTTCGCGATCGACTTCTCCCTCTGCATGTACTGCGGCATCTGCATCGAGGCGTGCCCGTTCGACGCGCTCTACTGGACGCCCGAGTTCGAGTACGCCGAGTACGACATCCGCGATCTGCTGCACGAGAAAGACCACCTGGGCGCGTGGATGCCCACGGTTCCGCCGCCGCCGGCCCACGACCCGATGGGGGAGCCGGCCAAGGAGGAGCAAGCCGCCGCGAAGAAGCAACAGGCCGCGTCATGACCGGCTCTCGGACGGTGGTCGCATGACCGGGCTGGATCTGCTGCTCGCGGGGGTCGGCCTGCTCGCGGTCGGCGCCGGCTGGGCGGTCGTCGCCACCAACCAAGTGGTACGCGCGGGGCTGTGGCTGGTGGTCTGCCTGGCCGCGCTGGCGGTGGAGTTCCTCCTGCTCGGGGCGGAGTTGGTGGCCTGGACCCAGGTGCTCATCTACCTCGGCGCAGTCGTGGTGCTGCTGCTGTTCGCCGTCATGCTGACGCGGGCGCCGATCGGGCCGAGTCAGGACCTGGACCGCCGGGTCGGTCCGGCGAGCGTCGTCGGGGTCGGCGTCGGCCTGAGCCTCGGCACGTTGTTCGCCGTGGCGTACGGGTGGACGCGGTATGACCTGCCCGCTCAGCACGGCAACGCCGAGACGGTCGGCGGGCCGATCTTCACGACGTGGACGCTGCCGTTCGAGGTGGTCTCCGTGCTGCTGCTGGGCGCCCTGATCGGGGCCGTCGTCGTGAGCCGGGGGGCCAAGTAATGCACCCCTTCATCCCCTACGCCGTCGCCAGCGCTCTGTTCGGCCTCGGCGTTCTCGGCGTACTGCGGCGACGCAACGCGATCCTGCTGCTGATGTCGGTCGAGCTGATGTTGAACGCGGTGAACCTGATCTTCGTCACCGCCGACGCCACCCTCCCGAAGGCCGCTCCGACCGGCCAGATCTTCACCTTGTTCGTGATCGTCATCGCCGCCGCCGAGATCGGCGTGGGCCTGGCCGTCGTGCTGCAGCTGTTCCGGCTGAAGGCGGCGATCAACGTCGACGAGGTCCCGCTGGCCGAGCCGGCCGACGACGACACCGGTGACACCGGCGAGACCACTGCGACTGCTGACCGGACGGGGGTGCCGGATGTCGCCTGACACCCTCGGCCCGCTGCTGCCCGCCGTTCCCGCCGTGCTCGGCCTGGCCGGGCTGCTGACTCCCCGCGCCAACCGGATGGTCGGGGCGGCGCTGGGTGTGACCGGTGCGGCGGTGTCGCTGCTGATCGTGATCGCGCTGCTGGCGAACGACGCCGCCCGGGCCGGGTTCGAGACGACCCGGGACTGGGTGACCATCGGAAGCTTCCGGGTCACCCTCGGGGTGGCGATCGACCAGCGAGCACTGTTCGTGGCGCTCGCCGTGGCGATCGTGGCCCTGGCGGTGCAGATCTACTCGATCGGTTATCTCGCCGGTGACGACCGCTACGGCCCGTACGCCGCGCAGATCAGCATCTTCACGGCGGCCATGCTGGCGGTGGTCGTCGGCGGCGACCTGATCCTGGTGCTCGTCGGCTGGGAGGTCATGGGCGCCTGCTCGTACCTGCTGATCGCGCACGATCGGAGCCTTCCCGAGGCGCCCGCCGCCGCCGTGAAGGCGTTCCTCGTGACCCGCGTCGGCGACGTCGGCTTCCTGCTCGGCATCGCCCTGCTGGGCGTCAACGCGCACAGCTTCCGGATCGCCGAGGTGATCCCGTCGCTGCCCCAGATGAGCCCCGGTACGCTCACCGCCGCCGCGATCCTGTTGCTCGCCGGGGTGGCGGGCAAGAGCGCGCAGTTCCCCCTGCACACCTGGCTGCCCGACGCGATGGCCGGTCCGACGCCGATCTCGGCGTTGATCCACGCTGCGACGATGGTCGCCGCCGGGGTCTACGTCGTCGCCCGGCTCTACCCGGTCTTCGAGCAGGCACCGGGCGCGTTGACGGTCCTCGGGGTGATGGCCGCGATCACGCTGTTGCTGGGCGCCTTCGCCGCGACCGCGCAGGACGACATCAAACGCGTACTGGCCTGGTCGACGGTGAGCCAGCTCGGTTACATGACGGGTGCGCTCGCGGTCGGAGCGCCGACTGCGGCGATCTTCCACCTGCTCACCCACGCCGCGTTCAAGGCGCTGCTGTTCCTCGCCGCGGGCTGCGTCATCCACGCGGTCGGCACGAACCTGATGTCCCGGATGGGCGGGCTGCGTAAGGCGCTGCCCGTGACCTTCTGGTCGATGACGATCGGGCTGGCCGCGCTCGCCGGGATCCCGCCGATGGCCGGGTTCTGGAGCAAGGAGGCCATCCTCGCCGCCGCCGAACACGGCTCCGGCGGCACGGCGCTGGCCGTCTACCTCGCCGGTCTGCTCGGCACCTTCGTGACCGCCTGGTACGCCACGCGCCTGTGGCTGCGCGTGTTCTTCGGACCGGGCTACAACGATCACGTGCACGTCCCGAGCTGGGTCATGCAGGCGCCGGTCGCGGTGCTGGCGGTCCCGGCGGCCGGGCTCGGGCTGGGGGCGTACCTGACCGACCGGGAGCTGACCGAGCTGGACGCGCTGGCGCTGCTGCCGATCGTGCTGGTCGTGGCTGGAATCGCCGCGGCCTGGTGGGGCTGGCGGCGTACCGGGGATCCGGTGACCGTGCTCGGCCGGACGCGCGGCTTCGTGGCCTCGGCCTTCGGGCTCGACGCGGTGCAGAACGCCCTCGTCGTCGCCCCGGTACGGGGACTGGCCCGGGTCACCCGATCGGCCGACGAGTCCGGAGTGGACGGCGTGGTGACCGGGGTGGGGGCGGGAACGCTCGCCCTCGGCGGCTCGCTCAGCCGCTGGCACCGGTCCGGCATCCCCCGGGCGCTGGCCGGTGTGCTGATGATCGCCGCCGCCTCCGTCGTGGTCTTCGCCCTGAATGGACTGCTGAGATGAGCGCGCTGCTGATTCTGCTGCTCGCCGTGCCGCTGGCCGGTGCGATCGCCGCCGGACTGCTGCCGGACCGGATCGGCCGGATCGTGGCGACCATCGCCGCAGCGCTCACGTTCCTCGCCTCGCTGGCGTTGGCCGCCTATCGGCACGAGGGTCTCTGGCACCAGGTCGGCTACGACTGGGTGCCGTCGCTCGGGCTGCGGTTCGCGCTCGGCGTCGACGGGATCTCCTATCCGCTGATCGTGCTCACGACGCTGTTGACGCTGCTCTGCTGCGCGTACACGGTGTGGCGGGCGCCCGAGGACCGGCCGTCCGGCGGGAAGCTGGCGGCGTTGCTGCTCGCCATCGAGGTCGGGCTGATCGGCGTGTTCACCTCGCTCGACCTGGTGCTGTTCTTCATCTCGTTCGAGGTCGTCCTCCTGCCCATGTACGCCGTGATCGCGGGCTGGGGCGGGCCGGACCGCCGCCGCGCCGCCCGGAAGTTCGCGCTGTACACGCTGTTCGGCTCGGTGCTGTTGCTGGTGGGCGTACTGGGCATCGGAACCTCGGCGGGCAGCTTCGACATCGCCGCCCTGACTGCCGGCCCCACCCTTTCCCGCGGTACGCAGATCGGCCTGTTCGTGGTGCTCGCCATCGCGTTCGCGGTCAAAGCGCCGTTGTGGCCGCTGCACACCTGGCTGCCCGACGCGCATACCGAGGCGCCGACGGTTGGCAGCGTCATCCTCGCCGGTGTGCTGCTGAAGATGGGCACCTACGGGATGATCCGGGTCGGGCTGGGCGTCCTGCCCGAGGGCGCGAAGGCGGTCGCCCGGGTGCTCGGCGTCCTCGCCGTCGCGGCCATCATCATCGGATCGCTGGTGTGTCTCGCCCAGCGGGAACTCAAGCGGCTCATCGCGTACTCGAGCGTCGGGCACATGGGCTTCGTCCTGCTCGGCATCGCGGCCGGAGCGGCGAGCGGCGGGCTGGCCCAGTCCACCGGCGTCCAGGCGGCGTTGCTCGGCAACATCGCCCACGGCGTCATCACCGGCCTGCTGTTCTTCCTCGCGGGGGCGATCAAGGACCGCACCCACACCGGTGACCTGCACGACCTCGGCGGGTTGCGCGAGACCTCGCCCGCTCTCGCCGGGATCCTCGGCTTCGCCGCCCTCGCCAGCCTCGGACTGCCCGGCCTGGCCGGCTTCTGGGGCGAGGCGTTCGCCGTCGTCGCCGCCGTCGACCAGGGTGGCGGCTGGCGCTGGCTGGCCGCGATCGCCGCCGTCGGCGGTGCGCTGACCGCGGCGTACCTCTTGAGATTGCTGAGGCGGGTGACCCACGGCCCGGCGGCGCGCGCGGTGACCGGGATTCCCGCGGTCACCGTGGCGGAGGGTCTGGCCTGGGCGCCGCTCGTGGTGCTCGCGCTGGCCATCGGCCTGGTGCCGGCGCTGGTCGTCGGATATGTGGAGGCACCGGTCCTCATGGAGTTGGTGGCGCGATGATCGACCACATCGGACTGTTGCCGCTCTACCTCGCGGCCGGGACCGCGGTCCTCGTGCTCGTCGCGGACCTGCTGCTCGGCCGGGTCGCGGTCACCCTCGGCGCTGGTGTGCTCGGCGCGCTCGCCACCGCGGCCGGCTCGGCGATCGTCGGCGCGGGCGGTGCGCGCCGCTCGTTCTGCGTGGAGACCGGCTGCTCGTGGACCTTCGACGGGCCGGCCACCCTGCTCGCCGTCGCGGTGGCGACGATCGCGGCGCTGGTCCTGCTGCTCTCCGCGCCCACGCTCATGCGCGGTGACCTGCCCACCGGCGAGTACGCCTTCCTCCTGGCCGCCTCCATGACAGGGGGCGTGGCGCTGGGCGGGGCCCGGGATCTGATCACGCTCATCGTGGCCCTCGAAACGCTGACGCTGCCGCTCTACGTGCTGGTCGGGATGCGCCGCAAGTCCCCCGAATCGGCTCAGGCGGCGGTGACGTTCCTGCTGACCAGCGTGGCGGCGACCGCGGTGACCCTGCTCGGCGCGGCCCTCATGTATGCCGCCACCGGCCAGGTGCACTTCCGGGCGCTGTCGACCGCGCTCGACGTCGACGGACCCGGTCGGCCGCTGGCCGGGGCCGGCCTGATCCTGCTGCTCGTCGGCGTGGCCTTCAAGGTCGCCGCCGTCCCCGCCCACGCCTGGGCGCCGACCACATACGACGGTGGGCCGGTGCCGATCGCGGCGTACCTGTCGACCGCCTCGAAGCTGGGTGGCCTCGTCGCCATCGTCTACGCCGTCGTCCTCATCGGACCTGCCTGGACCCAGGTCACCGGTCCGGTGCTGGGCGTCGTCGCCGCCGCGACGCTGCTCGTCGGTACGCTCGTCGCCCTCCGCCAGCAGCGGATGGTGCGCCTGCTCGCGTGGTCGTCGGTCGCGCAGGCCGGTTTCATGCTCGCCCCGTTGGCCGCCGTGCACGTCGTCGACGCCGGTCCACTAGTGACGGCGACCCTGGCGTACGCCCTGATCTATGTGACCGTCGAACTGGGCGCCTTCGCAGGAGTGATCTCGTTGCGCCCGGCCGGAGCCGACGGCGGCACCCTCGGCGAGTACGCCGGACTGGGCCGGACCGCGCCCGTGCGGTCGGCGGCATACGCCTTCGCGGTGGTGGGGCTCGCCGGGCTGCCGCCCGCCCTCGCCGGCCTGTTCGCCAAGGTCTTCGTGATCCGGGCGCTGGTCGACGCCAAGGCCTGGTTCGTGGTCGCCGCCGCTGCGATCGCGGCCGTCGTCGGCCTGGCCGTCTACCTCCGCGCGGTTCTGCCGCTTTATCGCGACGGGGAGGGTACGCCCGCGCCGCGCGCCTCGATCGCTGTCGCGATCGTGCTCGGCGTCGTGACGCTGGCCGCTGTCGCGGCCGGCTTCGTACCGCAGCTCGTCCTCGACCTCACCACCTTCTGACCCCGCTTCTTTTGGGCGCTGGATCAGGGTTCTCGGTCGAATCATGGACCATGATTCGACCGGCAGCGGGCGAAATTGGCTTCTGCTTCATCAGGTCCTGGCAGGTGGAGCAGGTCAGCAACCTGTCCACCGGGTACTGCCCCACCTCGACTCCTAGACTGCCGTGGAGTCG